>NZ_RBWZ01000011.1:0-176895 GCF_003634765.1 Microbacterium sp. AG790
GCTGCACTCCTACAATCACCACAGGCCCCACACCGCGATCGGCGGCCACCCACCCATCAGCAGATTGACCAACGTCCCTGGGCAGCACAGCTAGCCGTCGGCCCGCGTCGGTGTGACGACGTCGTAGACGAGCCGAGCGAACGGCCCGGCCACATCCGCCGATCGCAGTGAGAGATGCTCGGACTCGATGCGCCGAGGCAGGAGAGGCGCCCCCGAGCCGAGCGTGACGGGGGCGATCGACACGGCGATCTCGTCGAGGGCGCCGGCATCGAAGAACTGACCCGCCAGGTCGCCGCCGCCGACGACCCAGATGTCACGATCGCCGGCTGCGGCGCGGATGCGGGGCAGGGCTTCGGCGACCGCTCCGGAGACGAAGGTGACATCGGCGCCGGCAGGAGTCGGGAGTGTGCGCGTGGTGAAGACGAACGTGGGTGTGTCTGCGTAGAGCTGCCGCCAGCGCTCGGGGTGCGCCAGCACGTCCTCCGCGGCGAGCACCCAGTCGTACGTCGTCGCTCCCTCCACGAGCACGCCGGCGTTCGAGGGAAGCAGATCCGGATCGGGGTCGGCCCCACCCGCCGCAGCGAACAGCCAGGCGAGGGAGCCCTCCGCATCGGCGATGAACCCGTCGAGCGAGACGGCGGTGTCGAAGACGATTCGTCCCATGTCGTCGACCGTAGGGACCCCCTCCGACACCGCCGTCTCGAGCGCGCTCAGGCGATCTCCGCGCCCGCCTGCCGTGTTCCGACGATCAGCAGTCGCACGCCGAAGAGAGCGACGATCGCCGTCGCCGCTCCACCGATGAGGAAGGGCAGACGCAGATCGATACGCGCAACGAGGCCGCCGAGGATCGTCGCGATCGGGAACAGCCCCCAGGTGAGGGCGCGCGTGACCCCCAGCACCCGGCCGAAGATTTCGGGCGGGATGATCTGCTGACGAAGGCTGCCCCACGGCACATTCCAGATCGACACCGCGCACGCGGCGAGGGCGAAGGCGATGATGGCCGTCCAGACCGACGGTGCGATGCCGGTGAGCAGCATTGCGACGCCCCCGCTGAAGATGGCCCAGAACATCACCGGCCCCCGGCCCCATCGGGCGACGAGGCGGGGCGCGAGGAGCGATCCGCAGAGGGCCCCCACGCCGAGGCCGGCGGTGACGAACCCGATCGCGGCCGCCGGGACTGCCATCGCATCGACGAAGAAGAGGATGATCACGGCTTGCGCGAAGGCGAGTGCGCATCCGGTGAAGGCGGTGAAGACCACCATCGTGCGCAGATACCGGTGGTGCCACAGGTAGGCGAGCGCTTCGCGTGTGCCCGCACGCGGCGTGGCGGGCTCTGTTGAGCCGGCCGGATCAGGGACGGTGCGAAGGGAGCGTGCCGCCGAGAGGGGCAGGAACAGAGCGAGAACGACGGGGACGAGGTAGCCCGCTGAGCCGATCCAGAGCGGCAACGCGAGCGAGACGGCGAACAGGACGCCGGAGATCGGTGTGGCGATGAAACTGTCGACGGTGACCTGGGCGGCTTGGATCCAGCCGTTCGCCCGGTCGAGCTGATCCCGCTCGACCACCCCGGGGATGACCGCATTCGTGGCGTTGTCGAACAGGGTCTCGCCCAACCCGAACACCAGCGTCGCGACGAACAGCGCCCAGAGGCTGAGGCTTCCCGATGCCCCGAGGATCGCGAGCCACAGTGCGACGGTGCCGCGGATCACGTTGGCCAGCGCCATGACATGGCGACGGTCCATGCGGTCCACGATCATTCCCGCAGGCAACCCGAAGACCAGCCACGGAAGGAACGCGAGGGCCGTCAACGCGGAGATCACGAGAGGGTCGGAGCTCAAGGTGATGGCGATGAGTGGAACCGCGGTGCGTCCGATCCCGTCGGCGAGATTGCTGAAGACCGCTGCCGACCACAGGGTGCGAAAGCCGCGCCCGAGGGGGGAACGGTGCACACGCGGGCGCGGGGAGGATGCCGGTGTCTCGGCATCCTGGTGGGCGGTGGGAGCGGTCACGAGCTGAGTCCTTCTTCGGGGAGGGGGAACACATCGGTGCGGATGCTGATCGGATGGAGGTCCGCGCCGGTCTGGTCGCGGTAGAGATCGCCGTAGCGGAGCACGAGCTCGTGCATCTCTGTGATGAGCGCCTCCGTCTGTGCCGGCGTGAGTCGCAGGGTCGATGTGGCGACCATCGCGGTGGCCTCGTCGAGGCCTTCGGGAGAGGTCAAGGTCTCGTTGACGTACCGCATCAACTGCTGGTGACGCCGGGTGAGAAACTCGCTCATCACGAGCTGCGTCGCGGCTTTGCCGGCGGGTGTCTTCAACGCCTCGGGGTTGGTGAACGAGATGCCGCCCCTGGGCCGCTCCCACCACCGCTCGCGACCGGTGCCACGACCGCTGACCTCTCGGATGAGGTCGTGCTTCGCCAGCGCGCGCAGGTGATAGCTGGTCGCCCCGGAGGACTCCCCCGTCATCGCCGCGAGCGAGCTGGCTGTCTGCGGCCCGTACTGATTGAGGATGTCGTAGATCTCGATCCGCAGCGGGTGCGCGAGCGCGCGCAGAGCTCCGGGATCGAGGGGGTGCTCTTCCGCCCGCTCGCGCGGGGCTCCGGGAGCGGCATCGTCTGTTGTCATGGTGCAAAGATAGCGTTGCAAAGAATGCTTTGCAAGCAGAGGCTTGTACTTTCCGTCCTACGCTGGAGTGATGACCGATGTCGACGCCAATCCTCTGCTGGTTCCTTCCTCCTTGCCCTATGGCCTGCCCGACTACCCGTCGATCTCGCCGGCGCATTACCTGCCCGCCTTCACCGTGGGATTCGCGCGTCACCGCGAGGAGATCGACGCCATCGTCGCGGACGACTCCTCCCCCACGTTCGAGAACACGATCGTCGCGCTGGAGCGCGCCGGAGAGCTGTTGGGCCAGGTCGCGCGCACCTTCTACACGGTCTCCTCAGCCGACGCGACGCCCGAGATCCAGGAGATCGAAGAGACGCTTGCGCCGCTGATGGCCGCGCACCACGACGCCGTGCAGCTCGACGGAGCCCTGTACGCGCGGGTGCAGGCCGTCTATGAGAGCCGCGACGCGCTCGGACTGACCGCAGAGGAGTACTACCTCGTCGAACGTCGCTTCCGCGAGATGACGCACGCCGGCGCGGGACTCGACGATGCCGAGAAGCAGCAGCTCACGGCCCTCAACCAACGATTGTCGGTGCTCACGACGACGTTCGAGAAGAACCTGCTGGCCGACACGAATGAGCTCGCCGTCGTCTTCGACTCCGCCGACGAGCTCGACGGGCTGACGGAGGGCGAACTTTCTGCCGCTGCGCAGAACGCCGTCGACCGCGGACTGTCGGACCGGTACGTGGTGACGCTCACGCTCTTCACCGGACACCCGTATCTGTCCAGTCTCACGCGCCGCGAGAGCCGCCGGCGTCTGCTCGAGGCCTCGCGATCCCGGGGCTCTCGAGGAAACGCGAACGACAATCGCGACGTGCTGCGTCAGATCGTGAGTCTGCGTGCGCAGCGCGCGAGCCTGCTCGGCTGCGACAGTCACGCCGCGTACGTGACCAGCGACGAGACGGCCGGCTCTCCCGAGGCCGTGCACGCGCTGCTGCGGCAGCTCGCCGCACCGGCGGCGGCCAACGCGCGGGCGGAGCAGGCGGCCCTGCAGGCGATGGTGGATGCCGGGTCCGAGCCGTTCCCGCTCGAGGCACACGACTGGGCGTTCTATACGGAGCGCGTCCGCGCCGCCGAGTATGCCGTGGATCGCACGGCGCTGCGGCCCTGGTTCGAGGCTGAGCGGGTGCTCGTGGACGGCGTGTTCCATGCGGCGACCGCGCTGTACGGCGTCACGTTCACCGAGCGCCCCGATCTGCCCGCGTACCACCCCGACGTTCGCGTCTTCGAGGTCCGTAACGCAGACGGCTCCGAGCTGGGTCTGTTCCTCTTCGACCTGTATACGCGTGACACCAAGCGTGGCGGGGCGTGGATGAACTCGATCGTGACCCAGTCGCACCTGCGCGGTACGCGCTCGATCGTGGTGAACAACCTCAATGTGCCCAAGCCGGCCGCCGGGCAGCCGACGCTGTTGACGCTCGACGAGGTCACGACGATGTTCCACGAGTTCGGGCACGCGCTGCACGGCCTGTTCGCGACGGTGACCTTCCCCCACTTCGCGGGGACTGCCGTCTTCCGCGACTTCGTGGAGTTTCCGAGCCAGGTGAACGAGATGTGGATCCTCTGGCCGGAGGTGCTCTCGTCGTACGCGCGGCACATCGACACCGGTGAACCGCTGCCCGCCGATGTGGTCGACAGGCTTCACGCCTCCGAAGCCTTCAACCAGGGGTTCGCGACGAGCGAGTATCTGGCGGCGGCGTGGCTCGATCAGGCCTGGCACGGACTGGACATCGACACAGTGGATGCTGTGGCGGACGTCGCCGCGTTCGAAGCCGCGGCCCTCGCCGACATCGGGTTGGACAACCCCGTCGTTCCGACGCGGTACTCCTCGACATACTTCGCCCATGTGTTCTCGGGTGGGTACAGCGCGGGCTACTACTCGTACATCTGGAGCGAGGTGCTCGATGCCGACACCGTGGAGTGGTTCGCGGAGAACGGCGGCTTGACGCGTGCCGGGGGCGATCGCTTCCGCGAGCGGGTGCTCGGAGTGGGCGGATCGAAGGATCCCCTGGAGGCCTACCGCGATTTCCGCGGGCGGGACGCGGACATCGCCCCCCTCCTGGTACGGCGGGGGCTCGGAGGCTGACGAGCGGGCGGGAGACGGTGGGCGAACGCCCGGTCTCCCGCTTCGCCGTTCAGGGCGCCGCGGACGGGGTCGGAAGGGTTGTCGGCGACGGCGAAGCCGTCGCGGGAGGCTGCGGCGTCGGTGTCGCGGACGGCATCGACGCGGGGCACTCGATCGGGCGGTAGGACGCGCGACCCTGCCGGACGTGGAAGCGGAAGCACTCCGCGGCGCTTCCTGCGGCGACCCCCGGCTGGAACAGTTCGCGTGACGCCTGCGGCTGGACACTCGCGCGAAGGCGAACGTCCACGCGTGCGCCGTCAGCATCCGATGTCGATCCGCGCCACGCATATGCCTGCACGTCGGCACCCGCGACAGCGCCGGTGAACTGGGTGGCGGCAAGCGTCTGTGCATCCACGCCCGGTCCGGGCTGGTTGACCCTGCGCTCCAGTTCGCGCGCTGCCATGTCGACACGGGCGTGCGCGATCGATTCGCCATCGCGTGGGCCGAAGGCGTGCATGAAGGTGACGGCACCGACTCCGGCGAGGATGAGGGTAGCCATCACGATGGCGACGGCGATGCGGAGCACGCGAACGCCTTTGCGTGGCTGGTCCCGGTATGTGTGTGGTGCGGACACCGTTTCAGGCGCTCTTGCGCTTGTGCTCCAGCACGAGGGTCGGTGGAGCTCCCTCGGTGACGGCTGCGCGGGTCACGATGACCTTGGCAACGTCATCCGTGGAGGGGATCTCGAACATGATGGGACCGAGCACATCCTCGAGGATCGCGCGCAGGCCGCGGGCGCCGGTCTTGCGGGCGACGGCGAGGTCTGCGATCGCGCGGAGAGCGTCGTCCTCGAACTCCAGCTCTGCGCCGTCGAGTTCGAACATGCGCTGATACTGCTTCACGAACGCATTCTTCGGTCCGGTGAGGATCTCGATGAGTGCCGCCTGGTCGAGCGGCGCGACGGACGTCACGACGGGCAGGCGGCCGATGAACTCGGGGATCAGGCCGAACTTGTGGAGGTCTTCGGGCTGGACCTCGCCGAAGAGGTTGAGGTCCTCGGACTTGCGATGCAGCGGTGCACCGAAACCGATGCCGTGCTTGCCGACGCGCGCGGAGATGATGTCCTCGAGGCCCGCGAAGGCGCCCGCGACGATGAAGAGCACGTTGGTGGTGTCGATCTGGATGAACTCCTGGTGCGGGTGCTTGCGGCCCCCCTGCGGGGGCACGGAGGCGACCGTCCCCTCCAGGATCTTCAGCAGTGCCTGCTGGACGCCTTCGCCGGACACGTCGCGCGTGATCGACGGGTTCTCGGCCTTGCGGGCGATCTTGTCGACCTCGTCGATGTAGATGATGCCGGTCTCGGCGCGCTTCACATCGAAGTCGGCCGCCTGCAGGAGCTTCAACAGGATGTTCTCGACGTCTTCGCCGACGTAGCCGGCCTCGGTGAGTGCGGTGGCATCCGCAACGGCGAAGGGAACGTTGAGGCGCTTCGCGAGCGTTTGGGCGAGGTAGGTCTTTCCGCACCCCGTGGGGCCGAGCAGGAGGATGTTGCTCTTCGCGATCTCCACCTCATCGGCGCGCTGCTCGGCCGACTGCAGGGTGCCGTGGGCGCGCACGCGCTTGTAGTGGTTGTACACGGCGACGGCGAGAGCCCGCTTGGCCGGCTCCTGACCGACGACGTACTCCTCGAGGAACGAGAAGATCTCGCGCGGCTTGGGCAGATCGAAGTCGCTGACGACGCCGTCCGACGACTCGGCCATGCGCTCTTCGATGATCTCGTTGCAGAGCTCGACGCATTCGTCGCAGATGTAGACGCCGGGACCGGCGATCAGCTGCTGCACCTGCTTCTGGCTCTTGCCACAGAAGGAGCATTTGAACAGGTCGGCGCTCTCACCGATGCGAGCCATGATGCTCCTCCTCCAGAAACCTCTCAGGGATGCGATTCGAGCCTAACCGCTGCGACCGACATCTCGTCGGATTGCGACACGGTTGTGAAACTCTCGACACCTGACGAGGCCCCGCAGTCGGGGGTGACGGCGGGGCCTCGGTCGCGGTGTCGTCGGGTCAGGACGTCAGTGCCGCCGGAACGCGCTTGCGCGAGGTCAGCACCTGGTCGACGACGCCGTACTCCAGGGCCTCGGATGCCGACAGGATCTTGTCACGGTCGATGTCCTTGTGCACCTGCTCCTGCGTGCGGTTGGTGTGGTGCGCCATCGTCTCTTCCAGCCACGTGCGCATGCGCATGATCTCGGCGGCCTGGATCTCGATGTCCGACGCCTGACCGTGGCCGGACTCGCCGACGGCGGGCTGGTGCATCAGGATGCGGGCGTTCGGCAACGCCAGACGCTTACCCGGGGCTCCGGCCGCCAGCAGCACCGATGCGGCGGAAGCCGCCTGGCCGAGCACGACGGTCTGTATCTCGGGCGAGACGAACTGCATCGTGTCGTAGATGGCCGTCATCGCGGTGAAGGAGCCGCCCGGCGAGTTGATGTACATGATGATGTCGCGGTCGGGATCCTGCGACTCGAGCACGAGCAGCTGCGCCATGACGTCGTCGGCGGACGCGTCGTCGACCTGGACGCCGAGGAAGATGATCCGATCCTCGAACAGCTTGTTGTACGGGTCCTGACGCTTGTAGCCGTAGGCGGTGCGCTCCTCGAACTGCGGCAGGATGTAGCGGCTGGAGGGCATCTGAAAGCCCTGCGGGATGCCGGCGGTGGGCATGTTCATTCTCGGTTCCTTCAGTTCTTGGTGCCGCCGCCGCCGATGACATCGGTGGCCGACTCGCGGATGTGGTCGACGAAGCCGTACGCCAGGGCCTCCTCGGCGGAGAACCAGCGATCCCGGTCGCCGTCGGCGTTGATCTGCTCCACGGACTTGCCGGTTTGGGCGGCGGTGATCTCCGCCAGGCGCTTCTTCATGTCGAGGATGAGCTGCGCCTGCGTCTGGATGTCGCTCGCCGTGCCGCCGAAACCGCCGTGCGGCTGGTGCAGCAGCACGCGCGCGTTGGGCGTGATGTAGCGCTTACCCTTGGTTCCCGCCGTCAGCAGGAGCTGTCCCATCGAGGCGGCCATGCCGATGCCGACGGTGACGATGTCGTTCGGAACGAACTGCATCGTGTCGTAGATCGCCATGCCTGCGGTGATGGAGCCGCCGGGCGAGTTGATGTAGAGGTAGATGTCCTTCTCGCTGTCTTCGGCCGCGAGAAGCAGGATCTTGGCGCAGATCTCGTTCGCGTTCTCGTCGCGCACCTCCGACCCCAGCCAGATGATGCGGTCTCTCAGCAGCCTGTCGAAGACGCTCGTAGCGACAAGTGGTTCAGCCATGGATACTCCTGATTCCGGGTTTCCGTACGCCATTGAATCTATCTGCGCGGGCACGCCGCCTCGCCCGTGTTCGCCGTCGGCGGAGCCTCGTGTCGCGCGTATCGGCCCGGGCAACGACGAAGGGCCGGATGCCGCAGCATCCGACCCTTCGTGGGAACGCGTCCCCGTGGACTTACTCCGCGTCGGCCTTCTTCGCCGGCGCCTTCTTGGCAGCGGGCTTCTTGGCTGCGGGCTTCGTGGCGGCCGGCTCCTCGGCGGCATCCGTGTCGGCCTTCTTGGCGGCGGGCTTGCGCGCCGGTGCCTTCTTGGCCGGCTTCGCCTCGGCATCGGCTGCCTCGTCGGCGATCTCATCCGCCTCGGCGACAACCTCGGCCTCGGCTTCGGCCTCGTCCTCCACGACGAAGCCGGTCAGGTCGACCGCCTTGCCGTTGGTGTCGACGACCGACACCTTGCCGAGGGCGATGGCGAGCGCCTTGTTGCGGGCGACCTCACCGACCATCGCCGGGAGCTGGTTGCCCTGCTGGAGCGCGTCGACGAACTCCTGGGGTGCCATGCCGTACTGCGCGGCGGACTGGATCAGGTACTGGGTCAGCTCCTCCTGCGAGACCTGCACGTCGTGCGCCTCGGCGAGCTTGTCGAGGATCATCTGGGTGCGGAACTGCTTCTCGCTCGCCTCGGTGACCTCGGCGCGGTGCTCGTCGTCCTCCAGGCGCCCCTCGCCCTCGAGGTGGGTGTGCACCTCGTCTTCGACGAGCTGCGCCGGGACGGGGATCTCCACCTTGGCGAGCAGCGCCTCGATGAGCTTGTCGCGCGCGGCGGCACCCTGCACGTAGACCGACTGCTCGGAGACGCGCTCGGCGAGGCTCGCGCGCAGCTCCGCGATCGTGTCGAACTCGCTCGCCATCTGCGCGAAGTCGTCGTCGGCCTCGGGAAGCTCGCGCTCCTTGACGGCGGTGACGGTCACGGAGACCTCCGCCTCCTGGCCGGCGTGGTCGCCGCCGACGAGCGAGCTGCGGAACGTCGTGTCCTCGCCCGCGGTCAGCGACTCGACGGCCTCATCGATGCCCTCGAGCAGCTCGCCGGAGCCCACCTCGTACGACACGCCCTCGGCGCGGTCGATCTCGGCGCCGTCGATGGTGGCGACGAGGTTCAGCTCGACGAAGTCGCCCTTGGCCGCGGGACGGTCGACGGTCACGAGCGTGCCGAATCGACCACGCAGGCGGTCCAGCTCGGCGTCGATCGCGGCGTCGTCGGTGTCGACGGCGTCGATCTCGACGGTCACGCCGTCCAGGGCCGGCAGATCGAACTCGGGACGCACGTCCACCTCGACCTCGACCTTGAGGTCACCGGAGAAGTCCTTGTCGCTCGGCCACTCGATGACCTCCGCCGACGGGCGACCGACGATGCGGACCTCGTTGGCGGTGACGGCTTCGCGGTAGAACGTGTCGAGGCCCTCGCTGACCGCGTGCTCGATGACGGCGCCGCGGCCGACGCGCTGGTCGATGATGGGCGCGGGCACCTTGCCCTTGCGGAACCCGGGGATCTGGATGTCCTGGGCGATGTGCTCGTACGCGTGCGAGATGCTCGGCTTGAGCTCGTCCGGGGTGACCGTGATGTGGAGCTTGACCCGGGTGGGGCTGAGCTTCTCGACGGTGCTGGTGACCATGCCTGTGTTCTCCTCGTGTCCGGACGCACACGTGTGCGTCCGTGGTTTCTTAGGTCTGGCGGTCGTTCTGTCGGGGCGACAGGATTTGAACCTGCGGCCTCCCGCTCCCAAAGCGGGCGCTCTACCAAGCTGAGCTACGCCCCGGGCGCGCACTCACTTTTTCAGGTCGCATGCGCCGATTAACGGCCGTTGGTCAGTCTAGCCGACAAGACCTTGTAGACTCTTCGGGATGCCGCTCGCGGGCGGCCTCGGGGATGTAGCTCAATGGTAGAGCCTCAGTCTTCCAAACTGATGGTGCGGGTTCGATTCCCGTCATCCCCTCCACATGATCCCTGCGACGCCGGTCTTCCAGCGCTTCCAGAGCGCCGTCCCCAACCGTCACGGCAGATTCCCCGGCGTGTTCGCCCTCGTGAACGGTCTTCGGGACGAGGGCCGGTTGTCCCCTCGCGATGCCGCATGGGTGGGCGCGTCCCATCGTCGCGCCGATGCGCTCTACGCCGATCCGACATCGATCGTTGCGAACTGCTACGACCCCGTCGTCAACCCTGGTGCGCGTTCGTGGTTTCGCGCCTCCGCGACCGTCCTCACGCGGTCGCCGCGGGACGCGCGGACGATCTCCGGCGCGTGGATGTCGGAGTAGTCGACGAGAATGGACGCCCGGTCGCGGGGCGCGCAGGACTCGAAGTAGAGGCGTTGACCGTCGACATAGCGGCGCTGACTGCTGTCGGCGGCATCCGGCGTCGAGCCGTCGCGGTGAGACAGGCGCCGTACCGATTCCGCGAAGGGCACGTCCAAGAAGACGCTGCAGTCCCAGATATCGCGGAGCTCCGCGCGGTGCAGGAAGATGCCGTCGACGATCACCGTCGCCCCGGCGAGGACGGGATGCCGAGGAGCGGAGAGGTCGGCGTCACTGTCGACATCGTGGATCGCGGCAAGGTAGGTGCCTGTCCCTGACCGGAAGGGGGCGACGACCTCACGGTGGAAGGCCTCGTAATCGTAGGAGTCGAGCCAGAATCCCTCGGGCGAGCGGGGGCCCCGCGCGTGGCGTTCGCGGCGCGGTCGATGGAATCCATCGATGGAGATCCGCACGACCGGGGCCATGGGCCGCAGGACATCGGCGAGGTCGTCGGCGAGGGTCGTCTTTCCGGCACCGTCGACGCCGTCGATCCCCACGAGGACGCAGGAGTGCCCCGTGGGGCAGGGCAGCAGTCGAGCCAGTTCCTCGACGAAGTGGCGATGTGCCGACGACACCGACCTCACCGCGCGTCGGATGCCGTGGCGTGGGCTGCCGAGTGCGCGCGGTAGATCTGGGCGTTGCGGAGGATCCCCGCCTTCTCCTCGTCGGTGAGCTCGCGGCGGACTTTGGCGGGCACGCCGGCAACCAGCGATCCCTCCGGGATGACGGACCCTTCGAGCACGACGGCTCCCCCGGCGATCAGGCACCCCGAGCCGATGACCGCACCCGACAGCACCACGCTGCCCATGCCGATCAGCGAGCCATCGCCGATCGTGCACCCGTGCACCACGGCGTTGTGACCCACCGACACATCCCGCCCGATGACCACGGGGTGCTCGGCATCCACGTGCACCGAGACGTTGTCCTGCAGGTTGCTTCCGGCTCCCAGCGTGATCGAAGCGCTGTCGCCGCGGACGACGGCGTTGTACCAGACGCTTGCGCCCTCTTCGAGGGTGACGTCGCCGACCAGGCGTGCGCCGGAGGCGACGAACGCGGTCGCGTGTACGACCGGCCGACCGGCCGGGATGGACAGAATCGAGGCGTCGTCGGCGATCGTCATGTGGCCGACGATAGTCGCTGCGGCATATTCACGGCCCATCCGTAAGCCCAGCCTTCTCTACCTTGCGGAATGCAGGGCGCTCGGTAGCGTTGTCATCAACGTGGGAGAACCCCGACGAACGGAGACGAGATCATGACCAAGACGCAGAACATTTCCATGACCGCTGCCGGCCCCGAGGCGGCCGCCGGCACCGCCCAGTTCCTGACGCCCGTCGTGCTCGGACTGCAGGCCCTGGCTGTCAACGGCAAGCAGGCGCACTGGAACGTGCGCGGCGCGAACTTCATCGCGATCCACGAGCTCCTCGACCAGATCGTCAGCAACGCTCAGGGCTTCGCCGACCTCGCAGCGGAGCGCATCGTCGCCCTCGGTCTGCCGGTCGACGCGCGCGTGTCCACGGTCGCCGAGAAGACCGGCGCCACCTCGGTGCCGGCCGGCTTCGCGCAGTGGCAGGACGAGATCGTCGCCATCGTCTCGGACATGGATGCCGTCATCTCCGACGTGCAGGCCGCGATCGACGGACTCGACGAGACCGACCTCACCAGCCAGGACGTCGCGATCGCCATCAAGGCCGGCATCGAGAAGGACCGCTGGTTCCTCTCGGCCCACCTCGCCGCGTAATCACAGCTCGACACGAACGCCCCGGGAGGAGATCCCGGGGCGTTCGTTGTTCGTCGGGGCTCATGACACGTGCGTGAGACGTCCCTCGATCATCGTCGCCTGGGCGACTGTCGCGCGCAGGCTCGCCTCGGCGGCGCTCAGCGGGTCGCGGTCGACCACGACGAGATCGGCCACGTCGCCGGGGAACAGTGCCGAGCCGGTGTGCGATCCGCCGTCGGTGGAGGCGGCGAGGGCGGTCGCGGCATCCACGCCCTCTTCCGGGCGCCAGGCCGGGCGCCCGTCGCGGGTCCGGAACACGGCGGCGGCCATCGCTGCCCACGGATCCAGCGGGGCGACGGGCGCATCGGATCCGAAGAAGAGGTTGGCGCCGGATGCCGCCAGCGAACGCAGCGCGTACGGGATGCCGGTCTGCGTCGCCCAGATCGTGTCGGTCATATCGCGGTCATCGATCGCGTGCTCCGGCTGCACGCTGGCACCGACGCCGAGGCGCGCGAAGCGGGGGATGTCGGCGTGGGCGACCAGCTGTGCGTGCTCGATGGTGCCGGTCGCACCGGTGGTCGCGAACGCGTCGAGCGCGTGCGAGTTCGCGACGTCGCCGATGGCGTGCACGGCGCACGCCAGCCCTCCCCCGGTGGCGCGGGTCATCAGCTCCGCGAGCGTCTCCGGGGGCACGGTGAGCAGCCCGTGGTTGTGGGGGTCGCCGGGATAGGGGTGCGAGCATGCTGCCGTGCGGGTGCCGAGCGAGCCGTCGGTGATGATCTTCAGCGGCCCGACGCGGACGAGCCCCGCCCGATCCAGCGCATCGCCCGACGCCAGCCCCTCCGCCAGGGCGCGGTCGAGCTGCGCCGGATAGATGCCGAAGCGGACGCGGGCGGCGTCGAACCCGGCATCCAGCCGGCGGCGCCACGCATTCGCGTTCCACGCCATGTCGAGATCGACGATGCCCACGATCCCGCGCGCGGCGGCGTCGTCGAGTGCCGCCGTCACCAGCCGGTCGCCGACGAGAGGATCGGCGGCGTTCAGTCGACGGGAGATCTCGAACGCGGGTTCTTCCCGCAGCACACCGGTCTCATCGGCCGTGAAGCCCTCGCGTCGCAATGCCGCGGTGTTGAGCCACACGCTGTGCACGTCGGCGTTGATCAGGTACGTGGGCACATCGCCGGTCGCCGCGTCGAGAGCCGCGAGGGTCATCTCGTCGGGCCACAGCGCATCGCGAAAACCGGTGCCGATACGTCGACCGTCGCCGAGCGGCGCCGCACCGGCCATCAGAGCGGCGGCCTCGGCGGCCGAGCCCATCGAGCCCAGCGCCACGCGCTGCGCCACGAGTGCCCACTGGACGGTGTGCACGTGGTGATCCCAGAGCCCCGGGATCACCCAGCCGCCATCCGCGTCGAGCACCTCTCCGCGTCGGGGAAGGGCACGCACCGGGGCGATGTCGACGATCCGCCCCTTGGCGAGGTGGATGTCGACCGGGTCGTCACCGAACGGGTCGAGCCGGTCGGCACCGGTGAGGCGGGCGTTGGCGATGACGTCGACGGTCGCGCCTCGCGGCGGCATCCCGTTCACAACTCCTCCTCAGGACGCGTCGACGGCGCAGGTGAGGCCTCTTCCGTCCCGTTCAGGCGGAGTTGTGCACCACGCGCGGCCCGGAGAGTCTCGTGCGCGCGGCGCATCTCCCCCGCCAGCCGTGGATCGGCGTAGGGGCTGCCGGCCTCCAGCTGCACGATGACCTCGTCGACGGTCGCGTCGGGCTTGTTCTGGCTGAGCTTGCGCTTGGCCGCCACCTTTGTGGGCGTCAGCCGGAAGCCAACGGTGCCGCGCTCCAGTCGCCGGACGAACTCCTCATCGTTCGGCGGCTGCCACATCAGCCGCGGCTGCGGCAGGGCGCTCTCGAACCGTGCCACCAGTCGCTCCAGCACCCGGAGGTTCTCTTCCGGCGTGAGGATCTCGGGGATGCCGGACAGGTGCACGGCGACGTAGTTCCAGGTCGGGACGTTGGGTCCGGGGAGGTACCACTGCGGAGAGATGTACCCGTGGGGCCCTTGCGCGATGACCAGCAGCTCGTGCTGCCCGAGGCCGTGGATCGCATCGTCGGGCCTGCCGACGTGGCCGACGACCGTGAGATCGTCGCGGCCATCGTCCAACAGCACGGCGTAGTGCGAGGCGACCAGACCGTCGGGTCCCTGGCTCACGAGCGTCATCCAGGGGTTCTCGTCGAGGATGCGCCGCAGCTCGGCGACGTCGGTCATGGTGAAGCTGGGGTTCTGTCTCATCGGTGTTTCACTTCTGGCAGTTCGGGCACCAGTAGAGCTTTCGGGCGGCCATCTCCTCGAGGACGATCTCGGTGCCGCAGATGCGACACGGCAGCCCTGCCCGGTGGTATACCCAGTGTCGATCGTCGCGGCTCGCCATGGCGCGCCGGTAGGCCTCGGCGTCGAGGTCGTCCATGGTCATCATCTGGCCCGTCTCGACCCCGATCACGAGCAGGCGCGACCAATCGCGCCAGAGCTGTCGCACGAGCTCTTCGGGAACCAGCTTTCCCGGCGTGTGCGGGTCGAGCAGGGCGCGGTACAGCAACTCCGCCCGATAGACGTTCCCGATGCCGCTGACGACGGATTGGTCCATGAGCAGCAGACCGATCGGCGTGGGCTTGCGGCGGACGGCCGCGACGAAGCGTTCCTCGCTCTCGGCGAGATCATCGACCAGAGGGTCGGGTCCGAGTTTCGCGATCGTCGCCTGCACGTCGTCCGGAGTCTGCAGCTCGCAGGCGGTGGGGCCGCGCAGATCCGCGGAGGTGAGGGCGGTGAGCAGTCGCAGCCGGACCTGGCCGACGATCGGTGGCGGCCACTCGGTGTCGTCGGCGCCTTCCAGGCCGCGCGTCTGCTCACTCATCCGCACATGCACGCGGGTCTTGCGCGGCGCGCCGATCGAGCTCAGAGAGTTCTCGCCCGCGGCGTCGTAGACGGCGTCCGGATCGGTCCCGCGCTGATTGGTCTGTCCCATGCGCCCGTTGGCCGAGGCGATCGTGGGATCGATCTCGATTTCGCCCGCGAAGTCCCACGCGCCGTACATGCCGAGGTGCACCCGGAGCCAGACGTCTCCGTCGAAGGCGAGGAACATCTGCTTGCCGACAGCGCGCACCTCGATCGCTTCGCGGCCGTCGATGACCGCGGCGCCCTCGGCGAAGCGGCCCTGCGGACTGGATGCCGCGACCTCGCGTCCGACGATGTTTCGATCGAACTGGCGGGCGATGCGGTGTACGGAGTGTCCCTCGGGCATCAGCCGGCTTCGGGATCCATCGCGTCGACGGACTCGCCACCCGCCGGCGCGGGCGCCGCTGCCCGCGGGTCGGGAAGGAGACTGCCGTCGTGCTCGAACGCCGCCAGCTGGGCGATGCGGCGCGCGTGGCGCTCCTCCCCCGAGAACGGGGTGGCGATGAAACGGTCGATGAAGGCGATGGCCTCGTCGACGGTGTGCTGACGGGCTCCGATGGAGATCACGTTGGCGTCGTTGTGCTCACGCGCCAGCTCGGCGGTCGCGATGCTCCAGACGAGGGCGGCGCGGACACCGCGCACCTTGTTGGCGGCGATCTGCTCGCCGTTTCCCGACCCGCCGAACACGACGCCCAGCGTCTCGATCCCGGCGGCCTGATCGCGGACGACGGCCTGGGCGGCGCGGATGCAGAACGCGGGATAGTCGTCGAGCGGGTCGTACTCGATCGGCCCGTGGTCCACGACGTCGTGGCCCTGCCCCGCGAGGTGGTGCTGCAGCTGCGTGGAGAACTCGAGCCCCGCATGATCGGTGGCGATGTGGATGCGCATGCCCCCATCCTAGGGAGCCCCCGGGGTGCCTGCGGCGGCGCGTGAAGAGGCGATATGATGGCTTTATCATGCCATTCACTCAGAGCCAGCGCCCCCTCTACGAGGTCAAGGCGAACCTGTTCAAGGGGCTGGCGCATCCCCTCCGCATCCGTCTTCTCGAACTGCTCGCAGGGGCTGAGGAGGTCCGCGTCGCGGACCTCCAGTCCGAAACGGGCCTGGAGGCTTCGCATCTGTCGCAGCACCTCTCCGTGCTGCGCCGTCACCGACTCGTCGAGTCCGAGCGTCGCGCCAGCCACGTCTACTACCGGTTGGCCGACCCCCGCGTCGCGGACCTGCTGACCGCGGCTCGTGAGCTGCTTCTCGGCATCCTGAGCGCGGATGGCGAGCTTCTCGTCGATGCGCAGTCCCTGCCCGCCCTGCCTGCGGCGCGCTCGTGAACGTCCGGATCCGCAACCTGCTGCCCTCGGGTCGGGACTACGCGGGGCTGCGGCGCACGTGGCGCGGTGACCTCGTCGCCGGCGTGACCGTCGGCATCGTCGCGCTCCCGCTGGCGCTGGGCTTCGGCGTGAGCTCGGGTCTCAGCGCGGAGGCGGGCCTGGTGACGGCCGTCGTGGCCGGCGTGATCGCCGCGGTCTTCGGCGGCTCGCACGTGCAGGTGTCCGGGCCCACCGGGGCGATGGTCGTCGTCCTGGTTCCGATCGTGGCCAGCCACGGTCCGGGCGCCGTCGTGGTGGTGACGCTCCTGGCGGGCGTCCTGGTGGTCCTTGCCGGCGTGCTCCGGCTGGGGCGCGCCGTCTCCTTCATCCCGTGGCCCGTCATCGAGGGATTCACCCTCGGCATCGCGGTGATCATCTTCGCCCAGCAGATCCCCGCGCTCGTGTCGTCCCACGTCGCCGGTGCGAGCGAGCACAGCTCCAACGCGATCGTCGCGGCCGTGCAGGCCTTCGCCACTCTCGACCCTGCGTATGCCGCGTGGGCGCTGGGAGCAGTGGCCGTCGTCACGGCATGCATGTGGGGTGCGCCCCGGCTGCACCGCAGTGTGCCCGGCTCTCTGGTCGGCATCGTCGTCGTCGCCGTCGCGGCCCTCGTCGTCGGCGCCCCGTTGGCCCGGATCGGTGCCCTCCCCGGCACACTGCCCGCTCCCGCGCTGCCGGCGATCGACCTCTCCAGCCTCGCGGCCCTGACGGCCCCGGCCGCGACGGTCGCGGCGCTGGCCGCCATCGAGTCGCTCCTGTCGGCGCGCGTCGCCGCGAGCTTGGGTGACACGGGGACCTACGACCCGGATCGGGAGCTGATCGGGCAGGGGCTCGCATCGATCGGTTCGTCCCTGTTCGGCGGGATGCCGGCGACCGGCGCGATCGCACGGACCGCCGTCAACGTGCGATCGGGTGGGCGCAGTCGCCTGGCCGCGGTGACGCATGCCGTCGTTCTGCTGCTGGTCGTGCTCGCGGCCGCCGGCCCCGTCGGGCAGATCCCGCTGGCAGCCCTCGCGGGCGTGCTCATGGTCACGGCCGTCCGGATGGTGCATCTCGACACCGTCCGCGCCATCCTGCGCTCCACGCGAGCGGATGCCGTGGCCTTCGTCGCCACGGCGGTCATCACCGTCTCGTTCGATCTGATCGTCGCGGTCGTGATCGGCGTCGCCTTCGCGGGCTTCTTCGCGCTGCGCGGCATGTCGCAGGCGTCGCAGGTGCGGCGCGAAGCCGTGCGCGGACAGACGCAACCGGGCGACGAACGGATCGCGATCCTGCGCTTCGACGGGCCGCTGTCGTTCACCTCCGCTGATCGGGTGTCGGCCGAAGTCGACGCGGTTCGCGACGTGTCGGTCGTCATCATGCGGATGAGTCAGCTGGAACTGGTCGATGCGACGGGGGCGCACATGCTCGGCGAGATCACCCAGACGCTGGAGCGCCGCGGCATCACCGTGCTCATCAAGGGCGTGCAGCCCCGACACGAGGACCTGTTCCGCACGGTGGGCGTGCTGGCCGCCCTGCGCCACCACAACCACCTGTTCACCGACCTCCCCTCCGCCATCGCACACGCCCGCAGCCACGTGCAGCGTGAAACGACGACCGCGTAGGCTGGATGGGTTGCCGTCGGCGCCAGCAGTGCCGGATGGTTCAGACCCCACCCCTCACCCACGGGAGTACCGCAGTGCCTGGAGAGAACCTCACCCGCATCGAGGCGCAGGAGCGCCGCGCGATCGTCGACACGCAGTCGTATGACATCGCGCTCGATCTCACCCGTGGGGCGGAGGTGTTCGGCTCACGCACGGTCGTGCGTTTCGGCGCGACCGAAGGTGCGTCGACGTTCATCGACCTGATCGCCCGCGACGTCCGCGAGATCACGCTCAACGGCACCCCGGTGGACGCGTCCGCCTTCGGCGACTCTCGCATCGTGCTGGAGGGTCTGCGCGCCCAGAACGAGCTGATCGTCGACGCCGACTGCCTGTACACCAACACCGGCGAGGGCCTGCACCGCTTCGTCGACCCGGTCGACGGCGAGGTCTACCTCTACTCGCAGTTCGAGGTTCCCGACTCCCGTCGCGTGTTCGCCGTGTTCGAGCAGCCCGACCTGAAGGCGACGTTCCGCTTCACCGTGACGGCGCCCGCCGCCTGGAAGGTGATCTCCAACTCCCCCACGCCCGAGCCGGTGGCCGGCGATGGTGGCGCCGCGATCTGGGCGTTCGAGCCCACCCCGCGGATCTCGTCCTACATCACCGCCATCGTCGCCGGCCCGTACGAAGCGACCTTCAGCGAGCTGACCAGCGCCTCGGGCGCCGTCATCCCGCTCGGTGTCTACGGCCGAAAGAGCCTCTGGCAGCACCTGGATGCCGAGTACATCTTCGACAAGACGCGTGAGGGGTTCGCGTACTACGAGGAGAAGTTCGGCGTCCCCTATCCTTTCGCCAAGTATGACCAGCTCTTCGTCCCCGAGTTCAACGCCGGCGCGATGGAGAACGCCGGGGCCGTGACGTTCACCGAGACGTACGTCTTCCGCAGCAAGGTGACCGACGCCGTCAAGGAGCGCCGCGTCGTCACGATCCTGCACGAGCTGGCGCACATGTGGTTCGGCGACCTGGTGACCATGAAGTGGTGGAACGACCTCTGGCTCAACGAGTCCTTCGCCGAGTGGGCGTCGACGATCGCCACCGCGGAGGCGACCGAGTGGACCGAGGCGTGGACGACCTTCAACGCGATGGAGAAGACCTGGGCGTACCGCCAGGACCAGCTGCCCTCCACGCACCCGGTCGTCGCCACGATCAACGACCTCGAAGACGTGCAGGTCAACTTCGACGGCATCACCTACGCCAAGGGTGGCTCCGTGCTGAAGCAGCTGGCGGCGTGGGTGGGCATCGACGCCTTCTTCGCCGGCGTCGGTCAGTACTTCCAGAAGCACGCGTTCGGCAACACCGAGCTGTCCGACCTGCTGGTCGAGCTGGAGGCCACGAGCGGCCGCGACCTGTCCGGCTGGTCGCAGAAGTGGCTCGAGACCGCTGGCGTCAACACACTGGCACCCGAGCTGCGCGTGGGCGATGACGGCGTCATCTCACGGTTCGCCATCGTGCAGACCGCGCCTGCCGATTACCCGACGATCCGTCCGCATCGCCTCGGCGTCGGCTTCTACGCGCTCGAGGGTGGGGCGCTCGTGCGCACACGCCACATCGAGCTCGACGTCGATGGCGACCTCACGGAGGTGCCCGAACTCGTCGGTGAGCGTCAGCCCGACCTCATCCTCCTGAACGACGAGGACCTCGCCTACGCGAAGATCCGTCTCGACCCGCGCTCGCTGACCACCGCGATCGACCACCTCGCCGGTATCAGCGATCCGCTGGCGCGCTCGCTCGTGTGGGGTGCGGCCTGGGATCAGACACGGGATGCCGAGGCGTCGGCATCCGATTACATCGATCTGGTCCTGCGCAACATCGGCGCCGAAACCGAGTCCACGACGGTGCGCACCACCCTCGCGCAGCTGCAGCTCGCGGCGAACGCGTACGTCGCTCCCGACAAGCGCGAGGCTGCGCGGGTGCGTGTCGCCGACGGCCTGTGGGCGCTGGCTCAGGGCGCCGAGGCGGGCAGCGACAGCCAGCTCCAGTTCGTCACGGCCTTCGCCTCCGCAGCGGCGACGGCCGCACAGTGGGAGACGGTGCGCGCTCTGCGCGACGGTGAGCTGACGTTGCCTGAACTCGAGATCGACGCCGACCTCTCGTGGGCGCTGCTGGTGTCGTTGGCAGCCGGCGGCGTCGTCTCGTCCGAGCAGATCGATGCGGCGTTGGCAGCGGACAACACGGCGAAGGGCGGAGAGTTCGCGGCGCAGGCGAAAGCGGCCCTGCCCACGGTCGAGGCCAAGCGTGCGGCCTGGGCGTCGCTCGTCGACAGCGCCGACCTGCCGAACACCGTCGTGCGCTCCGCCGCTCTCGGATTCGTGCACCCCGCCGGCATCGCGGCGCTGGAATCGTTCGTCCAGCCGTACTTCGACATGCTGCTGCCGGTGTGGGAGTCGCGCACCTACCAGATCGCGAACTACCTCATCACGGGGCTGTATCCCGCGCCGCTCGCCTCCCTGGCGTTGCGCGACGCGACCCGTCAGTGGCTCGCCTCGCACACCGAGGCCCCGGCGGCCCTCCGCCGACTCGTGAACGAGAACCTCGCGGGCGTCGAGCGCGCCCTCGCTGTGCAGGAGCGCGACGCCGACAGCTGATCGCGTCCCGCCACGCTCAGCCGCGCATCCTTCGTCCGGACGAGGGTGCGCGGCTGATCTCATCCTCTCGCAGGATGTGGTGCCGACATCGGTCGCCGTAGCGTCGAAGCATGATTGTTGCTGAGAACCTCACGAAGAGATACGGAAGCACCACCGCCGTCGACGACGTCTCGTTCACGGTGCGACCCGGGCAGGTGACCGGCTTTCTCGGCCCCAATGGCGCCGGAAAGTCGACGACCATGCGCATGATCGTCGGGCTCGACGCCCCATCGGCGGGCCGCGTGAGCGTCGGTGGGCACCGGTACACGCAGAGTCGTTCACCGCTCACGGAGGTCGGCGTGCTGCTCGATGCGAAAGCCGTGCACACGGGGCGTTCGGCGCGTGGGCACCTGCGTGCCATGGCGGCGACCCACGGCATCGCGAACACGCGCGTCGACGAGGTCATCGCCCTCACCGGTCTGGAGGCTGTCGCGGGCAAGCGCGCAGGGAAGTTCTCCCTCGGCATGGGACAGCGACTCGGCATCGCGGCGGCGCTTCTCGGCGACCCGCAGACGCTGATTCTCGACGAGCCGGTCAACGGCCTCGACCCCGAAGGTGTGCGGTGGGTGCGTCAGCTCGTGCGTCATCTGGCGGGAGAAGGCCGCACCGTGCTGTTGTCGAGCCACCTGATGAGTGAGATGTCGCAGACCGCCGACCACGTGATCGTCCTCGGTCGCGGACGCGTGATCGCCGACGCGCCCCTTCCCGAGCTGGTGCGGGCATGGACGCGCAACGAGGTGCTCGTCCGTACCCCGCGCGCATCCGATCTCGCCGCAGCGCTCGGCTCGCCGGACGTCACGGTGACCGATGCCGGCGACGGAGGACTGCTCGTCGCAGGCGTCAGCGCTCGCGCGATCGGCGACCTCGCCGCTGAGCGCGGCATCCCCCTGCACGAGCTCACACCACGAACCGGTTCGCTCGAAGAGGCCTACATGGCGCTCACCGAAGGCGCCGTCCAGTACAAGACGAAGGAGATCGCATGAGCACCGCGACCGCCCCCACGGCATCGACCGCCTCGCCGACGCCTGCCCCCCGCTCGCCGTACCACCTCACCTTCCCCCGCGTCGTTCGCAGCGAGTGGCTCAAGCTCCTGTCGCTGCGCTCGACCTGGTGGTCACTCGCGATCACCGTCGCTCTGTCCGTCGGCATCTCGCTGTTGATGGCCTCCGCATTGCGCGACTTCGACGCGGGGTTCGCACCGGTGATGGTCATCGTCATGCCGATGCAGTTCACGATGCTCGTCGCAGGCATCCTGGGAGCGATCGCCATCACCGGCGAGTACTCCACGGGCATGATCCGCTCCACCCTGACCGCGGAGCCGCGCCGTGGCGCGGTGCTCGTCGCCAAGGCTCTCGTCGTGGCCGTGGTGCTGGCCGTGACGACGGCGATCACCTACGCGATCGCCGCCCTGGTGACGGCCCCGATCCTCAAGACCGCGATCGACTGGTCCGACCCCAAGACGTCGTGGTTCCCGCTGCTGGCGGGCGTTTTCGCCATGGCGACGTTCGCGTTGATCGGTCTCGGCTTCGGCTTCATCGTGCGTAACGGTGCCGGCGCGATCGCGGCGACCGTGGGCGTGCTGTTCGTCCTGCCGATCGTCCTCAGCATGTTCTCCTTCGCCGGCGAGGGCTGGAAGTGGATCGTGGATGCCAGCGCCTATCTGCCGATGTCGGGGGCGCAGTCCGCGACCACCGCCGGTGGTGAGGACGTGCTGCGAGGCGTGGCGACTCTCGCCGCATGGCCTGCCGCGCTGCTTCTCGGAGCCTGGGCGAGCCTGCGCGGTCGGGACGCCTGAGCTGCAGGAGATGACCGCTGAGAGCCGCAGCTCGCTGGACACGGGGTCCAGCGAGCTGCGGCTTCCGCGTCCACCCGGCGTGATCCGCCGCTTCTGGGCGCGCCATCCTCGCCTGACCGACGTCATCGTCGCTCTTCTCACCGCCCTGGTGACGTTTCCCGCCCCAGGACGGGACGATTTCGCCGGCGACGCGCGGCTGTGGACGGGGGTGCGTCCCATCGTCGTCGTCGTGCTCACCCTCGCGTGCGTGGCGATGCTCTGGCGTCGCCGTCTCCCGCTGGTGCCGTTTTCGCTCGCGGCCGTGGGCGCCGTTCTCGCCGTGTCATCCGGTGCGGGGGTGGGAGCGGCTACGACGGCCGTCGCCGTCTACGCCGTCGCGGTGTACGCGGGGTCGTCGGCCGCGTGGATCGCGTCGGGGATCGTCGTCGGTGGGGCGGCGATGGCTGCCGGAGCCACCGTCCTGGTCGGCGTGCTGCCCTGGTCTACGGCGGTCAACGGGTGCGCGGCTCTCGCGGTGGGACTTCTCGTCGGGTGCCTGGTCGGCGTCAATGTCGGAAATCGCGCGCGCTATGTCGCCGCCTTGATGGAAACGTCTCGTCGGCTGTGGGCGGAGCGTGCCCAGCAGGCGCAGCTCGCCGCTGCCGCCGAGCGCGCGCGCATCGCGCGGGAGATGCATGACGTCGTGTCGCACTCGCTCACGGTGATGGTCGCGCTGGCTGAGGGGGCGACGGCGACGGATGACGCGCCACGTGCGCGCGCAGCGACGGCGCAGATCGCGACGACCGGCCGGGGGGCGCTCGACCAGATGCGCGCCATGCTCGGTGTGCTGCGAGATGGCGACGCCCAGCGGGCGCCGCTGGCGCCGCTCGACGGCGACACCGTCCGTGACGCCGTCGCGGCCGCCCGAAGCGCGGGCGTGCCCGTCGTGCTGCGGACCACCGGTGGCGAGATCACAGATCTCCCTGTGCGCCTAGCCGTCGCGCGCGTGGTGCAGGAGGGTTTGACCAACGTCATCCGGCACGCGCCGTCGGCGCAGGAGGTGACCGTGACGATCTCGTCGACGGCGAGCGAAGTGGTCGTCGAGGTCGTCAACGACGGGGTCGAGGGCCCGGCATCCGGCGGAGGCTACGGCATCCGCGGACTGCACGAGCGCGCCGCTCGCGTCGGCGGCGTCGCGGAGGCGGGCCGCCGGCCCGACGGCCGGTGGCGTGTCCGGCTGACCGTGCCGAGACCGCCGGGGAGGACGTCGGCATGACAGAGCCGATCCGTGTCGTGATCGCCGACGACCAGCAGCTCATCCGGCTCGGGTTCGGGCTGGTGCTCGACGCGGAGCACGACATCACGGTGGTGGGCGAAGCCGCCGACGGCGCCGACGCCGTCGCCCTGTGCATCGCCCTCCGGCCGGACGTGGTGCTCATGGACGTGCGCATGCCCCGCCTGGACGGTGTGGCGGCGACGGCGCGTGTCGTCGCCGAGGCGCCGGAGACGCGGGTGCTGGTGCTCACGACGTTCGACCTCGACGAGTACGCTTTCGGCGCTCTGGATGCCGGGGCCAGCGGATTCCTGCTGAAGGACGTCGAGCGCAGCGCGCTGGTGACGGCCATTCGCGCCGTGGCAGCCGGCGATGCCGTGCTGGCGCCGCGGGTGACCCGTGAAGTGCTGCGTCGGCGCGCCGTCCGGGCGCCCGCGTCGCCCTCCGTGGACGATGCCGAGAGGTCGGCCATCGAGGCGCGGGTGGGCGAGCTCACGCCTCGGGAGAAGGACGTGTTCTTCGCGCTGGCGCGCGGGCTGACGAACGCCGAGATCGCGCGCGAGCTGTTTCTCAGCGAGACGACCGTGAAGACCCACGTCGGTCGCGTGCTCGCCAAGCTGGGTGCGCGAGATCGCATTCAGGCCGTCATCATCGCCCATTGGGGTGGGTGGGTCGACGACTCCCCCGCGGGTTCCCAGAACGGGCAGAGCCGGCCTCGTTAGGATCGAGGAGATGCGGTACTTCTCTGACTCCGGCGGCGGAGCGACGGCCCCCGTGATCGACCCCGGGGTGTGGACGGCGATCCTCACCTGGCTGGGCGAGGCCGGGGTGAACCTCCTCACGAGCGCGGGCATCATCGTCGGTGCGTTCATCGTCTCGTGGGTGCTGCGCCTGGTCATCCGGCGGATCGTCAACCGGATCGTCTCCGGCGCCAAGAGCAAGGCCAACGTCGATGACACGCAGGCGTTGGAGCGCTCACCGCTTGCCGCCATGCGGCTCGTGCAGCGCACCCGCACGCTCGGGTCGATCCTGCAGAACATCGTCAACGTCGCGATCGTCACCATCGCCATCCTGCTGATCTTCGGACGGATCGCTCCCGACGCGCTCGGCTCCTTCGCGCTGCTGTCGGCGGCCATCGGCGCCGGCCTCGGCTTCGGCGCGCAGAACATCGTCAAGGATGTGCTCAACGGCATCTTCATCGTCGCCGAGGATCAGGTCGGCATCGGCGACGTCGTCGATCTGGGTCTGGCCACCGGCATCGTGGAGTACGTCAGCGTCCGCATCACGCACGTCCGGGACGTCAACGGGACACTCTGGTATGTGCGCAACGGCGAGATCACCCGCATCGGCAACATGTCCCAGGGATGGTCTCGTGTGATCATCGACCTCGCTCTGCCTGTCGACGTCGAGATCGATCAGGTCGAGAAGACCATGCTCGCCACGGCGAAGAACCTCGCGAAGGATCCGAAGTGGCGCACCCGCGTGATCGAGCAGCCCGAGGTGTGGGGCCTGGAGTCGATCACCGGCGACGCGCTCGTCATCCGTCTCGTCATGAAGACGCGTGCCAACGCGAAGGACGATGTCGCCCGGGAACTGAGGATGCGTCTGAAGCGGGCGATGGACGACATGGGCGTCACCCTTCCGTCGATGAACACGGTCATGCTGGCCGGCCTCGAGGGCGCCCAGCGCGTGCGCGGCGCCAACCCGCCGCGCACGCGGCCGACACCCGTCGCGACGGCGGACGGCAAGGGCATCTGGAAGCCCAAGCGCGGCGGAAAGGCGGCCCCCGCGCCGACGGCCTCCGGCGGGGCGGATGCCGCGACGTCCCCGGACGGCTCGACGACGGCACCGAAGAAGACGGATGAGGAGAGTTCGTGAGCGACGACGCGGAGACGTTCTATGCGCAGGTCGGCGGGCACGAGACCTTCGTGCGGCTCGTGGATGCCTTCTACCGCGGCGTGGCCGCCGATGACGTGCTCAAGCCGATGTATCCCGAGGACGACCTGGGCCCCGCCGCCGAGCGGCTCACCCTCTTCCTCGAGCAGTACTGGGGCGGACCGACGACGTACAGCGAACGACGCGGGCATCCACGTCTGCGCATGCGGCACATGCCATTCCACGTCAATCCGGACGCGCGGGATCGATGGTTGACGCACATGCGCCGTGCCGTGGACGAGCTTGAGCTGTCTCCGCTGCACGAAGCCACACTCTGGGACTACCTCCAGCGCGCCGCGCATGCCATGGTGAACACATTCGAGCCGAGTGGGATCGGTCCCGAACGGACCCCCACGGCATCCTCGCTACCGCTTCATCCCGCGGATCCGACGAGCTGACGCTCCCCCTCCGGCACGGGACCACGACGAAGGAGTCGACGATGGCACAGTCACAGCATCACGAGGCGGACGTGCTCGTGATCGGGTGGGGCCTTGCCGGGCTCGTGGCCGCGACGGAAGCGGCCGCCGCCGGGCGGCGCGTGATCATCGTCGACCAGGAACCACGCGCCAACCTCGGCGGCCAGGCGTTCTGGTCGTTCGGCGGCCTGTTCTTCGTCGATTCTCCGGAGCAGCGACGGCTCGGAATCTCCGACTCCCTCGAGCTAGCCCGTCAGGACTGGTTCGCCACGGCGCAGTTCGACCGCGACGATGATCATTGGCCGCGCCAGTGGGCCGAGGCCTACCTCGACTTCGCGAGCGGAGAGAAGCGGGCCTGGTTGCGGGAGAAGGGGGTCGGCTTCTTCCCCGTCGTCGGGTGGGCGGAGCGCGGTGGATACAACGCGACGGGCCCGGGAAACTCTGTGCCGCGCTTCCACATCACCTGGGGAACAGGCCCAGGACTGGTCGCGCCCTTCCAGGCGTCCGTGGAGGCCGCGGAAGCGACCGGGCGCATCACGATCCTCCCCCGTCACCGCGTCACGGCGCTGATGACCCACGCGGGGGGTGTGACGGGCGCGCACGGCGACGTGCTCGCCCCCTCAGCGGCCGCGCGAGGAGAGCCGACGTCGCGCGACGTCGTCGGCTCGTTCGAGATCCTCGCGGCCGCGACGATCGTGTCCTCCGGCGGCATCGGCGGCAACCACGATCTCGTCCGCGCACAGTGGCCGGCGCGATTGGGCACGCCGCCGACGCGGATGATCACGGGCGTCCCCGCGTACGTCGACGGGTCCATGCAGCCCGTCGCGCGGGCGGCCGGGGCGCACCTGATCAATGGGGACCGCATGTGGCACTACGTCGAGGGCATCCAGAACTGGAGTCCGATCTGGCCGAACCACGGCATCCGGATTCTCCCGGGCCCGTCGTCGGTGTGGCTCGAGGCGACGGGTGCGCGCCTCCCGGTGCCGTTGTACCCCGGGTTCGACACGCTCGGCACACTGGCGCACCTGCGGCGCACGGGACATGACCATTCCTGGTTCGTGCTGTCGCAGAAGATCATCGAAAAGGAGTTCACGCTCTCCGGAAGCGAGCAGAATCCCGATCTCACCGGGAAGGACGTGCGTCTGCTGCTGCGTTCGCGACTCGGCAAGGGAGCCGCAGGTCCCGTCAGAGCATTCATGGACCGGGGAGCGGATTTCGTCGTCCGCAGGTCGTTGGACGAGTTGATCGAGGGCATGCGGGCCCTTCCCGGTGGCGAGGTGCTCGACCCGGAGCTCGTGCGCCGCGAGATCGAGGCGCGTGACCGCGAGATCGCCAACGACTTCACGAAGGATGCGCAGATCGCGATGCTCAGATCCGCACGCGCGTTCCGCGGCGACCGCCTCATCCGCACCGCGGCACCTCACCGGATTCTCGACCCGGCGAACGGGCCGCTGATCGCCGTCAAGCTCCACGTCCTCACGCGGAAGTCTCTCGGGGGCATCAAGACAGACCTGTCGGCACGGGCGTTGGACGAACGGGGCTCCGTGATCCCGGGGCTGTTCGCCGCCGGTGAGGCGGCGGGCTTCGGCGGCGGCGGTGTGCACGGCTACCGGGCTCTGGAGGGCACCTTCGTCGGCGGATGCCTCTTCTCCGGTCGCATCGCGGGACGGGCGGCAGCCGGTTAGTGTGCCATCGCCGCGGGGCTGGTCAGATCACGTTTCAGGCGACGCCCGTCGCCCGGACCTCCGTCAGCCCCGTGTGCACGCGCGTCCGTGTCAGCACGTGCCCGCGTTGCAGAGTGATCCGCGTCCACGGGCCGCTGCGCCGAACCGCAGCCGTCTCGCCACCGGCGATGAAGCCCAGAGCGAAGGCGGCGAACGCCACCCCACGCGGCAGCTGGCCCAGCTCCCCGTCGGCCTCCCCCCAGACCTGGGCGCGCACGAGCCGGACCACGTCTTCGCCGGCGGCTTCGGGGACCGCTTCGGCCACGGCCGCGATGCCCCATTGCGCGCGCGAGGCGAGTGTGGCGGCCTCGACGCCGCTCTCATCCACCCAGCCGCCCCGCGGCGGAGACACTCCCGCCCACGGTGCCGTGACGGCGGAGTCGGGGAGAACAACCGCGCGCGGGTCGTCGCCGATCGTGAGTGACGCGGCATCCACGACGAGATCGCACTCGAGTTCGGGGTCGACGCGCACGAACCGCATCCCCAGCACGGTCGGGGTGGACTCCAGCAGGCTCTGGGGTGCCAGCGGCGCCGACGTCAGCGCGAGTGTCCCCCCTGCGGCGCGTAGGCGCACGGCGCCGTCACCGAGTCTCGCAGCGCGATCGGCGAAAGTGAGGACGTCCGACGTCGTCGAAGGGTCGGGGAACAACAGCTGTGCAGACATCCGACTTAAACTATCAAGCGGTACGGATCACGGACGGAGAGCGTGTGGGAGCAGGGATGCGCGGCGAGACCGATCCGGTCGCCGAAATGCTGGACGTCCTGGATATCTCCTCCGGTGACGCCCGGACGACCGAGGACATCTTCACCGGGATCTCCCACCCGATGCCGACGGGCCGCATCTTCGGGGGCCAGGTGCTGGCCCAGGCCATCATCGCCGCGGACAGGACGACCGGCGACGATCGCGTGCCCCATTCGATGCACGGGTACTTCCTGCGCCCCGGCGACGCGACGCGGGGAGTCACCCTGTCGGTCGATCGCATCCACGACGGCCGCTCCTTCTCCACGCGCCGCACGCAGGTCTACCAGGACGGGGTGCCGATCTTCTCGATGATCGCCTCCTTCGAACACGAGGATGCCGGCCTGGACCACCAGAGCCGCATGCCGGAGGACGTCCTCGGTCCCGAAGAGGCGCTCGCGCGATGGGAGACGACGCGGCGGCATCCGCTGTCGCAGCGCCTTCTGGATCGCAACCCGATCGAGGTCGTGCATGCCGAGGGAGCGATCTACGACGCGGTGCATGGCGAGCACGTACCCGCCCAGAACGTCTGGATGCGCGCGAAGCGGCCTATCGGGAGCGATCCCGCGCTGCATCGCGCCGTCTTGGCCTATATGAGCGATCTGACCATCCAGGAGTCGGTGCTGCGCGGTCATGGGATCGCCTGGTCGCAGCCCGGGCTGAAGGTCGCCAGCCTCGATCACGCGATGTGGTGGCACCGGCCCGTGCGCGTCGACGAGTGGCTGCTGTACGTGCAGAACTCGCCCAGCGCGCGCGCAGGGCGCGGGCTGTCGTCGGGTCGGATCTTCACGCGCGAGGGCGACCTCGTCGCTTCGGTCGGGCAGGAGATCATGGTCCGCGTCCCCTGATACCGGGTGACTCGTTGCGCTGTCAGCGCCGCCGGAACGACACCGGGTCACCGAGGTAGGGAGCCCACGCGTCACGCATCGTGTCGGTGAGTCGCACCGGTCGGAAGGTGTCTGCTTCGACGAGCACGACGGATGAGGATGCCTTCGCATACAGCGTCTGACGCTCGTCGCCGCGCGGGCTGTAGACCTCGTAGCAGACCTCGATGCTCGATCCTCCGAGCTTTCCGAACCACATCTGGATGTCGAGCGGCTCGCGCCGGTACGGCACCGGCGCGAGGTACTCGATCTCCTGATGAGCGATGAGCGTCAGCACACCGGCATCCGTACCCGCCTCGATCACCGCCGTGTCGGGTGCTTCGTCGCCGAAGACCGGCGTCCAGAACACCCGCACACGCGCTTCTTCGAGCAGCTTCAGCATCGTCGCGTTGTTGACGTGGTTGAAGGCGTCGAGGTCGCCCCATCGCAGGTGGATGGGGACGTGCAGTCGCTCAGTCACGGGTGAGCTTGCGGTGGGTCGAACGGTGCGGGTTGGCTGCGTCCGGGCCGAGGCGCTCGATCTTGTTGGCCTCGTACGCCTCGAAGTTGCCCTCGAACCAGTACCACTTGTCGGGGTGCTCGTCGGTGCCCTCGTAGGCGAGGATGTGGGTCGCGATGCGGTCGAGGAACCACCGGTCGTGGGTGATCACCACCGCGCAGCCCGGGAACTCCAGGAGGGCGTTCTCAAGCGAGCTCAGCGTCTCGACATCGAGGTCGTTGGTGGGCTCATCGAGCAGGAGCAGGTTGCCGCCCTCCTTCAGGGTGAGCGCCAGGTTGAGACGGTTGCGCTCACCGCCGGAGAGCACCCCCGCCTTCTTCTGCTGGTCCGGACCCTTGAAGCCGAACTTCGACACATAGGCACGCGAGGGGATCTCGGTCTTGCCGACCGTGATGATGTCGAGGCCGTCCGAGACGACCTCCCACAGCGTCTTGTTCGGGTCGATGTTGGCGCGGCTCTGGTCGACGTAACTGATCTTCACCGTCTCGCCGACCTTGAGATCGCCGCCGTCGAGCGGCTCGAGGCCCACGATCGTCTTGAACAGCGTCGTCTTTCCGACGCCGTTGGGGCCGATGACACCCACGATGCCGTTCGGGGGCAGGCTGAAGCTCAGCCCGTCGATGAGGGAGCGATCGCCGAAGCCCTTCTGGAGCTTCTTGGCTTCGATGACGACGCTGCCCAAGCGGGGACCTGCCGGGATCTGGATCTCTTCGAAATCGAGCTTGCGCGTACGCTCCGCCTCGGACGCCATCTCTTCGTATCGGGCGAGACGAGCCTTCGACTTCGTCTGACGCCCCTTCGCCGAGGAACGGACCCAGTCGAGCTCGTCCTTGAGGCGCTTGGCGAGCTTCGCGTCCTTCTTGCCCTGGATGTCGAGGCGCTCGGCCTTCTTCTCCAGATAGGTCGAATAGTTGCCCTCGTAACCGATGAGCCGGCCGCGGTCGACCTCGGCGATCCACTCCGCGACATTGTCGAGGAAGTACCGATCGTGGGTGATCGCGATGACCGCGCCCTTGTACGACTGGAGGTGCTGTTCGAGCCAGAGAACGCTCTCTGCGTCCAGGTGGTTGGTGGGTTCGTCCAGCAGCAGCAGGTCGGGCTTCTGCAGGAGCAGCTTGGCGAGCGCGACACGACGGCGCTCGCCACCGGAGAGCTTGGTGACGGGCTCGTCCGCGGGCGGGGTGCGCAGCGCATCCATGGCCTGCTCGAGCTGTGAGTCAAGGTCCCATCCGTCGGCCGCGTCGATCTCCTCCTGCAGCACGCCCATCTCGGCCAGCAGGGAATCGAAATCGGCGTCCGGGTCGGCCATCAGCGCCGAGATCTCGTTGAAGCGGTCGACCTTGGCCTTGATCGCCACGCCCTCCTGGATGTTCTCCAGGACCGTCTTGGTCTCGTCGAGCTCGGGCTCCTGCATCAGGATGCCGACAGTGAAGCCCGGCGTCAGCTTGGCCTCACCGTTGGACGGCGCGTCCAGACCGGCCATGATCTTCAGGATCGTCGACTTGCCGGCGCCGTTGGGGCCGACCATGCCGATCTTGGCGCCGGGGAGGAACGCCATCGTGACGTCGTCGAGGATGAGCTTCTCGCCCACCGCTTTGCGGGCACGGACCATGGAGTAGATGTATTCGGCCATAACGGGCCAAGTCTACGCGGCCGTGGTGACCTCCACGGCGTGCGGGCGGCTCTCGCTCTCCCCCGCGGCGGTCGGCCACGCGGGCAGGCCTGTCACCAGTCGATGGGGCGGGTCTGTCCGATGAGACACGTGCCCTCCGGCACGAGCGGAAGAACGCGTGTCTGCGGGCCGGGCACCGACGGGCCGACCTGCCCCACCAGGCACTCACCCTTCCACTTCACCGAGAACTGGATCGAGTCGGCCTGATTGCCGACCGTCGTCAGATCCCGCGTCACCTCCATGGCGGACTTGTCGAACCCGCCGGCGGTGAGGGCGTCGATGTACGCCCGTCCCTGCGTCGCCTGCGGCCCCGCCGCCACGGCGTTCACGATCGATGCGAAGTAGGGCAGGTTCTGCGTCGCAGACCCGTTCGTCTGCAGTGCCGGCCCCGTCGGAGTCGGTGTGGGCGTCGCTGTGGGCGTGCTGGACACCGACGTCGTCGGCGTGGGCGCGGGAGTCGCGCCGGTGCAGCCGCTGAGCAGGAGCGCGACACCGATGCATGCAGCGATGGGGAGAGGGACCGCACGCTGACCGACGTTTCGCACGACACGAGTCTAAGCGGCGTCAGAACGGGGTCGTGTCCTCGCGATCCCGGTCCCCTCCGCCCACGCCCACGAGGACGGCCTCCGCCGGCTGCTCGGACGCGGCGTCGCTCTCCGCCCCCGACGCCGGGCTGGAGTGCGTATCGCCGGGCACAGCCCACCCGGAGTCGTCCGCGGCGGGCGGAGGTGTCGCGGACGACTCCCCCTTGCGGAATGTCGTGGTCCCGAACATGAGGTCGTGGCCGAGTCCCTCGGCGTCGATCTCGGCCGACGACCCGCTCTTGCCGCCCGATTCCCACTGCTTCACGCGGAAGCGACCGGTGACGATGACGCGCTGCCCCTTCTGCAGTGACGCCAAGGCATGATCGGCCAGTTTCCGGTACGCCGAGACCCAGTACCAGTTGGTGTGGCTGTCGACCCACTGGCCGTTCTCCAGCCGACGTTCGCTGCTCGCGAGTCGGAAGCTGATTGCGGGGATCCCGCCCGGCAACTCCCGACGCTCGGGCTGGGACGCGACGTTGCCGATCACGGTGATGCGATCGCTCATGATGATTCTCCTTCGCTCGTTGCCCGGTCGATCCGGGCGACGCTGCGGCGCTGGCGTGCCTGCGTGCGCTGCAGCACCCCCAGCGTCCGACCCGAGGGCGCTCGTCGACGCGCGGGAAGACCCGATTGTGGAGACAGTGCCGAGGGAGAGCGGTGGGGAGGAGGTGGCGGCCGCTCGTCGGGGAGCGCCGCGCGCCGACAATGTCGGATGTCGAACGTATCTTCGATCACATCAACGGTGAGGGGTGGCGAGATGACCAGTACAGCGAGCGTCCTGCCTCGTTCGGCGCGCGGGTGCTCATTACGCGCGGTGTCCGATCGGCGGTGGCGGGTGATCGACAGACGCGGCGTCGTGATCGGGCATGTGCGGCGCGAGCAGTCGACGCAGGGCGTGCGCTTTCACGCGGAGCGCTTCGAGTTCGCCCGAGCCAGAATGCGCGAGTTGGGCTCGTTCTGCAGGCTCGACGAGGCGGTCGAGTGCCTCGCGTATCTGCGCTGAGGCCCGCGCTGCGCTCGTCAGATCACGGCGTCGAGGATCTCGCCGCCGTTCACGGGCGCGGCGGCTCGTACCGAGGGCCAGGCGTCGGCGAGGGTGTCGACGGCACGTCGCAGCTCGTCCGGAGGCGCGGTGAACGGCAGGCGCAGATGCCGGTCGTGCGGTCCGTCGACCCCGAACCGAGACCCCGAAGACAGGTAGACGCCGTGGGCGCGCGCCGCGAGCACCAGTCCTGTGCTCAGCGGTGCGTCAAGCTCCACCCAGAGCGCCACGCCCCCGTCCACCCGCGGAGTCCTCCACTCCGGCAGGCGGCGCGAGAGTGCGTCGAGGAGGGCATCGCGGCCCGATCTCAGCAGCAGCGAGCGTTGCGCGAGGATCTCTGGAAGGTGGGCGAAGAGGCGCGTGGCCACGGCCTGTTCGAAATCGGGCGTGCCGAGTTCGCGCGCGGGGCGCGCCGCGACGATGCGCTGCACGAGGTCGACGTCGGCGCGGATCCAGCCCACTCGCAGCCCGCCCCAGACGATCTTGCCGAGCGAGCCCACGCGCACGACCGCGTCGTGGCGGAATGCCGGTGGATCGGCGGGGCCGTCGATGGCCAGATCTGCGGTCGTCTCGTCGATGACGAGGGTGGAGCGTGAGCCGCGCGCGGCGTGTGCGAAAGCCGCCTCTTCGGCAGCCGTCATCGAGCGTCCCGTCGGATTCTGAAAACGCGGCATCAGATACGCCATGCGCGGCTGTGTGCGTGCGAAGACCTGCGCCGTGCGATCGAGGTCCCATCCCCCGTGTGTCGTGACGGGCACGGCCACCAGCCGTGCGCCGGCAGCCCGGATCGCCTCTGCCGCGTGCGGATAGGTCGGCGTCTCGATGACGACGCGGTCCCCACGGACGACTAGCACCGTGGAGAGCAGGTGGATCGCCGATTGCGCACCCGTCGTCACGATGATCTGGGCGGGCGTCGTCGGGATTCCGCGCGCGCTGTAGCGCTCTGCAATGGCTTGGCGGAGCTCGATTGCGCCGCGGACGTCATAGCCTGAGCGAGCAACGATGCGCGCGGCGTCTGCCGCGGCATCCGCGAAGACGCCGGCAAGCCCCGGCCATGCTGCCGGACTGGCCTGCTGGAGATCGATTGCACCGGTCGTCGCCGCCACGCCGCCGATATCGCGACCCGGCCGAGCCGTCGTCACGCTTCCCGACCCGCGCACGCTCGCGATGTGACCGGTGTTACGCAGGCTGCGATAGGCGGCCGCCACCGTTGTTCGGCTCACCGACAGCGCCGCGGCGAGTTCTCGCTCGGAGGGCAGGGCGGTGTGCGCGGCGATGCGGTTATCCAGGCACAGGATGCGGATGCTGTCGGCGAGGGCTTCATACGCCGGCTCCCTCGTGCGCCACCCGCCCAGCATCCCGGCGAACGCCCGCGCGCCGATCCTCGAGTCCATGACGGCCACTCTATCCGGATTGGACTGCTGAAGAGTGTCCAATTATGAGATTGGATTGTCGCATGACAGCACGTCTTTCTCGCCTGCTCATCGGGCTCGTTCTCTACGGTGTCGGCTGCGGCATCATGGTGCAGGCGCACATCGGCGTGGATCCGTGGACGGTCTTCGCGCAGGGGCTGTCGGTGCAGACCGGTGTGGGCATCGGATGGATCACGAACCTCGTCGGTCTGCTGGTGCTGCTGCTGTGGATCCCGCTCCGGCAACGTCCGGGTATCGGCACCGTTGCGAACATCCTCGTCGTCGGCACCAGCATGCAGCTGACGATCTCGGTCCTGCCCGAGGTGGGGGGCCTCGGCGCTCAGGTGGCGGTATTCCTCGGGGGTATGGCGCTGGTTGCGCTGGCATCCGGGGTCTATATCGGAGCCCGCTTGGGGCCGGGCCCTCGCGACGGCCTCATGACCGGGATGAACTCCCGGCTGGGATGGCCCCTCTGGGTCTGTCGACTCACGATCGAAGCGACGGTTCTGCTGGTGGGCTGGCTCCTCGGCGGCACCGTGGGGCTCGGCACGGTGCTGTTCGCCGCCGGTATCGGCCCGCTGGTGCACATCGCACTGCGGCTGCTGGACGCCCGGCGCGGCGACACGCAGGTCGCCGTTCGGACTCCCGCCACGACGGAGATCACCGCAGCGAACGCCCGGGCAGTGGGCTGAAGCGATCACTCACAGCCCGACCCTCCGTGCCCGTTGCTCAGTGCTCGCGGAACTGTGGCCAGTCGGAGCCGGGAGCAAGGTGGCTGTGGAGGGCGTTCTTCGCGACCTCCATCGACGGATACGTGCCGACGCTCGCAGCGGCGCCGGCGACGGTTGACGTGTAGCCGTCCTCGCTCTTTCGTACCGTACCGACGACATTGCCCTCCGTGCCGTATGCGACCCACAGTGTGGATGATGCCGAGGTCATGGCGACTCCTCTCGTCACCGCCGACGGTACGCGCTTGCGGGAGAACTTTCGAGGGGTCGCCCGTGCCGTCAGCCGACGACCGATATGCCGAAGCCGGCCACGACCTCGCGTAGCTCTGAGAGGTAACGCTGAGCCTGGTCGGTCAGGGGCACCGCCGTACGCCCGATCCACCCGATCTCGATGTGCTCGTCGACGTCGAGGGGTACGGCGACGATCTCGGGATCGAGGTCGTCGCTGATGATGCCCGTCGAAATCGTGTACCCGTTCAAGCCGATCATCAGATTGAAGATCGTGGCGCGGTCGGACACGCGGATCTCCCGAGAGCTCGACAGTGTCGACAGGATCTCTTCGGCGAAGTAGAACGAGTTGTTCGCCCCCTGGTCGAAGGTGAGCCGCGGCAACGACGCGAGGTCGTCGAGACTCACGCTCTGCTGCCGTGAGAGCGGATTGCGGCGCGCGACGAAGACGTGCGGCGCGGCGACGAAGAGCGGGTGAAACGCCAGTCCAGAGTCGCGCAGGAGCTTTCCGATGACGTTGCGGTTGAACTCGTTGCGAAACAGGATGCCGAGTTCGCTGCGCAGCGTGCGAACGTCCTCGATGATGTCGAAGGTGCGCGTCTCGCGCAGCGAGAACTCGTACTGGGTCGCGTCCGTCGCTGTGACCATCCGGACGAAGGCGTCGACCGCGAAGGAGTAGTGCTGGGTGGACACGCCCAGCAGGCGTCGGGAGGGCGGCGTGCCCAGGTAGCGCTGTTCGAGCAGGGCCGCCTGCTCGACCACCTGCCGGGCGTAGCCGAGGAACTCGATGCCGTCGGGGGTCAAGGTCACACCGCGAGCGGACCGTAGGAGGAGGTCGCGGCCGACCTTCCTTTCGAGGTCTCGCATCGCGGCGGACATGGTCGGCTGGGAGACGAACAGCAGGTCGGCCGCGGCGCTCATCGATCCCTCCGCGGCGACCTCGATGAAGTACTGCAGGTGCTGCAGGGTGATTCCGATCGATGAGCGTGACATAGCAGCAGGCTATATCCCCGCATAGCTTGGATGCATTACCCGATGACCCGCGTCGTCACGCATGCTCGGAGCAGCATCATTCGTGGCCGTATCCGGCCCCTGTCCAGGATTGGCCTTCGCATGGCGAACGACATCGCTTTCAGCATCACGACGACCCGCTTCGACGAAGACTACGCACCGGCTGCCCATTCGCGTGTCACGACGAACTTCGCGAATCTCGCGCGTGGCGCCGGACGGCGCCAGAACCTTCGCAACGCGCTCTCGATGATCGACCGCCGGTTCAACGAGCTCGCCGTTCCCGATGACCCGAGTGCGGCGACCTACAGCGTCGAACTCGACATCGTCACCGTGCAGCTCCAGTTCGACGACACGGCCGGCGGCGAACGCTTCCCCATCATCGAGGTTCTCGACGTCGGCATCCTCGATCGTCGCACGGGTGAACGCCACCGCGGCATCGTCGGCAACAACTTCTCCTCGTATCTGCGCGACTACGACTTCAGCGTCGTGCTCCCCGCGGCGACAGCCGCTGCCGGCACGTTCACTGTTCCGGAGGACTTCGGTGTCCTGCACGGCCAGCTCTTCCAGCGCTTTGTGTCATCGGATGCCTATCGGCAGCGCTTCGTGGGATCTCCGGTGATCTGCATCAGTGTGTCGACGAGCCGAACCTACCGCCGCACGGGCCTCGTACATCCGGCGCTGGGTGCCGAGTACCAGCAGGACGACTTCTCGCTGACCGACGAGTACTTCGCCCGGATGGGCTTGGAGGTGCGGTACTTCATGCCGCGCGGCGCCGTGGCGCCGTTGGCGTTCTACTTCCGCGGCGACCTGCTCAACGACTTCTCCGACCTGCAGCTGATCGGGACGATCGCCACGATGGAGACGTTCCAGAAGATCTATCGTCCCGAGGTGTACAACGCCGTCCGCGCCGCCGGAGAGGTGTATCGCCCCACTCTCGACCAGGTCGACTTCGTCCGCACGGACATCGACTACGACCGTGAGGAGCGCAGTCAGCTCGCCGTGTCCCAGGGCCGCTACGCCGAGGAGTACTTCGTGAAGCCGCACCGGCAGACGCTCCAGCGGTGGATCGCCGACGTCGCGGAGCCCGTCGCATGAACGGCGACGGCACCGCTTCTCGCCCGCCGCTGCTGCCGGTCACCTCGGTGGGGAGCCTCCCCAAGCCGGCGTGGCTCGCCCAGCCCGAAGTGCTGTGGTCGCCCTGGCAGCTGCCGGAAGGTGTGCTCGCCGACGGCAAACGCGATGCTCTGCGCGCCGTCGTGCACGAGCAGGAGCGGCGCGGCGTGGACATCGTCACCGACGGCGAGCAGACACGTCAGCACTTCGTGACGACCTTCATCGAGCACCTCGACGGCGTCGATTTCGACAGACGAGAGACCGTGCGCATTCGCAACCGATACGACGCGAGCGTGCCGACGGTGGTCGGCGCGGTCAGCCGCCGGGCGTCGGTGTTCGTCGAGGATGCCGCGTTCTTGCGCGGTCAGACCGATCGCCCCATCAAGTGGGCTTTGCCGGGACCGATGACCATGATCGATACGCTGTCGGATCGGCACTACGGCAGTCGCGAGAAGCTCGCGTGGGAGTTCGCGACGATCCTCAACCAGGAAGCGCGCGAGCTCGAAGCCGCCGGAGTCGACATCATCCAGTTCGACGAGCCCGCCTTCAACGTCTTCTTCGACGAGTTGAAGGACTGGGGAATCGCTACGCTCGAACGCGCCGCGGAAGGTCTGCGCGCCGAGACCGCGGTGCACATCTGCTACGGCTACGGCATCAAGGCGAACACCGAATGGAAGGCGTCGCTGGGATCCGAGTGGCGTCAGTACGAGGAGTCCTTTCCGCTGCTGCAGCGCTCGAGCATAGACATCGTCTCGCTGGAGAGTCAGCACTCGAACGTGCCGATCGAGCTCATCGAACTGATCCGAGGCAAGAAGATCATGCTCGGTGCCCTCGATGTCGCCAGCGCGCGCATCGAGACGCCGGAGGAGGTCGCCCAGGTCCTGCGGCGGGCGCTCCCGTTCGTCGATGCCGACAAGCTCATCCCCAGCTCCAACTGCGGTATGGCTCCGCTGCCGCGCGATGTCGCCTTCGCCAAGCTCAGTGCACTGTCGGCCGGCGCTCACCTCGTGCGCGACGAGGTGGGAGGGGCTCAGGCCTGACGGCGTGCCCGCTTCGGTGCCCCCGGCAGGATTCGAACCTGCGACCAACGGATTAGAAGGCCGTCGCTCTTCCACTGAGCTACGGAGGCGCTCCCCCAGCGTACTGTGGTCCTCCGCCTGCCGCTCATCGTGACGCGTCGCCGTCGAGGTCGCCGCCCCTCATTAGGATGAACGCATGGTGAATGCCGCGGAGAACGACCGCCTCGTCTGGATCGATTGCGAGATGACCGGACTGGATCTGGAGGTCGACGAACTCGTGGAGATCGCGATCGTGGTCACCGACTTCGAGCTCAACGTCCTCGATCCCGGCTTCCAGGTGGTGATCAAGCCCGATGCCTCGGCGCTGGCGAACATGAACGACTTCGTCACGCGCATGCACGAGAGCTCGGGACTGCTTGCGGAGATCCCGGGCGGGATCAGCCTCGCCGAGGCTGAGTTCGAGGCCCTCGAGTACATCCAGCGGTTCGCTCCCGAGGGCAAGGCGCCGCTGGCCGGAAACACCATCGGCACCGACCGGATGTTCCTGGCGAAGTACATGCCGCGTGTCGATCGATGGCTGCACTATCGGAGCGTCGACGTCTCGAGCATCAAGGAGCTGTCGCGTCGTTGGTACCCGCGCGCGTACTTCAACGCGCCGACGAAGGACGGCGGACACCGCGCTCTGGCCGACATCCTCGAGTCGATTCGCGAGCTGGCGTACTACCGTCAGGCCGTCTTCGTTCCCGAGCCAGGCCCCTCGAGCGACCAGGCACGCGACGCGGCGGCCGCCGTCGTGTCGTCGTACGCCTCCGGTGTGTAATACAATCGTCTGGTTGCCTGGAAGCAGGCGCATGGTGGCTATAGCTCAGTTGGTAGAGCACCGCGTTGTGGTCGCGGGGGTCGCGGGTTCAAGCCCCGTTAGCCACCCCACTTTCTCCCCGATCGGGATGTCGACATGATCGAGATGGATGCCGACACGTTCGAGGCTCTCGTCTCCGACGAGCTCGATCTGCTGCCCGAGCGCATGCTCGTCGGGCTGGACAACGTCGTCTTCGTCGTCGACGATAGGCCCGAGGACGGCTCCCTCGACCTTCTGGGCCTCTACGACGGCCTGGCGCTGACCGAACGCGACCGTTACGGCACGGGGGAACTGCCCGATCGGATCATCGTCTACCGTGAGCCGCATCTGCACGCGTGCGCGTCGATCGCGGAGCTGCGCGATGAGGTGCACACCACGCTCGTCCACGAGATCGCGCATTTCTACGGGATCGACGACGAGCGTCTGCACGAGTTGGGCTGGGCATGACGATTCCCCTCGAGGATGTTCGCCGTGACGAGCGCACGGAGATCGCAGGCCCTTGGCAGGCCGTGGTCTGGAACGACCCCGTCAACCTCATGAGCTATGTCGTGCATGTCTTCCGCACCTATTTCGGGTACACCCGCGAGCACGCCGAGCGCCTGATGCTCCTGGTGCACCACGAGGGTCACGCGGTCGTGGCCGAAGGTGCGCGCGAGCAGATGGAACTCCACGTGCAGGCGATGCACGACTACGGACTCTGGGCCACCGTGAGGAGGGCGGACACATGACGGCGGTGCGAATGGAGGTGTCCGCTCTGGAAGCCGCACACCTCACCGACCTCGTCCTGCAGTTCACCGATCTGCTCGCCGAGTCCATCGATCGCACCGACGATCCGGCGATCGCACGCCTCGTTCCCGATGGCTACCGTGATGCTCCGGATGACGCCGCGGAGTTTCGCCGCCTGACGCAGGACGACCTCCTCGACCGGCGCCGTGACGATGCCGCTGTCGTTCTGACGACGCTGCAACGCGACGGGCGGCCCCTGCGGCCGGAAGACCTGGACCGCGCGGACGCCGAGGTCGAGGTGATCGTCGAACTGGATGCCGGGGCCGTGACGGCGTGGCTGCGAACGCTCACGGCCGTGCGACTGGTGATGGCGACCCGCCTCGGTATCACGACCGAGGAGGAGCAGGACGACGACCCTCGCTTCGGTGTGTACAACTGGCTCGGCTTCCGCCTGGAGGGCCTGCTCCAGGCGATTGACGACTGAGCATCGCGACCCTCACGGCACGTCGACGACGATCGTCGCAAGCGACTGCGGATGATGCGTGCGGAGGTGATGCTCCTCCTGGGCCGCCCAGCGGCTCCAGTGCGGGCGATACGTGTCGCCGTCGCGCGTGAGCGCGCGATCGCGCCGGCTGTCTTCCGGCGCCTCCAACCACACGCGCACGTGCGCAAGGCGCGCGGTGCGCGGTGTGAGCGCCCCCGCTCCTTCGAGGATGAGAGGCACGCCTGCCGGCGTGACAACCTCGGCTCCGGGGGCATCCGCTGCCCAGTCCCAGCGACGCCACGCGGCCGCTCTGCCCTCGCTGAGGGGGGTCAGGATGAACTCCCGAGCCAGCGTGGCCCCGGCCGAGAGCCCGTCCCAACCCGGATACAGTTCGTCGAGACCGATCACGGTGACGGGGCCCTGCCATCGCTCGCGCAGCCGCCGCGCCACGCTCGACTTTCCCGCACCGGATCGGCCATCGATCAGCACGATCGGGATGATCTCCGGTGCCAAGTCCGACACGGCGGCCTCGATGCGCTCCACGACGCCCGCGAGGGCCGCATCGACCTCGTCAGCGCTTGAGGGCACGGATGATGCGGCTGAGAGTTCGTCCCGCGACCCACACGAACGGGATCGCCACCGCGAGCAGGGACACGAGGTTCGGTTCGAAGCGCAGATCGTCGCCCTTGCGGATGTAGGCGCCGAGGGGAACCGCGAAGCCGCCCCCGCCCCCGCCGTTGTTGCCGCTCTCGTCCTCGCCGGCGCCGAAGCCCGACCACGACAGCGCCACGGGGATGAGGCGGATGCCGTCGACGTCCTGCTGCTCGCCGTAGACGCTGTTGACGCCGAGCGATGCGGACTGCTTGCCGAGTTCGAGTGCGAGATTGGGCATGGTCCCACCGTAGCCCGGAACCTCACTCGGTGCGAGGGAGCCGCGGATTCGTCGGCAGGGCGTTGACGTCACGGCGCGGACCGAGCACGCTGGCCCGGGTGACCGCTCCCCCGCCGAAGCGCTCCCGCGCGTCGTCCAAGGCGGCATCGACGCGGCGCCACTCGGCATCGTCGTCCCAGAGCGGTACGGCGCCGCCGTCGCCGCCGCGCAGCTTCTCTGCGCGCACGCCGATCAGACGGACCGGCTGGGTCAGCTCCAGGGCCTCGAACAAGCCGATCGCGACGTCGCCGATCCGCTGCCCGACGTCCGAGGGCTCCGCGAGCGACAGAGAACGCGAGAGCGTGGTGAAGTCGGCGTAGCGCAGCTTCAGCGCGACGGTTCCCGCGCGCCAGCCGCCGCCCCGCAGACGCGCCGCCACGCGGTCGGACAACCGGCGAAGCTCGCTGCGAAGAACCGCCGCATCGGCGACGTCGGTGAGGAAGGTCTCCTCATGTCCGATGCTCTTCTCCGTGCGCTGCGTCTCGACCGTCCGAGGGTCGATGCCGTGCGCGAGCTGCCAGATGCGCTCTCCACCGGCGGGCCCGAGCGCGCGATCCAGGACGGCCCGCGGGGAAGCGAGGATGTCGGAGACGAGTCGGATGCCGCGGCCCTCCAACGTCTCCGCGGCCTTCGGTCCCACTCCCCACAGCGCCGATACGGGCAGTGCGGCGAGGAAGGCGGCCGTGTCGGGCTCGCTGACGATGAGGAGGCCGTCGGGCTTCGAGCGCGTGGAGGCGATCTTCGCGACATGCTTGGTGGCCGCCACGCCGACGCTGCAGACAAGCCCCGTCTCCGCCTTCACGCGGGTTCGGAGCATCCGGGCGATCTCGCCGGGAGATCCCCAGAGCCGTCGGGCGCCGGACACGTCGAGGAACGCCTCATCGATCGAGAGCGGTTCGACGAGCGGGGTGATGTCGTGGAAGATCGCCATCACCTGACGAGACAGACTCGCATACCTCTCGAAGTGCGGAGTGACCACGATCGCGTGCGGGCACAGCCGGAGAGCCTGAGCGACACCCATCGCCGATCGCACGCCGAAGCGCCGAGCCTCGTAGGAGGCGCTGGAGACGACCCCGCGCCCCTCCATACCGCCGACGATCAGCGGCTTGCCGGCCAGCGAGGGATCGTGGAGGACTTCGACGGACGCATAGAACGCGTCCATGTCGACATGAAGAATGCGCGTACCGGTGTCGTCGGCGCCGGGCGGCGACACGACCCGTCCCGACCCGTCACCCCGTCCCATGTGTCCATTCTCGGTGACGCCGCCGACATCGCGGCGACACCGAGAACGTGGACGGTCGCGCCTACTGCGCCGCGCGCTCGAGGACGAGCTCGCGGACGCGTGCGGCGTCGGCTTGACCCTTCATCGCCTTCATGACGGCACCGATGACCGCACCGGCGGCCTGCACCTTGCCGTCGCGGATCTTCTCCAACACATCGGGCTGCGCGGCGAGGGCCTCGTCGATCGCGGCGATCAGTGCACCGTCGTCGGAGACGACCGCGAGGCCCCGCGCGTCGACGACCTCCTGCGGCGTGCCTTCGCCGGCGATGACGCCTTCGAGCACCTGACGGGCCAGCTTGTCGGTGAGCGTGCCGGCATCCACCAGCTGCTGCAGCGCCGCGACCGAAGCCGGAGTGACGAGCGATGAGGCGTCGACGCCCTGCGCGTTGGCGAGGCGCGAGATCTCGCTCATCCACCACTTCCGCGCGGCGGCAGGCGAAGCCCCGGCGGCCACGGTCGCATCCACCTCGGCGAGCAGACCCGCGTTCACGATTCCCTGGAAATCGATGTCGGCGAAGCCCCACTCGGCCTTGAGGCGGCGCCGACGCGCGGCGGGCGGCTCCGGCAGCGCGGCGCGCAGCGATTCGATGAGCTCCGTCGGCGGCGCGACGGGAAGAAGGTCGGGCTCCGGGAAGTAGCGGTAGTCGTCGGCATCCGACTTGGGTCGACCCGGCGACGTGGTCCCGGTGTCTTCGTGCCAGTGCCGCGTCTCCTGCGTGATCGTCCCGCCCGCGGCGAGGATGGCTGCTTGACGCTGGATCTCGTAGCGCACGGCGCGCTCGACGGAACGCATCGAGTTGACGTTCTTGGTCTCGGTGCGCGTTCCGAGCTTCTCCTGCCCGCGCGGTCGCAGAGACACATTCGCGTCGCATCGGAGGTTCCCGCGCTCCATGCGCGCCTCCGAGATGCCGAGCGAGAGCACCACGTCACGAATCGCGCGCACGTACGCGGCGGCCAGCTCGGGTGCCCGATGTTCGGCCCCGAAGATCGGCTTCGTGACGATTTCCACGAGCGGCACACCGGCGCGGTTGTAGTCCACGAGCGAGTACTCCGCCCCCTGGATACGGCCGGTGGCGCCGCCGACGTGCGTGAGCTTGCCGGCATCCTCCTCCATGTGCGCCCGCTCGATGGGCACCTCGAAGATCGTCCCGTCGGCCAGCTCGACCTCGACCTGCCCCTCGAAGGCGATGGGCTCGTCGTACTGCGAGATCTGGTAGTTCTTGCCGAGGTCGGGGTAGAAGTAGTTCTTCCGGGCGAAGCGGCTCGACGGGGCGATCTGGCATCCGAGGGCGAGCCCCAGACTGATCGAGAAACGCACCGCGGTCTCGTTGACCACCGGGAGCGAACCCGGAAGGCCCATGTCGACGGGTGCCACGAGCGTGTTGGGGGCAGCATCGTGGTTCGCGGCGTGCGCCGGGTTGCCCGCCGGCGAGAACATCTTCGTCTCGGTGTTGAGTTCGACGTGCACCTCGAAGCCGAGCACCGGCTCGTACAGCTTCAGCGCGTCGTCGAAGTCCATCAGTGCGGCCTTAGCCATCAGCGGTTCCCTCCCAGCAGCGGGGCGCGGTCCAGCAAGGGACCACCCCATGAGTCGACGAGCAGGGCCTCGGCGGCCGCACCCACGCGATACAACCGGGCATCCTGGCGCGCCGGGGCGATGAACTGGATGCCGACGGGCAGCCCGTCCTCCTCTGCGAGGCCCGACGGAATCGAGATGCCGGGGACGCCGGCCAGGTTCACCGGAATCGTGGTGACGTCGTTGAGGTACATCTGCAGCGGGTCGTCGATCTTCTCGCCCAGCTTGAACGCGGTGGTCGGAGCCGACGGCGTGGCGATGACGTCGACGTCGGCGAAAGCCGTGTCGAAGTCACGCTGGATGAGGGTGCGCACCTTCTGGGCGCTGCCGTAGTAGGCGTCGTAGTAGCCGGCCGACAGCGCGTACGTGCCGAGGATGATGCGACGCTTCACTTCGTCGCCGAAGCCCGCGTCGCGCGTCGCGGCCATGACGTCTTCGACGGTGCCGCCCGGAACCTCCACCCGCATGCCGAAGCGCACGGAGTCGAACTTGGCGAGGTTGCTCGAGGCCTCCGCGGGGAGGATCAGGTAGTAGGCGGCGACACCGTACTCGAAGTGCGGGGCGCTGACCTCGACGATCTCCGCGCCCTGCGCCTCGAGGAGAGCCAACGCTGCCCGGAAGGACGCCGACACGCCCGCCTGGAAGCCGCTGTCGGGCAGCTCGCGGATGACGCCGATCTTCAGGCCCGCCAGACCGGCGCCGGCGGCACCCTCTCGAGCGGCCGTGGCGAAGGAGGGCCAGCTGTCGGTCAGCGACGTCGCGTCGTGCGGGTCGTGACCGCCGATGACGTCGTGCAGAAGCGCCGAGTCGAGGACGGTACGGGAGACCGGACCGACCTGGTCGAGGGAGGAGGCCAGTGCGATGGCGCCGAACCGGCTCACCGCACCGTACGTCGGCTTCATGCCGACGGTTCCCGTGACATGCGCGGGCTGGCGGATCGATCCGCCCGTGTCGGAGCCGAGAGCCAGCGGCGCCTCGAACGCGGCGACGGCGGCCGCCGATCCGCCGCCGGAGCCGCCGGGGATCCGATCGAGATCCCACGGGTTGTGGGTGGGGCCGTACGCCGAGTGCTCCGTCGATGATCCCATCGCGAACTCGTCCATGTTCGTCTTGCCGAGCGGCACCAGGCCGGCGGCGCGCGAACGCGCGACGACGGTGGCGTCGTAGGGCGAGAGGAAGCCTTCGAGGATCTTGGATCCGCTGGTGGAGGGCATGTCCGTCGTGACGAGCACGTCCTTGATCGCGAGCGGGACGCCCGCGAGCTCGCCCAGGGACTCACCGGCGGCGCGGCGACGATCGATGTCTGCCGCCACGTCGAGGGCGTGGTCGCTCACGTGGAGGAAGGCGTGCACATCGCCGTCGACGGCGGCGATCCGGTCGAGATGCGCCTGCGTCGCTTCGACACTGGACACCTCGCCGGAAGACAAGCGCGCGGCCAGGTCTGCGGCGTTCAGCCGTGTGAGATCGCTCACTGCTCCTCCCCCAGAATCGCGGTGACACGGAACCGTCCGTCGGCGGCATCCGGCGCGTTCTGCAGCACCTGCTCCACCGTCAGCATCTGTCCGACGACATCGGGACGGAAGACGTTCTCCAGCGGGATGGGATGGCTCGTCGCGGGGACGTCGGGCGTTGCCACCTCGGACACCTTCGCGATGTTGTCGACGATCACGGAGAGCTGCCCCGTCAGGCGCTGCACCTCGTGCTCGTCGAGCTGAATCCGGGCCAGAACGCCGAGATGGCGAACGAGTTCAGGGGTGATTTCAGACACCCCTCGATTCTAGTCGGCCCCCTTCGACCCGCTTCTCACGGCCGATAGGCTGGCCGGCGTGAGTCCCGCTCCCCACTACGACCCGCCCCGTCCGTGGATCGCAAGCTACGCCGCCGGGGTACCGGACGATCTCGAACCGGTCACCGGCTCGCTCCTGGACATCGTCACGGCGTCGGCGCGTGACTATCCGGACGCGCCTGCCCTGCAGTTCTTCGGCCGAACGACCTCGTATCGCGACCTCGTCGAGGCGATCGATCGAGTCGCGGCAGGTCTCCGCGAGCGGGGCGTGGGCAAAGGCGACACCGTCGCGATCGTGCTGCCCAACTGTCCCCAGCACATCATCGCGTTCTACGCGGTACTCCGTCTCGGCGCCATCGCCGTCGAACACAATCCCCTCTACACGCCGCGAGAGCTTCGCAAGCAGTTCGAAGACCACGGTGCACGCACGGCGATCGTCTGGAGCAAGGTCGTCGCCACGGTCCAAGAGTTCCCCGCCGATCTCGCCGTCACCACGCTCGTCAGCGTCGACATCACCACCGCGATGCCCCTGTCGCTGCGTCTCGCGCTGCGTCTTCCGGTCGCGAAGGCCCGAGAGTCGCGCGCCGCGCTCACGACGCGCGTGTCCGGGGCTGTGCCGTGGGAGCACCTGGCGCGCACCGACGCGCTGGCGGCATCCCTGCCCGGACCGACCACCGACGATGTCGCCATCATCCAGTACACGAGCGGGACGACCGGCACCCCGAAGGGCGCGGTGCTCACCCACCGCAACCTCCTGGCCAACGCGCGGCAGGCTCAGGCATGGGTGCCGTCGATCCAGCGTGGCAAGGGGTGCGTCGTGTACGCGGTTCTGCCCATGTTCCACGCCTACGGGTTGACGCTGTGCCTGACGTTCGCGATGTCGATGGGTGCTCGCCTGGTGCTGTTCCCGCGCTTCGAACCGGCGATGGTCCTCCAGGTGACGAGGAAGCATCCGGCGACGTTCCTGCCGCTGGTGCCCCCGATCGCCGATCGCCTGCTGGCCGCCGCGCGCGCCGAAGGCGTGTCCCTGGCCGGCACGGAGGTCGCCATCTCCGGCGCCATGGCGCTGCCGCATGATCTCGTCGTGCCGTTCGAGGAGGCGACGGGCGGGTACCTCGTCGAGGGCTACGGTCTGTCCGAATGCTCACCTGTGCTCATGGCGAACCCCGTCGCTGAAAACCGCAAAGCAGGAACGGTCGGCCTCCCCCTTCCCGGCACCGAATGCCGCGTGGTCGACCCCGACGAGCCGACCGTGGATGTTCCCGCCGGTGAGCGGGGTGAGTTGATCGTGCGGGGCCCGCAGGTCTTCCAGGGGTATTACGGCAAGCCAGAGGCCACCGAGCAGGTCTTCGTCGACGGCTGGTTCCGCACCGGTGACATCGTCCAGATCGACGACGACGGGTTCGTGCGCATCGTGGATCGCATCAAAGAGCTCATCATCACCGGCGGGTTCAACGTCGCCCCCACCGAGGTCGAGAACGCGCTGCGGCAGCACCCACGCGTCGTGGATGCCGCCGTCGTGGGCCTGCCGAGCGAGCATTCCGGGGAGGAGGTCGTCGCCGCCGTGGTGCTCGACGGCTCCGGGGTCGAGGTCGACACGGAGTCCATCCGTGAGTACGCGCGCAGCATCCTCACGCCCTACAAGGTTCCCCGCCGGATCTTCGTCGTCGACGAGCTGCCGAAGTCCTTGATCGGAAAGGTCTTACGGCGTCAGGTGCGTGAGTCCCTGCTGAACCTCACCCAGCCCGGCGGCGACTGAGCGCGATCAGCCCGCGTCGGGAGCGAGCGTGTCGAGGGCGGCGGGCCCCTGCTCGACGAGGATGCGGAACTGCGCGGCATCGATGATGCGGATGCCGAGTTCCTCCGCCTTCGCGAGCTTCGAGCCGGCCCCGGGTCCGGCGGCGACGAAGTCGGTCTTCTTGGAGACAGAGGATGCCGCCTTGCCGCCGGCGGCGATGATCGCCTCCTGGGCACCCTCTCGGGTGTAGCCCTCCAGCGTTCCGGTCGCCACGACCGTGATGCCGTCCAGCACACCGCCTGCCGCGAGCGCGGCGCCCGGGCCGGGATGACCCGGGATCTCCAGGACGGCGCCCGCCGCTGCCCAGCGATCCACGATCTCCTGGTGCCAGTCGACCGTGAACCACTCGATGAGCGAGTCCGCGATGATGCCGCCCACCCCGTCGACGGCAGCGAGAGCGTCACGTTCGGCGGTACGGATCGCGTTCAGGGACCCGAACCACTGCGCGAGCGCCCGAGCAGCGACGGGACCGACGTGTCGGATGTTCAGCGCGACCAGAAACCGCCAGAGATCCTTCGTCTTGGCCTTCTCGAGCTCCTCCAGGAGAGTCAGCGCCTGAGCCGAGGGCTGCGGAGAGGTCAGCCCCTCCTTCTTCTCCGCCGATGAGGGCTGCCGACGGAAGGGTGCTCGGGTGATCGGTTCGCCGCTGTCATCGTCCAGCTTGGGTTCGCCCGTCTCGCTGTCACGCACGATCACCTCGATCGGCACGAGCTGTTCGAGCGTCAGATCGAACAGGCCGGCTTCGGTGACCAACGGCGCCGCAGCCGGAGCGGACGGCTGCGTCAGAGCCGCCGCCGTGACCTCGCCGAGGGCTTCGATGTCGAGGGCGCCGCGGGATCCGATGTGCTCGACGCGTCCCCGCACCTGTGCGGGGCAGGTGCGCGTGTTGGGACAGCGCAGGTCGATGTCGCCCTCTTTGGCGGGAGCCAGCGGTGCGCCGCACTCCGGGCAGTGGGTCGGCATCACGAAGGCCCGCTCGGTGCCGTCGCGCAGCTCGACCACCGGGCCGAGCACCTCGGGGATGACGTCGCCGGCCTTGCGAAGCACCACTGTGTCGCCGATGAGAACCCCCTTGGACACGACGACGTCCTGATTGTGCAGCGTCGCCTGCCGCACGACCGATCCCGCGACGCGGGCAGGGGCCATCACCGCGAAGGGCGTGGCCCGGCCGGTGCGGCCGACGGAGACGACGATGTCGAGCAGCTTCGTGTTGACCTGTTCCGGCGGGTACTTGTAGGCGATCGCCCACCGAGGCGCACGACTGGTGGCGCCGAGTTCGTCGTGCAGCGCGAGCTCATCGACCTTGACGACGACCCCATCGATCTCGTGCTCGACGTCGTGGCGGTGCTCGCCGTAATGCGCGACGAACGCGGTCACGCCGTCGATGTCGTCCGCGGTGCGGAAGGACGCACTGGTCGGCAGCCCCCACTCCCCGAGCAACGCGTAGACCTCGCTCTGCGAGGACACGGGCGGCGCCGGCCAGGCGCCGATCCCGTGCACGAGGAGCCGCAGCGACGCCAGGCGTGCGCGTCCGGCTTCGAGCTCCATGCCGCTCTTCTTCTCGAGCTGCTGCCGCAGGCCGCCGCTGGCGGCGTTGCGGGGGTTCGCGAACGCCGGAAAGCGGCGGGCGGCGCTGCGGGTGAGCTTCTCTTCGTCGCCGCCGCGTTCGCGCCCGTCCGCGATCACACGCTCGCGCAGTCGCGCCTGGAGGGCGTTGAGGTCGTCGAAGGCCGCGACGGGGATGTAGACCTCACCGCGCACTTCGACCAGCGGTGGATGCCCCTCACCGGCGAGGCGTGCCGGGATTCCCGCGACCTGGAGCGCATTGACGGTGACGTCTTCTCCCAACCGGCCGTCGCCGCGGGTGGCGGCGGAAACGAGCACACCGTTCTCGTAGCGGAGGTTGATGGCCAGGCCGTCGATCTTCAGCTCCAGCAGCCACCGAACCTGCCGTCCGGCCGCGGCCGAGGTCTTCGCGCACCAGTCCCGCAGCTCGTCCGTGCTGAAGACGTTGTCGAGGCTGAGCATGCGCTCGGCGTGCTCGACGCGCGCGAACATCGTACTCTCGGCGGCGCCCACCGACAGTGTCGGCGAGTCCTGGCCTTGCACCTCGGGGAAGGCGCGCTCCACCGCTTCCAGCCGCCGCATCCAACGGTCATAGGTCGCGTCGTCGACGATCTCGGCGTCGCGCCCGTAGTAGGCCTCCCGTGCGCCGAGGATGAGGTCGATCAGGCGCTCCGCGTCGTCGCGGGCGTCTTCGAGGCTCGTCGGAAGGGGGGCGTCGTCATCCGTCACCCGGCCAGTGTAGGTGGCACTTCCGACATCGCCGCGCGCCGGGCGCGCCCGGACGCTGCGTCGTCCACGCCGACAGATGCCGCCTGTTGCGCGCCGTCAGCCGGCGACGGGAACCGCCGAGACGGTGCGGTCGACCGTGAACTGGCCGATCACCCGCGTGCCGTCGTACAGCACCGCTGTCTGTCCCGGGGCGACGCCGTCGAAGGGTGTCTCGGGACGCACCGTCACGGTGCCCTCGCTGACCACCGCGGACGCCGGCACCGGTTCGGCGTGAGCACGGATCTGCACATGGCAGAAGAACTCGGCATCCGCCGGGGCTCGGCCGGCCCAGCTATGACGGGAGCCGGCGATCTCCGCCGTGGCCAGCGCTTCCTTCGGGCCGACGACGACCGTGTTCGAGACGGGACGGACCTCGAGGACGAAGCGCGGCTTGCCATCGGATGCGGGAACGCCCAGCTGCAGACCGCGACGCTGTCCCACCGTGTACGCGTGGGCTCCGCCGTGGCTTCCCACGACAGCGCCGTCGCGGTCGACGATGTCGCCCTGCGCCGTGCCGACCTTCTCTGCGAGCCACCCGCGGGTGTCGCCGTCGGGGATGAAGCAGATGTCGTGACTGTCCGGCTTCTGGGCGACCGTCAACCCGCGCTCGGCCGCTTCTGCGCGCACGAGGGCTTTGGACGGCGTCGAGCCGAGCGGGAAGTACGTGTGCGCGAGCTGGGGCGCGGTGAGCACGCCGAGCACGTAGGACTGGTCTTTCGCCTCGTCGCTCGCCCGATGCAGCTCGCGTCCCTCCGGCCCGTCGACGAGGATCGCGTAGTGACCGGTGCAGACCGCGTCGAAGCCGAGCTCGAGCGCCCGTTCGAGCAGGGCCGCGAACTTGATCTTCTCGTTGCAGCGCATGCACGGGTTCGGCGTACGGCCCGCGCGGTACTCGGCGATGAAGTCGTCGATCACGTCGTCGCGGAAGCGCTCGGAGAAGTCCCAGACGTAGAAGGGGATGCCGAGCCGGTCGGCCGCACGGCGCGCATCCATCGCGTCTTCGATCGTGCAGCAGCCGCGGCTTCCGGTGCGCAGCGTCCCCCCCGCACGCGAGAGCGCGAGATGGACCCCGACGACGTCGTGACCGGCGTCGACCGCGCGGGCAGCGGCGACAGCGGAGTCGACGCCGCCGCTCATGGCCGCCAGGATACGCATCGGTCCAGTCTACGAGGGCTGCATGCCTTCGGCTCCGAGCCGACGCGGTCGGGCGGCACTCGTCGCCCGGGCGTACGCACGTGGGAGGGCCGCGAGCAGCGCATCGACATCGCTGGGGACGGTGGTGCGCCCGAGCGTGAGACGCAGCACCGACCGTGCCACGTCCTGGTCGCGCCCGAGAGCGAGCACGACGTGCGAGGGCTCCGCGACACCGGCTTGGCACGCTGACCCGGTCGAGACCGAGATCCCCTCCTGGTCGAGCAAGAACAGCATCGTCTCCCCCACCGCTCCCGGCAGGTGGACGTGCACGTTGCCGGCGAGGCGGTCTCGAGCATCGCCCAGCAGCTCGGCAGCCGGGATCGCGGCGCGGATGCCGGACCAGAGTCGATCGCCGAGCGCCACCAGTCGCTCGTGCTCGCTGATGCGTTCGGCTTCAGCATCCTCGAGCGCGACAGCCAGCGCCGCGGCGCCGGCGATGTCCTGCGTGCCCGAGCGCAGCCCGCGTTGCTGACCGCCGCCGTGCAGGAGCGCCGCGATGCGGGCGTGACGCGACACGACGACGGCGCCCGTGCCGACGGGCGCTCCGACTTTGTGCCCCGAGACGCTGAGCGCGACAAGACCGACGCCGGGCGCGGCGCCTCCGCGCCAGGCGGAGAACGACACCGGCAGGTGCCCCATGGCCGCAACGGCGTCGAGGTGAAGCGGAACGTCGGCGGCGGCGGCGGCGGCCGCCAGCTGAGCGGCATCCTGAACGGTTCCGACCTCGTTGTTGGCGACCAGGGCGGTCGCCAGCGCCGCGGGAGCGGGGGCGGTCAGCGCCGTCCGGAATCCGTCGAGGGGAATGCGGCCGACCGGGTCGAGCGCGACGGCGCGCACGCGCGCGCCCCGCGCGCGCAGCCAGTCGACGGTGTCGATGCTCGCATGATGCTCTCCGTCGGGCAGCAGCACGGCTTCACGGTCGTCGGCTTTGCCCCACCACAGACCCTTCAGCGCCAGGTTGATGCTCTCGGTCCCGCCGGAGGTGAGCACGACCTCGATCGGGTCGCAGTCCAGCACCGCGGCGATACGCTCGCGCGAGTGCTCCAGCAGCCGTCGTGCCGCCTGCCCGGCACCGTGCACCGACGACGCATTGCCCGTCAGCGTCGCCGCTGCCAGCCATGCCTCGCGGGCGCTCTCGCGCAGGGGCGTCGACGCCGCATGGTCGAGATAGATCGACATGACCCTCCCGCACTCGTGACGACGCGGACTCACCGCGTCACTACTCTAGAGCGCATGGCCAGCCCGAAGCCGTCCCGTATCGTCGAAGCCCACCCCGCCACGCCCGCACCGTTCCTCGGGCCTGCCTATGACCGGCTCGGCGTCACCCTCGGCCCCGAGGGCGGCACCCTTCGTGTGTGGTCGGAGGACGCGACAGGGATCGATCTGGTCGTCTTCGACGCGGACGATCTCGACTGGATCACCGCGGGCATCCCGCTGACCCCCGCGGGCGACGACGTCTGGGAGGTGACGACGCCGCACCTGCGCGTCGGCGCGTGCTACGCGCTTCGCGTCACGGGTCCGGCCGGCCCCGGGCAGACCTTCAACCCCGAGAGCCTGCTCCTCGATCCCTACGCGCGAGGCCTGGTGCCGGTGCGTATCGGCCAGTGGCGCGCGACCGTCGTCGACGACGAGTTCGACTGGAACGGGATCGCGCGTCCGCAGACGCCGATGGACCGGACGGTGATCTACGAAGCCCACGTGAAGGGGCTCACCAAACGGCACCCCGACATCCCGCCGGCGCTGCACGGCACGTACGCGGGACTCGGGCATCCGGCGATGATCGCGCACCTGCGCGGGCTGGGTGTGACCGCGGTCGAACTCCTGCCGATCCACGCGTTCGAGACCGAGCCGCGCCTTCTCAATCAGGGGCTGACGAACTACTGGGGCTACAACACCCTCAACTTCTTCAGCGCGCATGCGCCCTACGCGACCGCTGACGCCGTCGCCGCCGGTCCCGACGCGGTGCTGCGCGAGGTCAAGACGATGGTTCGCGATCTCCACGCCGCGGGCATCGAGGTCATCCTCGACGTGGTGTACAACCACACGTCCGAGCTCGGTCTGGGCGGACCGCGATCCAGCTTCCGTGGTATCGACAACCGCGGCTACTACCGGCAGCAGGACGACGGCGCCTACATCGACGTCACCGGGTGCGGCAATGCCGTCAACACGGCGACGGGCGCCGCCGCGCGTCTCGTGCTGGACTCCCTGCGGTACTGGGCCGACAACGTGCAGATCGACGGTTTCCGCTTCGACCTGGCCGTGACCCTGGGGCGTGGTGGCGACAACGCGTTCGATCCTGAGCACCCGCTGCTTCGGGCGATCGTCGAGGATCCGTCGCTCGCGGGCCTGAAGATGATCGCCGAGCCCTGGGACGTCGGTATGGGCGGCTGGCAGACGGGCAACTTCGGCACGGGCTGGGCCGAGTGGAACGACCGCTACCGCGACCGCGTCCGCAACTTCTGGCTGAGCGACATCGATTACGCCCGCCGCGCCTCGACGTCGCCCGTCGGCATCGGGGGTTTCGCCACCCGGCTCGCCGGCTCGTCGAACACGTTCAGCGCCGAGCGCGGACCGCTCGCGAGCGTCAACTTCGTCACCGCGCACGACGGCTTCACCCTGCGTGACCTCGTCTCCTACGACGTCAAGCACAACCTCGGCAACGGTGAGCAGAACCGCGACGGCGCCGACACGAACCGTTCTTTCAACCACGGTGCCGAAGGGCGCACCGACGACGAGGCGATCCTGGCGACGCGCCGAAAGGCGATGCGCAACCTCATGGGAACGCTGCTGTTGTCGGCCGGTGTGCCGATGATGACCGCGGGCGATGAGTTCGGGCGGACGCAGCGAGGAAACAACAACGCCTACTGCCACGACTCGCCGCTGACCTGGCTCAACTGGGAGCATGCTCCGTGGCAGGACGACCTGCTGGCTCACGTGCGTCGACTCATCCAGTTGCGCCGCGACAACCCCGCCCTGCGGCCGCGTCGTTTCGCGCGTGACGCGCACGTCGTGCCCAGCGCATCGGTCATCGACTGGTACGACGAGAACGGCGAGACGATGTCGATCGAGCGATGGACCGATCCCGCGCACCGGACCCTGCAGTACGACGCGGCATCCACACCGGAAGAGGAGGATCCGAACCGGATCCTGCTGGTCGTGCACGGCACCGAGCGCGCGGTGGACGTGACGCTCCCCACGATCGACGGCGTGGCCGGGTACGTGTCGCTCTGGTCGAGCGTGCCGGATCTTCCCGACACGACCGAGCCGGTGTTCGCCCCGGGCGATGTCCTCACCTTGCCGGGTACCGCGCTTCACCTGTTCCGGATGCAATGACGCGACCCGGACTCGCGGTGGTGTGCCCGTTCGGGGTTCGGCGGTAGGTTCGAGTCGTGGCTTCGACGACGCGCTCCGCTTCTTCCGTTCCTCCTCGCGCGACGACGCTGCGCAGCGCTGCACCGATTCCGGTACGCCCGGTCACCGCGTGGCGCGGTGTGACAGACACGCGGGCGGGACGGATCCCGATGGCGCTGGCGCACCCGTCCGTCCCGGACGCGCTGTTTCGACCGTCCGCATTCTCCGGCGAGGCGGTTCCGTTCGTCGTCACCGCCTTCCGCGAGGGGCACGACCGGATCGGCGTGCACGTGCGGCTCTTCTCCCCCTCGGGAGAGGAGTCTCTGCATCGGCTGTCTCCGCTCGGTGACGGTTTCGATCGCTGGAGCGTCGACATCGCGCCCCTCGAAGAGGGCATCTGGCGGTTTCGCTTCGAGGCCTTCGGCGACGATGTCGCGACGTGGGATCACGCGGCGCAGCTCAAGATCGCGGCCGGCGTCGATGCGCCGCTCATGCGCGAGATGGGCGCCAGACTGTTCACCGACGCGGCCCGGGAGAAGGACCGCCCCGCCGCCGAGCGCACTGCCCTGAACGCTGCCGCCCGCGCCCTGCGCGAGCAGAGTACGAGCGACGACGAGGCGTTGGCGGTCATGCGCGATCCTGCGATCTGCGCCGCCTTTCGTGCCCGACCGGTTCAGTCGCTCCTCACGACAGGTCCCGACCTCGAGTTGCGGGTGGAGCGGGAGCGCGCGGGCGTCGGCGCCTGGTACGAGTTCTTCCCCCGGTCGGAGGGCGCGAAGCGGCTGAAGGACGGGTCGATCAAGAGCGGCACCTTCCGCACGGCGATCAAGCGCCTGCCGGCCGTCGCCGCGATGGGCTTCGACGTGCTGTACCTGCCGCCGATCCACCCGATCGGCGAGGTCAACCGCAAGGGACCCAACAACACGCTGACCGCGGGTCCGAGCGATCCCGGCTCCCCCTGGGCCATCGGGTCGGCCGCCGGCGGCCACGACACCGTGCACCCCGATCTCGGCACGCTCGCCGACTTCCGCGCTTTCGTGCGTGCGGCGCGCGCCGAGGGACTCGAGGTCGCGCTCGACCTCGCGCTTCAGGCGGCCCCCGACCATCCGTGGGTGGCGGCTCATCCGGAGTGGTTCACCACCCTTCCGGACGGCACGATCGCCTACGCGGAGAATCCGCCGAAGAAGTACCAGGACATCTACCCGATCAACTTCGACAACGACCCCGCCGGTATCCGCGCCGAAGTCCTCCGCATCGTGCGGCATTGGATCGCGCAGGGCGTGAAGATCTTCCGCGTGGACAATCCGCACACCAAGCCGCTGCAGTTCTGGGAGTGGCTCATCGCCACGGTGAACGCCGAACACCCCGACGTGGTCTTCCTGGCCGAAGCCTTCACCCGTCCGGCCCCCCTGCAGGCGCTCGCGCAAGCCGGGTTCCAGCAGAGCTACTCGTACTTCACGTGGCGCAACGCCAAGGCGGAGCTGGAGGAGTTCCTCCACTGGATCTCCCACGACACCGCGGACTTCATGCGGCCCAACCTCTTCGTCAACACGCCCGACATCCTCACCGAGTACCTCCAGTACGGCGGCCGCCCCGCCTACAAGATCCGCGCGGCCCTGGCCGCCACCGCAGGCGCCTCCTACGGCGTGTACGCCGGCTACGAGCTGATCGAGAACGTCGCCCGGCCGGGGTCGGAGGAGAACCTCGACAACGAGAAGTACGAGTACAAGCTGCGCGACTGGGATGCCGCGGCATCCCAGGGCCTGACCATCGCCCCCTACCTGACGCGCCTCAACGAGATCCGTCGCGCTCACCCGGCGCTGCGACAGCTGCGCGACATCTCGATCCACTGGAGCGACGACGACGCGATCCTCGTCTTCGTCAAGCACCTGCCCGCGGCGCTGAGCGTCGACGGGGTCGACGACACGATCATCGTCGTCGCGAACGTCGACCCGCATTCGACCCGCCAGACCACGGTGCACATCGACTCCACCGTGTTCGGCGTGGCGCGCGGCGCCGACTACGTCGTCGAGGACCTCGTCACGGGCGCGACGTGGACCTGGAACCAGGACAACTTCGTCCGTCTGGACGCGTTCGACGAACCCGTCCACATCCTGCACGTGAAGGAGACCCGATGAGCGACATCTCCGACCAGGTCCTGGACACGGTCGCGACGGGCTCCTACCACGCCCCGCACGACATCCTCGGCCCGCATCGACGCGCCGATGGGTCCTGGGTGATCCGCGCACGCCGGCCGATGGCATCATCGGTCACGGCCGTGGCGGACGACGGCACCGAGATCCCGCTCGAGCACGTGCGCGCCGGAATCTGGGAGGGCCAGAGCCCCGCGCAGCCCCGCGCGTACGAACTGGTGGCCACCTACGAGGGCGGCGCCGACTACCGCGTCGACGATCCGTACCGTCATCTTCCGACCCTGGGCGACGTCGATCGTCATCTGATCGCCGAGGGTCGCCATGAGCAGCTCTGGCAGGCGCTCGGTGCCCACGTTCGCCATTACGACGCGGTCAGCGGCGTGTCGTTCGCTGTCTGGGCGCCGAATGCGCGCGCGGTGCGTGTCGTCGGCGACTTCAACGCGTGGGACGGCCAGGGGCACGCGCTGCGCAGCCTCGGCTCCAGCGGCGTCTGGGAGTTGTTCGTGCCCGGGCTCGCGGCCGGCGCGGTCTACAAGTACGAGATCCTCACCCGCCACGGCGGGTGGATTCTCAAGGCCGACCCGATGGCACAGCGTGCCGAACTTCCCCCGGCGACCGGGTCCATCGTGACCGAGAGCGCGTACCGCTGGGGCGATGAGGAGTGGATGGACGCCCGCGCCGGCCGCGATGTCCTGGCCCAGCCGATGTCGACGTACGAGCTCCACCTCGGGTCGTGGCGACCCGGACTCGGCTACCGGGACGCGGCCGAGCCCCTCATCGCTTATCTCACCGAGACCGGCTACACCCATGTCGAGTTCCTGCCCCTGGCCGAGCATCCGTTCGGTGGCTCGTGGGGGTATCAGGTCAGCGGATACTACGCTCCGACGAGCCGTTTCGGCAGTCCCGACGATTTGCGTTACCTGATCGACCGACTGCACCAGGCCGGCTTCGGCGTCATCATGGACTGGGTTCCGGGCCATTTCCCGAAGGATGCGTTCGCGCTCGCCCGTTTCGACGGTGACCCGCTGTACGAGCACCCCGATCCCCGCCGCGGCGAGCACAAGGACTGGGGCACGCTCATCTTCGACTACGGCCGCAACGAGGTGCGCAACTTCCTGGTGGCCAACGCCCTCTACTGGCTGGAGGAGTTCCACGTCGACGGTCTGCGGGTGGATGCCGTGGCCTCGATGCTCTATCTCGACTACTCGCGCGAGGCCGGCGAATGGGAGCCGAACATCTACGGCGGCCGCGAGAACCTGGAGGCGATCCGGTTCCTCCAGGAGGTCAACGCCACGGCATACAAGCGCTACCCCGGCATCGCCATGATCGCGGAGGAGTCCACCAGCTATCCCGGCGTCACCTCGCCCACCAGCGCCGGTGGCCTCGGCTTCGGGTTCAAGTGGAACATGGGCTGGATGAACGACTCGCTCGAGTACATCAAGCGCGACCCTATGTACCGCGGCCATCACGAGGGCGAGCTGTCGTTCTCGTTCGTCTACGCCTTCAGCGAGCACTTCATCCTTCCGATCAGCCACGACGAGGTCGTCCACGGCAAGGGGACGCTGTTCACGCGGATGCCGGGAGACCATTGGCAGAAGCTCGCCAATACGCGGGCGTTCCTCGCCTACATGTGGGGGCACCCGGGCAAGCAACTGCTGTTCATGGGCCAGGACTTCGGCCAGCTCTCCGAGTGGTCGGAGGGTCGGGGACTCGACTGGTGGATGCTCGACCAGCCGCCGCACCGGCAGCTGCTCGACTTCGTCGGCGCCCTCAACCGGATCTACCGCGACAACGCGCCTCTCTGGGCGCGAGACAGCGACGGTTCGGCCTTCACGCGCCTGGGGGCTCCGACCTGGAACCCGAACGTCATCGCGTTCGCCCGCCACGACCACCACGGCAACACCGTCGCCGTCGTCTGCAACTTCTCCGGCGTTCCCCTGCACGACTACGCGCTGGATCTGCCGGCGGGCGGAGCGTGGCGGGAGCTGCTCAACTCCGATGCGCAGGCTTACGGCGGCTCGGGAGTGGGGAACTTCGGCACGGTGCACGCCGACGACAACGGACGCGCGACACCCGTTCTGCCCCCGCTCGGCGTCCTCTGGCTCGGCCGCCCGGCGTAGGTGCCGGCGGCCGATGCCGGAACAGTCGGTGTCAGAACAGCAGTGAGGTCAGCCGGCCGCGGGCACGGATGACGCGCGCGTCGCTGTTCCCGATGAGTCCGAAGAGCTCGATGAGGCGATCGCGGACGGCGCCGCGCTCATCGGACGGCAGCGCCGCGAACAGGTCGAGCAGGCGCGCGAACGCGTCGTCGACGTGACCGCCGGCGATGTCGAGATCGGCGACGGCGAACTGGGCCTCGATGTCGGTGGGCGCGGATGCCGCGGCATCCCTCGCCTGCTGCAGGTCGAGCCCCTGCACGCGCTGCAGGAGGCGCACCTGGCCGAGACCGGCCTGAGCCTGCTCGTCGCGCGGGTTGTCCGCGAGCGCCGCCTCATACGCCGAAACGGCGCGCGCGTAGTCGCCCGCCTCGATCGCATCGAACGCCTCCTGGTGCCGCGGGGGCAGTGCGGGCTCGTCGGGTTCAGCCGACTCCGCGCCGTCGACGGGGACGGTGCCCGTGACGCCGTTCTGGGCTGCCAGCTGCAGCAGCTGGGCGAAGACGTCGCGTACCTGCTGCTCCGGCACCGCGCCGGTGAACAGCGGAACGGGCTGACCCGCAACGAGGGCGACGACCATGGGGATCGACTGCGCGCGGAAGCCCTGGGCGATCTGCGGGTTCGCATCCACGTCGACCTTGGCCAGCACCAGACGTCCAGCGAGCTCGGTGACGACCTTCTCGAGGATCGGGCTGAGCTGCGTGCAGGGACCGCACCACTCGGCCCACAGATCCACCACGACCGGCACGGACCGCGACAGCTCGAGCACCTGACCGAAGCTCTCGTCGGTCGCATCGAAGATCAACGACGGGCCGGGGCCCGCTGAGGGCGCCGTCGCGGAGCCGGCGGGTGCCGACCGGCGAGAGCGCAGGGAAGACAGGTCGACGGCACCGCGCAGCACGGCGCCCGAGGTGGGATCGCTCACTTAGGGGGCTACTTTCGCGTCGAGGATGGAGGTCGAGTACCCCAGCAGCTGGATGCGCTTGCTGGAACTCTGGGAGGGGACGAAGAAGAAGAGCTGGTCGACGAAAGTGGTAGTGAAACCCGTCGAGGACTGATTCACGCCGGTGAGTGTCTGCACGATCGCGTTGTTGTCGAGCTTGATCACCGCGTCGGTGTTGGTGGGCTTGACGGTGTCGCTCTCGTGCACGGTCACCGCAACGATCGCGCCCGAATCCAGCGTGGCCAGTGAGATGGGTTCGTCCGGCCCCGCCGATGCCGCGTACGTCAGCGTCCCCGTCTGCGCGCCGGTCTGGTTGAACGCCTGCAGCCGGGAGGCGCGGTTGTCGGCAACGAGCTTTCGGAAGGGGTCGTTCGTCGAATCGAACTGCGACGCGAACGCGCTGCTGTCGCCGTTGGTGAGGATGTCGGCATAGGCTGCGGCCACCTTGTTGGGGGCGAGCGCCAGGAACGGCGAGTCGGGGTCGATCGAGATCGCGCCGACGTACGAGGGCGCGAGATTGAGACTGGCCTGCGACACCAGCTCGGCTTCCCGCGTGACCTTGTAAGGCGACCAGGGGTCCTCCTGGGTCACGCTGAGGATGACGTCGCCGGTCTCGATGACCGCGAAGAATGTGCGCGGCCACCCGTCGTACGCCTCGGGCAGGATGATCTTGACAGGCTTGTCGGGCAACGCGCTCAGTGCCGTGTGCCCGGCGACGTCGCGGAGCTTGTAGTCCGTCTCGCGGGCCGCCAGAGCCGAGCCCGTCAACCGCAGCGCAGCCGCCGCGGGATCCTTGGCGGCATCGGCCTTCGCCACCTGCTCGGAGACGCGCGTGAGGATGCGCTCGGCCTGCTGCTGGGTGACGGCGGGCTGTCCCTGATCCTGCGGCACGACGACACTCTCGGATGCCGTGGGCGTCGGCGTGCCGGCGAACTGCGGCCAGGCATCGGCAGTGCAGCCGGTGAACAGCAGCGCGGCGACGCCGACGGCCGGCACCGCGATGAGTGAGCGCTTGCCGCGGGTCAGCTGACGACGCGAGGGCGTGGCACTGATGACGCCCTTGTCGGCGCCCGCGACCGCGACGTCGATGGGCTCGGTCACCGGCATCGGCAGACCCTTGCGGCGCGGGCCGCGCGATCGGCGTGCATGCCGCACGCCGAGGACGTACACGATGATGCCGATCAGCAAGAAGATGCTGCCCAGGACGATGAGAGGACCCGCCCACGGGGTCGTCGCTCCCGTCGGCCAGGTCACGGTGAGGCTGCTCGGCGCCGGCTTCACACCGTCGGTGGCAACGAGCAGGCTCATGTCCGCCGGAAGCTGCAGGGGGGTGATGAGGACGTCATCCTGCTGGAACTCATCCAGCCAGAGATCCGAGCCGACGGGGGTGATCGGCGCGCTGCCGGCGGCCGGCGGGTTCTTCGCCGCGACGGCCGTCGTCGTGGTGGCTCCCCCATCGACGGTCACGTGCGTGTACGAGGACGGCGTCAGCCAGGCTTCGAGGTCGGCCGTGCGCCCGTACGAGGCGAAGATCGTGCCCGCCTCCTGGACACGGAGGGTCTGTGAGCCGGCGTGGCTGTTGAGCACGCTGCCATCGATCAGGATGTACGGCGCGTCGCCGGTGACGGAGATCGTCTCGGTCTCGGTCCGCGGACCCTGCAGCACGGTGCGCTGGGCGATGCCGGCGCCGATCATGACCGCAGCCAGCACGAAGGCCGTCACAGCCCAGACGAAACGCACGTAAGACACCTCCCGCGCGCACCGCAGACGGGATCGCGGCGCGCAATCGACGTTCCAGCCTAGCGACATCCTGCTGTGCGTCGCCCGGGAGGACAGTGATACCCCGGGCGACCGCCGCGGCCGTGTCGCCCGCGAAAGCGCCGCGCGGTGCGTATTCTGACATCACCATGAAGCTGCAGCATCCGTTCCGTACGGCTCTCGTCGCCACGCTCGGCGTGGGCGTCGGCATCCTGCTCATCACCAGCGTGCAGTCGCTGTCGACGATCCTGCTGTACGTGGGGACGGCCCTGTTCCTCGCGCTCGGGCTCGATCCCCTCGTCAGCTGGCTGGAGCGTCGTCGCCTGCCGCGGTGGGCGGCGCTGCTGATCACCTTCGCGGCAGTGCTGGCGGTGTTCACCGGCATCGTGCTGATCGTCATCCCGGTCCTCGTGGGGCAGATCGCTCAGCTGATCACGCAGGTGCAGCGACTCATCGACAGTGCTGTCAACGGCTCGTGGAACCCCGTCGACGATCTGTCGAAGTGGCTGCACGCCACCTTCCCCGCGCTGGATGTCGACATGGCGTTCAAGTACGTGTCCGACTGGTTCAACACCCTGGACTTCGCGCAGATCGGAACGTCGGCCGGCAACGTGATCCTCGGCATCGGCGCCTCGATCATCTCGCTCATCACCGGGGCGATCATCATCCTGATCCTCACGATCTACTTCACCGCGTCGACGCCCTCGCTGAAGGCGTCGGTCGCACAGCTCGTGCCCGCCTCGAAGCGGGCACGTTTCGTCGACCTCTCGGAGCAGATCACCGCATCCGTGGGTCACTACGTCATGGGGCAGGTCACGCTCGGTGCCATCAACGGTGTCCTCAGCGCCGCCTTCCTCTCGATCATCGGAGCCCCGTTCCCGGCCGTGTTGGCGGTGATCGCGTTCTTCTTCTCGCTGATCCCCCTCGTGGGCACACTCACGGGTTCGGCGATCATCGTGCTCACCTGCCTCATCCCCGGACTCAGCTCGCCGCTGACGGCGATCGTGGCGCTCGTCTGGTACGTGGTGTACATGCAGGTGGAGGCCTACCTCCTCTCGCCGCGCATCATGAACCGCGCGGTGTCGGTGCCTGGTGCCGTCGTGGTGATCGCAGCGTTGGCCGGAGGCGCCCTGCTCGGACTCCTGGGCGCGCTCATCGCGATTCCCGTTGCCGCGAGCATCCTGATCATCTACCGTCAGGTGATCATTCCTCGCCAGAACGAGCGCTGAGTCCTACTGCTGGTCCCACTCGGTGGCGAGGGGCAGCGCGTCGGGGTTGACGGCCGCGACGATCTCCGTGAGAACGCGGCGCGTCTGCGTCTCCCCCACCCACAGATGCTTGCCGCCGTCGACGGCGATGACCCGCGCATGGTCGATGGGGGCGAAACGGTCGTGAGCCTCGGCGGGGCGGAGGTAATCGTCGAACTCGGGGATGAGAGCCACCACCTGCCGGGTCTCTCCGCGCCACGCGGCGACGTCCGCCGCGGTGGCGCGATGCAACGGTGGGGACAGCAGGATGACGCCGTCGATCGCGTGATCCCGCCCGTACTTCAGAGCAAGTTCGGTACCGAAAGACCATCCCACGAGCCAGGGATGCGGCAGAGCCCGCGCCTCGACGAAAGCGAGCGCCGCGGCAACGTCGAACTCCTCGGCGCGTCCGCCGTCGAAGGCACCCTCGCTCGTGCCGCGGGGCGACGTCGTGCCCCGCGTGTTGAATCGCAGGACGGCCAGGTCGGCCAGGGCCGGCAGACGTCCGGCCGCTTTCCTCAGGATGTGCGAATCCATGAAGCCGCCGGCTGTGGGCAGCGGATGCAGTGTCACGAGCGTGGCGACCGGGTCGCGGTGTGCGGGCAGCGCGAGCTCTCCGACGAGAGTCAGCCCGTCGAGCGTTTCGAGCTCGATCTCCTCGCGCCGCGCGGGCAGAAGTACCGGTCCGCGAATCTCCATTTCATGCCACCTTCCAACAGGCCGTGTGCCAGTGCCGCCGCGCGGCCAGATCCGCGGCGTCGCCCAGGACACCGTCCGCCCGCCACACCACGACGTGAGCCGTGCGCGGCGCTATCGATCGGCCGCACCCCGGGCAGACGTAGGTCTTCTGCGCCTGGACGGCACTGACCGGTTGCACGGTCCACTCGGCGCCCCGCCGGGTCTCGGTACGCTTCCAGCCGCTCAACAGCCGATCGAACGAATCGTCGGCTGGTGAGGGCTGCCGTCGGTTCGCGCGCGGCATGTGCTCAATACCACCCCGTGGACTGTGAGTGCGACCACGCCCCGCACGGGCTGCTGTAGCGTCCCCCGATGTAGCCGAGGCCCCAGGCGATCTGCGTTGCAGGATTGGTCTCCCAGTCTGAGCCCGCCGACGCCATCTTGCTTCCCGGAAGCGCCTGCGGGATGCCGTAAGCGCCGCTTCCCGCGTTGTAGGCGCCCACACGCCATCCGGACTCCTTGTTCCACAGGGCGACCAGGCAGGCGAACTCGTCGTCGCCCCAGCCGCGCTGCTGGACCATTCCGTACGCGATGGACTGTGCCGTGCCCGGGTCGGGGGCCACGAACGGGGGCGACCACGACGAGCTCGACGTCGACGATCCCTTCGCTGCCGACGGCGTGGGCGTCGGCGTGGGCTTGGGCGTGACGTAGACGCTGTACACGACGCCGTCGCGTCCGAGGCCGACTGTCTGATCGGATGCCGCGAGGTACGCCTGGGCGTTGGCGATCGTCGACGCGTAAAGAGAAATGGGGGCGACCTCGGCGGCCTGGGCGCGCGGGCTCGTGGCCGTCATCGGTCCGATGTACGCGACGCCGAATCCGAGAACGGCCAGCACGGCGAATCCGCTCATGGCTCCGCGCCGTCGCGACCACTTCGCCGTGGGGGCAGGCGGACGCACGCGACGCGGGGAAACCTGATTTCTCCGTGCGGCGCGCGTCTCGGGAACATCGACGCGGGCGGGCGTCGATTCGGCGTCGGCAGTCACAGTCCTCCGATTCTAGCGCGCTGCTCCGAGCCCGCCAGGCTGTCCTGATCAGACGACGGCGAGCATGACCTCGACGGTGGCGTCCAGGACAGCGTCCACCTGCGCCTCGCTGTAGCCCCGCCGCTGCATCCGGAAAGCGACCGAACGCACCTGGTCGACGGTCACCGGTTCGCCGCTCTCGAGGAAGCGTGCGATCTTGTCGGCGACCAGATCGACCTCGTCGACCCGGTAGCCGAAGCGCAGCATTCCGACGCGGCGGAAGCGACGGCCCTTGGGGCGGGTGAGGCGATCCAGCACCTCCTGGGCCAGCTTGCGCGACTGTCCCACCCATGCTCGTGCGCCGCGACGAGACAGTGCCTGTTCGCGTTCGCGGGCGGCGAACGCGTCTTCGATGCGGCTGAGAGCAGCATCGACCGCGACCACCTGGTATCCGCGCCGCACGAGCGGAAACGCGACCGTGCGGACGGCGGACGCATCGATCTCTGTCGACTGCCCCGACTCGAACGCCGCGCGGGCGCGGGCCAGGAAATCGTCGACGGCGTCGGGACGATAGCCGCGCGTGCGGCCGGACGTCAGCGGGAACGGCGGCGCGCTCGTCGCGGGGGCGTCGTTCATGAGACCACCAGAGGAGAGAAGAGGAAATAGAGAGCGAGAGCGGCGGCAGCCGAGGGCAGGATCGAGTCCAGCCGATCAAGCACGCCCCCGTGACCCGGCAGCCATGAACTCATGTCCTTGATGCCCAGATCGCGCTTGATCATCGACTCGCCGAGGTCACCGACGGTCGCACACCCCAAGATGAGCAGCCCGAAGACCACGCCGGCCCACCAGGGGATGCCGAGGACGAACAGTGCCCACAGGACGGAGGCGATGAGAGTCGCCAGGGCTCCTCCAGCGAACCCCTCCCATGTCTTCTTCGGGCTGATCCGCGGCGCCATCGGGTGCGAGCCGAACGCGAGCCCGGACGCGTAGGCCCCGGTGTCCGTCGCGACCACGGCGATCAGCATGCCGAGTACCCAGTACTCACCCTGGTCCTGGCGCAGCAGGACGAGCGCGAGACTCGCCAGGAACGGGACGTACAGCGGGAGGAAGCCGGCGATCAGCACATCGCCGAGGACCTCGCCGTATCGACGCCCGTCGCGAGCGACCATCTGCGCGAGCAGCCGCCACACGATCACCGCGGTCACGGCCCCGAAGGTCAGCGCCCAATGCGTCAGGTGACCCGCGAAGAAAGCGGAGAGCATGATGACCGCGCCGGCGACGATCTGCGGCCACACATCGACGCGCCGGCCGGCGGTCTGCAGCGCCCGGCTGAACTCGAACACGCCGAGCAGACACACCGGCACCGCGAACACGAGGAAGAGCCACTTGATGAACAGCAACGAGCCCAGCACCACGGCTCCGACCGCCAACCCGATGAGGATCGCCATCAGAAGATTGCGACCGGTGCGCGCATTGATGCGGTCGGTGACTTCCTCGAAGTCGGCGCGAGCCCGGTCCATCTGGTGCTCGATCTCGGTGCGCGCGGCGCGCACGTGAGCCTGGAAGCTCGCCGAGCTGGCGGAGCGCGCGCGGTCCCCCTCCGGGTCCGGAGCGCCTCCGAGCTCGGCATCTCCCGGCGAGTCGGTGGTCGGCACGTCCTCAGACCTCGAGAAGCTCGGCTTCTTTGCGCTTGAGCGCCTCGTCGATCTCGTCGACGTGGCTGCGCGTGACGGCGTCCAGCTCCTTCTCGGCACGCACGAGATCGTCTTCGCCGACCTCGCTCTTGAGCGCGTCGAGCTCGTCCTTCGCCTTTCGACGGATGCCGCGGAGGTGCACCTTGGCGTCTTCTCCCTTGGTGCGAACGAGCTTCACGTACTCCTTGCGACGCTCGGCCGTCAGTTCCGGCATCGACACACGCACGATGTTGCCGTCGTTGGACGGGTTCGCGCCCAGGTTCGGCATGTCGCGGATCGCCTGCTCGATCGCTTTGAGAGCGGACTTGTCATAGGGCGTCACGACCAGCGTGCGCGCTTCCGGCGTGTTCAGGGATGCCAGCTGGGCGAGCGGGGTCGGGGAACCGTAGTAGTCGACCAGGATCTTCTGGAAGAGCTGGGGGTTTGCACGACCCGTGCGCACGGTCGCGAAGTCATCCTTCGCAGCCTCCACGGCGCGGTCCATGCGGGCGGACGTGTCGGCCAGGATCTCGGCGATCACGGTCACTCCATTCGTTCGGTACGTCAGGGAAAAGTCTAGTGCGCAGCCTTGAGCGGCTCAGACGGTGACGAGCGTGCCGATGGATTCGCCCAGGAGCGCGCGCGTGACGTTGCCCGCGGGTTCCATGCCGAAGACACGCATGTCGATGCCGTTGTCCATGCACAGGCTGAACGCCGTGGAGTCCACGACTTTCAGGCCCCGCTGGAGGGCGTCGCGATACGTGATGGTGTCGATCCGGACGGCATCCGGGTTCGTCTTGGGGTCAGCCGTGTAGACGCCGTCGACGCCGTTCTTGGCGACCAGGACCTCGTCCGCGCCGATCTCGAGAGCGCGCTGCGCGGCGACCGTGTCGGTCGAGAAGTAGGGCAAACCGGCGCCGGCGCCGAAGATGACCACGCGGCCCTTCTCCATGTGCCGCTCGGCGCGACGCGGGATGTAGGGCTCTGCGACCTGAGTCATCGAGATGGCCGACTGCACACGTGTGGCAGCGCCGGCCTGCTCGAGGAAGTCCTGCAGCGCGAGCGCGTTCATCACGGTGCCGAGCATGCCCATGTAGTCGGCGCGCCCGCGGTCCATGCCGCGCTGGCTCAGTTCCGCTCCGCGGAAGAAGTTGCCACCGCCCACCACGATGGCGATCTCCACCCGGTCGACCGCCGCGGCGATCTCGCGTGCGATCTGACCGACGACGTCGGGGTTGACACCGAGCTGGCCTCCTCCGAAGGCCTCCCCGGACAGCTTCAGGAGGACGCGACGGCGTCCGGTGTTCTCATCGGTCACGGGGGTTCCTCTCGTCGAGATGCAGACTATCGAAGGCGGGGCATGGAAAAGGGGTCCGCATTCGGTGAATGCGGACCCCTTGACGCGACTTACGCGCCGACCTTGAAGCGGGCGAAGTCGGTGATCGTGATGCCAGCGTCGCCGGCGACCTTGGCGACGGACAGCTTGTTGTCCTTCGCGTAGTCCTGATCCAGCAGAGCGACCTGCTTGAAGAACGCGTTCACGCGGCCTTCGACGATCTTCGGCAGCGCCGCCTCCGGCTTGCCCTCGTTGCGGGAGATCTCCGTGACGATCTCGCGCTCCTTCTCGACCTCTTCGGCCGGGACGTCCTCGCGCGAGAGGTAGGTCGGGTTGGCGAACGAGATGTGCTGCGCGATCGAGCGCGCGGTCTCGGCGTCGTCACCGGTGTAGGCGAGCACGACGCCCACCTGCGGCGGAAGGTCCTTGCTCGTCTTGTGCAGGTAGATCTCGAACTTGTCACCCGAGATCGTGCGCACGCGACGCAGCTCGACCTTCTCACCGATGATCGCTGCCTCATCGGAAATGAGCTCGGCGACCGTCTTGCCCTCGGCATCCGCGGCCAGCGCGGCCTCGACGGAGTCGGCGCTGACGGCGGCGGCGGCCGCGAGCACCTGGTCGGCGAGAGCGATGAAGCGCTCGTTCTTGGCGACGAAGTCGGTCTCGGTGTTCAGCTCGAGGATGGTGACCTTGCCGTCGTTGAGGGCAGCGGCGACGAGGCCCTCGCTGGTGGAGCGGTCGGCACGCTTCGCGTTGCCCTTCGCGCCCTTGAGGCGGAGGATCTCGACGGCCTTCTCGAGGTCGCCGTCGGCCTCCTCGAGCGCCTTCTTGGTGTCGACCATGCCCGTGCCGAGCTGCTCGCGCAGGGCCTTGATGTCGGCGATGGTGAAGTTTGCCATGGGTGGTGGCTCCTTGCGTGTCGTGAGTTCTCGTGGGATGCCGGTGCGAAGCCGCCCGTCAGGAGCGGCCCCGCACCGGCGAAGTGGTCTTACTCGGCAGCGGTCGCTGCGGCGTCGCCCTCGGCCTTGGCCTCGGCGCCCGCGACATCGGCGGCCGACTCGGTGGCGATGGTCTCGACCTCGGCGACGTCGGTGACGACGGGCGTCTCGAGCAGCTCGCGCTCCCAGTCGGCGAGGGGCTCGGCGTCGGCGGACTCGTCGGTCGGCTGGTGACGCTGGATGAGGCCCTCCGCGGCGGCGTCGGCGATGATGCGCGTGAGCAGGCCCACCGAGCGGATCGCGTCGTCGTTGCCCGGGATCGGGAACTGGAACTCGTCGGGGTCGGCGTTCGTGTCGAGGATGCCGATCACGGGGATGCCGAGCTTCTGCGCCTCGCTGACGGCGAGGTGCTCGCGCTTGGCGTCGACGATCCAGATCGCCGAGGGCGTCTTGGTGAGGTTGCGGATACCGCCGAGCGACTTGTGCAGCTTGTCGAGCTCGCGCTTCTTCAGCAGGAGCTCCTTCTTGGTGAAGCCGCTGTCGGCGGGGTTCTCGAAGTTGAGCTCCTCGAGCTCCTTCATGCGGGCGAGGCGCTTGCTGACCGTCGAGAAGTTGGTCAGGAGGCCACCGAGCCAGCGCTGGTTGACGTACGGCTGGCCGACGCGCGTGGCCTGCTCGGCGATGACTTCCTGCGCCTGCTTCTTGGTGCCGACGAACAGGATGGTGCCGCCGTGCGCGACCGTCTCGCGGACGTACTCGTACGCCTTGTCGATGTACCCCAGCGACTGCTGCAGGTCGATGATGTGGATGCCGGAGCGCTCCGTCAGGATGAAGCGCTTGACCTTCGGGTTCCACCGGCGGGTCTGGTGTCCGAAGTGGACGCCGCTGTCGAGCAGCTGGCGAATGGTGACGACGGCCATGGCCGTTCTCCTTCTCTTTGGGTTGATCGCGTGGGCCGATCGGCCCGAGCGCCTGGTGCCCGGCGCACACCCGCTCACCGCTGTCGCGGTGAGACCTCGAGGTGTGGATGCCGCGGAATCCGTCCGGGGACGGGGCCGCTGTGGGCACGCGGAGTCACCCCGACCAGCGGGGTGCTCAGCCAGTGTATCAGCCGCAGCGCCTCCTCCCCCGACGCTCGCTGACGTCGGCCGCCCACAGATGCCGGTCGCGGCCGCCGTGGGTGGGAGGCGGCCGCGAGGGTGGAGCGATGAACGCAGATCGACGACGTCGCATGGTGAAACGCGTGATCCGGGTGGCAGGCCCGGTGCTGGCGGTGACCCTCGCCGTCGTCTCCGGTGCATCCGGTGCCGCCGGGGCGGACGGGCATGAGCTGCGGCCGGCGAGTGGGTCCGCCGACGCGGCGTCTGCGCGGTGGTCGTGGCCGGTCTCGCCGCCGCGCATCACGGTCGCCTACCGAGCGCCCGCTCATGCGTACGGCCCCGGACACCGGGGCATCGATCTGGCCAGCGCGGTCGGTGCGGACGTACGGGCTCCCGACGACGGCGTCGTCGCCTTCGCCGGAGTCGTCGTCGATCGACCGCTGATCACAATCGACCACGGCGATGGACTGGTCTCGACGATGGAGCCCGTCAGCGCGACCGTGCCGGTGGGGACGAGTGTGCAACGGGGTGAACTGGTGGGCACCGTGGCGACGGGCGGTCACACGGCGCCCGGCGAGATCCACCTGGGAGCGCGGAGAGACGACGTCTATCTCAATCCGCTGCGGCTGCTGGGCGAGGTGCCGCGGGCCGTACTGCTTCCGTGCTGCGAGCCCGCTCAACAGCCGGGATAGGTGTGGCCGGCGCCCCTGGCGGCCTCATCTGGACAGCCGGTGAGCACAGACACCGCGATGACGGCGGCATCGACAGCGGGCGCGCGGGTCTTCACGAGAGCAGGCCCGCGGCGCACTCACGCGCGAGGATGCGCCTGTCGGTAGGCGGCCGCCAGTCGCTCCGCCGAGACATGTGTGTAGATCTGGGTCGTTCCGAGGCTGGCATGACCGAGCATCTCCTGCACGGTGCGCAGGTCGGCGCCGCCGTCGAGCAGATGAGTGGCTGCGGAGTGGCGCAGCGTGTGAGGACCGACGCTCTGCCCGACCGTCGGGGAGACGACGCGCGAGACGACGTCGTAGGCGGAACGCGCGCCCAGCCGTGCGCCGCGGGCTCCGACGAACAGCGCCGCCGTTCCGGAGCCGCGTCCCACGAGCACGGAACGACCGCGCGCCAGATAGGCGTCGAGAGCGTGAGCGGCAGGAGCGCCGTATGGCACGACACGCTCCTTGCTGCCCTTACCCACGACACGGACCGTGCGGCGCTCGCGATCGATGTCGTCGACATCCGTCCCGCAGAGTTCGGACACGCGAAGAGCGGAGGCGTAGAGAAGTTCGACGAGCGCGGCGTCTCTCAACGCGATGGCATCGCCGCCGTGCGCGCGCGTCTCGGCATCCGTCAGCACCGCGGTCATGGCGGGCGCGGTCGCCACCTTCGGCAAGGAGCGCCCCCGGCGCGGGGCCACCAGTCGCAGCGCAGGGTCGACCTCGAGGCGCGCCGTCTGCCGAGCCCACGCGAAGAAGCCGCGCACGGCTGCTGTGCGCCGCGCGAGTGTCGCCCGTGCGTCGCCGCGTCGTGTCGCGGTCCACAGCCATTCCCGCAGATGCTCCAGATCGACATCCGCCAGATCGCGGTCTCCGATCACCGCGACGAGATCGCGCAGATCCCCCGCGTAGGCGCGCACCGTCGCCGCGGACAGCCGCCGTACGTCCGCGAGCTCGCGCGCGTAGGCGTCGGCTGCTTCGGAGAGTCTCACCAGACCAGCATCCCTCGTCTCGAGGGTGCGCGGCGGGCGGCACACCGCAGTGCGTGGCTCGCACCGCGGTTCGCATGGCACCGCTCGTCACCACAGTCGCGCGGGTCGCGGCTCCGACCGGCGTCGCCATCCGTCGCCGCTGCGCTCGACACGTCCATCCAGTTCGAGGAGCGCAAGGATCCCGCTCGCCTCGGCGACGGAGAGGCCCGACAGGCGCGCGACCTCCGTGGTCGCGCGCGCCCGACGACCGCTCAGCGCGTCCAGTACTCGCGTGCGCTCATCGGTACGCCCGCCGTCGCCGGGATCAGGCTCGTCGGCTGTGTCGCCAGAGATCCCCAAGAGCTCCCAGGCATCGGCGGCGGAGGTCACACAGACCGCGTCCGCCTCGCGCAGGAGCCGGTGGCAGCCGGCGGATGCGGCGCTGGTCACAGGCCCTGGAACGGCGCCGAGGGCGCGTCCGAGCGCGGCGGCATGGTGAGCGGTGTTCAATGCCCCACTCCGGTGGGCAGCCTCGACGACGATCGTCGCACCCGCCAACGCTGCGATCACCCTGTTGCGCGCGAGGAAGCGCCACTTGGTCGGCGCTGTGCCGCAGGGCACTTCGGCGAGCACCAGCCCCGACTTCGCGATCGCCGCGATCAGGTCATCGTGACCGGCCGGGTAGGGCCGGTCCACTCCGCCGGCCAGCACGGCGACCGTTGTGCCGTCGGCGCGCAACGCGCCGCGGTGTGCCGCTCCGTCGATGCCGTAGGCCGCCCCGGAGACCACGACGACCCCCCTCGCCGCAGAGTCCGCGGCGAGCTCCGTCACGACGTGCGTGCCGTACGCCGTCGCGGCCCGCGCGCCGACGAGCGCCAGCGTGGCAGAACTCGACAGCGCGCCGACGTCGCCCCGAGCCCACAGACAGACGGGTGCGTGCACGCCCAGGTCATCGAGCGCGCGCGGCCAGACCTCCTCGCCCGGTACGAGGAGCCGAGCTCCCGCTCGGCGAGCGGCTGCCAGGACACGGTCGACGTCGCCACGGCGGGGCAGCCATCGGGCGCGCGCAGCACGGACATCCTCCTCGGTCACGCCGGCACCACCGGCGAGGCCCGATGTGCCTTCGCCCACGACACGCTCCAGCGCCTCGGCGGCGCCGTAGTGCGCGATCAGCGCACCGGCCGTCCCGTCGCCCGGCTCGACGAGCGTCGACCAGATCGCTGCGGCGTATGCGGTGCGCGCCTCGTCGTCGGAGAGCCCGTCACCGACCAGCCCGCGAAGGGCCGTGCGGGAGGCACCGGCGTCAGGCACGAGGCTCACGAGCCCACACCCTTCTTGAGGTACAGCGCCCGTCCGATATCGGCCGCGCGCAACCGATCGTGACCGGCGAGATCAGCGACCGACCAGGCCACTCGCAGCACGCGGTCGTAGCCGCGCAGCGTGAGCGATCCGCGTTGCAGAGCGGCGTCCAGCGGACGACGGATGTCGGCATCCGGGGCGAGAGGACCGTTGCGCAGCCAGGGACCGGACGCCTGGGCGTTCGTGGCCCACGGAGTGGAACGGAGGCGATGGCGGGCGCGTTCGCGCGCGGCACTGACCTGTTCCCGGACCTGCGCCGACGTCGTGGCCCCGGCCGCCGTCCCCGGCTGCGCGCTCGACACGCGCCGCAGTCCCAGTTCGATGTCGATGCGGTCGCGGAGCGGCCCTGAGAGCTTGCCGAGGTAGCGCCGAATCGCCAGCGAGGGACACGTGCACTCAGCGGCCGGCACGCCGTAGTTGCCGCACGGGCAGGGGTTCGTTGCGAGAACCAGCTGGAACCGCGCCGGAAACACCGCACGAAAGCCGGCCCGGTGGATCTCGATCATGCCGGACTCCAGTGGTTGGCGCAGCGCGTCCAGCGCGTGCGGGGCGAACTCGCCGGCCTCATCGAGAAACAGGACGCCCCCGCTCGCGCGGGCGATGGCGCCCGGGCGCACGGCGCGACTTCCGCCTCCGATCAACGCCGTCGCGCTCGCGCTGTGATGAGGTGCCTCGAAGGGAGGCGTGCGACACAGTGAGTCGACGGGTTCGCCGGCCAGCGACCGCAGCGACGCGGCCTGCACGGCATCCTCGTCGTCGAGGCCGGGAAGGATGCCGGGCAGTCGCCGCGCCAGCATCGTCTTGCCGGCTCCGGGCGGGCCGCTCATCAAGAGGTGGTGTGCACCCGCGGCGGCCACCGTGAGTGCGTCGACGGCGTCAGCCTGCCCGATGACGTCGACGAGATCGGGAACGTCGGCGTGGGCACGAGCACCGCCCGCGGCCGGGTGCGGAACGGGTTCGAGTGGCACCTCGTCCACGTCGAGGCCGTGCCAGCGTGCCACGTCGCGGAGGCTGACGGCCCCCAGTACCTCGACTCCTTCGACGAGGGCGGCCTCCTCCCGGTTCGCGAAGGGTACGACCGCCTTGCGGATTCCCATCCGGGCCGCGGCCACCACCGCCGGCAGCACGCCGGGGACGGGCCGCAGTCGGCCGTCGAGTCCGAGTTCACCGATGTGCGCCGTCTGCGCGAGCGAGTCGCGATCGAGGGCGTGCTCGGTCGCGAGCGCGGCGATCGCGATCGCGACATCGAGGGCGGAGCCCTGTTTGGGAAGATTCGCCGGTGAGAGGTTCACGGTGAGTTTGCGCCGCGGCAGCGGCAGCTCGCTGTTGGCGCAAGCGTTGTGCACCCGTTGATGCGCCTCGCCGATCGCCTTGTCGGCGAGCCCGATGATGACGAAGGCCGGCGTCTGACTCGACAGGTCCGCCTCGACCTCGATGAGATCGCCGTGCAGCCCCGTGAGCACCACCGCCCACGTCCTGCCGACCGTCATCGCACATCCTCGAGGTGCTCGATGCGCGCCGTGGCGGTGTCGCCGCCCGTGACACCGATGATGTCGACGCGGAGGCGGCGACCACGGGCGGCGGCGGGGTGCGCCGCCGCCCACGCCGTGGACAGACGCCACAGACGGGTGCGCTTTTGCGCATCGACGGCCTCGAACGGGTGCCCGTACGCGTCGGAACGTCGGGACTTCACCTCGACGATGACGACCTCCTCGCCGCGCAGGGCGACGATGTCGATCTCTCCGAACGCGCAACGCCAGTTGCGGGCGAGGATCGTGTACCCCGACTCGCTCAGATACTGCGCCGCTCTCTGCTCCCCCGACCGTCCACGCTCGTCCTTGGCTGCCATGGAAGAGAGCGTGCCCCCGCTTCGACCGCGCGTCGCGGCATGTCAGCCCGTCGGTGGACAGGCCCGCTCAACGGCTCGGTGGGGAGGAAGAGTCGACGTGCAGGTGGAGAGGTCAGGAGTCGAGGGCGAGCTCGTCAGGAAGCTGGAAGTCCCTGCGCTGCATCTCCTCGACGTTCACGTCCTTGAACGTGAGCACGCGCACCGACTTCACGAAGCGGTCCGCGCGGTAGATGTCCCACACCCAGACGTCGGTCATCGAGATCTCGAAGTAGAAGTCGTGCTCGGTGTCGCGACGCACGACGTTCACGTCGTTCGCGAGGTAGAAGCGTCGCTCCGTCTCGATCACGTAAGCGAACTGCGACACGACATCGCGATACTCCTTGTACAGCGCCAGCTCGAGTTCGCGGTCGTAGTCGTCAAAGCCCTCGTCGTCCATGGTGGTCCCATCCTATGCGGCCGGAGGAGCCGAGCGGATGCCGCGGCATCCGCTCAGAACAGTGTGGGAGCGTCGGCGATGGCCCACGACGCCCGGTGATGGGGGCTCAGACCGTGCGAACGGATCGCGCTGCGGTGCTCGAGGCTGGCGTAGCCCTTGTTGCGCTCCCAGAGATAGACCGGGTGCTCCTCGTGCAGGCGCATCATCAGGTCGTCGCGGGCGACCTTCGCCACGACCGAGGCGGCGGCGGCCGATGCGCAGTCGCGGTCGGCTTTGATGATCGGCTGCACGCGCAGACCCGACCCGCCTGCGGCGGTGATGTAGTCGTGATTGCCGTCGAGAATGACGATCGCATCGTCGGGGACGAAGCCCTGTGCGCGTAGCTCGCCGAGTGCACGCAGCGCCGCCAGGCCCAGCGCCCGCATGATTCCGACCTCGTCGATCTCGGCGGAACTCGCCCAGCCGACCGCGGAGGCGTCGACCCAGGCGGCTGCTCGTGCGGCGACATCGTGCCGACGATGCGCGGCCACGAGCTTCGAGTCGCGCAGCCCCTCCGGAATCCGCCGTCGGGCCGCCGCCGGTCCGAGTGCCGCGGCTCCGACGGCGACGGGGCCCGCGAGCGCACCCCGGCCGACCTCGTCGCACGCGATGACGATCTCGTGTTCGCGCAGCAGGCGCCGCTCGACGGTCAGCCGCGGCGTGACGACACTCATCCGGCGCCGGGGGCCGGCACCCCCGCGAAGACGGCATGGTGCCCGTCGATCGTGCCGAAGCGGTCGAACGGCCAGGTGATGAGGAAGGCGCGCCCGACGACGTTGTCCAAAGGAACGAATCCCTTGTTGGGCTGGTCCATGTTGTACCGAGAGTCGCGGGAGTGGTCGCGGTTGTCCCCCATCACCCACAGCGAGTTCTGCGGCACGACGACATCGAACGGGACGGGCTGCGGCGCGCTCTGACCGGGAGACAGATTCAGGTAGGGGGTCTCATCGATCGGTGTTCCGTTGACGGTGACCTGACCGATCGCGTTGCAGCACACGACGTGATCGCCACCCACACCGATGATGCGCTTGATGAGGTGCTCGTCGCTGTCCGAGGCGGTGATGCCGACGAGCGAGAGCAGCCAGTCGGCGGCCTCGGTCAGGGGCGGCTGCGCCGGGGTGGCCGGCGCCGGCGGCAGCCATCCGCCGGGATCACGGAACACGACGACGTCGCCGCGCTGATAACCGCCGAAACGCGGCGTGAGCTCATCGACGAGGATGCGGTCCTTGATGAGCAGCGTCTGTTCCATCGAGCCCGACGGGATGTAGAAGGAACGCACCAGGAAGGTCTTGATCACGAACGACACGACGACCGCGATCAACACGATGACGAACACGTCGCGCAGAAGCAGCCAGACGCCGCGGCGTCGACGCTGACGGGAGGGAAGCACCGTATCCGGGGCCGTGGTGTTGTCCGAGCTCATGCCTGTCTTTCTTCGCTCCCGGCACCCGTCTGTGCCGCCTCTCAAGGGTCGCACATGCGGGCTGTGTGCCGCGTGCGCGCCTCACCGGATGCCGCGCGGCGTGCAGACGACAGATGCCCCGGACCGCGGGGTCCGGGGCATCTGTCGTGACAGCGCGTCAGCGGTCGCGCTTTTCCTTGATCTTGGCCTTCTTGCCGCGGAGGTTGCGCAGGTAGTACAGCTTCGCGCGGCGCACGTCGCCACGGGTGACGACCTCGATGTGGTCGATCACCGGGCTGTGCACCGGGAACGTACGCTCCACGCCCACCTGGAAGCTGATCTTGCGGACCGTGAAGGTCTCGCGCACACCGTCTCCCGAGCGGCCGATGACGACGCCCTGGAAGACCTGGATACGGGAACGGTTGCCCTCGGTGATGTTGACGTGCACCTTGACGGTGTCGCCGGGGGCGAAGACGGGGATGTCGCTGCGCAGCGAAGCCGCGTCGACGGCGTCGAGAATCTGCATGATCGTCACTTCCTGCGACCGCCACAGGTCGATCGCGAGATGGGGATGGAAAAAGGTGGCGTGTGCCCGAGGCATCCGTTGCCGGCGCCGTGCTCCCCTGAGGCAGAGCCTGTTCAGGGCACAAACATCCATTCTGCCATGGATGCCGAGCGCGTCAAAACCGACGCGTCACGAGCCCGGTGGCGTGTTCTCTCGGATGACGATGATCTCCTCGGGGCTCGAGGCGCTGGTGGGCTGTGGGCGAGGCGGCGCCACATAGCCGACGCCACTCGCGGTGCGCAGAATGGACACGCGCGGACCCGTCTCACGCCACAGCTGGCGCAGCGACGAGGACAGCGCCACGACACCGAGGATGACGGCCACCGCCAACGCGGGCCACCACCACCGACTGTCGAAGATGCCGAGCGCCACCACCAGCAGGTGCCAGGCGCCGATGATCCCGGCATCCGTCCACGAGACCGCGCGCTCGGCGCGGACGGTGCCGCGGGCGCGTACGAGCAGGGCGAGAATCAACTGCCAGACGAAGACGATCGGTGCCGACAGGAGAACCCACAGCAGCGCCCAGGGACTGGCGCCGAAGACGATCCATCCGACGACGAGCCACAACGGCAGCACGAACGCCGCCGGAATCAGCCACCGGAAGAACGTCTGACGCAACCACATACCTTCGATGCTACGCCGGTCAGACAGAATGGATCCTGACGAAAGGATCACGATGATCGAGTTGCGCACTCCCGCCGAGATCGAGGCGATGCGTCCCGCGGGGCGTTTCGTCGCAGAAACTCTGGCGACGCTACGGGATGAGACGAAGGTCGGCACGAATCTGCTGGCCATCGATCGTCGTGCGCACGATCTGATCCGCCGGGCCGGCGCCGAGTCCTGCTACCTCGACTACCACCCGTCGTTCGGCGCGAGCCCCTTCGGAAAGGTGATCTGCACATCGGTCAACGATGCCGTCCTGCACGGCCTGCCGCACGACTACGCGCTGCGCGACGGCGACCTGGTGACGTTGGACTTCGCCGTCGCCGTCGACGGCTGGGTCGCCGACTCGGCCGTCTCGTTCATCGTCGGGACGCCTCGCGACGAGGACCTCGCCCTCATCGACACGACACAGCGTGCCCTGGATGCCGCGATCGGCGCCGCCACCACGGAGGGGCGGATCGGGGACATCTCGCACGCCATCGCCGAGGTCGCGCACGCCGACGGATACCAGATCAACACCGACTTCGGCGGCCACGGCGTCGGACGCACGATGCACGGCGACCCGCACGTCCCCAACGACGGCAAGCCGGGTCGCGGCTACCCCCTGCGTCCGGGTCTCGTGCTGGCCCTCGAACCCTGGTTCCTGCAGACCACCGACGAGCTCGTCACCGATCCTGACGGCTGGACGCTGCGCAGTGCCGACGGCTCACGCGGCGCGCACGCCGAGCACACCGTCGCGATCACCGCCGACGGTCCGATCATCCTCACCGATCGCTCGTTCCTCGGCGTCGACTGAGGCCGCCGGTGGCGGCGCGGCCGCCGGTGGGGACGCGGTCAGTCCGGGAGAAGATCCGGCCGTCTCGCGCGGGTGCGCTCGATCTGCTGCTCTCGGCGCCAGTCGGCGACACGGCCGTGATGGCCCGAGAGCAACACGTCCGGAACGTCGTAGCCGCGCCACGCCGCGGGCTTCGTGAAGGAGGGGTACTCCAGCAGGCCGTCTTCGTGGGACTCCTCGACGAGGCTCTCGGGATTGCCGACGACGCCGGGAATCAGGCGGCCGACGGCCTCGATCATCGCCATCGCCGCCACCTCGCCGCCGTTGAGGACGTAGTCTCCGATGCTGGTCAGACTGACCTCGCCCAGAGTCGCCGCGTACGAGAACACCCGCTCGTCGATGCCTTCGTAGCGGCCGCATCCGAAGACGAGATGCTCTCCGCTGGACGCCCAGGAGCGCGCCGCCGACTGCGTGAAGACCGCACCCGCGGGCGAGGGAAAGACGAACCGAAGCGGCCCGGTGGCGTCTGCGGCGATGGCGTCCAGCGCCTGCCCCCAAGGTTCGGGCTTCATCACCATGCCCGCGCCCCCGCCGTACGGTGTGTCGTCGACCGTGCGATGGCGGTCATGCGTGAAGTCCCGCAGGTCGTGGACACGCACGTCGAGGATGCCCGCATCGCGGGCGCGCCCCAGGAGCGAGACCTCCAGGACGTCGAAGAATGCGGGAAAGATCGTGACGACGTCGATCCGCACGTCAGACCTCGGAGTCGACGGCTGCGGCATCCGCGTCGTCGTCATCCTCATCCGACGTCGACGGCTCACGATCGTCGCCATCGCCGGGCAGCTCCTCGAAGAGTCCGGCGGGCGGGGTGACGGTCACGGTTCCCGCGGCGACATCGACGTCGGGCACGATGGCCGAGACGAAGGGGACGAGGATCTCGGCATGCGCTTCGTGCGTGCGAACGACGAGGAGATCCTGCGCAGGAAGGTGGTCGACGCGAACGACGCGGCCGACATCGGTGCCATCTCGCAGTACGGTGAGGCCCACCAGCTGGTGGTCGTACCAGGCGTCCTCCTCCGCGGAGGGGCTCTCGTCCTGATCGACCCAGAGGATGGCGCGCACCATGCTCTCCGCCGCGGTGCGGTCGTCGACGTCGTCGAAGAAGACGACCGGGTGGGAGTTCATCCACCGGAACTCGCGCACGGTGACGGTCTTGCCGTGCCACGGCGACGATTCCGGCACCTGAAGCGTGAAGACAGCTCCGGGCACGAAACGGCCGTCGGGATCGTCGGTGTAGAGCTCGAGCTTGAAGGCGCCCTTCAGGCCATGGGCCTTCACGAGACGCCCGACGCGCAGTTGGGTGCGCGCTGGTCCTGCAGCAGCCATCTCAGTCGTCCGCGACATCGACACGCACGCGTGCGCCGTCGGCCAGGGCCAACACGAGCGTCCGCAGGGCCTTGGCCGTGCGTCCGCCGCGCCCGATCACCCGACCTCGATCATCGGGGTGCACGCGCACCTCGAGGACGTCGCCTCGCGGCGACGAAGAGGAACGGATGGTGACATCGTCAGGGTGATCGACGATCCCCTTGACGAGGTGTTCGAGCGCGGCGGAGAGCAACGGACTTACTCTGCGTCGGTCGACTCAGCCTCGGCCGGAGCCTCGACCTCGGCAGCCTCGGCGGCGGGCTCTTCAGCCTTCTTCTCCGCCTTGGGCTTGATGACCGACTTCTTGGCGGCGTCGACCTGGAACTCTTCCTTGGTCGCCGCCGTCTTCACGGTGGACACGGCGTTGGCGTCGCCCTTGAAGCGGCCCCAGTCACCGGTGAGCTTGAGCAGCGCGGCGACCTGCTCGGTGGGCTGAGCGCCGACCGAAAGCCAGTACTGCGCACGCTCGGAGTCGACCTCGATGAACGAGGGCTCCTCGGTCGGGTGGTACTTGCCGATCTCCTCGATCACGCGACCGTCGCGCTTGGTGCGCGAGTCGGCGACGACGATGCGGTAGTAGGGGGCGCGGATCTTGCCGAGGCGCTTGAGACGAATCTTGACAGCCACAATTCTCCTGAATGCTGTTGTGAGGTGATGAACGACGCTCGGGCTGTGGGGTGCACACCCGGCGGAGGCTCTAGGGTGGACGTGTTCGCCGGATAGAGGGTCGAGCGAACGGTCCAGCGTCCTATTTTGCCAGATCGTGACGGATGCCGCGAACCATCGCTGTTGGCGTGTCAGACTGTGCCCATGACGGTGCCCTTCGCGACATCCCGCCGTTCCTCTGTCGGCGTCGAATGGGAGCTGATGCTCGCCGACGAGCGCACCGGTGATCTCGTCCCGCGCGCTCCGGAGATCCTTGCAGCCGTCGGCGGCGGAGCCGCCCTCGAGCGTCACACGATCACGGGCGAGCTGCTGACCAACACGATCGAGGTGACCAGCGGTGTCGGCGACACCGTGGCGGCGGTCATCGACGACATCGCCGACGCGATCGCCGAGATCCGTACCGCGACCGACCCGCGCGGCATTGCCCTGCTCTGCGCGGGCAGCCACCCGTTCGCGCAGTGGTACGAGCAGAGCGTCACCGACAAGACCCGATACCACAAGCTCATCGAACGCACGCAGTGGTGGGGGCGAAACATGATGATCTGGGGTATCCACGTCCACGTGGGTGTCGAGGACGTCAACAAGCTCTTCCCGATCATCGGAGCGCTCACCGCGTACCTCCCCCACCTCCAGGCACTGTCGGCGTCGAGTCCGTTCTGGGCTGGTGAGCGTACCGGGTACGCGTCCAATCGCGCGCTCGTGTTCCAGCAGCTTCCCACCGCCGGACTGCCGTGGCCGCTGACGGAGTGGTCGCAGTACGAGGCGTACCTCGATGACATGGTGCGCACGGGTGTGATGGAGGACGCCACCGAGGTGCGATGGGACATCCGTCCGGCCCCGAAGTGGGGCACGATCGAGGTGCGCGCATGCGACGGCATGTCCACGCTGCCGGAGCTGGCAGCGGTGGCCGCGCTGGTCCAGGTCCTCGTCGAGCACTTCTCGCGCGAGCTGGATGCCGGACGCGAGCTGCCCACGCTGCAGCCGTGGTTCGTCCGGGAGAACAAGTGGCGCGCGGCGCGCTACGGTACCCAGGCGCGGGTCATCGTCGACAGGGACGGCACGCAGCGCCCCGTGTCGGAGCACCTGCGCGAGACGATCGATGCCCTGGCCGACGTCGCCGGCGACCTGCACTGCGCTCGCGAGTTCGCCGGCGTCGGGACCATCCTCGACGAGGGCGGCAGCTCGGCGCGTCAGCTGTTGGTCGCCGATGCCGCCGACGGAGATCTTCGCGCCGTGGTCCACCACCTGATCAGGGAGTTCCGGGCGGGCCCGACGCTGCACGAACATCTCGCCTCCCTCCTTCCCTGAGGGCGGCTGTCGGGCTCGCCCCGGCGCCGCGATCGGCTCCCGACAAGAGCAGGTCTCGGACAAAGGGCTTTCATATCCCGCCCGACGTAGAGTGACGTGGTGTCCGCCCGCAGGTTCCCCCCGATGATCGCGATTCGCGTTGCCGTCGCCGGCATCGCTGTGGTGACCATGGCGGGATGCAGCGCCTCGGCGCCGGATCGGAGCGTTCCCGCGTCCCCGGCAGATTCACTGTCGGTGGCCGCGGTCGACGCCGCGACGCTGCCCCCGCGCGCCAGCGGCGGCGTCGTGGTCACGATCGGCGATTCGATCATGGCTGGTCTCGGTCTCGACGCCGACGAATCGTGGCCGGCTCTGGTCGCCCACGACACGGGCGCGGACATCGTGAACCTCGGATGCAGTGGCGCGGGGTTCACGATCACCGGCGACTGCGGCGATGACTATGCCGGTCTCGTTCAGCAGGCGATCGCCCTGCACCCCGCGGTCGTGCTCATCCAGTCCTCGGACAACGACAGCGGCGCCTCGCAGGACGAAATCGACGCGTCGACGCGCGCGACGGTCGACGAGTTGCGCGCCGCACTGCCGGACGCGCAGTTGATCGGGATCGCGACGCTGTGGCATTTGGATTGGGATGAGCCCGACGCGATCGGGTGGTCCAGCGATGCGCTGCAACGCGCCGTCGCCGACGACGACGGTGTGTTCCTCTCTCTCGGTCAACCCCTGCGAGGCCGACCGGAACTGCTCCAGTGGGACGGCGAACACCCGAACAGCGACGGCCAGATCGTCCTCAGTGACGCCGTGGAGGCAGCACTGGACGATGCGGGAATCGTCCTGTGAACGCTCAGTTCTTGCCGAACAGCTTCTGAATCTCGGCGAGATCGGCTTCGCTCGGCGGCGTCGCGGCGGCACCGAGTCCGAAGCCCGAGCCCGTCGGGGCGCCCGTGTGGGCGGCGGCGAGTCCCGCGTTCTCGGCGGCGCGCTTGGCGGGGTTTCCCGACCGTGAGCCCGCCTGCGACTTCTGCTTGCCGCGCTTGCTGGACGCGCCGGGCTTGCCGCCCATCGGACCCATCCCGGGGATGTTGGGCACACCGCCGCGAGCGACGGTCTTCATCATCTTCGCGGCCTGCTCGAAGCGCTGCACGAGCTGATTGACGTCGGTGACGGTCATCCCCGATCCACGCGCGATGCGAAGTCGCCGCGAGCCGTTGAGAACCTTCGGGTTGCGACGCTCGCCGGGGGTCATGGAGCGGATGATCGCTTCGGTGCGATCGATCTCACGGTCGTCGAAGTTCTCGAGCTGCTGCTTCATCTGGCCCATGCCAGGAAGCATGCCGAGCATCTTCTTCATCGAGCCCATCTTCTTCATCTGCTGAAGCTGCTCGAGGAAGTCCTCCAGGGTGAACTGCTCGGTCGCGAGCTTCTCGGCGACCTTGCGTGCCTCCTCCTCGTCGAACGCCTGCTGCGCCTGCTCGATGAGCGTCAGGATGTCGCCGAGGTCGAGGATGCGGCTGGCCATGCGATCGGGATGGAACGCTTCCAGGTCCTCGAGGTTCTCGCCGGTCGATGCGTAGATGATCGGGCGACCAGTCACGGACGCCACCGAGAGTGCCGCGCCACCGCGCGCGTCGCCGTCGAGCTTGCTCAGCACCACGCCGGTGAAGTCGACGCCGTCCTGGAAGGCCTTGGCCGTGTTGACGGCATCCTGTCCGATCATCGCGTCGATGACGAAGAGCACCTCGTCGGGGTTGGTCGCCGTGCGGATGTCCGCCGCCTGCTTCATCAGCTCGGCATCCACACCGAGCCGGCCGGCGGTGTCGATGATCACCACGTCGTGCTGCTGGCGCCGGGCGGTCTCCACGCCCTCGCGCGCGACGCGCACGGGGTCGCCGACGCCGTTGCCCGGCTCGGGCGCGTAGATCGCGGCGCCGGCACGTTCGGCGACGACCTGCAACTGGTTGACGGCGTTCGGACGCTGGAGGTCGGCGGCGACGAGGAGCGGGGTGTGCCCGTCCTTCTCCAGCTGCCGGGCAAGCTTGCCGGCGAAGGTCGTCTTTCCCGAGCCCTGGAGGCCGGCCAACATGATGACCGTGGGCGGGTTCTTGGCGAACTGCAGTCGGCGCTGCTGTCCGCCGAGGATGGCGACCAGCTCCTCGTTCACGATCTGCACGACCTGCTGGGCAGGGTTGAGGGCCCGGTTGACCTCGTCGCCGAGGGCGCGCTCGCGCACCTTCGCCGTGAAGTCCTTGACGACGACCAACGCCACGTCGGCATCCAGCAGGGCGCGCCGGATCTCACGGACGGTCCCGTCGACATCGGCGGGGGTGAGCTTGCCCTTCGTGCGAAGGTTGCGGAAAGTCTCTGTCAGCCGGTCGCTGAGGGTGCCGAAAGTCGCCATGATCCCCCGATTCTACGGGAATCCCCTCAGCCGGCTCTGCGCCGCGGCCTCTGGTCGCCGTCGTGCGTCATCGTGACGCGCCGGCGGCCCCGAGCGCGCGGTCGACCAGTCCGCTGAGGGCGGGGCGGGGCGCGTCGGACGCCGCCCAGGCCCAGATGGCGGCGAAGACGGCGGTGGACAGCGCAGCGGCGTGCACGTCGGCCTCGAGGCGCGCCATGCCTGTGGACACCAGGCTGTCGGACACGGCACGGCTGAGGATCCCGGTGCGGATCGCACGCTCGTCGGCGAGCTCGTCCGACAGACCCATCACGGAGCCGTGGATGATGGCCAGCGCGAGGCTGTCGGCTTGGATGTCGACGGCCGCCGCGCGCAGGGCAGCGCTCGGCGCTGCGCCGGCGCGCAGCGCCTCGACCGCGCTGTGGATGGCGTCATCGAGCGCGGCCCACAGAACCGCGGACTTCGACGAGAAGTAGTTGAAGAAGCTCGAGCGGCTCACGCCGGCGCGCTGCGTGATGTCGGCGATCGTCGTCTCGGCGAACCCGCGTTCGAGGAAGAGCTCTGTCGCCGCCTCCGCGATCGTGGAGCGCGACGTCGCGCGCGGGCGGCCGGAGGACATCTGTCCACTGTAGCGAGGCGTATTGTTGGACGCGGTACACAAACCTCGAACTCCCCCCGCGAAGGAGCCCACCATGCTCGACGTGCAGACCGTCGGCCTCGCGCCCGACGTCGTCCCTTACACCGATGGATGGGCGCTACAGCGCTCCGTGCACGCCGATGTCGTCGCCGGCGAGCGTCCCGACACCCTGCTGCTGCTGGAGCACGAAGCCGTCTTCACCGCGGGTGCCCGCACGGCCCGCAACGAACGTCCGACCGACGGCACCCCCGTCGTCGACGTCGACCGCGGCGGCAAGATCACCTGGCACGGGCCGGGCCAGCTCGTCGGCTATCCGATCGTCCGCCTCACCGAGCCGGTCGACGTCGTCGCGCACGTGCGCCGGCTGGAGCAGATCCTCATCGATGTGCTGGGCGGGCTCGGCGTCGACGGGTACCGCGTCGAGGGCCGCAGCGGCGTGTGGGTGCGTCGGCCGCTGTCCGAGGACAAGATTGCGGCGATCGGCGTGCGCGTCCAGCGCGGCGTCACGATGCACGGCTTCGCCCTCAACTGCGACAACTCGCTGCTGCCCTTCTCGCAGATCGTCCCGTGCGGCATCTCGGATGCCGGGGTGACGACCATCAGCGAGGTGCTCGGGCGCGACGTCTCCCCCGCCGCTGTGCTCGACGCGGTCGCCGATGCCTTCCGCGCATCGTTCGCCGCGCCCGCGGAGGTCGCCGCATGAGCGCCTGCGGGGTCACGCCAGGCGGGGCTGATGCCGGTCCCGCGAACGCCCCGGCAGGGCGCAAGCTCCTGCGGCTTGAGGTGCGCAATGCGCAGACACCGATCGAGCGCAAGCCGGAGTGGATTCGCACGAAGGCGAAAATGGGACCCGAGTACCAGGCCTTGCAGTCCCTCGTTAAGGGAGAGGGACTGCACACGGTCTGCCAGGAAGCGGGATGCCCCAACATCTACGAGTGCTGGGAGGATCGGGAGGCCACGTTCCTCATCGGCGGATCGCAGTGCACGCGACGGTGCGACTTCTGCCAGATCGACACGGGCAAGCCCGCGGACTATGACACCGATGAGCCGCGACGCGTCGCCGACAGCGTCCGGCGGATGCAGCTGCGCTACGCCACCGTCACGTGCGTCGCGCGCGACGATCTGCCCGACGGGGGTGCGTGGCTGAACGCCGAGACCATTCGACAGATCCACACCGTCAATCCGGGAACCGGTGTCGAGCTGCTCGCGACGGATTTCAACGGCGAGCCGCGGCTGCTCGACGAGGTGTTCGCTGCACGCCCCGAAGTCTTCGCGCACAACGTCGAGACGGTTCCCCGCATCTTCAAGCGCATCCGACCCGCGTTCCGTTACGAGCGCTCGCTCGACGTGCTGACGCAGGCGCGGGCAGCGGGGCTGATCACGAAGTCGAACCTCATCCTCGGCATGGGCGAGGAGCCGGAGGAGGTGATCCAGGCGTTGCAGGATCTGCACGACGCGGGCACCGACATCATCACGATCACGCAGTACCTCCGCCCTTCACCGCGGCACCTTCCGGTGGCCCGCTGGGTGAAGCCGGACGAGTTCGTCGGGTTCAAGCAGGAGGCCGAACGGATCGGCTTCCTCGGCGTTCTGGCCGGTCCCCTCGTCCGCTCGTCGTACCGCGCGGGCCGACTGTGGGCGCAGTCGATGGTCGCCAAGGGCCGGGAGATCCCGACGCACCTGTCGCACCTGGCCGACGCAGAGCTGGGCTTCGCGCAAGCGGTGTGAGGCGCGGGCCGCGAGCGATCGTCAGTCGGCGCTGGTGACCGACTGCACGTCGCCGTCACTGGTCAGGTTCACCAGCAGCACTTCGTCGGTCGCGTCGGGATCGAGAGCGTACTCCAGGACGGCGAAGGGATCCGTTCCGCCGTGTTCGTCGGCGAGGATCGTCATGCTCACCAGCTGCAACGACCGGATGATGTCGATGTGCGTGTCGCCGGAGATGTCCACCAGGACGTCCTCCAGGTCGTCGCCCAGCGTCTCCTGCTGCTGCAGGAGGTACTCGGTGACCTCGCTGGTGCGATCATCCAGCTCGGCGACCATGGCGTTGCGGGCCTGCAGGTCGATCTGCTCGAGTGCGTTGATCATGGCAGCCGCGACGTCCAGCGCGGCCTCGGAGACGTCGTCCTGATCGGGCGCGGTCAGATCGACGGTGACCCGCTGGTCGGCGAAGTCGACGACCTCGGACCAGAAGATGGATCCGTCGGGCCCGGACTCCAGCAGTCCGAAATAGTCGTGCTCGATCGCCATGTCCCTATGCAACCACCCTCCGCGTCCGTGCGCGACCCCGCCGCGCCATCAGTCGACGAGCGCTGACGCGAAGACGTGCGGGGTGAAGCCGGTGAGGTCTCCGATGCCTTCCCCCTGGCCGAGGAGCTTGACGGGGATGCCGGTGCGCTCCTGGACGGCGAGAACGAATCCGCCCTTCGCCGAGCCGTCGAGCTTCGTGATCACGAGACCGGTGACGCCGGCATGCTCGAGGAAGGCCTCGGCCTGCATGACGCCGTTCTGACCCGTCGTCGCATCGAGCACGAGCAGCACCTCGCTGATGGGGGCCTGCTTCTCGATGACGCGACGGATCTTGGTGAGCTCGTCCATGAGCCCGCCCTTGGTGTGGAGGCGTCCGGCCGTGTCGACCAGGACGATCTCGACACCGTTCTGCTTGGCGTAGTCGATGGTCTGGAAGGCCACGGATGCCGGGTCCTGTCCCTCTTGCTGCGGTCGCACGATCGCAGCTCCCCCGCGTTCCGCCCACGTCGCCAGCTGATCGACGGCCGCAGCGCGAAAGGTGTCGGCGGCGCCGACGACGACGGAACGACCATAGCGCTGGAGGAACTTCGCGAACTTGCCGATCGTGGTCGTCTTGCCGACGCCGTTGACTCCCACGACGAGGACGACCGCCGGGCGCTCGGTGAGCCGGAGCGTCGTGTCGAACTTCGCGAAATGCTCTTCGAGAGTCTCTTTGAGCATCCGCTGGAGGTCACGCGGATCCGTCGTGCGGAACCGCTCGACCTTCTCTCGGAGCTCGTCGATGATCCGCTCGGTGATGTCAGGACCGAAGTCGGCGGTGAGCAGTGCCGTTTCCAGATCGTCCCACGTGTTGTCGTCGATCGTCGGCTTCACGAACATGCCGCGCAGAGCGCGACCGAGCGACCAGGAATTCTCCGCCATATCTTCAGCCTACGGGTGCGCGGCACACGGCGACGGCGCCCCGCCCAGACGCGGATGCGTCAGAACGCGGGATACACCGTCAGACCCAGATATCGCGGCGTGAGGGCGGCGAACAGGGCCGTCGCGGACTGGCCCGACGGGCACTCCACCTGAGTCAGAAAACCGCCGCGCAGCCCGCGCAGGCCGCGTGCCGCGGTGACGTAGGTCTTGTCCTGCGCGGACCCGGCGATGATGCGCACGACCGCCGTCGCCTCACCCGACAGCTGATAGCCGACGGTGCCGTCAGCCGCGTGGGCGGTCACGTCTGCCGGGCTCACCCTGGTCCACACGGACAGGATCGCGTCGGAGAGCTCCCGATCGGAGGATGCGGCAGGGAGGTCGGCGACCGACCCCTGCCAGAAACGTACGACGCACTGCGTGGCGTTGTGCGTATAGGCCCAGTTTCCCTTCCCGTCGTCGGGCGACGAGAGGGTGAAGTCCTTGTCGGCGATCATCGCGTCGATCCACTGTGCCTGCATGCGGTTGTCGACGTCGTTTCCGTCGTCGAAGCCCAGAGTGTCCGGGACCCGAACGTCTGTCTCGCTGCCCGTCGGCTTGGGAGACGCCGACGCCGAGGAGTGCGAGGGAGTCGACTCGGAGGAGGAAGGACCCCCCGCCGCGCAGGCCGTCAGTCCGACCGCCACGACCAGCAGTACCGGGAGTGACATCGGGTGAGAGGACTTCATGAGCAGAACCTATCCATGCCGCGACGCGCGCCGTCGCTCGACGTGGACACCTGTGGATAACGCACGAGGCGCGTCACGCGCTCTCCCGTTCGCGGACGCGCTGACCGACCACAGCAGACACGCCGTCCTGTCGCATCGACACCCCGTAGAGCGCGTCCGCGATCTCCATCGTGCGCTTCTGGTGTGTGATCACGATCAGCTGGCTCGATGCGCGCAGCTTCTCGAAGACGCCCAACAACCGTCCCAGATTGGCATCGTCGAGAGCGGCCTCGACCTCGTCGAGGATGTAGAACGGGCTCGGCCGCGCCATGAAGATCGCGGTCAGCAGCGCGACGGCGGCCAGGGAACGCTCGCCGCCCGACAGCAGCGACAGGCGCTCGATCTTCTTGCCGACCGGACGCACCGACACCTCGATTCCCGTCGTGAGGGGGCTGTCGGGATCGGTCAGGGAGATGCTGCCGGAGCCGCCCGGGAACAGGATCGGGAACACCTCGCCGAACGCCACGCGCGTGTCCTCGAACGCCGCCAGGAAGATCGTCTGCATGCGTTCGTCCAGCTCCGCGATGATCGTCTGCAGGTCGCTGCGCGTCTGGACGAGATCGGCGAGCTGCTCGGTGAGGAAGGCATGACGCTGCTCGAGCGCGGCGTACTCCTCCAGGGCGAGCGGATTGACGCGTCCGAGCTGCCCGAGCTTGCGTTCGGCATCCTGCAGCCGCTTGCGTTGCGCCGCACGATCGTACGGCAGCGGTTCCTCGCCCTCGTCCGCGGGCAGGGCAACGTCCGGGCCGTATTCCGCCACGAGAATATTCTCTTCGAGGCTGAGCTCGGAGCGAACGCGATCGAGCAGGCTCGTGACATGCAGGCGTTTCTCGTGCATTTGCAGCTCGAGTCCGTGCACGCTTTCGGTGAGCCGACTCAGTCGCTCGCGCACGATCGCCTCCTCGGCGCGCAGTGCGCTCAGCTCGGCGGTCAGGGCGGTGCGCGCCTGCTCGGCGAGCTGCAGTTCCACGCGCGCCTGGGTCACCGAACGGTCGACCGAGTCGAGAACCGGGGGCAGCGCGTCGGCGACCTCGGCCGCCAGCGCTCGCTGCGCACGACGGATCACGGCGCGGCGTGCGGCCTCCGCCGCCGCGGCGCGCTCGCGCTCGCGCTGGCGCACGAGCTGATCGACCCGGCCTTCGCCGGCGCGCACGCGCTCACGCAGCGTCTCGACGTCCAGACGCGCGCGCATCTCGCGGTCGCGCGCACCTTCCAGAGCGTCGAGAAGACCGTCGCGGGCTGACGCGTCGAGGATGGGGCGGGGAGCCTGCTGGGCGCTCTCGAACGCATCATTGGCCGTGCGTGCCGCCCTCTCGGCATCCGCGACCGCGGACGACGCCTGAGCGAGGCCGGCTTCCAACCGCTCGCACTCCGCGACGGCCGCTTCGTGGCGCACGGTGGCACGGTTGACCTGCTCGGTGTGTGCCGCCAGAGCGGCGTCGTGCTCGCGCAGGCTCTGCAGAGCGTCCTTCGTCCGCGTTCGCGCGTCGTTCCACGACGCCTGGGCGTCGGCAAGGGCTTCGCGGAGGGAATCCGCGACGACCGTGATCTCCGCAAGGCGTTCAGCGGCCGCATCCCGCTCCGCAGCCAGCTCCAGGCGCGAGCGTCCGGCCCCGGAGCCCGCATGGATCGTGTAGGCCGTCAGCAGTTCACCGGCGCGGGTGACGATCGTCGTCCCGGCTCCCGAGCCGTCGATGAGCGTGCGCCGGACGGCGTGCGCGGAGTCGAGGTCATCGACGATCAGGACACGGGCGAGGATGCCGAGGATGCCGGCTGGTGCGGTGACGACGTCCGCCGCGGCGATCGCGCCATCGGGGATCTCTGCCGTCGGCACGACCGCCGCGACGTCGGCGATCGTGATGTCGACCCGGCCGAGGTCGGCGTCGCGCGCGCCGCGGGCCGCCGCGATCGCCGCGTCGATGTCGTCCACCAGCAGACCCTCCGCCAGGGCACCGAGAGCGGCCGCGATCGCCGCTTCGTATCCCGACCGCACCTTGACAGCGTCGCCGACCAGGCCACGGATGCCGGCGCCTCCACGCGCGATCAACTCGGCCGCGGCGTTACGGACGTCCAGGGCTCGTCCCAGTGCCGCCGTCTGCGCGGTCAGAGACTCCCGCTCCCGTTCGGCGGCGTGCAGCCGCTCACGGATCGCCCCGAGCTCGTTCTCGGCGGCCGTGGCGTCGCGCTGCGCCCGCTCGTAGGCGGCGGCGCGCTCGGCGGATGACCCCTCGGTCACCAGATCGGGGTCGACACCCGCGAGAGCCTCCTCCGCCTCGGCGCGGCGCGCGAGGGCCGCGTCGAGCGCGCGCTGCTGGCGCTCGACGCCCGCGCGCACGGCCTCGAGGCGGGATGCCGCGGCATCCGCCGCTCCGCGCAGCTTCGTGATCCGCATGTCGTGCTCGGAGACGAGGGCGCTCTGGGCGGCGATGTCGGAGTCGAGCGCGTCCAGTTCTGCACGCGCACGCATCACGTCGCGGGACGCCGCTTCCGCGGCATCCTGGGCACCGCCGAGCCCCGCCGAGATCTCATCGATCTCCGCGCGTGCCTCGTCGATCGAGGCTTGGCTGACCGTGGCGACTTCGATTCCCAGCGTGCCGTCGTCCTCGAGGAGAGCGAGACGCTGGCCCGCGAGGGAGAAGAGACCGCGGAGCCGCTCCTGCACGCGCTCCAGACCGAAGGCGACCGCGCGCGCGGCGTCGACGGCTTCCGAACGTTGCTGCGCCTCGAGCGCGTCGATGCGCAGCTTGAGCTGCTCGGACTGATCCTGCAGAACCAGGCGCTCGGCGCTGCGCTCCTGCTCCGTGCGCGCATGGTCGGCCAGCTGCGTGCGCAGGCCGACCAGTTCGTCCGCGAACAGTCGCGCCTTGGCATCGCGCACGACGGCCGCGATGGTGGCCGCCTCGCGCGCGATCTCCGCCTGCTTGCCGAGGGGCTTGAGCTGTCGACGCAGCTCCCCGGCGAGGTCGCTGAGTCGCGTGAGGTTCGCCTCCATCGCGTCCAGCTTCCGCAGCGTCTTCTCCTTGCGCCGCCGGTGCTTCAGGATGCCGGCAGCCTCCTCCACGAAGCCGCGCCGGTCCTCGGGGCTGGCCTGCAACACGCTGTCCAGCCGGCCCTGCCCGACGATGACGTGCATCTCCCGCCCGAGGCCGGAGTCGCTCAGCAGCTCCTGCACATCGAGCAGTCGGCAGCTCGCGCCGTTGATCGCGTACTCGCTGCTTCCGTTGCGGAAGAGCGTGCGGCTGATGGTCACTTCGCTGTATTCGATGGGCAGCGCGCCGTCGCTGTTGTCGATCGTCAGCTGCACCTCGGCACGGCCGAGCGGGCCACGCGTGGAGGTGCCGGCGAAGATGACGTCCTCCATCTTGCCGCCGCGAAGGGTCTTCGCACCCTGCTCCCCCATGACCCACGCGAGGGCATCGACCACGTTCGACTTGCCGGATCCGTTCGGACCGACGATGCAGGTGACGCCGGGCTCGAGCGCGAAGGTGGTCGGCTGTGCGAACGACTTGAAGCCCTTGAGCGTCAGGCTCTTCAGGTGCATTCGCGGGTCCTCCTGGAGTGGGTGTGCGCTCCACGCTATCGGAACGACACGCGAACACCGGCTTGACGCGCGCCGAGAGCACCCGCTAACGTGACAGACCGCGTCTGAAGTCGAGAAAGGAGGTCCCCGACATGATTCTGTTGAACGCCACCGGCACCATCGCCCCCGCGATGCCCGCATACCCGTTCCGTGAGCGCACGGGGACCGTCTCCTTCGGCGCCGTCCGCGGCGTCTGCTGACCCGCGCCGACGAGAGCTCTGCCCCGTCACCGGGCACGACCGCGTCGTCCCTCAGCATCCTCGGCACACGCATCTTCGTCGCGTCTGCCGCCGCCGTAGCCCGGCACCTTCCCGCCTCCTGAGCGCGTCCGCGCTCTCCCACATGAAAGCACCACACGATGCACACCTTCATCGCGTCGGCGCTGCACGCCAGCGACCCCGAACGCCGCCGCATCCGTCTCGCCGAGCGCGAGCGCGAGCAGCGCGAGCTCGAATGGCAGCGCCGCCGACAGATCCTTCCCTACCTCTGATCCGCCTCTGCCGGGGCGTCCGTCTGCGGCGCCCCGGCCCCCACCTCAAGGACATCTCGTGACCACCACGGTTCCCGGACTCCAGTTCCGTTCCCTCACCATTCCCGCCTCGATGGATGCCGGCGATGCCGCCGACTTCCGCGAGTTCACCCGCGTCCGCAACCTCGTCTACCGCGAGATCGCCGGCACCGATGACGACGCGATGACACCCGAAGAGCTGCTCCCCCACTACCAGGCCGACCCGGACGAGATCCGTCATGCCTGGGTGGTGATCGTCGACGGCGCGTTCGTCGGCCGTGTGGGCGTCGATCTGCCGCTCGAAGACGGATCGCGCAACGCCTTCTGGCTCGTCGAACTGCTCGCCGCGCACCACGGACGTGGCATCGGATCGGCCGGATACCGTCTGATCGAGCAGACCGCACGCGAACACGGGCGCACGATCCTGCAGTCATGGGCGCAGCATCCGGATGCGGACGGAGATCGATTGGTAGCCCCGACCGGCTATGGATCGATTCCTCGCGACCACGCGGCACGGTTCTACCTGCGCCACGGCTATACCCTCGAGCAGATCGAGCGTCAGAGCGAGTTGATCCTCGCGGGTGCGGACGCGACCGTCCGTCACCTCCTTGCCGAGGCGGAGACGGCATCCGCCGGCTACCGCGTCGTCCAGTGGCAGGGCGCGACCCCGGCGACACACGTCGACGCGTACGCCTGGATGAAGTCCCGGATGTCGACCGATGCGCCCAGCGCCGATCTCGACTTCGATGAGGAGACCTGGGATGCCGAGCGGGTCGCCCGTCACGACGCGAAGTACGTCGAGTCGGGTCGCACCAAGCTGGTCACCGCTGCCCAGCACGTCGACAGCGGTGAGCTGGTGGCCTTCAATGAACTCGTCATCGGGACCGATCCGACCGGGCCCAGCCACCAGGAGGACACCCTGGTGCTTCGCGAGCACCGCGGCCACCGGCTCGGCCAGCTCGTCAAATGTGCGGGTCTGCAGACCTGGCGCCGCGACATCGCCCCGCAGTCGCCGAAGGTCATCACCTACAACGCGGAGGAGAACCGACCGATGCTGGACATCAACGAGAGGATCGGCTTCGTGCCCGTCGCCTACAACGGCGCCTGGAAGAAGGTGCTGACGTGAGCGATGTCACCATCCGGCCCATCCGGGTCCCCCCGTCGATGGACGCGCCGGAGATCGTCGACCTCGAGGCGCTGCGGCAGCTGCGCAACGCGCACGCTCGTCAGGTACACGGCTCGAGCGCGTACGACCTGACGCTGCCCCAGGTTCTCGCCGCGTGGCAGGATCAGGCGGATCGCACGGTGATCGGTCGTCTCGCGGAGCGCAACGGCCTCGTCGTCGGCACGGTGGGCGTCGACTACCTGCCTGATGCCCAGTCGCGGACCGCCGGTGTGATGGTGAGGGTGCGCGAAGAACACCGTCGTCGGGGCATCGGTACCCGTCTGCTCCGCGAGGCCGAGGGCATCGCGGCCGACTTGGGGCGATCGGTGCTGCAAGGGTGGACCGAACACCGCCATTCCGGTGGTGCGTCCGTGGGTGCCTCGACCGGGTTCGGCGCCGTTCCGCGCGATGCGACAGCAGCGTTCGCGCTGATGCACGGGTACCGGTTGGAGCAGGTCTATCGCCAGAGCACGCTCGACCTCACGGCCACCGCGTCTCATACAGCTACGCTCGGCGCGCGTGCGCGCGCCCACGCGGGCGACGCGTACCGCTACGTGAGCTGGCTCTCGCCCACGCCCGCAGCGCTCGCGCCCGCGCTGGCCGACCTGAAATCGCGGATGGCGACCGATGCGCCGTCGGGCAATGTCGATGTCGAAGACGGAGAGTGGGATGCCGAGCGAATCGCCCGAATCGAGAGGCACGATGCCGTCGGCGGTGTCCGTCGGCTGATCGGTGCAGTGCGCCACATGCCGTCCGGAATGCTGGTCGCGCTCAACGAGCTCAACACTTCTCCGGCAGATCCGACGATGGCCCATCAGAACGACACACTCGTGCGTGCCGAGCATCGCGGTCGGCGTCTGGGCATGTGGGTGAAATGCGCGACTCTCGCGCGGTTGCGTGAGCTCTTTCCGCAGGTGACACGAGTCGAGACCTACAACGCCGAGGAGAATCGACCGATGCTCGATATCAACGAGGCCATCGGCTTCACGCCGATCTCCTCAGCGGGCGAGTGGCAGAAGCGCCTCAGCTGAGGCGCTGACAGCGTGGGCAGTAGTGGCTGGACCGGTTCATGAATGATGCCCGGACGATCGGACGACCGCACCGCGGACAGGGCAGCCCGTCTCGGCCGTAGGCGTTCAGCGAGTGGGCGAAGTAGCCCGCTTGACCGTTGACATTCACATACTGGGCGTCGAAGCTGGTGCCGCCCTCGGCGAGGGCCTTCAGCAGCACGGCCCGCACTTCGGCGAACAGGCGGCGCAGAGCACGCACGCTGAGTGCAGCGGCCGGCGACTCGGGGTGGATCCGCGCGGCCCACAGCGCCTCATCCGCGTAGATGTTCCCCACGCCGCTGAGCACGCTCTGATCGAGAAGGATGCGCTTGATGGCTGAACGCTTCGTCCGCACACGTGCCACGACCGCGGCTTCATCGAACGCGTCATCGAGGGGATCGCGCCCGATGTGGGCGACCTGCGAGGGAACGAGCGCCTCGGTGCTGCCCCAGCCGCCGGCCCATCCGTCCGCCGTGGGGACGAGGTCGTCGATCGCGAGCGAGCCGAAGGTCCGCTGGTCGGCGAACACCACGACGAGCTCGCCGTGCTCAGGATGAGCGATATCGATGCGTACGCGTTCATGACGTTCCACAGGCGCACCCGAGGGACGTAGCAGCATCTGTCCGCTCATCCCGAGGTGGGCGATGATCGCGGGGCGGTCCGCAGCTGATGCCGGATCCAACGGCATCCACAGAAACTTCCCACGCCGCGCCACCGCGGTCACCTCGCGACCGGTGAGCGCCGCCTCGAAGGACGCACCGTCTCCCCCGTGCCGGGTCAGCGCTCGGGGGTCGCGAGCATCGACCGCCACGATCCGTGAGCCGATCAGGACCGGCGCGAGACCGGCGCGCACGACCTCGACTTCGGGCAGCTCAGGCACGATCGCTGAGCGTGCGCCACAGCGTCAGAGCCGCAGCCATCTCCGCCTGCTTCTTGCTGGAGCCCACTCCGGTCGCCATCGCGTCGCCGACGCTGACCGTCGCGGTGAACACGCGATTGTGATCGGGGCCTTCGGCCGAGATGACGTAGGCGGGCGGCGCGAGAGTGAGCCGTGCCGCGAGTTCCTGCAGGCTCGTCTTCGGGTCCATCGCGGCGCCGTAGCGGTCGGGGTCGGCCATCAACGGCTCCACGAGCCGCAGCACGAGTGCCGTGGCCGCGTCCGGTCCTGCTGAGAGGAACGTGGCGCCGATGACCGCTTCCATCGTGTCGGCGAGGATCGAATCCTTGTCACGTCCGCCGGTCTGATCCTCACCGCGTCCGAGGCGCAGGTGCTCCCCCAGATCGATGCCCCGGGCGACCTCGGCGAGGGCGACCGTCGACACGACGCTCGCCCGACGCTTCGCGAGGGCGCCCTCTTCGAGCTCCGGGTGCGTGAGGAACAGATGCACCGTCACGGCCTGTCCGAGGATCGAATCGCCGAGGAACTCGAGTCTCTCGTTGTGCGGGATCCCGCCGTTCTCGTAGGCGAAGGAACGGTGCGTGAGCGCAACCGACAGAAGCTCGGGGTCGATGTCGACCCCGAGCTTGTCGGAGAGCACACGGTGCTCGATCACGGCATCCGCCATCAGATGGCCGCCGCGATCAGATGTCAGCGACCTTGCGGCCCTTGTATTCGAGGAACAGCTCCGTACCCTGCGAGTCGGTGACGACCTTCGCCTGGTGGGGACGGCTGTAGACGACCTTGCCGTTCTCGACGGTCTTGACGAGCGTGGGGGCCTCGGCCTTCCACTGCGCGCGACGCGAACGAGTGTTGGAGCGGGAGACCTTCCGCTTCGGGGGGTTACCTGCCATGGCTAGCTCTTCTCTGTATCGGTGGCGACGCGGCTCGCGGCCTCGTCATCAGGGTCTGGGGTGAGGGCCTTCAGCGCGGCCCAGCGCTCGTCGATCGGAATCTCCGGCACGGTTCCTGCGGCCAGCCTCTCACCCGTGATGGGGTCGAGCCCCGGGCAGTCCGGCTGGCACACCGGCTGGAATGGAAGCGAGAGGACGATCGCATCCCTGACGAGAGTTTCAAGATCCACGTGGTCGTCTTGAACCTCGAAGTCGATCGCTTCGGTCCCAGGATACCCGAAGAGCTCCTGAAACTCGACTTCGACAGGCCGGGCGATGTCGGTGAGGCATCGGCCGCACACGCCTGTGTACTCGGTGTCGATCTCGGCCGTCACCAGAATGCCCTCGTGAACAGACTCGAGACGGACCGCAAGTTCGATGGGCTCACCCTCAGGAACGGACACGAGACCCTCGCCCCATTTCGCCGGCGCAGGGACCTCGATGTCGAACTCGCGCATCTCTCCCGCGCGATGCGAGATATCGCGCACCGGGAACACGAATGGACCGCTCACATGCTTTCTGACCACCACGCAATGGTAGCCGCCTCGTGGGCAGCCGAGACCGTCAGCCCGCCCGCGCTCCCGTGTCGAGGAAGCGGGCGACCGGCCCGGGGACGAACGGTGAGACGTCGCCGCCGAGGGCGGCAACCTGACGCACGAGCGAACTCGACACCAGCGCGTGCGCAGGGTCGGGCAGCAGGAACACGGTCTCGATCTCGGCCAGGTGCCGGTTGACGATCGCCATCGGAGTCTCGTAGGCGACGTCGATCTGCGAACGGATGCCCTTGACCAGCACGCCCGCATCGACGTCCTGCGCGTAATCGACGAGGAGACCGACACTCCACGAGGCGACGACGACATTGCCTTCGACGCCCTCTTCGGCGATGGACTGCTCGAGGAGACTGAGCCGCTGCGCGATCGGCAGCATCGCCTCTTTGCCCGGATTGTGCACCACGAGGACGTGCAGCTCGTCATACAGAGCGGCCGCACGGCGGATGACGTCGAGATGACCGAGGGTCGGCGGATCGAACGAACCGGGGACGACCGCGATGCGGTTGTTCATGCCGCCAAGCCTAGCGGGGCCGCACTCCGGCGCCGTCAGCTCTTGGAGAGCGCTGCGCGTTCCTGCTGTCCGACGCGCCGCTCGATCGCCGCGACGAGCCCCGGATGACGTTCGAGCGTCGGATCGCCGGACAACACGTCCTCCGCGGCCGCGCGAGCCCGTGCGATCAGGTCGGCATCCTGTACGACGCGAAGAAGCCGGAGCGACGTCCGTGCTCCCGATTGCGCATCGCCGAGGACGTCGCCTTCGCCGCGGAGTTCAAGGTCGATCTCGGCGAGGAGGAAGCCGTCCGTCGTGGAGGCGACCGCCTCCACCCGCGAACGGGCCGGGGTCCCCTCCGGCGCCTCTGTGACCAGCAGGCACAGACCGGCGACCGCACCACGGCCGACCCGGCCGCGAAGCTGGTGAAGCTGCGAGACGCCGAATCGATCGGCCTCCATGATGATCATCGTGGAGGCGTTGGGAACGTCGACGCCGACCTCCACCACCGTGGTAGCCACGAGCACGTCGATCTGCCCGGCCGCGAAGGCCTGCATGACCGCGTCTTTCTGCTCCCCGGGCATCTTGCCGTGCAGGATCTCGACCCGCAGGCCGTCGAAGGAGGGGATGCCGGCGAGCATCTGAGCGACCTGGACGACTCCCCATCGGGTGCGAGGCTGTTCGCCCTCGACGGCGCCCACATCGACCGGCTGGTCGTCCGCGGCATCCTTTGCCGGGGTGCCGAGCGCTTCGGCATCGATGGCGGCGCAGACGACGAAGACCTGGTGCCCAGCGGCGACCTCTTCTGCGGCGCGCTCCCACACGCGTGCGAACCACCCGGGCTTCTCTGCGAGCGGCGCCACGTGCGTCGTGATCCCTGCCCTCCCGGTCGGCATGGTCCGAATGGTGGAAACATCCAGGTCCCCGAAGACGGTCATCGCGACGGTGCGCGGAATGGGCGTCGCCGTGAGCACCAGGACGTGCGGCGCGGTTCCCTTCGCGCGCAACGTCTCGCGCTGCTCGACTCCGAAGCGGTGCTGCTCATCGACGACGACGAGACCGAGGTCGGCGAACGTCGTCGACGCGCTCAGCAGGGCGTGTGTGCCCACCACGATCCGCGCCTGTCCCGACGCGACCCGCAGTGCCGCCTTCCGCCGCTCGGCGGCGGGCAACTGCCCGGTCAGCAGCGTGGGCATCAGCTCCGGCGCGAGCTGTGGTCCCAGCATCCGGGCGATCGAGCGGACGTGCTGCGCCGCGAGGACCTCGGTGGGGGCGATCAGGGCCGACTGACCACCGGATTGCGCGACCTGCAGCATGGCGCGCAGCGCCACCAGCGTCTTGCCCGAACCGACCTCGCCCTGAACCAGACGGTTCATCGGCCAGGGGCCCTCCAGATCGGCGGCGATCTGCGTGCCGACCGCGTCCTGGTCGGCGGTGCGCGTGAACGGCAGGCGGGCATCGAAGACGTGGAGCAGCTCGCCCGCCGGGCGCGCGGTCGCCGCCATGGCCCGCACCGTCTCGCGCTGCTGGAGGAGCGCGGTCTGCAGAATGAACGCCTCGTGCATGCGCAGCGTTCGTCGCGCGTCGTCGATCTGATCGAAGCTCTCCGGAATGTGGATGCGCCGGAGGGCCGTCGTCGCATCCAACAGCCCCTCGTTCGTGCGCACAGCGTCCGGGAGGGGGTCGGGAATCGGCGCCAGCGCGGCCAGCACGGTCGCGACGGCTTTCTGCACCTGCCACGTCGCCACGGTGCTCGTCGCCGGGTAGATCGGAATCGGCGTGTGCTGCTGCGCCTCGGCGTTCAACCGCGCCGCGTCGACGTCGTCGAAGATGGTGTAATCGGGATGGGCCAGCTGCTGGTGACCCTGGAACTGGCCGACCTTGCCCGAGAACATGCCCTGCCGACCGACCTGGAGATCATTGGCGCGCCAGGCCTGGTTGAAGAAGGTCAGTGTCAACGCTCCCGCGCCGTCGCTGATCACGACCTCGAGGATCGAGCCGCGACGCTGACGCATCTGCCGCGACGACACCGAGCGCACCTCGGCGACGATCGTCACCTGCTCGCCGAGCGGCAGCGAATCGATCGGCGTGAGCTCGCCGCGCCGGGCGTAGCGCCGGGGGTAGTGCGTCAGCAGATCGGCCACCGTGCTCATGCCGAATGCCCGCTCGAACAGCTTCGCGGTCGGCGCTCCCAGCGCGTCGCCCAAGGCGGTGTCGAGCGTGATCGCGGGCATGCGACGAGTCTATGCAGACCTACCGACGCCCCGTTCGCCACGCGAACCCGCGCAGCGGTCGCGCTATCGTGAAGCGGTGACGCGCATCATCTCCGGTCTCGCGGGGTCTCTTGTCTTGACCGTTCCCGATGCCGGCACACGGCCCACGAGCGATCGCGTGCGGGAGTCGCTTTTCGGCGCCCTGGATGCTGCGGGCCTCATCGAGGATGCCGTCGTCGTCGACCTCTACGCCGGCTCCGGGGCCCTCGGTCTCGAGGCCGTCAGCCGGGGTGCGGCCTCCGCCGATCTCGTGGAGAAGTCTGCGCGAGCCGCTGCCGTCGCCGCTCGCAACGCGCACGCCGTCGGCACGGCGGTCCCCGACGTCGCGATTCGCGTGCATCGGGTGAGCGTCGACGTTTTTCTGCGCAGCGGCACAACGCTCTTCGATCTCGTGTTCGTGGACCCGCCCTACGACCTCGCGGACAGCGAGCTGCGGGACGTCCTCGAACTGCTCGCCGCACGCCTGGACCCTGACGCCGTCGTCATCGTCGAGCGGGCCACACGTTCCGGCGCGCCCACGCTTCCCGACTCGTTGACACTCACACGCGAGAAGGCCTACGGCGACACGACCGTGTGGTGGGCGCGCGTGCGCGTCTGACACGACCCGAACACTTCTCGCATTGCGTCCTGACAAACGTGGCTCATCGTGGTGGTCATGAGAATCCCCCGTGTTATCGCCCCCTTTGCCATCGCCGCTGTCGCGGTGGGCGCTTCCGCGTCGGCGGCGTCCGCCGCTACGACGAATGACCCGACCTCGACCTCGACGCACGCGCACCACCCCGCGTCCCGAGCGCCGCATGTCACGTCATCCTCTTCTCTGGCCGATGATCAGGCTGCCGGCGCCGCGCTGACCACGGCGCGCATTGCCGCCCTCACCGCCGAGATCGCGAAGATCACGGCCGACACGTCGATGTCGGACAGCGATCGCGCGGCGGCCCTGTCCACCATGAACACCGACCTCGCTGCGATGAAGACCCTCCAGAGCACGATCGCCGCCGACACGGCTGCCGCGAAGGCACTCGCCGACGTCCGCAGCATCGACCGGGACTACCGCGTCATGTCGGTGGCCATCCCCCAGGTCCGCCTCGCCGCGCGCGCGGATCGTCTCGCCGACCGTGTTCTGCCCCGCGCGGAGGCTGCGCAGAAGTCGCTGCAGTCCAAGCTCGACACGGCCTCTGCCGACACGGGTGACGCCGCGGCGGCGATGTCGGATCTCACCACGCAACTGGCGGCAGTCCAGAAGGGGACCGACGGCGTCGCAGCCGCAGCCCTCGCCGTCACCCCGTCCGCCTTCAACGCGAACCACGCCGCCCTCAGCGCGGTGCGCACGGCACTCACCTCGGCGCGCACGGCGGCGAAGTCCGCGACGCACGACCTCAGCGTCGTCCGCTCGGCGCTGCACAAGAAGTGAGCACCGGTCTCCCAGCGATCTGATCAGCTCCCTGTCTACGCTGTCGCGGTGAACGAACGTCGAGGGCTCGTCGTCGTGGTGGAAGACGAGTCGTCCATTGCCGACATCGCACGGTTGTACCTCGTCGATGCGGGCTTCGGGGTGCACGTGTCGCGGGACGGACGAAGCGGCCTCGCCGACATCCGCAGGTTGAGGCCGGTCGCCGCCGTCGTCGACATCGGCTTGCCGCAGCTCGACGGTCTGGACCTCGTGCAGCACTTGCGCGCGGAGCAGAACTGGACCCCGGTTCTGTTCGCGACGGCACGCGACAGCGAGGTCGACCGGGTGCTGGGTCTCGAGCTGGGCGCCGACGACTATCTGACCAAGCCGTTCTCACCCCGCGAGCTCGTCGCCCGCGTGCGCGCTCTCGTCCGTCGAGCCCAGCGCCCCGCCGTGGCGGGCCCCGTGCGGGTCGGGCATCTCACGCTCGACTCCGCGCGGCGGGCGGTCACGGTGGGCGGACGGCCGGTGACCCTGACCGCAACCGAGTTCGATCTGCTCGCGCACCTCGTCGGCAGTCCCGGCCAGGTGTTCTCCCGAGCGCAGCTGCTGGCGGCGGTGTGGGCGATGGCGGACGTCTCGGGCAGCCGCACGGTCGACGTCCACATCGCGCAAGTGCGCGCCAAGCTCGGGCACCCCGACCCGATCCGCACGGTCAGAGGGATCGGCTACGCCCTCGATGTCTCGTGAAGGGCCCGCTGCAGCGCTTGATCCTGATCGCGACACTGGTCGTGGCGGTCATCGCCGTCGGCGCGACGGCGCTCGCCGCGGTGTCCCTGATCCCCACGGCGGATGCCGCGGAGGCCAAGGCCGCTCTCGCCACGCAGATCGATCGTCTCGCGGCGGCGTCACCGGCCGCCCGTGACGCTCTCGTCGAGGGTCTGTCCGGCGTGTCCGATGCCAGTCAGCCCCTCGTGGCCGCCATCCCGGCCACGGGCATCGTCATCGGATCGGCCGCCGCGGTGGTACCCGCGCGGGTGATCGCCGATGTCCGAGAGGGGCGAAGCGTCTCGACGGAGGTGCGCCGAGACGGCGTGTCGTATCTCGTCGAGGGGCGTCCCACGGGGGCGGGCGCCGGCGTGGTCGCGGCGCAGGATGTGCGCACGGCGCGCTCGCTGAGCACGCGCGTGCTCTGGTCTCTCGGCGCGGCGCTCGCAATCGGCTTCGCGGCGGCCGTTCTGGTCGCCCTCATCGCCGCACGCCGCCTCTCGCGCCCGCTCATACGCGTCGCCACCGCGGCGCGCGCCCTCGCCGCCGGCGATCGCGAAGTGCGTCTGCCCCCGAGCGGTGTCGCCGAAGTCGCCGATGTGGAGACGGCGCTCGACGCCCTGGCGTCAGCCCTCACGCGCTCCGAAGAGAGACAGCGGGAGTTCCTCCTGTCGATCTCGCACGAGATGAGAACTCCGCTGACGGCCATTCGGGGCTACGCGGAGGCGCTCGCGGATGGTCTTGTCTCCCCCGATCGATCGCATGAGGTGGGAGAGGTGCTCCGCGCGGAGACAGTGCGTCTCACCGCCTTCACCAGCGACCTTCTCGCCCTGGCCAGGCTTGAAGCCGACGACTTCCCCGTCCGCGCCTCGTCCGTCGACGTCGCCGAAATCGCGGCCGACGCCGCTCGTGCCTGGCGTGCGACGGCCGAGGCGGCTCAGGTGAAACTCGAGCTCGACCTCGTCCCGACGCGGGCGCACGCGGACAGCCACCGTCTGCGCCAGATCATCGACGGGCTCCTGGAGAACGCCCTCCGCGTCAGCCCGCCGCACACCACGATCACGCTGCACACACGCCAGCTCGCTCCGAACGAGGTCCTCGTGGAGGTCGCCGACGAGGGCCCCGGGCTGACGGCGGACGACGCCGCCCACGCCTTCGACCGCGGGCTGCTGCGCGAGCGGTACCGGGATGTGCGCGCGGTCGGCTCCGGCCTGGGGCTGTCGATCGCCGCGCGCCTCGTGCAACGCATGGGCGGCGAGATCATCGCCCGCCCGCGTGAGCCCAGCGGAACGTCCTTCCGTGTCACGCTCCCGGCGCCGGTCGCCTCACCGGACCCGTCCGCTGCGCCGACGGCGTGAGCGCGGGACGAGGACGACACACGCCTTCAGCCGCGACCCGCATCCCAATCACGGTGAGGGTCCCATCCTCCGATGCCGGAGAAGGGCGAACCGCCGACGGTCACACGCGGCTGCGTATCGGCGTACACCGCGCCGATGGGGCGAAACCCGTCCGGCAGAGGAGCATTCGGTGGGAAGCAGGCGAGCAGCCCATGGTCCTCACCCCCGTGCAGCGCCATCTCATCGAGCTCAGGGCTGAGATCGATCCGTACCCTTGAGGCCTCCGCCATCCGGCGGGCGTCGAGCACGAGACCGTCCGAGATGTCCATCATCGCCGTCGCCCCCGCGCGCGCCGCCCGCGGTCCCTGCGCCAGCTGAGGACGCGGGCGCAACTGGGCCGCGAGGTCATCGCGCTCGGAGGCGCTGAGCGCGACGGGATCGACCGGGACGGGTGTGCCCTCGGCGTCCCGGAACCGGTCGAACAGCAGCGCCAGCCCCCGCGCCGCCGCGCCCAGCCCGCCCGTGACGGCGACGACGTCACCCGGCCGTGCTCCCGAACGCAGCACGGGCGCTTGGCCGTCGAGCGAGCCCAGCACGGTCACGGCGATCGTCAGGGTGTCGGATGCCGCGAGATCCCCGCCCTCCACGGCGCACCCGGGCGCGAGCGTGTCGCAGGACTCCCGCAGCCCGCGGGCGACATCCTCCGCGAAGGAGACGGGAGTGTCATCGGGTAGGGCGAGCGCCACGATCAGCGCGGTGGGACGGGCGCCCATCGCGGCGATGTCGGAGAGGTTCACCGCCGCCGCCTTCCAGCCCAGATCCTCCCCGCTCGACCACGCAAGCCGGAAGTCGGGCCCGTGCACCAGCGTGTCGGTCGAGACGACGACGCGACCATCCGGCGCCGAGAGCACGGCCGCATCATCGCCGGGGCCGAGAAGCGCCCGCGACGACCCGTCGAGTACGGCGAGGATGCGGCGCAGCACCTCACGCTCGCCGAGGTCGCGGACGGTCGGCGCGATCGGTGTGCTCATCGCTCCACGGTAGCCTGGAGTGGTGTTCCGCTCGCGCCTGCTCGTCGTCCCTCTGACCGTGGCGCTGGCTCTCGGCGTCGCGGTGGGCGTCACCGGCTGCAGCTCGACGGTCTCGATGACACCGGCGAAGGGCGCGAACGATCCCGCCTGCGCCGAGGTGACCTCCAGGCTCCCCGCGACCGTCGACGGGCAACCGCGGCGATGGACGGATGCGCAGGCCACGGGCGCTTGGGGCTCCCCCGCCAGCGTCCTGCTCACCTGCGGTCTCGACGCCCCGGGCCCGTCGGCTCTCGTCTGCCAGACGGTGGACGGCATCGACTGGATCATGGACGACTCCGAGGCGCCCAAGTATCGGTTCACGACGTTCGGTCGGACCCCTGCCGTCCAGGTCTATCTCGACTACGACGTGGTGAGCGGTCGCGACGTGCTCAGCGCACTGTCATCCGCCGTGCAGCAGCTGCCCACCGACGGTCGCAGCTGCATCGCCCGGCCCTCGTCCTGACGCGCCGTCGCGACAGCCGAGCGCCTCAGCGCACGCGCGCGAGATCGATGAGCTCGCTGATGAGGTCCCGGTAGCTCATTCCCGTCGCGATCCAGCACTTCGGGAACATCGAGATGGGCGTGAACCCCGGCATCGTGTTGACCTCGTTGACGAAGAACTCGGTTCCCGTGAAGAAGAAGTCCACCCGCGCCAGTCCCTCGCCGCCCAGAGCCTCGAACGCGCGGGCCGCGACGCGCTGCATCTCGGCGAGTTCGCCACTGTGCAGCTGTGCGGGGCAGACGAGGTCGATACCGGCGGCATCGAGGTACTTGGCTTCGAAGTCGTAGAAGTCCCGCCCTGTGATCACGATCTCCCCGGCGACGCTGACGCGCGGCGCGGCGCCGTCCCGACCGGCGAGGACGCCGCACTCGACCTCGCGGCCCACGATCGCTTGCTCGACCAGCACCGTTCCGTCTTCGGCGAACGCGGTCGCCAGCGCGGCATCCAACTCGGACCAGTCGGACACCTTCGACACGCCCACGCTCGACCCGGCCCGCGCCGGCTTGACGAACGCCGGAAGGCCGAGCGCGCGGATCCGCCGCTGCCACAGGTCGCTCTCACGGGCCAGAGCCGCCTCGGTGACAGTGACCCACGGCACGACCGGGACGCCGGCAGCCTTCAGCACGCTCTTGGTGGTGTGCTTGTCCATGCCGATCGCCGACATCAACAGTCCGGCACCGACGTAGGGCAGATCGAGCAGCTCGAGGAAGCCCTGGATCGTGCCGTCCTCGCCGAAGCGGCCGTGCAGGATCGGGAAGACGACGTCGATGTCGCCGAGCGAGCGGATGCCGTCGGCATCCTGAACGCGCAGCTCACGGGAGCGGACGGAGTCGGGCCACAGGATGCGCGTGCCGTTGTCGACGACTTCCGGCAGACGTTCCGGGTTGAGCGCGAACTTGTCGGGGTCGTCGTCTTCGAGCACGAACGCGCCGTCGCGCGTGATGCCTACCGGGATGACGTCGAAGCGATCACGGTCGATCGCCCGAAGCACGCCGCCCGCCGTCGCGGAGCTGATCGCGTGCTCGCTGGAACGCCCTCCGAAGAGCACCGCCACTACCGCTTTGTCCATGCTGGGTCCTCTCGCCCGTGGGCTTGTCGTCGTCGGTGGTCAGATGCGGCGCGATGTCGCGAGGATTCATCGTGCCGTCCAGAACCATCTTGACCTGTTCCACGATGGGCATCTGGACGCCGGAGGCGCGGGCCAGCTGCAGCACCGGTGCCACCGACGCGAGTCCCTCGGCGGTCTGGTTCATCTGCTTCACGACGTCCTGGAAGCTGTAGCCCTGACCGAGGAGTCGCCCGGCGGTGTTGTTGCGGCTCAGCGGAGACTGACACGTCGCGATGAGGTCGCCGAGACCGGCCAGCCCCTGCAGCGTCTCCGGCTGCGCGCCCTGGGCCACGGCGAAATCGGTCATCTCCACGAGACCGCGCGTGATGATGGAGGCCTTCGTGTTCTCGCCGTAACCGACGCCGTCGACGATGCCGATCGCGACGGCGATGAGGTTCTTCAGCACACCACCGAACTCGGTGCCGATCACATCCGTGTTCACGAAAGTCCGGAAGTAGTCGTTGCGAGCGCGCCGGGCGACCGCCTCGGCCGTGTCACGGCTGGTGGAGGAGATGACGGCTGCCGTGGGCTGCTCCCGGGCGATCTCGAGCGCAAGGTTCGGGCCGGACGCGACGGCGATGCGGGCCGGGTCGCAGTGCAGCTCCTCGGCGATCACTTCGCTCATCCGCCGCCCGCTGCGCTTCTCGACGCCCTTCATCAGCGACACGATCGGCGCGTCACTGTCGCGCACGAGAGGACGCACCGCCTTCAGGTTCTGTCGCAGCGCCTGGCTCGAGATCGCGAGATAGATCTGCGAGGCACCCTCGAGCGCCTCCGAGAGGTGCGTCGTCGCCGACATCGTGCGCGGCAGGTTGATCCCGGGCAGATACTCGCTGTTGCGGTGCCCTTCCTGAATCTCCTGCGCGAGCTCGGCGCGGCGAGCCCACATCACCACGTGGGCGCCGCCGTCAGCGAGCACCTTGCCGAACGTGGTTCCCCAGCTGCCCGAGCCGATCACCGCGACCCGCGGCAACGCCGACTCGCCCCTACGCGTCAAGGCGACCCGTTTCGTTCTGCCCGTGGGCGGAGGGGTTCCACCGTTCGGTCGGCGGCTGTTCGTCGCGCAACGTGCCCAACAGGGCCGAGATGTCGGCCATCACGGCATCGGTGGCGGCGATGAGGTTGGCCGATCCCGTCGCACCCGGGCCGGTGAACGCCGACAGGTCTGTCGCCGGTCCGAGGGCGAGACGAACGCGCCGGCGCGGCGGCCAGAGGCGGAGCTTGCCGTAGCGCGGGAGGATCTGCTGCACACCCCACGTCGCCGCCGGAATCACGGGGATCGGCTCGCCGGCTGCCAGGGCGAGACGCACCGCACCGGTCTTGCCGCGCATCGGCCACATGTCGGGATCGCGCGTGAGCGAGCCCTCCGGGTAGACGATGACGCCGCGACCATGGGTCACGAGGTCTTGTGACTGCTGAAGGGTCTGCTTCGCGGCGGCCGACGACGACGCGCGTGCCACCGGGACCATACCGGTTGCGCGCAAGGCGGCTCCGAGCACGGGCACGCGGAAGAGGCTCTCCTTCGCCATGAACCGCGGCGCGCGCCCCATTCGCCACGTGCCGACGGCGATGATCAGCGGGTCGAACTCGCTGTAGTGGTTCGGAGCGAGCACGTAGGGGCCCTCCGCCGGGAGGTGCTCCGTGCCGGTGATCTCGATCTTCGCGAACCATCCGACGGCAGGCACGATGATCGCCGCGAGCGGCCAGAAGACGGAGGGACGCGTCTTCTCAGCGGAAGCCCGGCGGCGTGCCGGGCGGGCGGCGCCCGTCATCCGACGACGTCGAAGTCGGCGCCGAGGATCGTGAGCTTCTCGAGGAACTTCTCGTATCCGCGACGAATGATGTCGACGCCCGCCACGCGCGAGCGCCCCTGCGCAGCCAGCGCTGCGATCACATAGCTGTAGCCTCCGCGGAGGTCCGGGACGACCACGTCTGCGCCGTGCAGCGGCGTCGGACCGGTGATCACCGCGGCCTGCTCCAGCGCGCGGCGCGCCACGCGCCGCTCGGGGCTGGCGATGCCCTCGGGGTGCACGACGATGTCGGCACCCATCTTGTTCAGAGCCTGCGTGAAGCCGAGACGGTTCTCATAGACGGTCTCGTGCACCGTCGAGACGCCCTCGGCCTGCGTCAGGGCCACGATGAGCGGCTGCTGCCAGTCGGTCATGAATCCCGGGTGGACGTCGGTCTCGACGACGACGGGCTTCAGGGCTCCCCCGCGGCGGAAGCGGATGCCGTCCTCGTGGATGTCGAAGTCGCCGCCCACCTTGCGGAAGACGTTGAGGAAGGTGAGCATCTCCTGCTGCTTGGCTCCACCGACGAAGATGTCGCCGTCGGTGGCCAGGGCCGCGCACGCCCACGAGGCGGCTTCGTTGCGGTCGAAGATGCTCCGGTGGTCGTAGCCGCGAAGGGTGTCGACGCCTTCGATGAAGATGACGCGGTTGGGCTCGTAGGAGATGATCGCGCCCATCTTCTGCAGCACGGCGATCAGATCCATGATCTCGGGCTCGATCGCGGCGTTTCGCAGCTCGGTCGTGCCCTTCGCGCGCACCGCGGTCAGCAGCACCTGTTCCGTCGCGCCCACGCTGGGGTACGGCAGGGCGATGTTCGCGCCTTTGAGTCCGTTCGGCGCGGACAGCCGGATGCCGCTGGGCAGCTTGTCGACGGTGGCGCCGAAGGCGCGCAGAGCGTCGAGGTGGAAGTCGATCGGACGGTCGCCGATGCGGCATCCGCCGAGATCCGGAATGAACGCCTGCCCGAGCAGATGCAGCAGCGGGCCGCAGAAGAGGATCGGGATACGGGACGCGCCTGCGTGCGCGTCGATCTCTTCCATGTGCGCGGAGACCGCACCGCGCGGGTCGAGACGCAGGACCCCTTCGCCCTCATCGGTGACGGTGACCCCGTGCACCTCCAGCAGGGAGCGCACGACCTTCACATCGCTGATGTCGGGGACATCGCGCAGCACGCTCTCGGTCTCCCCGAGCAGTGCCGCCACCATCGCCTTGGTCGCGAGGTTCTTCGCGCCCTTCACCTCGACGCGCCCCTTCAGCGGCCGTCCTCCGCGGATCTCGAGGACCGAAACCTCGCCTCCGGCCGGTGTCGACGCCGAAGCGCTCAGAAGGGTGTTCATGGATCGGACCTCACAGTGTGTGTCGAGGACGGGGAAGCGAAAGACAGATGATCGGCGCCGGTGAAGGCGCGATCCGTCCTAGCGAACGGGGAGCGTCCGCGGGCGCCACGCCTCGCGGCGCGCCTCGAACTGCGCGATCTTGTCCTCATTGCGCAGAGTCAGCCCGATGTCGTCGAGACCTTCGAGGAGCCTCCACCTAGTGTAATCGTCGATCTCGAACGAGACCCGGAGCTCGCCGATCACCGCCGTGCGCTCGAGAAGGTCCACCGTCATCTCGATCCCCGGCTGCGCCTCGATCTGGGCCCAGATGGCCTCCACGTCAGCCTCGGAGATCACGCCGGTGACCAGGCCTTGCTTGCCCGCGTTGCCCCGGAAGATGTCGGCGAACTTCGGGCTCAGCACGACCTGGAAGCCGTAGTCGCGCAGGGCCCAGACGGCGTGTTCGCGGCTCGAGCCGGTACCGAAGTCCGGCCCCGCCACGAGGATCGAGGCGCGCGCGAACGCCGGCTGGTTGAGGACGAAATCAGGGTCCTGACGCCAGTTGGCGAACAGTGCGTCTTCGAAGCCCGTCTTGGTGACGCGCTTGAGATAGACGGCGGGGATGATCTGGTCGGTGTCGACCGCGGACCGCGTCAGCGCGGCGGCGATACCGGTGTGCGTCGTGAACTTCTCCATGTCAGGCCTCGACCTTCTCGACGGCGGGCAGATCGGACGGGCTGGCGAGCCGACCCAGCACCGCCGTCGCGGCGGCCACCAACGGCGAGACGAGGTGAGTGCGGCCGCCCTTGCCCTGGCGTCCTTCGAAGTTGCGGTTGCTCGTGGATGCGCACCGCTCTCCGGGGGCCAACTGGTCGGGGTTCATCCCGAGGCACATCGAACAACCCGCGAAACGCCACTCCGCACCGAACGCGGTGAAGACCTTGTCGAGCCCCTCCGCCTCCGCTTCCAGACGTACCCGCGCCGAGCCGGGGACGACCATGACGCGGACGCCGTCGGCCTTGTGGCGGCCCTCGATGACCGAGGCGAAGGCGCGCAGATCTTCGATGCGGCTGTTCGTGCAGGAGCCCATGAAGACGGCATCCACCGTCACGTCCTTCAGCGGTGTCCCGGCGGCGAGGTCCATGTACGCGAGGGCGCGCTCGGCGGCCGCGCGCTCGTTGGCGTCCGCGAAGGATGCCGGGTCGGGCACGACGTCACTCAGTGAGACGCCCTGGCCGGGGTTGGTGCCCCACGTGACGAAGGGCTCGAGCTCGTTGGCGTCGAGGAAGACCTCGGCGTCGTAGGCCGCGCCCTCGTCGCTCGGGAGAGTCCGCCAGTAGGCGACGGCGTCGTCCCAGTCCTGACCCTGCGGAGCGTGCGGCTTGTCCTTGACGTAGGCGAACGTGGTCTCGTCCGGGGCGATCATGCCGGCGCGGGCCCCGGCCTCGATCGACATGTTGCACATCGTCATCCGGCCCTCCATCGACAGCGACCGGATGGCGCTGCCGCGGAACTCGAGCACATAGCCCTGGCCACCGTTCGCGCCGATCTTGGCGATGATGGCGAGGATGATGTCCTTCGCGGTCACTCCCGGCTTCAGCTCTCCCTCGACCGTGATGGCCATCGTCTTGAAGGGCTTCAGCGGCAGCGTCTGCGTCGCCAGAACGTGCTCCACCTCGCTCGTACCGATACCGAACGCCATCGCTCCGAAGGCGCCGTGCGTCGAGGTGTGGCTGTCGCCGCAGACGACCGTGATGCCCGGCATCGTCAAACCCAGCTGAGGACCGACGACGTGGACGATGCCCTGCTCCTTGTCACCCAGCGAGTGCAGCCGCACCCCGAACTCGTCGGCGTTGCGTCGCAGCGTCTCGATCTGCGTACGACTGGTGAGATCGGCGATCGGCTTGTCGATGTCGAGCGTGGGCGTGTTGTGGTCCTCGGTCGCGATCGTCAGATCGAGCCGCCGCACCGGACGACCCTCGGCGCGCAGACCATCGAATGCCTGGGGGCTAGTCACCTCGTGGACGAGGTGCAGGTCGATGTAGATGAGGTCGGGCTCACCGTCTTCACCCTTGACGACGAGGTGGTCGTCCCAGACCTTCTCGGCGAGGGTCCGCGGACGGTCGGGAATCATGGTGCTCATGCTGTCTCGTTCTCCAGATAAGGGGATCAAGCCCGCGACGGACTCCGCGACGAGAGAGGGCTCAGAACGAGGTCTCGTCGCGGCGGCTAAGGAGAAGGCGAGCGATCCGCACGGGCTCAGACTACCACCGCACCGATCGGCGCCGGATCGTCACGACTCGTCGGTCGCTCCCAGGCGCCGGTCCCGCCGCGCGGCGACGAGGCTCGCACCGGTGGCCACGAGCATCGAGATGACGATCACGCCGAGCGACATCCATGTCGAGATGTCGGGCGCCCACGAGATGTTCTCGCCGCCGTTGATGAAGGGCAGCTCGTTCTCGTGCATCGCGTGCGCGATGAGCTTGACGCCGATGAAGGCGAGGATGAAGGCGATGCCGTAATGCAGGTACTTCAGGCGGTCGAGAAGATCGCCGAGAAGGAAGTAGAGCTGGCGGAGACCCATCAAAGCGAAGATGTTCGAGGTGAAGACGATGAAGGGGCTCTGCGTGATGCCGAAGATCGCCGGGATCGAGTCGAGTGCGAAGAGGAGATCGGTCATTCCGATCGCGACGAACACGATGATCATCGGCGTGAACATCCGCTTGCCGTCGACCACGGTGCGAACCTTCGGTCCGTCATAGTCGTCGGTGATGTCGACCGTGCGACGCAGCAGCCGCACCACGAAGGACTCCTTCTTGATCTCGTCGTCGTGGTCGCCGCCGGGAAACGCCTGCTTCCAAGCGGTGTAGATGAGGAACGCACCGAAGATGTAGAACACCCAGCTGAACTGCTCGATGATGGCGGCGCCGGCGAGGATGAACAGGCCTCGGAGGACCAGGGCGATGATGATGCCGACCATCAGCACCTTCTGCTGGTAGCGGCGCGGCACGGAGAACTGGCTCATGATCAGCACGAAGACGAACAGGTTGTCGATCGACAGGCTGTACTCGGTGAGCCAGCCGGCGACGAACTGACCCGCGTACTCCCCACCCGCGAAGAACCACATCAGCCCCGCGAAGACGAGCGCGAGTGCGACATAGAAGGCGACCCACAGACTCGACTCCTTGGGCGTCGGGATGTGCGGCCGCTTCGCGATGAGCGTCAAGTCGGCGACGAGGATCAGGACGAGGACGATCAGCGAACCGATCTCGAACCAGACGGGGAGGTCCATGCAGGCCTTTCGAGGGAGGACGAAACGTCGAAAGTCTCTCCCCCGCCAGCGGTGCTGCGGCGCGTGCCCGGGGTCCCGACGTCGGGCCCGTGATGACGGACACGCGAGAACGGGATACTCCCTCTCGCAGCGACCACGATACCGGCATCCATGACGCGCCGTGTTCTGAGACGATCCTCCTCTCGCCGACACTCCCCCAGTAAGAGACGATGAGGACACCATGACCGACCACTCCGGAGCGCGCACCGACGCGGAGCTGGTCGCGGCGGCGGCCGCGGGCAGCGACCTCGCCTTCCGCGCTCTCTACCGCTCGCACGTACGTGCGGTGTATGCGCTGGCGCGTGCGATGGTGGGCACGGCCACGGATGCCGAGGACGTCACACAGGAGACGTTCTTGGTGGCGTGGCGAAAGATGAGCGGGCTCGAGTTGGAGAGCGAGTCGCTCCTGCCCTGGCTCGTCACGATCTGCCGGTTCCAAGCTGCCAACCGAATACGGCGTCAAAAGCGCGACCGTGAGCATCTGGCTTCTGCGCTCGATGAGAGCCTGCCCGCGGGGGCCGATGTCGAGCAGGCGGTGATCTCCTCGGAACTCGTGGGGCGGATCAGCGGACAGCTGTCGACCCTCAGCACACTCGACCAGGAGATCTTCCGCCTGTGCGCCGCCGAAGGCTACGGGTACAGCGAGGCCGCCGCCCATCTCGGGGTCAGTCATGGCGTCGTCCGCAATCGCCTCTCCCGCATCCGCAGCGCGCTGCGCGCCACCATCACCTCGGAGGGGTCATGACGACCAACGACAGCACTGTCCACGAACTCACCGACGACCGCATCGACGCCATCGAACAGGGTCTGTTCGGCCGAATCGCCGAGGAGCGCGCCGTGCAGGTGCGGGACGCAGAGCGCCAGCGCGTGCGAGCGGTGCGCCGCGGACGCGTGTGGATGGGCGGCACTGCAGCCGCCGCGCTCTTGGCCCTCGCGGCTATCATCGGCCCGACCGTTCTCCAGGCGCTCGGCGGCGCCTCGACGGCATCGTCTTCATCCCTTCCCGCCGTGTCGCTCGAGGGCACCGGAGCCATGGTGCCCGCACCGGAAAGTCGTCTCGGCGCCACGAGTGGATCCGGCGCGGCGGGCGGCGCGGCCTCGGATGGCGCCACAGGCGCGGCGAGCGGGGCCGACCGCGAGATCGCGGTGAGCGCATCGGCCACCGTCGAGGTGAAGGACGCGGCATCCGCTGCCCAGGCGATCGCGGCAGTGGCAACCGCATCGGGAGGGTACGTGGAGTCGCAGAGCACGGGCACGACACCGGTGATGTCCGTCGTCCCGCCCACCGACACCTCGATGATGGCGCCGGCGCCCTCGAGCGCGTGGATCACGGTGCGCGTGCCCGCCGACGGACTGTCGAAGGTCGTGACCGGTCTGTCGGAGCTCGGCACGGTCACGGCGTCGGAGACGTCTCGACGGGATGTCACGACCGAGACGCTCGACCTGCAGGCTCGCGTCTCCGCCCTGGAGAGCTCCGTCGCACGGTTGACAGAGCTGATGACGCAGTCGTCCTCGACGGCGGATCTGATCGCCGCGGAAGCCGCGCTCGCCGCGCGCCAGTCGGAGCTGGACTCGCTGCGCCAACAGCTGGCGTGGACCCAGTCGCAGGTGGCGATGTCGACGCTGACGGTGTCGCTGGTCGAGCCCTCACCGGCCGTCAGCGCCGATCCCGCCGGGTTCGGCGACGGACTCGCGGCCGGATGGAGCGGACTCATCGTGACCCTCAACGGCCTCGTCGTCGCGATCGGGTTCCTGCTCCCGTGGCTCGGCGTCGCCGCGGTGATCGCGGCCCTTGTGGTGCTCATCGTGCGCGTGCGCCGGCGTCGCCACAGCCGACGGAACGCACCGGCCGGTTCCGTCGAGAATCCGTGACCGCGCACGCGAACGGTCGACGACGCACAGAAGCCCGGTCCGTGTGGACCGGGCTTCTGTTGTGGTGACCCCAGCGGGATTCGAACCCGCGTTACCGCCGTGAGAGGGCGGCGTACTAGGCCGCTATACGATGGGGCCGTACTTTTTCGCTGCGTAAGCAACCGTTCGATTATGCCATGACGATCGACGCCTCGCCAAATCGAGGCTCGCATGCGCGCTCGGCTTGCCCGGATCGCACGACAGGCGTTGACTGACGGCATGCGCGTCACCAAACACGAACACGCCTGCCTGCGCCTGGCGCGAGAGGGCAGCCAGCTCATCATCGACCCGGGCAGCTTCACTCTTCCGCTGCAGGATCTCGCCGGCACAGTGGGGGTCGTGCTGACCCACGAGCACCCCGACCACTGGACGCCCGAGCACCTGCGCCGGATTCGCGAGCACGCGCCCGCCGTGCCCATCTACGGGCCCCAGGGCGTCGCCGACGCGGCGGCGGAGTTCGACGTCACCGTCGTGACCCCCGGCGACAGCGTGAGCGTCGGGCCCTTCTCGCTCCGCTTCTTCGGTGGACGGCATGCCGTGATCCACGAGTCGATCCCCGTCATCGACAACGTCGGCGTCCTGGTCGACGACGCGTTCTACTACCCCGGCGATTCGTTCTCGGCGCCCGAGGGGGTAGACGTGCGGTTGCTCGCCGCTCCGGTCGGCGCTCCGTGGCTGAAGGTCGGTGAGGCGATGGACTTCGTCCTCGCCGTGCGCCCCGAGCACGCTTTCGCGACCCACGACATGACGCTGTCCCGCATCGGCCTCGACATGCACCGCGCACGGCTGCAGTGGGCCACGGAACAGGGCGGGGGACGGTTCCGTCCGCTCGAACCGGGCGACGCGATCGATCTCTGACCCCCGAAACGCCGGATGCCGCGACTCCTGGTCACTCCAGGGTCGCGGCATCCGTTCGTGTGAGCCGATCAGGCCTCGGCGTCGTGGTCGGTCTCCAGGAACGCGACGAGCGCGTCGAGCGCGGCATCCGCACCCTCGCCCTCGGCCTTGAGCGTGACGACGGTGCCCTGCGTGGCGCCGAGACCCATCAGCGTGAGGATGCTGCCGGCGTTGAGGTCAGGACCGCCCTCGACCGCGATCGTCACGGGGACGCCGGTCTGCTGAACGGCCTGCACGAAGAGCTTCGCGGGGCGCGCGTGCAGACCCGAGCTGCTGGCGACGGTGGCCTGGCGTTCTGCCATGGGATCCTCCTTGGATCGGTCGTTTTCTTCTGTCTTCGAGCCTAGGCGCTGACGGCTTCGGGAGAAACCGCGTTGGCGCCGGACATACCCTCGTTGGCGGCCGATCCGCGGCGCGCGAAGCGCTTGAGAGCGACGACCGAGAAGGCCGCGACGACCGTACCCGCGGCGATGGCGACGAGCCACAGCCAGAAGTTGTCGATCGCGAAGAAGACGAACACGCCGCCGTGAGGCGCCTTGCTCGTGACGGCGAACGCCATCGAGAGGGCACCGGTGACCGCGCCGCCGAGCATCATGGAGGGGATGACCCGGAAGATGTCGGCCGCGGCGAACGGGATCGCGCCCTCGGAGATGAACGCCGCGCCCAGCAGCCAGGCCGCCTTGCCGTTCTCGCGCTCCGGCTCGGTGAAGAGCTTGCGGTCGATGACGGTCGAGGCGAGGGCCATTGCGAGCGGCGGGACCATGCCGGCAGCCATGACGGCGGCCATGATCTGCAGGTAACGCTCGTCACCGGCGATGCCGGCGGCGAGGTTGCCCGTCGCGAACGCGTAGGCGACCTTGTTGACGGGGCCACCGAGGTCGAAGCACATCATGAGGCCGAGGATGATGCCGAGGATGATCACGCCGGCGCCGGACAGGCCCGACAGCCAGTCGTTCAGAGCCTTGGTCAGCCACGCGATCGGGCCACCGAGAACCAGGAGCATGAGCCCCGAGGCGAAGATCGAGCCGAGCAGCGGGATGATCACGACGGGCATGAGACCGCGCAGCCAGCGCGGCACGTCCAGACCGTTGAGCCAGCGTGCCGCCACACCGGCGAGCAGACCGCCGACGATGCCGCCGAGGAAGCCCGCGCCCATGAAGCCCGCGACCGCGCCCGCGACGAAACCGGGGGCGATACCCGGTCGGTCGGCCATGCCGTACGCGATGTAACCGGCGAGGGCAGGAACCAGGAAGCCGAACGAGAGCGCACCGATCTTGAACAGCACGGCACCGAGGTAGACGATCAGCGAGGTGTCACCGAGGTTCCACAGCGTCGAGGCGCCGAGGATCTTGTCCGCATTGAACGCGATCTCGTACCCGCCGAGCAGGAAGCCCAGCGCGATGAGCAGACCGCCGCCGGCGACGAAGGGGATCATGTAGCTGACGCCGGTGAGGAGCGCCCGCTTGATGCTCGCGCCGTACGACTCCCCCGCACCCGACGTCGCGGTGGATGCCGCGGCCGCCGAACCGCTCACGCGCGCGGCGTTCGGGTTCTTCGCGGCGGCGATCGCTTCGGCGACCAGCTGAGCCGGCGCTTCGATGCCGCGCTTGACACTCGCGCGCACGACGGGCTTGCCCGCGAAGCGCTGCGGCTCGCGCACGTCGACGTCGACGGCGAAGATGACGGCATCCGCCGCCTCGATGATCTTCGGGTCGAGCGCCTTGTATCCGCTCGAGCCCTGCGGCTCGACGATGAGGTCGACGCCGTCCTTGCCGCCCTGCGCGGTGAGCGCGTCGGCGGCCATGAAGGTGTGCGCGATGCCGGTGGCGCAGGCGGTGACCGCGACGATGCGCGCGGGGCGCCCGTCGATGAGGTGGGCGCTGTCCGCGGCTGCGGCTGCGGCGGGCGCCGCGGCCGGTGCCGCGGTGCCGGAGACGGCGGCCGTCACGAGGGCGACGACGTCTTCGGCCGTCGCGGCCGAACGAAGACCCGCGGTGAAGTCCTCGCGCATGAAGCTGCGGGCCAGCTGCGACAGCACGGCCAGGTGCTCCTCGGCGGCGGTGTCGGGGGCCGCGATGAGGAAGACGAGGTCGGCGGGGCCGTCGTCGGCGCCGAAGTCGATGCCGGGCTTCAGCCGCGCGAACGCCAGCGTCGCCTCGCGCACCGCTGCGCTCTTGGCGTGCGGGATCGCGATGCCGCCCGGAAGGCCGGTCTCGTCGGTCTGCTCGCGCTTCCAGGCGTCGGCGGCGAGGGCTGCGGCATCCGTCGCCCGTCCCGTCGCCGCCACGCGGGCGGCGAGGGCGTCGATGACGGCCCGCTTGTCGGTGCCGAGCGACTCGTCAAGGCTGACGAGCGCCGGCGTGATGATCTCTGACACGGTGACCTCCAGTGGTCGTTTGGGTACAGGGTGGGTTTTCAGAGGGCGAGAGGCCTCACCGGCACGTCGCCGGGGAGGAGATCGGTGGGGGTGGGGGCCTGTGTTCCCGGCAGGGCGGCCGCCGCCGACCCGTAGCGGATGCCGCTGCGCACCCGCTCGTCGGGAGCAGCGCCGGCGACGTCGGCGAGCAGGAACCCGGCCAGCGAGCTGTCCCCCGCACCCACGGTGCTGCGCACACGCGTGGGCGGAGGGGTACCGAACCAGGCGCCGTCGGGGTCGACGAGCACGGCGCCGTCGCCGCCGAGCGTGACGAAGGCGGCCCCGACGCGGGTCGGTACGAGCTGGCGCGCGACGGCGAGCACCGCCTCGGGCAGCGGCAGCTCCGCGTCGAGGGCGACGCCGGCCAGCTCCGCCAGTTCCTCATCGTTGGGCTTGATGAGGTCGGGGCGTCCGCGCTCGACGACCGCGCGCAACGCGGGCCCCGACGTGTCGACCGCGATACGGGGAGCGGATGCTCCCGCGGCACGAACGGCGGTGATCACGTCGACGTAGAAGTCCTCCGAAAGGCCCGGCGGGAGCGAGCCGGCCAGCACGAGCCAGTCGGCATCTGCCGAGGCGCGCACGGTCGCATCGATCAGCGTCGCCGCGTCCTGCGCGGTGCGCGTGACGCCCGGAAGGTTGATCTTGGTCGTCACGCCGTCGCTGTCGGTGAGCGTCAGGTTCGCGCGCGCGGCGCCCGGCAGCGGCACCGCGAGAACCGGCACGTGAGCGGAACGCAGCACGGCGGCGAACGGGTCGTCGGCGTCCAGCGGGAGAACGGCGCGCGTCGCGACGCCGGAGCCGGCGAGCACGCGGGTCACGTTGATGCCCTTGCCCCCGGCATCCTCGCGGACGGAGAGCGCGGACTGCACTTCGCCCACGCGCAGCGCGTCGGACAGCGTCACGGTGCGATCGAGAGACGGATTGGCGGTCAGGGTGACGATCATGCGATCCACACCTCCACATCGGCGTCGCCGAGGGCGGCGACGAGGTCGGCAGGGGGCTCGGCGTCGGTGACGAGGATGTCGAGGTCGGCCAGACGACCGAAGGAGACGAGCAGTTCGCCGTCGAACTTCTCCGCGTCGGCGAGGACCACGATCCGGCGGGCCGAGGCGATGACGGCGCGCTTGACGGCCGCCTCGTCGGGGTCGGGGGTGCTGAGCCCGAACGCGGCCGACAGTCCGTTCGTGCCGATGAAGGCGAGGTCGGGTCGAAGGCGCGAGATCGCATCGACGGTCTGCGCGCCCACCGCGGCGGCCGTCAGACCGCGAACGCGGCCGCCGATCGCCGTGAGGTTCAGCGCCGGTGCTCCGGCGAGCAGGTGCGCGACGGTCATCGAGTGCGTGACGACCTCGAGCGGGTGCGCCGTCGTGGCGCGCTGAGCCAAGAGTCCCGCCAGCGCGGCCGTGGTGGTGCCCGCGTCGATGTAGACCGAGCCGTCACCGTGGGTGCCGATGGCGTCCAGCGCGCGCGCCGCGATGGCGAGCTTCGCATCGGTGCGACGCTGAGTGCGCTCGACGAAGGAGGTCTCCGCGGTACTGACGCGGGTGCGGGCGACGGCTCCCCCGTGCACGCGACGCACGAGGCCCGCCGACTCGAGCTGATCGAGGTCGCGGCGAACCGTCTCGGTAGTGACGCCGAAGCGGCGGGCGAGATCGATGACGACGACCCGACCCTCAGTGGTGATCAGCTGCTCGATGAGCTGCTGTCGCTCCGTTGCGTACACGGTTCCTCCTTGAATAGCCACACATTACAACACAAACACAGCCGCATCAACACACCAGCCCGGGAAAAACCACATCACGCACAGAAGGGCCCCGATCCGAAGACCGGGGCCCTTCTGTCGCGCGGCGCGCGGAGAGATGCCGAGGCTCAGGCCTCGCTCATCACCGTGACTTCCTGCTGACCGCGTGCAGCCAGAGCGGCGGCGCGAGCGGCGATGCGACGCTCCTGTTCGACCTGACCGGCATCCAGCGTCTCCTGGTCGACGGGGTAGCTGTCCACCTTGTTCACACCGTTGTACTTCGCGATGTAGGCGTCCAGCTCCGGGCCGGACTCCCACGAAGTGATGAGGCAGTAGCGCGGCTCCGCGCCGTAATGGGCGGCGGCGTGCCACAGCCGCTGCGTATCGACGATCAGCTGCGCGCCCGCCGGCAGCGCGATCCGCGTCTCCTCGCTCGGATCGGTGCGGTTCTCACGCAGGACGAAGTAGCTCGTGGTGTCGTCCGTGAGGTTGAAGAACCCGCGCACCACCCACCCCGTGCCATCGGGGTTCAGACGGTTGTTGTCGTCCTGGTGCAGGTTGTAGAGGCAGTCCGCGTACGTGTTGGGCTGCAGCTCGATGATGCGGCAACGTCCGACGTTCGCACCCGGCTCCATCGCGCGCGCTGTGAGCGTCGGCGCGATGGCGGTCTGCGAGTCGATCCAGACGCCGTCCTTGTCGGTGCGCGGCGGCTTGTGGTTCCAGAAGCCGTTGCACTCGATCTCACCCTTGGCCGAGGCCAGCGGTGCGAAACGGGTGTCGCCCGAGGACTTCCAGTCGACGTATTCGACGTCGAGCCATTCCTTCGGATCGATCTCGTTGTTGTAGCGGTCGAGGACGACGTAACCGGTCTCCTCGAGAGCCGCGCTCTTGATGTAACCCATGACGGATTCAACCTTTCTGCCGGACAAGCGAAGTTTTTACAGGCCCGGCCGAGGCAAGCCTACAGAGCGCCCATGTGAACGCGATTAGACTCGACGGCGGTCATCGAGAGCGAGCGCGGAGGCGACACGGACAGTATGAACAGCGGTACGCATCTCGCCCCCTCGGTCGCGGCGGCACACGTCTCGGCCACCGCTGTCGCAACGATCCGCTGGCTCTCGGCATCCGACACGACCATCGTCGTCCCGGTGTATCAGCGCCAGTACCGATGGGACATCGGCGGGTGCGAACAACTGCTCGCCGACGTGCGCGCCGTCGCCGATGCCGGCGCCGGACAGACGCACTTCATCGGTTCGATCCTGTCGACGGCGTCGAGCTCCTCGGACGACGATGCGCACCTGGTGCTCATCGACGGACAGCAGCGCATCACCACTCTGATGCTGCTGGTCGCCGCCCTGCATCACACGCTGCGCGACGACGACCCCGCACTCGCCGCCGAGCTCGAGCGCGTCCTGGTGCGCAGCGACGATCCGACGCGCACCAAGCTGCGTCCGCACCGCGCGTGGGCCGATGTCTTCGAGAGCGTCGTGCTCGGTCGCCGAGAGGCGGACGAGCAGATGCGCGAGTCGCGCTTCGACGACAACTACGCGTTCTTCCGCAGTCAGATCCGCCCCGACGAGGCCGCCCACATCTGGCGGGGCCTGGAGCGCCTCGAACACGTGTCGATCACCCTGGGCGCCGACGCGAACGCCCAGCAAACCTTCGAGAGTCTCAACTCCACCGGCGAGCCGCTGCGTGACCACGAGCTGATCCACAACTACGTCCTCATGGGACTCTCGCACGCCGAGCAGGGCGAGATCGAAGACGAGTATTGGATGCCGATCGAGCACGACACCGGCGAGCAGATCGGCGACTTCTGGCGCCACTACCTGGTCATGCTCACCGGGCGCGAGGTCACGGTCGCCGGTGAGCGGGGCGTCTACGACACCTTCCGTTCCCAGTTCCCACGCCTCGACCTCGCGACGCTGCGGGAGCGCGCCGCGCAGTGGCGTCGCTACGCGGGCATCTACCGGATCCTCCTCGATCCTGCGCGCGCCGACGATCCTGTCATCGCACGACAGCTGGCCTACCTCAACACCTTCGGTCGCGGCATGTACCCCCTGGCGCTGCGGCTGCTTCACGAACACGGCGAAGGAGACCTCAGCGCTGCCGAGCTGCGTGTCTCGCTCGAGCACGTGCAGTCGCTGCTGCTGCGACGCACCGTCGTGGGCGTGACGACCGACCGGCTGGTCGCACGCCTGTGCCGTGCTGCTGCGGTGTCGAGCGACGCCCTGGTGCAGGCGATCGCGCGCATCACCCCGTCGGACGAACGGACCCGCGTGGGGCTCAAGTACACGGCACTTCCGCACCCCTCCTACGTGTTGAAGCGTCTGGCGGGCGACATCGATCTTCCCGGCATCGACCTGGAGCACGTTGCACCCGCCGCACCCTCCGACGACTGGTCGCCCGACGGCATCCGCCGATGGGCCGACCTCACCGACGACGAGCAGAACAGCTTCCGCGCGCTGGCACCCACACTCGGCAACCTCACGCTGCTGGAAGACCAGCTCTTCGAGCGGGCGTTCGACGCCTCGTTCCCGCAGAAGCGCGCGGTGTACGACGAGAGCGCCGTCGGGATCACGCGCGCGATCGCCCGCACCGAGACGTGGAGCACGGCAGCCATCGCCGCGCGCACGCAGGCACTGACCGAGCTGTTCCTCCAGGTGTGGCGTCGCCCCGCCGTCGTCAGCATCGACGACGACAATCTGACGCCCATCCTGGATGCCGTGAAGCGGCGCGGCTGGCCGCGCGGATGGCAGCGCGAGTTCGACTACGTCGAGTTCCGCGGCGAGCACTGGGAGGTGCCGGACATCCGCTACCTCTTCAACCGCATCTTCAAGCGTCTGTGGGCCGACTCCCGCCAGAGCGTCATCGATTTCAGCGCGCGGCGCGGCGGACCGGTCTATCCCGCGAAGGCGTGGAACGGCCAGTGGGATGAGCTGGCCGACGGGCGATACCTCTACATGGGCTGGGACTCGAAGTACATGCTCACTGCGGTTCAGGGCGTGCTCGACGAGGCGGGGTGGGCCTCGGAGGTGTTCGTCAAGTACTCCTACATCGGTAACGCGATGAAGTGATCGGAGCCGTCATGTCACGTCGATCGACCACGCCTCGCCGCTCCCGCACCGAGCGCGGCTCAGCGCGGCGCTGGCGCGACGTGCGGCGGCAGGTCGACGCCCTCGACGTCGCGACCTTCGCCGCGGTGGCGCGCACGCACAGCCCGTTGCTGGACGCGACGATGCCGGCGCTGACGCGTGCCGCCGACCGTTCGGTGCTGTGGATGGCGATCGCGGGTCTGCTCGCACTCACCGCCCGCCCACGCGGCCGGCGTGCCGCGGCGCGCGGGCTGGCGGCCATCGGGCTCACGAGTCTGCTCGCGAACCAGGTCTCCAAGCGCCTGCACCGCCGCCCCCGACCGTCCATCACACAGGTGCCGGCGCAGCGGCTGGCCCGGCGGATTCCCGACTCGACGTCGTTCCCGAGCGGTCACTCGGCCAGCGCCATGGCCTTCGCCGCCGCCGCATCCGCCGAGATGCCCGCGTTGACCGTTCCGCTGCGTGCCCTCGCCGGACTCGTCGGGTTCTCTCGCGTCGCCACGGGCGCCCACTACGCGTCCGATGTGGCGGCAGGCTTCGCCCTGGGCGAAGCGATCGCCTGGCTGACGACCCGCGTCGTCCCGGTCGAGCGCGTGGACCCGCTGCAGGATGCTCTCGCCGTGCACGCCGGCACGCCCCGGCCCGACGGCGCAGGAATCGCGCTGGTGATCAACCCGCGCTCCGGATCCGGGCGCGCGGCGCGCATCCTTCCGACCGTGCGGCGCGCCCTCCCCCGCCTGCGGGTCGTCGAGCTCGGCGCGGACGACGACTACGCGGCCAGCATCCGCGCGACGGCAGCCGACTGCGAGGTGCTCGCCGTCGCCGGCGGGGACGGCACCGTCCAGCAGGCCGCGGCCGCCGCCCGCGAACAGGGCATCCCGCTGGCCGTGCTGCCGGCGGGAACGTTCAACCACTTCGCCAAGGACCTCGGCATGTACCCGCTGTCGACGGCGATCGCGGCGATCCGCGCCGGGACGGTGGCCAAGGTCGACCTCGGTGAGGTCAACGACAAGATCTTCGTAAACACGGCCAGCGTCGGCGCGTACACGGACTTCGTGACGATCCGGGAACGCTACGAACACCGCATCGGCAAGCCGCTGGCCGCGCTCGTCGCCGCGGTAAAGACCCTGGGCACCGCCCGCGCGGTCCGCATCCGGGTGCGCGATCTCGACGGCGAGACGGTCGACGCCCGCTTCAGCCTCCTCTTCCTCGGCAACGGGCGGTATGAACCACGGGGATTCGCTCCGGTGCACCGCGCCACCCTCGACGACGCGCGACTGGATCTGCGTGTGCTGGGCGTCTCACGCCTGGGGTCCCGCGCGCGCGTCTTCGTCGACTTGTTCACCGGGCGGATCTCGCGCAACCGTCGGTATCAGGAGTTCTCGGATGCCGAGTTCGACCTGGAACTGCTCGACGGTCCGTATCGCATCGCCCGTGACGGCGAAGTGGGCGAAGAGGTCGATCATCTCCGCGCGCGCGTGCTTGCCCGCTCCCTCACCGTGATCGCGCCCGCCGCGTCCGCGCGCTGACTCAGGTTGCGGGAGGGCGCACAGCGCCGGCGGCCGCCGCATCCAGGTAGCGGACGACCGCGAGCACGCGGCGGTGGTCGTCGGCATCCACGGGAAGGCCCAGTGCGTCATAGATGTTCGAGGTGTGCTGGACGATCGCCTTCTCGGTCAGCACCAGGGCTGCCGCGATCCCGGCGTTGCTGCGCCCCTGTGCCATGAGAGCGAGCACCTCCAACTGCCTCGGGGTGAGCCCGCCCACCGCACCGCCGAAGCGACCGGCACGGGCGAGCATCAACTCGACGACCTCCGGGTCGAGCGCGGACCCGCCCGCCGCGACCCGGCGAAGGTCGGCGGTGAACGTGCGCACATCGGCGATGCGCTGCTTCAGCAGGTACCCGACTCCCCCGGCCTGGGCCCCCAGCAGCTCCGTGGCGTACCGGCGCTGCACGTGCTGCGAGAGAACGACCACACCGACCTGCGGGTGAGCGCGACGGACCCGCACGGCCGCCGCGAGGCCCTCGTCGGTGTGGCTCGGCGGCATCCGGATGTCGGTGATGGCCAGATCCGGCATGCGCGCGTCGACGGCCTGTTCCCAGTCCGCCGCGGTGCCGACCGCACCGATGACGCTGAACCCCTCCTTCTCGAGAACGTGCGTCAGCCCTTCGCGCAGCAGCACCTCGTCTTCGGCGATGATCACGCGCACGGCAGCTCGACTCCCACTCGGGTGCCACCGCCGCGCGGCGACACGATCTCGACGGCGCCTTCGAGAGCCGCGACCCGGTCGTGCAGACCGCGCAGACCCGCACCGACACCGATGCGTGCATCACCCACGCCGTCGTCCTCCACGACGACCGTCAGGCGGTCCTCGCGGAGAGCGACGCTCACCCGCAAGGCCGTGGCGCCCGCGTGTTTGACGGCGTTGGTGAGCAGCTCCGCGATCACGAAGTACGCCGTGTGCGCCGCCGCCGCCGACACACGGGACTCATCGACGTCGGCACTCAACAGCGCCGGTACCTCCGCGCGATCGACGAGTTCCTCGACCGCGGCCACCAGCCCCCTCTCGCGCAGCGGCGCCGGCATGACGTTGTACACGAGCCGGCGCAGCTCCGCCGCCGCCTCGTCGATGCCGGCCCGCAAGTGCTCCGCGGCCGCGGGGGTGTCCTCGCCGATGACGCCGGCCATCGACTGGGCCTCCAGCGCCAGCAGCACCAGCTGCACCTGGAGTCCGTCATGAAGATCGCGCGCGATGCGTGCCCGCTCGGCGTACGCCGCCTCCATCAACCGGCGCCGAGACTGGATGAGCTCCTCGTTCGAGAGGGTGAGCTCTGCGGTGAGACGCTCACGGTCGATCGCGATCGCCAAGATCTCCCCCGCCCGCCTCACCGTCAGAGGATCGTCGGTGACGCGGGTGTCGTAGTCGATGGCCCCGACCAGGCGACCGTCGACGCGCACCGGCACGTGCGCCCTCCCGCCGGCCGGCACGGCGGGGGCGAACGCGACACCATCGGCATCCACGAAGCTTCCACTCTGCGCCGACCAGTACACGACCCGAAGGCTGTCATCGCCCAGGCTGGCTCGCAGCGCCCGCTCGACGGCCGGCTTGTCGGGGCCTCCGACCGCGAGCCACGCGCTCAGCGACTCCAGCGCCGTGGTTCGAGCGAACGACCCGGCCACGACGCCGAGGAGGAAGGCCACCGGCAGCCCGGCCATGAGAGCGAGCTGGACGACTCCGACCACGGACGCCGCCGTGCCGGTCAGCAACCGGGGCGCCGCGACGATGCCGAGCACGGCGACGATGCCGTATGCCGACAGCGGCAGCAGGATGCGGCGATGCCGACGGTCGCTGATAACGAGGCGGATCGTGAGAATCGCCGCCGTCGCCGTCATCACCAGGGCGCCGAGAACGGGCTGCACCACGCTGATCAGCGCCCCGGCGCGCGGAGCGGCCACGCGCAGCGCGTCCAGTCCCGTCGCCGCTGCGTAGCCGGCTATGACGACGCCCACGGACAGGCGACCCCGCAGTCGGCCGGATGGAAAGGCGTGCAACAGGTGAACCGTCACGGAGAACACGGAGGTCGCGAACAACGCGGACACCACGTCGGACAGCGGCAGCTGAAGGTTGCCGAGCCCGCCGAGGCACAGGGCGACGGCTCCGAGCAGGATCAGGGGTCCGGTGCCGTTGGCGGGGCGGCGCCACCACGCGAGCACACCGGCGGTCACCCAGATCCACAACACGACGGTGAACGCGACGAGGGCATTAGCCATGTCGGGGTGCGCCGCGATCGCGGCCAGCTGCACCACCCCGACGATCACCGCGAACGCCACGATGACCCACAGCGCGAGCTCGAGAGGCAGGACCTGTCGCCGATGTCCTCGCCCGGCGCGTCGAGGCTCGACTCCACGCGTACGCGCTGTCACCATGCGTCGACCGTACCCCCGGCGACGTCTGCGCGAACGGGACCCAGGTCCATGGCCTCACGGCGGCGCTCTCCCCTAGGTTCGATCCAGCGGAACGCCTTCGCACACGGATCGTCGCCGCACGGCAGGGGGAAGCTCATGGGACAGATCGGCACGATGAGACGCCGCGTCGAGCGTGCGACAGCCATCGTCGTCGCCGCGGGGCTCGCCGCCTGCGCGCTGAGCAGTTGCAGCGCCGGGCCCGCGCCCTCGTCGACCGTCGCTGTGGACACGGGCACCCGCCCCAACCAGGATGTGGTGGCGCTGCCCACCGACCGGGCGTCGGCGATCACGGCGGCGCTCACTCTGCTGCCGTCACAGATCGACGAGGCCCTGCGCCGGTCGGAGGTTCCGGGGCTGGCGGTGGCGGTCGTGTCCCACGACGAGGTGCTGTACACGAACGGCTTCGGCGTTCGCGATGAGTCCACCGGCGCGAAGGTCGATGCCGACACGGTCTTCCAGATCGCGTCGCTGTCCAAACCGATCTCCGCCACCATCCTCGCCAAGGCGATGACCCAGGATCCGTCGCTGACCTGGTCGACACCGGCGCACACGCTCATGCCGGGTCTCGCACTCGCCGACCCCTACGTGACCCAGAACATCACCGTCGGCGACTTCTTCGCACACCGCAGCGGCATCCCGACGGGAGGCGGCGACGATCTGGAGGATCTCGGCTTCGACCGGAACTACATCCTCTCCCACCTCAGCGAGATCCCCCTGCAACCGTTTCGGACCACGTACCAGTACTCGAACTTCGGTTTGACGACGGGCGCGGAGGCGGTGGCCGCATCCCGGGGCCAGAGCTGGGAGCAGATGTCGAAGGAACTGCTCTTCGGCCCGTTGGGAATGACCTCGACGAGCACGAGCCACGCCGACTTCCTCGCCGCCCCGAATCACGCGGTGCTGCACGCCCGCATCGGGGAGGACGACTTCCAACCGCTGTTCGATCGCGACCCCGACGCGGAAGCTCCCGCGGGTGGCGTGTCCTCGAACGTGCGCGATCTCGCGACGTGGATGCAGCTGCTCCTCAGCGACGGCTCGCGAGACGGGTCGGCGTTCATCAACTCGGACCCGCTGAACCAGGCGCTCTCGGCCCAGATCGTCAGCTCCCATGCCGGCGACCTCGATCAGCGCCCGGGGCATTACGGGTTCGGCATCAACGTCGGATCCGCCGCGGGCGGCCGCGTCACGCTCAGCCATTCCGGCGCGTTCGGCCTCGGCGCGGCCACCGCCGCCACTCTCGTTCCCGACCTCGACCTCGGCATCGTCGTCCTGACGAACGGTGCACCGGTCGGCCTGCCCGAAGCCGTGGTGCAGATCTTCCTCGACGAGGTGATGTACGGGCACCAGTCCCGGGACTGGGTCGACACGATGCACGGCTTCTTCGCCGGTTTCAACGCGCCGTCGGGCGACCTCGCCGGCCAGAGCCCGCCGACGGATGCCGCGGCATCCGCTCCCGCATCGGACTATGTCGGCACCTATACCAGTGCATATTTCGGCACGCTCACGGTCACCGAGGCCGGCGGTCGACTACGAGGAGCGCTGGGGCCGACGGGGGCGACGACCTTCGACATCACGCCGTGGAACGGCGACACCATGGCGTACGTCCCCACGGGTGAGAACGCTCTGCCGGGATCGCTGTCCTCGGTGGTGTTCGCACGTTCCGGCGGTGCGGTGACGACCGCGACGCTCACCTACCTCAACCGCTACCCGCAGATCGCGGAGCCGTCGGGCCTGGGTGTGTTCACGCGTCAGCGCTGAGGGCGGCATCGCCCACGGGATTGACACGGTGGCGACCGGCGCGAGCGCGTCGTGTGGCGCGCTAGTCTCGCGCCATGGCGAACACGACCGACTGGTCGGCGAGACTGCGCCGTCTCGACGCCGACGACTGGGCCTCCACGCTGGAGGGCGCGTCGGGGCTGCCCGGACCTCGCGCCAACCTCGACCTCGTGGTCGCGGCCGCGCGGACCGCCGGAGCGGCGGAGATCGATGCGCTGGTGCGCGCGGGCGGTGAGTTCGCCACGATGTGCGCGGCCGCCGCGATCGGGCGCGATGCGGCCGCGCCCGACAGCGAGAAGCGAGCGCGTCGCCTCGCACAGGATCCGCGGTGGCGTGTGCGCGAAGGCGTCGTGATCGGCCTTCAGCTCTGGGGCGACGTCGACCCCGCGGCGATGGCGGATCTCGTCGCCGCGTGGGCGACGGCGGCGAGCCCGCTCGTCCGACGCGCAGCGGTCGCGGCGATCTGCGAGCCACGTCTGCTGCGATCGTCATCCGCCGCCGCGCGCGCCGTGGAGATCTGCAGGCAGGCCACCGACACACTCCGCGCGCTCCCCGCCCCACGGCGACGGGACCCCGACGTGCGGACTCTCCGCCAGTGTTTGGGCTATGCCTGGAGTGTCGCCGTGGCCGCGGACCCGACCCCCGGACTCCGCGCGTTTCACGCGCTGTCCAGCGATGACCCCGACGTCGCCTGGATCATTCGTGAGAACCGCCGCAAGAAGCGCCTGTTCTCTCTGGAGGCGGACATGCCGCATCAGGAGCAGGAGTAGAGCGTGAACCCGCCCGCTCCGCCGCCGGACGAGGTCGACTTCGTGTGGGAGCCGGCCGGTGCGGATGGCCAGGTGTGCAGCGTCCGACAAGACGCGGCGCGCACGGCGTTGGCGACCTGATCGCCTTTGGGGGCGTGATCCCTGACGACGATCAGGTGCACCCCGGCGCGGATCTTCGCGGTGATCTCGGCCGCGGTGAAGACGACCGCCTGACCGGAGTAGCCGCCATCGGTGAGCACCTCATCGCCGGTCGCGTCGATGACCGGGGCCGCGATGCTCCACGAGTCCGTCAGGAACAGCGGCGCGCCATCGCGCCCTCCTCCCGCCGCACGGGCGGCGGCAACGAGCTCCACCAGCGGCGGCGTGATCCCCGGCGCACCGCCCCAGACCTGCGGTGGTGACGGCCGGAACGAGGCCGCCACGGCGGCGCGCGGGTCGCCGTGCTTCACTCCGACGTACGCGTCTCCCCCGCTGCCGTCGCGCGCGGCATCCACCACCTGCACGGCGAAGAGCGCGGGTCCTGCCAGAATCGCGACCGCCGCGGCGAGGGCGATCGTGCGGCCGAGCCGTCGGCGCCACGGTGTCCGCAGAGCACTCGCGACAACGAGCGCGCACATTCCCGCAGTGACGGCGATCATCGCGATCCACAGGGGACGAGGCATCCCCGTCACGACGGCCAGCAGCACGCACCACGAGAGCTGGACCACGGTCAGCATCGGCAGGACGAGCCGTCCGGCCCGGCCCGGTGCACGGCGGAGCCGAACCGCCTCATCGACCGCGAAGGCCGCGAGCAACGCCAGCTGCACCCCGATCGCCGACAGATATGCCGTGTGGGGCATGCGTGCCGCCGAGAGGATCGCGGCACCCGTGACCAGCCACACGACCAGGACGACGAACATCGCCGTCGCCGGCGACACGGGCCGAGGTCTTCTCCGACCGCGCCACGTCCGCACCAGCGACCACACACCCAGCCCGACACCGAACAGCGCAGCCGGGTACAGCCACCCGATCTGCCCGAGATACAGCGGATCGATCAGTTTCGTCACCGCCGCTGCGGCGCCGGACGCCGTTTCCGTCCCGCCGCCGCTGCGGACGGCACCGTCGATCGCGTTCGGGAAGAGACGATCGATGCCGTTGTAGCCGAAGACCATCGCGAAGACGTTGTTGTCGGTCGAGCCGTCGACGAACGGACGCGACGCTGCGGGAACGAGCTGCATCATCAGCATCCATGACAGCGAGGCCAGCATCGCGCTCCCGAGCAGCGCACCGACTCGAGCCAGGCGCTGCGGCCAGCGGCCGCCGACGGCGATCAGCGTTCCGATGAGCAGGGCGGGGAGCACGAACCAGGCCTGCATCATCTTCGCCTGGAAGCCGACGCCGATGAACAGCCCTGCCCACAACAGCGGCCACCACCGCTTCGTCAGCACGGCGCGCTGCCACCACAGCACCGCCACGGCGAGCGACATCGTGAGGAGTCCGTCTTCCATGGGATGACCGAACATCGAGACGAAGATCGGCGTGGATGCCGCGGCCGCCGCCGCCATGAGCCCGACCGCACGACCGCGCCACCGCAAGCCGATCAGCGCGCAGGCGAACACCGTGACCAATCCCTCGATCACCTGCGGGAGCGCCAGCGCGGAGGTCGACATGCCGAACAGGCGAACGCTCAACGCCTGCGGGACGGCGAAGCCGCTCAGTTTGTCGAGGGTGACCGTGGCGGCGGGATCGAAAGCACCGAACAGCAGTGCCTGCCAGGACTGCGACATCGAACGCGCGGATGCTTCGTAGAAAGAGAAGTCGCCGCCGCGGGCCAGATTCCACGCCGTGAGGACGGTGAAAGCGACCAGGATTGCGGCAAGGGTGACGCGCGCCCACCAGGGCTCGCGCCACCACCGCGGGAGGGCGGGTGTCATCGGCACGGGCCGACGCTAGGCGCGGCGCTTCGGCGCCCGCTCGGCGGGGGCTGAGGGAAGCCTATGAGGGCCTCTCACCACTGAGGGTGGATGGCTGCGCGCAGGCGGCGATCGTAGACCTCGTGCACGGCCGCATCGAAAGCGGCGTACGCCTCTGGATCGTCCAAGGCCGACGCTGCGGCGGCGTTCGCCGTGGCCTGTGCCGGGGTGCGCGCTCCGGGGATCACCGCGGTCACACCGGGCTGCGCCACGATCCACGCGAGTGTGGCCGCCGGGAGGCTCACGCCGTCCGGAAGCACCGCGGACAGCTCCGTCGCGGCCGCCAAGCCGGTCTCGAAATCGACCCCCGAGAACGTCTCTCCCTTGTCGAACGCCTGGCCCTCGCGGTTGTATGAGCGGTGATCGGCGGCGGAGAAGGTCGTGGCGGTGGTGTAACGGCCCGACAGCAGACCGCTCGCCAGCGGCACGCGGGCGAAGACCGCCACGCCCGCGGCGGCCGCGGCGGGCAGGAACTCGTCCAGCGGCTTCAGGCGGAACGGGTTGATGATGATCTGCACGTTCGCCAGCCCGGGTCGACCGAGGACACGCAGGCCTTGGGCGACCGTCTCGACCGATGCCCCGTATGCCGCGATGGCTCCGGCATCGACGAGACCGTCGAGGGCATCGAAGGTGCGCTCGTCGTCGAGAACGGCCGTCGGCGGGCAGTGCAGCTGAACGAGGTCGAGTGTCTCGACGCCGAGGTTGCGGCGAGAGCGGTCCGTCCACACCTGGAAGTTGGCCGCCGTGTAGTTCTCGGCGCGCTGCTCCTGCCGACGGCCCATCTTCGTCGCGACCGTGATTCCGTGACCGGGGTGCGCCGCGAGGAAGCGGCCGATGATCTGCTCCGAGCGCCCGTCCCCGTAGACGTCTGCGGTGTCGAAGAGGGTGACGCCGGCGTCGACGGATGCCGCGAGCACCGCCGCCGCGTCTTCGTCGGAGACATCGCCCCAATCGGCGCCCAGCTGCCACGTGCCCAGACCGATCACGGACACGTCGCGGCCGGTGTGGCCGAGTGCGCGATGCGGGAGGGAGGAGCGTGCGGGAGGCATGCGTCGAGCCTATCTGCGAGGACGCGCCCGCCGAGGCGGCGTCAGACGATCCCGCCGATCATCGCATCGCGGCGCAGCTGCTCGTGCGTCGCGTGGAACTTCCCGTCCGCCGTCCACCAGGCCTCGTGCCCCGCGGCATCCGGGTGCTGCTCGACGACGGTCGGCCAATGCGCCGCGATGTCTTTGAGGTAGTACCGGATCTCGCCGCCGATCGTGCGCTTCTCGACCTTGTCGGAGGCGTCGAGTTGGTCCTGCGTGGGCTCAGTCATGTGGTCAGCCTAGAGAGCGGTCCGGCCGCGCGCGACGGGTCAGCCCGCGAGCGAGGTCCCGCATTCCGCGCAGAACTTGGCGCCGGCCGCGTTGTCGGTGCCGCAGCCGCGGCACGTGGTGACGACGGCCAGTGGTGACCCGCACTCGCCGCAGAACTTGCCTCCACGCGACTGCGCACCGCACGCGCCGCAGCGCGGCTGAGCCTGAGTCTTCAGATCCGTTGCTCCGACGAGGTCGACGGTCTCCAGTCGTTCCTGCACCTGCCGGCGGCGCGCCTCGGCCTGCAGTTGCGCCAGCTCTTCCGTGGCGATCGGCGAGCACCGCACGCATTGGCCGACGGAATCGTTCCAGCAGACGTCGCCGCACACCCAGTCGCTGCACGCCCGGCACTGGTGAAACCTCGGCGCGATCTCTGCCGTCGCGGCGCGCAGCGCCTCGTCTTTCGCGGGCGAGTTCGTGCCGCGGTCGAGCAGGCGGTCGGCCATTGAGCTGATCTCGTACAGGGACCCTCCGAACAGGTTGCCCAGTCCCCTTGCAAGCTTCTGGCCGGCCGCACGCGGATCACGGCGGAAGGCCGAGCGGTAGCCATTGCCGCAGCGTTCACAGCGGAACTCGAACTGATAGCCGTCGGCGTTGGACAGATCGTTGAAGTTGTCGGTGAAGGGGACGAGCTCGGTCACGTGTGGGTTCCTGTTCGTGTCGGACGCGTCTCGGCGTCGGAGGGGACGGGAGCGGATGCCGAGCTGAAGACCAGATCGACGAGAGGGGCGAAGTCGTAGTCAGCGGCGAACCGAGGGGCCTGCATGAGCAGGAGCGTGTTGATGAGCATGCCGCGCGCCATGAACGCCCACATCTCCGCGTCGGAGGCCCCCAGCTCGCGCAGCACGCGGTAGACCTCCTGGAACATCCGGCGGGACTCGTCACCGATGGCGGGCTCCGCGGTGGCAGCGGAGAAGGCGTGAGCCCACACCAACACCGCTTCAGGCTGAGCGCGCACGAGATCGCGATAGGCGGCGCCGACGCGCTCGGAGTCGAACCCCTCCTCGGCGTCGAACCCCTCCTCGCCGGCGCGTCCGCGCGACGCGGATCGGAATGCCGTGACGATCGCTGCCGCAGCATGCGCGTGCGTGCGGAGGAACAGCTCTCGTTTTGATCCGAAAGTGCGGATGACGTAGGGCTGCGAAACGCCCATGGCCTTTGCTACCTCTGCCGTCGATGTGCCGAAGTAGCCACGCGGCGCGAACGCCCGAACGGAGGCATCGAGGAGTTCCTCGTTGCGCGCGGGCGGGCGTCGGCCGGTCGACATCCAGGATTCCTCTCGGAGCGGGCGTGTTATCGCACGATAACATGAACGCCGAGCGGTCTCCGACTGAAAAAGCAAGAGCCCCGGTGATCCGCCGTGATGCGGATTTCCGGGGCAATCTGTCTTGCTGGGGTACCTGGACTCGAACCAAGAACAACTGAACCAGAATCAGCCGTGTTGCCAATTACACCATACCCCAGGGGGTGACGACCGAAGTCGTACCGAGGGTCTAGCTTAGCCCACGCCGCGACCGAGTCCAAACCGAGCGCCATCCGAGCAGTCTCATAGCTGGCACAACAACGCCGCAGGTGAAGCGGTCCTACCGTGACCGTTGTGACCGCACTCCCCGCTTCGTCCGCCGCTCCGTTCCCGTCCGCCCGCGCCCAGGCGACAGCCCGGCGACGGTTCGGCACGCCCTGGCACTGGTCGCTCCTCACCCTGGGCGTGTTCGCGGCCGTGCTGACGACCTGGGGCGTCGGCGGCTCGATGTCGGATTACTACGCGTCCATCGCGCTGTCGATGAGCCGTAGCTGGCCGAACTTCTTCTTCGGCTCTTTCGACCCCGCCGGCACCGTCACTCTCGACAAGATCCCCGGATCGTTCTGGATCCCCGCGCTCGTCGTCCGCATCTTCGGCTTCTCTCCTGCCGCGGTCATCATCCCCAACGCGCTGGCTGCCGCCACTGCCGCCGTGGTCACTGCGATCACCGCTCGGCGCTGGGCGGGGGTGACCGCCGGGCTGGTCGCCGGCGCGGTCGTCGCCACGACTCCCATCCTGGTCGCGGTGGCGCGCTCCAACCAGCCGGAGACGTTCTTCGTGCTCGCGCTCGCTCTGACGGCGTGGGCGGCGACACATGCGCTACGCCGGGCCAGCTTCGGATGGCTGATGCTTGCGGGCGTGTTCATCGCGGCAGGATTCCAGACCTACATGCTCGAGGCATGGGCCGTCTGGCCCGCGCTCGCCGCTGCCTACCTGTGCACGCGGCAGCGGTGGTGGCGCCGCGTGTGGCACCTCGCCGTGTCCGGAACGCTCAGTCTGGTGCTCTCACTGAGCTGGATCATCGCCGTCTCGCTCGTGCCGGCATCCGACCGTCCTTACGTCGGCAGCACGCTGACGAACAACCCGTGGGAGATGGTCTTCGGCTACAACGGACTCGGCAGGTTCGGCGACACGACCGCCGACACGACGGCGTACCGCTCGTTCACTCCCCCGTTCTCGGGGAACCCGTCGGCCGTCCGACTGCTGAACAGCTCACTCGCCGATCAGATCGGCTGGATGATCCCAACCGCGGTCCTCGCGATCGTGATCCTCGTCGCACTGCGCTTGCGCCTGCCACTGCTGGTGTTCGCAGCCGTGTGGTTCGTCACGTTCGCCGCGATGTTCTCGCTTGTCGCCGGCATGCACCAGTTCTACACGGCGTCGATGGCCATCCCCATGGCGCTGCTGATCGGCGCCGCGTTCGCCAAGGCCCGGCGACGTCGCGTCTTGTGGGCGCAGATCGCGCTGCCGGCAGTGGCGGCGACGACGGCGCTGATCATCAGCCTGAGCGTCGCATCGAATCCAGGAGCCGCGTTCTCGCTGCCGGTCGCGGTGGTACAGGCTCTCATCGCGGTCGCCGCCGTCATCGCCGTCGTCATGGAGCACCGCCGCGCACACGCACGGCGACTGACCGCCGTGATCGGCGTGATCGCCCTGCTGCTGACGCCGACGAGCTGGGCCGTCGTGACGATGTGGTCACCCAACTCGACGAACCCGACGGCCGCGGGAGTGGCCAGCGTGTCCGGTATCGGCGGCGCCGGGGGCTTCGGAGCCGGTGCGCATAGCGGCGCCCCGGGATCGTCGGGCAGCGGCGCGCCCGGCGCGTCCGGCACCGGCGGCGGCTCGGCGCCGTTCGGCGCGGGCCATCGCGGCGACGGGTTCTCTCGATCTACCGGCGAGAGCGGACCCTCCGACGCCGGCACGCGCGGGCGTGCGAACGGCGGCGGTGCGCTCACCCGGGGCTCCGGCGGCTTCACGGGTTCGCCGAGCGGGGTGCAAACGCCTGCCGTCGGCACCGTCGCCTGGTTGAAGGAGCACCAGCAGGGCACCGCGTACCTGGCGGCGACCTTCGGCGCGCAGAGCGCGGCGTCGCTGATCCTCGCCTCGGACGGCGGCTCGTTCCTCCCCATCGGCGGCTTCGACGAGCGCGATCCGGCCCCCACGCTCGCGACGTTCCAGACGCTCGTAGCCGACGGGGCACTGCGATACGTGATCGCAGGCAACGGCGGTGGCTTTGGCGGATTCGGAGGCAGCGGAGGGCCGTCGGGCGGGCTCGGCGGCACCGACAGCGCGAGCACCGCGGCCGGTCAGATCCGCACGTGGGTCGTGGCGAACTGCACCGAAGTCATCGACGCACCGATTTCGGGCCTCTACTCCTGCGGCGCCTGATGCGCCGCGGCTCCCGGCTCAGCCGAGGTGCTGAACCAGCGCGCCGAGGCGACGCACCGACTCTGCCTTGCCCAGCAGCTCCATCGACTCGAACAGGGGCGGGGACACGCGTCGTCCACTGACAGCGACCCGGAGGGGGCCGTAGGCGATCCGCGGCTTCAGCCCGAGACCGTCGATCAGTGCCTCCGACAGCGCGTCCTGCACCGCCGCGGCGGTGAAGTCGTGCTCGGGCACCAGCTCGAGTGCTCCCACGGATGCCACGAGCACCTCCCCCGCATTGGCCGGCAGACCCTTCAGCGCATCGTCCTCGTAGGCGATGTCATCACGGAACAGGAAGCCCAGCAGCCCCGGAGCCTCGCCGAGCAGCTGCATACGCTCCTGCACGAGAGGTGCGGAGACGTCAAGGGTGGTCTGCTGAGCCGCCGTCGGGGGGTTCTCGATCAGGCCGGCGGCGTGCAGATACGGCACGAGGCGGTCGGCGAAGTCCTCGGCATCCAGCATGCGGATATGGTCGCCGTTGATCGACTCGGCCTTCTTCTGGTCGAAGCGGGCGGGATTGGGGTTCACGTCGACGATGTCGAACGCGGCGACGAACTCGTCGAGGGAGAACACATCGCGATCCGCCGCGATCGACCAGCCGAGCAGCGCGAGGTAGTTCAGCAGGCCCTCGTGGATGAAGCCACGCTCACGGTGCAGGAACAGGTCGGCCTGCGGGTCGCGCTTGGAGAGCTTCTTGTTGCCCGTCTCGCCGAGGACCAGGGGCATGTGACCGAATCGGGGCATGAAGTCGGTGACGCCGGCGTCGATGAGCGCTCCGTAGAGCGCGAGCTGACGCGCGGTGGAGGGCATGAGGTCTTCGCCGCGGATCACGTGGGTGATGCCCATGAGTGCGTCGTCGACCGGGTTCGTGAAGGTGTAGAGCGCCTGTCCCCCGGCGCGGACGACGACGAAGTCGGGGAAGGAGCCGGCCGGAAAGGTGACCTCGCCGCGGATCAGGTCGACGTAGGTGAGGTCTTCGTCGGGCACGCGCAGACGCCACGCGGGCTCGCGCCCCTCGGCGCGGAAGGCGGCCTTCTGCTCCTCGGTGAGCTCACGGTCGAAGTTGTCGTAACCGAGCTGCTTGGCACGACCGGCGGACTCGTTGCGGGCGTCGATCTCCTCCGCCGTCGAGTACGACTCGTAGACGGCGCCTGAGGCGATCAGCGTCTCGAGAACTCCGGCGTAGATCTCGCGGCGCTGCGACTGGCGGTACGGCTCGTGCGGGCCGCCCTTCTCGACACCCTCGTCCCAGTCGATCTTCAACCAGGTGAGCGCGTCGACCAGCTGCCGGTAGCTCTCTTCGCTGTCACGTGCGGCGTCGGTGTCTTCGACACGGAAGATCAGCTTGCCGCCGGTGTGCCGCGCGTAGGCCCAGTTGTAGAGCGCGGTGCGGACCATGCCGACGTGCGGCAGACCCGTCGGCGAAGGGCAGAACCGCACACGGACGTCGGTTCCGGTGGCGGTGGTGGTTCGGGGATGGATCGCGGCAGACATCCATCCCAGTCTAGGCCGCGGGCGACGTGACCCTGTGGTCACCGTCGGGTGACGACGACCGCGCGGTGCCACAAGACGTCACCTCCCGGGCCCGCATTACGAGCGTGCGCCCGCGACCGTTGCCAGTTCGCGACCCAGCACAGCGAGAACCGTGCTGACCGACGGCACGCGCTCGGCGTCGCGCGCCGTGACGATGTGCAGGCCGCGCGCCTCCGCCGACGGGAGCGGCGACGTCTGCACACCGGGCAGGGTCGGGAAAGAGTCCACCGCCATACGCGGAAGCGTCGCCACACCGAGGCCCTGCGCGACGAGGCCTTCGACGGCGACGGCGTTGTCGGTCTCGAACCCGATGCGCGGATCGAACCCCGCTCGATCGCACAGTTCCAAGAGGTGCCCGCGGCAGCGCGGACACCCCGCGATCCACGTCTGCTCAGCCAGCTCGGAGACGCTCTCGACGCCGGCGTGACCTGCCGGCAGCACGAGCAGCAGATCGTCACGCCCGGCACTGCGCACCGTCAGTCCGCGCGCGCTCGACCCGTGCGGATCGTCGCGGTCCCCGGGGTAGCTGAACGTCAGCGCGATGTCGGCACGATCCTCGCGAATCGCCTCCACCGCCTCCGGGGGCTCCGCCTCGACATAGGTGAGCGTGAGACCAGGGTGGGATGCCGCAAGCGACGCGAGCAACCGCGGCACCAGCACGGGCGATGCCGAAGGGAAGGCGACCAGACGAACGACGCCGGTGCGCAATCCCCTCAGCTCGGCGAGTTCTTCCGCGACCGCGTCGAACGCATGCGTGACGGCCGGCGCGTGGCGGGCGAGCACCCGCCCTGCCTCGGTCAGCCGCACGCCCCGCCCGACCCTCTCGACGATCGCGACACCCAGACGAGCCTCCAACCGGCGCAGATGCTGACTGATCGCGGGCTGGCTGTATCCCAGGGAGGCCGCAGCGGCTGTGATGGAGCCGGTGTCGGCGATGGCCCGCACGGTCCGCAGGCTCTGCACGTCGAACTCCGGGGTCCTGTCATTCATCCATTCATCATCCCACGGCATGTTTTTCATCCAATACCTGCCGTAGATCTATGCATGGCTCGGCGGCAGGCTGGAGACATGGTCACTGCCCTCGCCGCACCCGCCGACACCCTCACCGCGCTTCGTGCCGAGTTCGGCACGGCGGCGGGCTACCTCGCCGCGTGCACGGCGGGGCTGCCGATGCGCGCCACCCGTCGCGCCGTCACCGCCGATCTCGCGGGGCACCCCGATATCGCCGGGTACAGCCGCGCGGTCGAGGCATCGCGAGCATCATTCGCATCATTGGTGGGCGTCGACGCCGCGAGCGTCGCGATCGGCTCGCAGACGTCGGTGCAGCTGTCTCTGCTGATCGCAGCATTGCCTGCCGAGGCGACGGTGCTCGTGCCCGAGCACGAGTTCTCGTCGTTGGTCCTCCCCTTCGTGCACGCCGGTCGCGGCATCCGGATTCGCACCGCGCCGCTGTCGCAATTGGCCGACGCGATCTCGGACGACATCGACCTCGTCGCCTTCTCGCTCGTGCAGTCGGCGTGCGGCCACGTCGCCGATCTCGATGCCGTCTGTGACGCCGCCGGCGCGGTCGGTGCGCGCGTCGTGTGCGATGCGACGCAGGCCGTCGGATGGATGCCGGTCGACGCCGCGCGCGTCGACGCCCTGCTCTGCCACGCCTACAAGTGGCTGTGCTGCCCGCGCGGCGTGGCCTTCATGGCGCTCAGCGCGGACTATGCCCGTTCCCTCACGCCCGTTCAGGCAGGGTGGTACGCCGGGGAGGACCCGTGGTCGTCGTGCTACGGCGCCGATGCCGAACTCGCCGCATCCGCTCGCCGCTTCGATGTCTCCCCCGCGTGGCAGGCCTTCGTCGGCGCCGAGCCCGCGCTGCGCGCATTCGCACGGGTCGACATGCAACAGGTGCACGCGCATGTCACGGGTCTCGCCGCGTCGTTCCGTTCGCAAACCGGACTCGACGACCCCGAGACAGCCACGGCGATCGTCACCTGGGTCGACCCCGACGGCGCCGACCTCGCTCGCCTTCAGGCCGCCGGCATCACGGCATCCGGACGCAACGGACGCGCCCGCGTCGCGTTCCACGTGTTCAACGACGACGACGACGTCGAGCGAGCCGTCACCGCCCTCGGCCGCTGACCCCCGAGCGACGGCTCTCTCCCCCGCCGCACGGCGTAGACGTGCCGTATTCAGTCTGCGCGCGAGGACCGATCGGCTGGACCCGCGGAATCACGCGGATGCCGAGACCCGCCGCCACCGCGCAGACTGAGTACGGCACGCAAGCGGGACCAGCCGGCACGGGAGTCGGCGCCGGCATCGGCTGGACGCGCTGGGCGTGCGCGCTGCGCTGGGCGTGCACAGGACGCCGATTCCGCGGAGATGTCGGGATCAGAGGACCGCTCCGTGTCAGATCGTCCTCGGCATCCGCCATCTCCTCGGCATGCCCCGCGTCGCAAGCCGCCCCAACGACGCCGCAACCGCGGCACCCCGGGCGGGTCAGCCGCGGCGCGCGTAAGGGGAGAGCACCGTGACCGCGACGACCAGCACCAGGGCGACCATCGCCAGCCCGCCGTAGCCGATCTGGCTCAGGACGACGCCGGCGAGCACGGCGCCGACGGCTGCGCTGAAGGTCATGATCGTGTCGCTCAGGCCCTGTCGCCGCGGCCGGAGACGCGTCGGGGAACTCTCGGTGAGCAAAGCGGCACCCGACACCGTCGCGGCGCTCCACCCCGCGCCGAGGAGGAACAGCGCGACCAGCACCGCCCACTGCGAATCGGGCATGGTCGCCGCCACGATCAGGGATGCCGCCAGCACCGCCTGACCCAGCAGGATCGTCGTGATGCGGCCCCATCGGTCAGCTAGCACGCCGAACAACGGTGACAATCCGTACATGCCGAACACATGCAGCGCGATCGTGGTGCCGACCACGAGGGTGACGTGCTCGGGCGCCAGGTGCGCCAGATGGATCGGCGTCATCGCCATCACCGACGCCATCACCACGTGCGATCCCGCCACCGCGAAGATCGCGTAGCGCGCGGCCACCGGCCGGTCGAGATCGTCGATGTGCTCCCGCTGCGCATCGCCGCTGCGCGCCAGACGCTGTGCCAGCAGCAGCGGGTCGGGCCGCAGTGCCGCGAGGTAGAGCGCGAAAGCGATCAGCTGCGCCACGATCGAGAACGCATAGGAGCCGGTGAGCGGCGGCATCCGCAGCGCGGCGCCGACGACCTCTCCGGGCGTCAGGAGCAGCGGGCCCAGTACACCGCCGACGGTCGTCGCCCAGACGACGGTGCCGAGGGCGCGCCCGCGGCGCGCAGCCGGCGCCAGGTCCGTCGCAGCGAAGCGCGACTGCAAGTTTCCCGCGTTGCCGGCGCCGATGAGCACCACGCCCACGATCAGCAGTGGAAAGCTGCGCGAGGCCGCGGCGCCGATCACGACCGCGATGCCGATCAGCGCCAAGAGGTTGCCGAGCGTCAGGGCCACCCGCCGCCCCCGCCGCCCCGCCAGGCGCGCGAGCGGGATGGCGCACAGGGCAGCACCCAAGGTCACGGATGCCGTCGCCAACCCCGACAGCGCCTCGTTGCCCGACAGATCCGCCGCCAGCAGCGCGCCGAGCGAGACCGTCGCGCCGAACGCGATGCCGCCCAGCACCTGTCCGGCGGCGAGGACGGTGACGGTGCGCCGCTGGATCCTCGCGACCGCGGCAGCATCCATCGCCGGCGCCGCGTCGGTCACGCGTTTCGCGCGGTGTTGCGGAGCGTTCCGAGTCCCGTGATCTCGACCTCGACGGTCTGGCCCGCTTCGAACGGGCCGATGCCGGCAGGTGTCCCGGTGAGGATCACATCCCCCGGCAGCAGCGTGAAGGCCGCCGAGGCGTACGCGATGATGTCCGGCACGGAATGCACCATGTCGGAGATCGGACCGTCCTGGCGCACCTCCCCGTCGACCCGCGTCACGATGCGCGCACCGGCGTCCAGATCGAAATCGGTCTCGATCGCGGGTCCGAGCGGGCAGAACGTGTCGAACCCCTTGGCCCGCGCCCACTGGCCGTCCGACTTCTGCAGGTCGCGTGCCGTCACGTCGTTGCCGATGGTGTAGCCGAACACGTAGTCCAGCGCCGCGGATGCCGGGACGTTCTTGGCCACACGACCGATGACGACCGCAAGCTCGCCCTCGAAGTCCGTGCGCTCGGACTGCGGCGGCCGCACGATCGCGTCGCCGGGACCGATGACGGCCGTGTTCGGCTTGAGGAACAGCAGCGGCGCGGCGGGGGCCTCGCCGCCCATCTCGGCGGCGTGGTCGCGGTAGTTCTTGCCGACGCACACGATCTTCGAGCGCGGGATGACCGGTGCGAGCAGCGCGACCTCGCCGAGGGGCACACGCTCCCCCGTCGTCTCGAAACCCGCGAACAGCGGGTCTCCGGCCAAGACGACCAGCTCGGTCTCGTCGACGATTCCGAAGCGGATCGCGTCGTTGTGGCTGAAGCGGACGACCCTCACGCCGCCGGCTCCGCGTCGCTCTTCGGCGCGTCGAGGCGCACGAGCCAGCCGTGCGTGTCTTCGCGGCGCCCGTACTGGATGTCGGTGAGCTCGTCGCGCAGCGACTGTGCGAGCGGGCCGAGAGGCTGCTCGTCGACGAAGTCGCGCCCCTTCAGCACACCGATCGGAGCGACCACAGCGGCGGTGCCGCACGCGAACACCTCGACGATGTCGCCGGAGGCCACGCCCGAACGCCACTCGTCGATCGACACCGCGCGACCCTCGATCTTGTGACCGCGGTCGGCGGCCAGCTGCAGGATCGAGTCACGGGTGATGCCCTCGAGGATCGAGTCCGACTGCGGCGTGACGATCGTGCCGTCCTTGTAGACGAACACGACGTTCATGCCGCCGAGCTCTTCCACGTTGCGGTCCTGGTCGAGGAAGACGACCTGGTCGCAGCCCTGCTCGTAGGCCTCCGCCTGCGGCAGCAGACTCGCGGCGTAGTTCCCACCCGTCTTCGCCGCACCCGTGCCCCCCTTGCCCGCGCGTGCGTAGTCCTCGCTGAGCCAGATCGACACCGGCTTCGCGCCGCCCTTGAAGTACGCGCCCACCGGCGAGGCGATCACGTAGTAGCCGACCTTGTTCGCCGGACGCACGCCCAGGAACGCCTCCTTGGCGAACATGAACGGGCGCAGGTACAGGCTCTGGTCGGCGCCGGAGGGCACCCACAGGCCGTCGACGGCGATGAGAGCCTTGAGTGACTCGACGAAGTACTCCACCGGCAGCTCGGGAAGCGCCAGACGCCGTGCGCTGCGCTGCAGGCGACGGCCGTTCTGATCGGGTCGGAAGGTCCAGACCGAGCCGTCGGCGTGACGGTAGGCCTTGATGCCCTCGAAGATCTCCTGCCCGTAGTGCAACACCGCCGCGGCGGGGTCGAGCGAGAGCGGGCCGTAGGGCTGCACGCGCGGGCGGTGCCATCCGCCGCGCACCGACCAGCAGATGTCGACCATGTGGTCGGTGAAGGTCGTGCCGAAGGCGGGGTCGGCGAGCAGCTGCTCGCGTTCCGCCGCCGACTTCGCGGCGAGGTTGCGGGTGACCGCGAACTCCAGAGGGGCAAGTCCGGCGTCGGGTTCGTAGATGAGGCTCATGTCGTGTCCTGAGGGTGTGAGCGGTCGGCGTACGTGCGGCGGTTCCAGGCTACGCCTGGACCGCGGCCGCGATGGCGTCGCCGACCTGAGCGGTGGTGCGGGGCGCGGAGCCCCTGTGGGCGATGTCCTCCTCGACGGCGCGGGTGACGCGTGCGGCTTCGTCGGCGAGCCCGAGATGGTCGAGCATGAGGGCGACGGAGAGGATCGCGGCCGTGGGATCGGCCTTCTGCTGTCCTGCGATGTCCGGCGCCGAGCCGTGCACGGGCTCGAACATCGAGGGGAACGCGCCGTCGGGGTTGATGTTCCCCGAAGCGGCGAGGCCGATGCCTCCGGTGACGGCGCCGGCCAAGTCGGTGAGGATGTCTCCGAAGAGGTTGTCGGTGACGATCACATCGAAGCGGCCCGGGTTCGTGACCAGATAGATGGTGGCCGCGTCGATGTGCACATAGTCTACGGTCACCTCGGGGTGCTCCGACGCCACGGCATCCACGATCCGTTTCCACATGCCGCCGGCGTGAACGAGGACGTTCGTCTTGTGCACGAGCGTCACCTTCTTGCGTCGGCGCTCCGCCTGGGCGAAGGCGTAGCGGACGACGCGCTCGATGCCGAAGGCCGTGTTGACCGAGGTCTCGTTGGCCACCTCGTGCGGCGTACCGGTGCGGATCGATCCGCCGTTGCCGACGTAGGGGCCCTCCGTGCCTTCCCGAACGACCACGAAGTCGATCTGCCCGGGATCGGCGAGCGGTCCGGGCGCACCCGGATACAGCTTGGACGGGCGGAGGTTGACGTAGTGGTCGAGCGAGAAGCGCAGCTTCAGAAGCAGTCCGCGCTCGATGTTCGCGTCCTTCAGACGTGGATCGCCCGGCACACCTCCGACGGCGCCGAGGAGGATTGCGTCGTGCGCCGCGATGGCGGCCAGATCATCGTCGGTGAGCGTGTCACCCGTGTCGAGGTAGCGCGCGGCGCCGAGCGAGAAGCGTGTCTCGTCGAAGGTGACCTCGGATGCCGCGGTCACGGCATCGAGCACCTTCTCCGCCTCTGCGACGACCTCGGGACCGATGCCGTCACCCGGAATGACGGCCAGCTTGATGACACGCGACATGGAACTCCTCGACACTGCTCGTACTCGGGCACGCGCGGCGCCGTCGATGTCGACGTCCGTCGGGACGATCAGTGATCGACGTGGGCGCTGCGGGACCCTTTCAGCGTAGTGGCCGCGATGACCGCGGCGATGGCGACGAGCACGGCTCCGATCACCGCGGTGATGCCGACGCCCGCGTCGAAGGCGTGTGCGGCCGCCGCGCGCAGCGCATCGGCAGTGGCGCCGTCGAGCGAGCCCGCGACCGTCATCGCCCCCGCCAGAGTCTCGCGCGCGGCATCCGCCGCCGCCCCTTCGACCCCCGCCGGAAGCACGATGCCGGTTCGATAGGCCGCCGTCAGGATGCCGCCGAGCACCGCCGTGCCCAGGACGGCGCCCAGCTCGTACGCCGTCTCCGACACGGCGCTGGCCGCGCCGGCCTTGGCGGGAGGCGCACTGGCGAGAATGAGCTCGTTCGACACCGTCTCGGCGGCACCGATGCCGATGCCGAGCAGGACGAAGGCGGCGATCAGCAGGCCCAGGGCGCCGTCGCCGACCGCGCCGGGGACGAGCAGGTAGGCCACGACCGAGAACGTCAGCGCGACCGGCACGACCACGCGCGCCGAGACGCGCCGCGCGATCGGGACGACGAGGAGGCCGGCGACGATCATCGCAGCCATGCCGGGCACCAAAGCGAATCCTGCCTCCATCGGCGACAGGCCGACGATCAGCTGCAGATGCTGCGCGACGAAGTACAGGAAGCCGACGAGGGACACGACGCTGAGGAGGTTCACCAGCAGCGCGCCACTGAAGGTGCCGCGCGCGAACAGCCGCATGTCGAGCATGGGCTGCTCCGAGGCGAGCTGGCGGCGTACGAACGCGACCCCGAAGCCGAGTCCGGCCGCCGTGAGCACCACCGGCAGCACCCCGAAGCCGTGCACCGCGACCTCCTTGATCGCGTAGACGATCGGCACCATCGTCAGCATCGACAGGGCGATGCTGACCGGGTCGATGCGGCCCGGGTGCGGATCGCGACTCTCGGGAACCAGCAGCGGCGCGAGGATCAGCAGCGGGACGAGCACCGGAACCGACATGAGGAACACCGAGCCCCAGGCGAAGTGCTCGAGCAGGATGCCGCCGACGATCGGTCCCAGGGCCGCTCCGGCGGAGAACATCGACGCCCACACCGCGATCGCCATGCGGCGTTGGTCGCGGTCGGTGAAGATGCTGCGCAGCAGAGACAGCGTGGACGGCATGAGCATCGCGCCGAACACGCCCATTCCCGCGCGAGCCGCGATCAGCCAGGCTGCGCTGGGAGCGAAGGCGGCCAGCACGGACACGGCGGCGAAGCCCGACGCACCGATCAGCAGCATCCGTCGACGTCCGAACCGGTCGCCGAGCGTGCCCATCGTCACCAGCAGCCCCGCCAGCACAAGCGGGTAGGCGTCGATGATCCACAGCTGCTGGGCACTGGAGGGCTTCAGGCTCAGAGCGATATCGGGCAGGGCGAAGCTCAGCACCGTGTTGTCCACGGAAACGAGCAGAACCGGCAGCATCAGCACGATCAGTGCGAGCCAGCCGCGCCATCCGACCCGCTTGCCGTTCGACTCGGCCAGGGTGATCTCTTCAGTCAGTGTCATCATTTATAAACCGTCCAGCCGGTATAGTAACAGACATGGACACCGAGCGCTCGATACGATCGACACCATGAGTCGCCCTCCCCTGGCCCGCGAGAAGGTGCTCGACGCCTTCGAGGCGATCCTCGTGGACGAGGGTGAACGCGCGGCGACGATGGATGCCACGGCGCGCGCAGCCGGGGTCTCCAAAGGTGGCCTGCTCTACCACTTCGCCTCGAAGGAGATGCTCGAGGCGGGCCTGATCGAACGCCTCCAGACCCTCGTCGACGAGGACGTCGCGGCGATGTCGAGCTACCCGGGCGGCCCCATCGCCCACTATCTGCATTCATCCGTCATGTCGAACGATCCGATCGACCGCGTCATCCTCGCCACCTCGCGCCTCGCGCAGGGCGGCAACGGCCACGCCGCCGAGGCATTGCGGGAGGTGCGGGAGAAGTGGGCTGACGCGCTGCGTCCCTACGCCCCCGAGGGCGCGGCGCTCGATCTCGTGATGCTCGTCGGCGACGGCCTGTACTTCAACAACGCCCTGTCGGGCGGATCGATCCCCGGACCGGTCCCCCGTGGCGACGCGCTGAAGGCGCTGGTCGCCCTGGTCGAGCGCGCCGTCCGCTGACCCCCCGTTTCGACTCGTCGCCGCGCTCCTCGCTCAACGACCGGGGGTGGAGGCGGAAAGAACGCACACCGGTCGTTGAGCGAGCGCAGCGAGTCGAAACGTCCCGCGCCGCGGGATCAGGCCTCGACGATCTCCAGCTGACGGAAGAGGTCTGCGCCGATCGCCTGTCGCGTGTCGTCGAGGATCGCGTCCGGCACGGGCTGGTCGACCGTGAGAACCGAGAGCGCACGGCCCGAGGCGTCGGGCTGAGCGACGAACAGACCGGCGATGTTGATGCCCGCCTCCCCCAGCTTCTGGCCGTAGATCGCGACGATGCCGGGGCGGTCTGCGTAGCGCATGAGGATGTGGTGCTTCTCGATCGGAACCTCGATCTCGTAGCCGTTGATGCCGACGATCTTGGGGACCATGCGGGTTCCGGCCAGGGTTCCCGCAACCTCGAGCACCGTTCCGTCCGACAGCGTGCCGCGCAGAATCGTGATGTTGCGATAGAGCGGGCTGTCGGCCTCGACGATGAGACGGGTCTCGATGCCGCGCTGCTCGGCGAACAACGGCGCGTTCACGTAGGACACGTTCTCGCTGACGATCTTCGTGAAGATGCCCTTCAGCGCCGCGAGGCGGTAGACGCTGACGTCGTAGGCGGCGAGCTCGCCGCGCACCTCGATGTCCAGGCTCGTGAGGGCGCTGGTCGCAAGGCCGGAGAAGACCTGACCGAGCTGCTCGACGAGAGCGATGCCGGGACGCACGAACGGGTCGATGACTCCTCCGGCGACGTTGACCGCATCGGGCACGAGGTCGCCTTCGAGGGCGAGTTTGACCGATCGGGCGACGGAGATGCCGGCCTTCTCCTGCGCCTCGTCGGTGGAGGCGCCGAGGTGCGGGGTCACCACGACGTTCGGAAGCGAGAGGAGCGGGAACGCGGTGCCGTCGGGCTTCGGGGGCTCGCTCGTGAACACGTCGAGTCCGGCGCCGGCGATCTCCCCCGTGGTCAACGCCGTGTAGAGCGCCTCCTCATCGATGAGTCCACCGCGCGCGACGTTGACGACGTACGCGGTCGGCTTCATGCGCGCGAACTGCGCCGCGCCGATCATGCCGGTCGTCTCGGGCGTCTTGGGCATGTGGATCGTGATGAAGTCACTCTGCGCGAGCAGGTCATCGAGACCGAGAAGCGTCACGCCGAGCTGCTGGGCGCGCGTCGGCGTGACATACGGGTCGTACGCCACGACGCTCACGCCGAATGCCTGCAGACGTGCGGCGATGAGGGCGCCGATGCGGCCGAGACCGATGATGCCCACGGTCTTCTCGAAGAGCTCTGTGCCCGTGAACGAGCTGCGCTTCCAGGCGCCGGCGGCCAGCGACGCGTGAGCGGCGGGGATGTGACGGGCAAGGCTCAGGATGTGCCCGATCGTCAGCTCGGCTGCCGAGATGATGTTGGAGGTCGGCGCGTTGACGACCATGACGCCCGCGGCCGTGGCGGCCTTGATGTCGACGTTGTCGAGTCCGACGCCGGCACGCGCGACGACCTTGAGTACTGGAGCCGCTGCGATCGCCTCGGCATCCACCTTCGTCGCCGATCGGATCAGGATGGCGTGGGCGTCGGCCAGAGCCGACAGGAGCGCGGGACGGTCGGTGCCGTCGACCTGACGGACATCGAAGTCCGGCCCCAGGGCATCGATCGTGGCGGGTGAGAGTTCTTCGGCGATGAGGACGACAGGCTTGGACACAGCGGCAGGACCTTTGCGCAGGATCGGAGCGGGTGGAAGGATGCCAGCCTACCGGTCGCACCACCCTGCCCCCGACCGTGTGACGGCCGGGCAAAAGCGTGGGATCAGCCGAGCATCGACGAGCCGGACGGCCCCACGGTGTACGTCAGGATGTTCAGCCAGAACACCGCCACGACACACAGACCGGTGATGAGGACGAGGGCGAACTCCCACCACGTCCGCCGCCAGCCGACGGCGAAGGCGACGCCGAACGCGATCAGCGGGAAGACGACCGACAGCAGCAGCACGAACCAGCCGTAGGCGTTCAGCGGCTGAGCGCCCGATGCGGCCTGCGAGAGGAAGCCGACGGCGTTCCACACGAAGTACGCGTAGAACAGCCCGAACACGACGGAGATGGCGACGATCAGCCAGGTGGGCAGGGCACGCGTGCGGGAGGGCGTGGGGGCGTTCGTGGTCATCGTCCCACCGCCCCGACGAGGATGAACGGCCACGGTACGAGCAGCGCGAGACCGCCGACCAGCAGCAGCACGCGCACCCAGGCCTTCGCGGCGCGGGTGAGGACGAACACCGTGAGGAACCACACCGGCGCCGCCGCAACGGCGAGCCACAGGGCGGCCGCGTACCCGACCGGGCTGACGAGGAACTCTGCCGTGCCCTGCAGACGCAACCCGCCGATGATCCAGCCGATGGTGAACAGGAGGTAAGCGCCGGCGAGGATGCCGAGGGTCACGAGCATCGCGTTCGACATCTGCGTCGGCGCGTCGGGCATCGTGACGGTGCCGTCGGCATCGATGTGGCCGACGGTGGTGCTGCCCTTGCCGACGGCCGTGAATCCGTCGGGAAGCGCGGCCGGCTCGGGCGCGGCCGTCGGGGCGGTCACCGGCTCGGCGGCGGGTCGGTGGCCCACCTCGAGAGTGGGGTCATCGTCGCCGTCCCAGCTCAGGGCGTCGTCATCACGTGGCGTGCTCACTCCGAAAGCGTACTGCGGACAGCGGCCGCTGCCGCCGCCACCACGACCGGGTCGGTGACGTCGTGGCCGCCCGCTCCTCCCCCGGGCCCCGACGGCACGTCGAGACCGGTGACGGCGCGGGCGGACAGATGCACGGCGTCGACGCCCACGGCGACGATGCGCGCGATGTCGCCGACGCGGATGCCGCCGCCGGGCATGATCTCGATACCGGTGTCCGCCGCGACCAGGCGTCGCAGCACCTCCGTGCCGTCGACGGAGCGGGCGGCGCCGCCCGAGGTCAGCACACGGTCGACGCCGATCGCCGCGAGCTCGTCGAGGACGGCGAGCGGTGAGGGGGCCGCGTCGATCGCGCGGTGGAACACGAGCGTGCCGTTGCCGGCGGCATCCCTCCACCTGCGCAGCGCCTGCGCGTCGACGTGCCCGTCGTCGGTCAGCGCACCGACGACGACACCGGCTGCGCCCGCGGCCATCGCTGCTCGGATGTCCGCCGCGACAAGGGTGATCTCGTCGCCGTCGTAGACGAAGCCCCCTGCGCGAGGGCGCACGAGCACGTTGACGCGTCCCCCGCCCACGGCGGCGACGGCCGTCTCCACCAACGCGATCGACGGCGTGAGCCCGCCGACGGCGAGGGCCTGACACAGCTCCAGGCGGTCCGCTCCGGCGGCGATGGCGGCGCGGGCTCCCGCGGCATCCTGAACGGCGATCTCCAACGCGACAGTCATGCCGTCACGCTAGCAAGCGAAAGGCCCGGCCCCCTTGTGTGGGGACCGGGCCGGTATGGCTTTCGCAAGCCTGCTCGGCGGGTGTGCCGAGGTCTGGACGAGGTCAGCGCGCGGCGGAGCCCTCGGTGTAGTCGGCGTCCTGCTGCTTCCACGCGAACAGGGCGCGCAGGTCCTTGCCGACGGCCTCGATCGGGTGGGCGGCGGCCTTCGCACGCAGCTCCTGGAACTCGGGAGCTCCGGCATCCTGGTCGCCGATGAAGCGCTCCGCGAATGCGCCGGACTGGATGTCGGCGAGAACGCCCTGCATGTTCTCCTTGACGCGCGGGTCGATGACGCGCGGGCCCGAGACGTAGTCGCCGTACTCCGCGGTGTCGGAGACCGACCAGCGCTGCTTGGCGATGCCGCCCTCCCACATGAGGTCGACGATGAGCTTGAGCTCGTGCAGCACCTCGAAGTAGGCGATCTGCGGCTGATAACCGGCCTCGGTCAGCGTCTCGAAACCGTACTGGACGAGCTGGGACACGCCGCCACAGAGCACGGCCTGCTCACCGAACAGGTCGGTCTCGGTCTCTTCGGTGAACGTGGTCTTGATGACGCCGGCGCGCGTGCCGCCGATCGCCTTCGCGTACGACAGCGCGCTCTGCCAGGCGTGGCCCGAGGCGTCGCGCTCGACGGCGATGATGTCGGGGATGCCGCGACCGGCGACGAACTCGCGACGCACGGTGTGCCCCGGCGCCTTCGGGGCGACGAGGATCACGTCGACACCCTCGGGGGCGTCGATGTAGCCGAAGCGGATGTTGAAGCCGTGGGCGAAGGCCAGGGTCTTGCCGGCCGACAGGTTCGGCAGGATGCTCTCGCTGTAGATGCCGCGCTGGTGCTGGTCGGGCGCGAGGATCATGATCAGGTCGGCCCATGCGGTGGCATCGGCGACGTTCTTCACCTCGAAGCCGTCCTCCTGGGCCTTCGCGATCGACTTCGAGCCGTCCTTGAGCGCGATGACGACCTCGACGCCCGAGTCGCGGAGGTTCTGCGCGTGCGCGTGTCCCTGCGAGCCGTAGCCGACGATCGCGACCTTCTTGTTCTGGATGACGGACAGGTCGGCGTCGGAGTCGTAGAAGATCTCAGCCATGGTGTGTGTTTCTCCTTGATTTCTTTCCGGTCATTGAGCGGGCGCAGCGAGTCGAGGCGCCCGTGAGGGAATCAGCCGCGCAGGACGCGTTCGGTGATGGACTTGCCGCCGCGGCCGATGGCCAACAGGCCCGACTGGGCGAGCTCCTTGATGCCGAACGGCTCGAGGGCGCGAAGGATGGCGTCGATCTTGCCGCGATCACCCGTGACCTCGACGACGAGGGCGTCCGTCGCATAGTCGACCACGGACGCACGGAAGAGGTTCACGACCTCGATCACGTTGGAGCGCGTCTGGTTGTCGGCGCGCACCTTGATCAGCATGTGTTCGCGCTGTACGGACGCCGCCGGCTCCAGTTCGACGATCTTGATGACGTTGATCAGCTTGTTCAGCTGCTTGGTCACCTGCTCCAGCGGGAGCTCCTCGACGTCGACGACGACCGTGATGCGCGACAGGCCGGGCACCTCGGTGACGCCCACCGCGAGCGACTCGATGTTGAAGCCGCGGCGGGCGAACAGGCCGGCCACCCGGGTCAGCAGACCCGGCTTGTTCTCGACCAGAAGACTCAGGACATGACGGCTCATCTCAGTCCTCCCCGTCGAAGCTGGGCGCATGATCGCGGGCGTACTGGACGAAGCTGTTGCTGACGCCCTGCGGGACCATCGGCCACACCATCGCGTCGGCCGACACGACGAAGTCGATCACGACCGGTCGATCGTTCGTCTCGAGTGCCAGCGTGATGGCGGCATCCACCTCTTCGAGCTTCTCCACACGGATGCCGAGGCAGCCATAGGCCTCCGCGAGCTTCACGAAATCGGGCACGCGCACCGTCCCGTGACCCGTGTTGAGATCGGTGTTGGAGTGACGTCCCGCGAAGAACAGCGTCTGCCACTGGCGCACCATGCCGAGGCTCGAGTTGTTGATGATCGCGACCTTGATCGGGATGTCGTTCAGCACGCACGTGGCCAGTTCCTGATTCGTCATCTGGAAGCAGCCGTCGCCGTCGATCGCCCACACGACGCGGTCGGGCTCGGCGACCTTGGCGCCCATCGCGGCCGGCACCGAATAGCCCATCGTTCCGGCGCCGCCGGAGTTGAGCCACGCGTTGGGACGCTCGTAGCTGATGAACTGCGCAGCCCACATCTGATGCTGTCCGACGCCGGCGGCGTAAACGGCCTCGGGGCCGGTGAGCTCACCGATGCGCTTGATGACGTACTGCGGAGCGAGCAGACCGTCTTCGGGTTCGGCGTAGCCCAGCGGGAACTCGGTGACCAAGCCGTCGAGGTACGCCCACCACTCCGCGATGTCGGGCGTGTGGTCGGCCCGAGCGCTCTGGAACGCGGCATCCAGGTCGACGAGGACCTCCTTCAGATCCCCCACGATCGGCACGTCGGCCGTGCGGATCTTCGAGATCTCCGCGGGATCGATGTCGACGTGGACGACCTGCGCGTTCGGCGCGAATTCATCGGCCTTCCCGGTGACGCGGTCGTCGAAGCGCGCGCCCAGGGCGACGATGAGGTCGGATTCCTGCAGCGCGAGCACCGCCGGCACCGTGCCATGCATACCGGGCATGCCGAGGTTCTGCGGGTGCGAATCGGGGAACGCTCCCCGCGCCATCAGCGTCGTCACGACCGGGGCGCCGGTCGCTTCGGCGAACACGCGCAGCTCCGCCGCGGCCCGCGCGCGGATGACACCGCCGCCGACGTACAGCACGGGCTTCTTGGCGTGGGCGATCAGCTGCGCCGCCGCCTGGATCTGCTTGCCGTGGGCCTTCGTCACGGGACGGTATCCGGGCAGCTCGACCTTCGGGGGCCACACGAACGGTGCCGAGGCCTGCTGCGCATCCTTTGTGATGTCGACGAGGACGGGTCCGGGCCGGCCCGTCGAGGCGATCTCGAACGCCGCCGCGATCGCGGCGGGAATCTCTTCGGCGGTCTTGACCAGGAAGGAGTGCTTCGTGATCGGCATGGTGATGCCGACGATGTCCGCCTCCTGGAAGGCGTCGGTGCCCATGAGGTGGCTGAACACCTGGCCGGTGATGCACACGAGCGGAACCGAATCCATGTAGGCGTCGGCGATCGCGGTGACGAGGTTGGTCGCGCCGGGACCGGACGTCGCGATCGCGACGCCGGTGCGTCCGGATACCGCGGCGTATCCTTCGGCGGCGTGGCCGGCGCCCTGCTCGTGACGGACGAGGATGTGGCGGACCGCCTCATCGTCCATGAGCGGGTCGTACACGGGCATGATGGCGCCGCCGGGCAGCCCGAACACGTCGGTGACCCCGAGCATGTCGAGGGAGCGGACGACGGCCTGGGCTCCGGTCATCACCGGAGCGGCGGCTCCACGGGCGGGTGGTCGCGGCACGGCCGCGGTGTCGAGAGACATAGTGGTACCTCGGGTGTCAGATGCGTGTGAGGGCGACTTCCCGCCCTGGGTGTCACGGCCTCAGCCGGTCGTCGCGCCCTCCGCTGCGGAGCGCACGAGTTTCGAGTACTTGGCCAGAACGCCACGGGTGTAGCGCGGGGGAAGCGGCTCCCAGCCGTCACGGCGGGAGTTCAGCTCTGCGTCGTCGACGAGTAGGTCGAGAGTGCGAGCCGCGATATCGACCCGTATCAGATCACCATCGCGCACGAAGGCGATGGGACCTGCGTCCACCGCTTCGGGTGCTATGTGGCCGATGCACAGGCCGGTTGTGCCGCCTGAGAATCTGCCGTCCGTCAAGAGTAGTACATCTTTTCCGAGCCCCGCGCCCTTGATGGCCGCCGTGATGGCGAGCATCTCGCGCATGCCGGGGCCGCCCTTCGGGCCCTCGTAGCGGATGACGATCACGCTGCCCGCGGCGATCTCGCCCGCCTCCAGGGCGTTCATCGCCGCGCGCTCCCGCTCGAACACCCGCGCGGGCCCCTCGAACACCGACGCATCGAAGCCCGCGGTCTTGACGACGGCGCCCTCGGGAGCCAGTGAGCCGTGGAGGATCGTGATGCCGCCCGTCGCGTGGATCGGGTCGTCGAAGGTGTGGATGACGGTGCCGTCGATCGGGTCGGGATCGAGCTCGGCGAGGTTTTCGGCGAGGGTCTTGCCCGTCACCGTGAGGGCGTCGCCGTGCAGCAGTCCCTCGTCGAGCATGGCCTTCATGATGACGGGGATGCCGCCGTGTCGGTCGACGTCGTTCATCACGTACTTACCGAACGGCTTCATATCCGCCACGTGCGGCACCTTGTCACCGATGCGGTTGAAGTCGTGCAGGCTCAGCTCGACATCGGCTTCGCGGGCGATGGCGAGCAGGTGCAGCACGACGTTGGTCGAGCCGCCGAGCGCCATGGCCAGGGCGATGGCGTTCTCGAACGCCTCTTTCGTGAGGATGTCGCGCGTCGTGATGCCCTGGCGCAGCAGATTGACGACGGCCTCGCCCGATCGGTGCGCGTAGTAGTCGCGGCGGCGGTCGGCCGAGGGCGGCGCGGCCGAGCCCGGAAGGCTCAACCCCAGGGCTTCGGCGACGGACGCCATCGTGTTCGCGGTGTACATGCCACCGCACGCCCCCTCGCCGGGGGCGATCGCGCACTCGATGCGCTTGAGGTCGGCCTCGCTCATCTTCCCCGCAAGGCACGCGCCGACCGCTTCGAACGAGTCGATGATCGTGACGTCCTTCTCGGTGCCGTCCGACAGCTTCACCCAGCCCGGCGCGATGGATCCCGCGTAAAGGAACACGCTCGACAGGTCGAGGCGGGCAGAGGCCATGAGCATGCCGGGGATCGACTTGTCGCAGCCGGCGAGCAGCACGGTGCCGTCGAGCCGCTCGGCCATGACCACGGTCTCCACCGAGTCGGCGATGACTTCACGGGACACGAGCGAGAAGTGCATGCCCTCGTGACCCATCGAGATGCCGTCGGAGACGGAGATCGTTCCGAACTGCAGGGGGTACCCGCCGCCGGCGTGCACGCCCTCCTTCGCACCCTGCGCGAGCCTGTCCAGGCTCAGGTTGCACGGCGTGATCTCGTTCCAGCTGGACGCGATGCCGATCTGGGGCTTGTCCCAGTCCTCGTCGCCCATGCCGACGGCGCGCAGCATGCCGCGGGAGGTCGTCGCCTCGATGCCGTCCGTGACGACACGACTGCGGGGCTTGATGTCGATGGAGGGATCGCTGTCCGGCATCCTCGAAGTCTATTCCCGCAGGGTGTCCCGTTCGCGCGCCAGACGTGTCAACAGCGCCGCCAGTTCGGGGATGCCGGTGACACGAACAGTCGCCGCGGTCTCACCCGGGCCGACCCGCACACCCACGTCACCCGGCTGGAGACTGCGCAAGGCGTCCTCATCGGTCACGTCGTCGCCGGCGAACAGCACCGCGCTCGCACCCTTCTGCGCGCGCAGCCGCGCGACCGCGCCGTCCTTGCCCTCGGCGCGGAAGGCGTACTCGAGGATGTCGTGGCCGTCGCGACGACGCCAGTCGGAAGCCTCCGCGGCCATGAGCGCCGCGATCTTCTCCTGCACGCCGCGCGCGACGGCGGCATCCGAAACGAGGCGCGTGTGCAGCGCGAAGCCGAACTCCTTCGGCTCGACCCAGGCACGGTCGGCGTCGGCAGCGATGGCCTCGGCACGCGCGCGCAGGTCGTCGCGCTGCGTGAGCAGCAGAGGGTCCACGGGGGCCGGTGCCTCCCCCGGAGGCGGCCACTGCTCCGCGCCGTGCGAGCCGGCCAGAAGCAGCGGCGAGTCGTCGTCGTACTCGGCGATCACACGCAAATCGCGCAGCGTCCGTCCCGAGACCAAGGCGACCGTCGTCCCCGGCGCCTGTGCGAGGGCTTCGACCGCTGCCCGCGCATCCTGGCTCATGCGCGCCGCCATCGGCTCGTCGACCAGGGGCGCGAGCGTGCCGTCGAAATCGAGTGCGACGAGTAACCGCGGGACACGCGCCAGGGCGGCGATGGGCTCCCAGCCGCTCACGCGTCCTGCTTCCGGACGGCGTCGAGGTCGGCCAGGAAGCGTCGTGACCAGTCGGCGACGTCGTGGTCGCGCACGCGCCGGCGCAGGCCCCGCATCCGGCGGGCCTGCTCGGCGGGCTGCATCTCGACCGCCGCCATGATCGCGTCCTTGAGTCCGTCGATGTCGTGGGGGTTGACCTTCACGGCTTGCGAGAGCTCGTCGGCGGCGCCGGTGAACTCGCTGAGCACGAGCACCCCGCGACTGTCGATGCGACTGGCGACATACTCCTTCGCGACGAGGTTCATGCCGTCGCGAAGCGCCGTGACGAGCATCACGTCGGCCGCGAGATACAGGGCGACCATCTCCTCGCGCGGGTACGAGTGATGCAGATACCGGATCGCGGTGTGGCCGACGGTGTCGTGGTCGCCGTTGATGCGTCCCACGGTGAGCTCGATCTCGTCGCGCAGCTGCATGTATGCGGCGACGCGCTCGCGACTGGGGCTCGCGACCTGGACGAGCGTGACGTCCTCGACGTCCAAGCGGCCCTCCTCGAGGAGCTCGCCGTAGGCCTTGAGCCGATGGCCGATGCCCTTCGTGTAGTCGAGGCGATCGACGCCGAAGATCACGGTCTGCGGGTCGCCGAGGCTCGCACGGATCTCCTTCGCTCGCGCCTGGACCTCGGGGCGCCGGGCGACCTCGTCGTAGAGCTGCGTGTCGATCGAGATCGGGTACGCCTTCGCCACGGCCGTGCGCACGGAACCATCATCCGCGACCACGCGGATCGCGCCCGACTTCGTCTCGAACCCCAACTGGCGCCGCACGGCGTTCGTGAAGTTGCCGGCATCCTGCACCCGCTGGAAGCCGATGACGTCGGCTCCGACGAGGCCGGCCAGCACGTGCTTGCGCCACGGCAGCTGAGCGAACAGACCGTATGCCGGGAAGGGAATGTGGTGGAAGTAGCCGATGACCACGTCTGGGCGCAGCGCCCGCAGCAGCCGCGGGACGAGCTGGAGCTGGTAGTCCTGAACCCACACCACCGCGCCGGGAGCGGCAACGGATGCCGCGGCGGCGGCGAACCGCTCGTTGACGCGGACATAGGCTTCCCACCACTCGCGGTGGTAGGCGGGCGGCGAGATGACGTCGTGATACAGCGGCCAGATGGTGTCGTTGGAGAAGCCCTCGTAGTAGAGCTCGACGTCCTCGTCGGTGAGCGTCACCGGGACGAGCTCCATGCCGTCGAGCTCGAACGGCTCGAGCTCCAACCCCGCGGTCCCGGGCCAGCCGACCCACGCTCCCCCGGTCTGCTGGAGCACCGGCTCGAGCGCGGCGACGAGACCTCCGGGCGAGCGACGCCACCCGCCCTCGACGCTGGGGTCGTGGTCGACGGGCAAACGGTTGGACACGACGATCATGTCGGCCTTTGACTTCGGGTCGCTCACGCGGCTCCTCTCGGCAGGCGTTCTTCCAGGCTAACGTGGTCCCATGCGCAAGTACCTGTTCGGGACCGGGATCATCTCCGCCGTGACCAGCGGCCTCGCGCTGCTGCGCGGACTGCGCGGCGACGTGCCGTTCACCTGGCGTCAGGCGCTCGCCTGGCTGAGCTGGGGCATCACGCTCGCGCTGTCGATCGGCACGATCGTCGACACGTACCGCGCCTCACGCGGGCGCGTCGTCTCGACAGACTCCCCCATCCGTGGGAGGGAACAGAAGCTGCTGGCCACGCGCCTCCAGCGCTGAGCACCGATACCCACGACGAGATCAGAGCCCGATCTCGTAGTGCACGAAGCCGGTGTCGGTCGCGACCCGGTCATAGAGCGCGCGTGCCGTCGCGTTGCCCTGCTGCGTGAGCCAGTAGACCTTGGCGGCCCCGGCATCCACCGCCTGCTCTCGGACGTGGGCGATGAGCGCGCGCCCCACCCCGCCGCCGCGCACGTCCGGGGAGACGAACAGGTCCTCGAGATAGCAGTACGGGCCGCTGCTCCACGTCGACGGGTGGAAGAGCCAGTGCACGAAGCCGACCGTCCGGCCGTCGTCGTCGCGTGCGATCGCCCCGTGCAGCCCGTCCTGCGCCGCGAGCCGCGCGAACACCAGCGCCGTCACCTCGTCGGTCAGCTCGGACTCGTAGAAGGTCAGGTAGTCGTTCCACAGCGGCAGCCACGCGTCGCGGTCGGATGCGGTCAGGGAGGTGATGATCGGCATACGCCGACACTATCCGCGGTCCGTGCCAGCGCCGCCCTCCGCGGCCGTCACGCTCCGCTCATGACGATCAGCGCGTGAGCAGGAGCGCCTCCCCCTGGCCTCCCCCGCCGCAGAGGCCGACCGCGGCCGTGCCCGAACCGCGGCGGACGAGCTCGTGCACGGCGTGGACGATGAGCCGCGCGCCGGAGGCACCGATCGGGTGCCCGAGGGCGATGCCGCCGCCGTGGATGTTCACGACGTCCTCCCCCACACCGAGCTCGCGCTGCGAGCAGGCGACGACCGCGCCGAACGCCTCGTTGATCTCGACGAGATCCAGGTCGGATGCCGCGAGCTGCTGCCGCTGCAGGGCCTGCGCGATCGCGCGCGCGGGCTGCGCGTGCAACGAGTTGTCGGGGCCGGCGACCTGCCCGGCAGCGCCCACCACGGCAAGCACCGGCCATCCGCTCGCGTCGGCGTGCGCGCGCGTGGTCAGCACCACGGCGGCGGCGCCGTCGGAGATCTGCGACGCGTTGCCGGCCGTGATCGAGCCGTCGGGCGCGAATGCGGGGCGAAGACCGGCGAGCGTCTCGGCGGTGGTCTCGTCGCGGATGCCCTCATCGGTGGTGATCGTCACCGCGGGACCGCGGCGTTGCGCCACCTCGACGCCGACGATCTCGGCATCGAAGATCCCGGCATCCCGCGCCGCCGCGGCGCGCTGGTGCGACAGGGCGGCGACGCGGTCCTGCTGCTCGCGCGTGACCTCGAAGCGCGGGTTCAGCCGCTCCGTGGACGCGCCCATGCTCTCGCGGTCGTACGCGTCGGTCAGACCGTCGTGGGCCATGTGGTCGAGCACCTCGACGGATCCGTAGCTCCAGCCCTCGCGCGAGCCCATGAGCAGGTGCGGCGCACGCGTCATCGACTCCATGCCGCCCGCGACGACGACCCTCGCGTCGCCGGAGGCGATCATCCGCTTGGCGTCGATGATCGCGGTGAGGCCCGACAGGCACACCTTGTTGACGGCGGATGCCGGGACGTCCCAGCCGAGTCCGCCGGCGAGGGCCGCCTGGCGCGCCGGGTTCTGTCCGGAACCGGCCGGCAGCACCTGCCCCATGATCGCGGCATCCACGGCCTCGGCGGCAATGGCGCCCTGCGCGAGCGCGCCGGCGATGGCGAACCCGCCGAGCTGCGCCGCGGTGAAGGAGCCGAGCTGCCCCTTGAGCCGCCCCTGCGGCGTGCGGGCGGCGGCCACGATGACGATGTCGTCGGTGCTCATGCGATCTCCTTGAGTGCGTCGGCGATGATCAGATCGGGTTCGGTGGCGGCGATGACCTCGTCGACGCTCACGCCGGGGGCCGTCTCGATGAGGACGAGGCCGCCGTCCGTGACGTCGATGACGGCCAGGTCGGTGATGATGCGGTCGACCACGCCGCGTCCGGTCAGCGGCAGCGAGCAGGCGTTCACGATCTTGGCCGAGCCGTCGCGGGCGACATGCTCCATCAGCACGATCACCCGCTCCGCACCGTGGACGAGGTCCATGGCGCCGCCCGGACCCTTGACCATCTTCCCGGGGATCATCCAGTTCGCCAGGTCTCCGGAGGCCGACACCTGCATCGCGCCGAGGATGGCCGCGTCGATCTTGCCGCCGCGGATCATGCCGAAACTCAGCGCCGAGTCGAAGAACGCGGCGCCCGGAAGGACGGTGACGGTCTCCTTGCCGGCGTTGATGAGGTCGGGGTCGACGTGCGCCTCGGTCGGGTACGGACCGACGCCGAGGATGCCGTTCTCCGACTGCAGCACGACGGTCACGTCGTCGGGCACGAAGTTCGGCACGAGCGTCGGCAGGCCGATGCCGAGGTTCACGTACGACCCGTCGGCCAGCTCGGCGGCCGCACGTGCAGCCATCTCGTTGCGGGTGAGCGCCATCTCAGGCTCCTTCCGGGATGTCGCGATCGGCGCTGTCGTCGATCGTGACGGTGCGGCGCTCGATGCGCTTCTCGATGTCGGTGCCGACCTCCACGATGCGGTGCACGTAGATGCCGGGCAGATGGATGCCGTCGGGGTCGAGTTCGCCGGGGGCGACGAGCTCCTCGACCTGCGCGATGCAGACCCTCCCGGCCATGGCGGCGAGCGGATTGAAGTTGCGGGCGGCCTTGTGGAAGACGAGGTTGCCGTGGGTGTCGCCCTTCGCGGCGTGCACGAGCGCGAAGTCCGTGACGATCGCCTCCTCGAGCACGTAGTCCCGTTCCTCTCCGGTGACGGCGAAGGTGCGGACGTCCTTCGGCGGCGAGGCGACCGCGATGCCCCCGGCGCCGTCGTACATGCGCGGCAGTCCGCCCTCCGCGACCTGGGTGCCGACGCCGGTCTGGGTGAAGAAGGCGGCAATCCCCGCGCCGCCGGCCCGGAGCTTTTCGGCGAGCGTGCCCTGCGGTGTCAGCTCCAATTCGAGCTCGCCGGAGAGGAACTGCCGCTCGAACTCCTTGTTCTCGCCGACGTAGGAGGAGGTCATCTTGCGGATGCGTTTCGCGTTCAGCAGCACGCCGAGGCCCCAGTCGTCGACGCCGCAGTTGTTCGAGACGACCGACAGATCGCGCGTGCCCTGAGCCAGCAGCGCCTCGATGAGCGCGATGGGATTTCCCGAGAGGCCGAATCCGCCGACGGCCAGCGAGGCGCCGTCCGGGATGTCGGCCACCGCATCGGCCGCCGACGGGTAGGTCTTGTCGATCACGAATCACTCCTTTGTCACCGCGTATCGCCTCCATCCTCCGCCGTCGCAGACGGCCGCGCACGTCGGCGCTTGCCATGTGGATGCCGCGGCGCGTACTGTCCACATCGTGGAGTCCTCTCGACGAACCATCCCCGGTGCACAGTCGGTGGCACGCGCGGCGGCACTCCTGCGGCTCGTCACGTCGGCGGGCGAGCAGGGCCTCTCGGTCGCGGAGATCGCGCGCCGCGCTGAGCTGACCCGCCCGACCACGCACCGCCTGCTCACCGCGCTGAGGCACGAGGGCCTCGTCGACCAGGACGAGCACTCCGGTGCTTGGATGCCGGGACCGGAGCTCTATCTGATGGGCACGGTCGCGGCATCCCGCTACGACATCACCGCCATCGCGCGCGACATCGTCCGCTCGCTGGCGGTGCGCACCGAGGAGAGCGCGTTCCTGTCGGTGCGCCGTGGCGACGAGACGGTGTGCCTCATCCGCGAGGACGGCGCGTTCCCCATCCGGTCGTTCGTCCTGTCGGAGGGCATCCGCTTCCCGCTGGGCGTCGCGTCGGCCGGGCTCGCCATCCTCGCGTTCCTGCCGCCCCACGATGTGGACGCGTACTTCGAGCGGCATCCCGAGCTCGCCGAGCGTCACGGCACGGCGCACGCCGAGCCGCGCCTGCGCGCGCGTCTCCGCGAGACGCAGGCCCGCGGCTACGCCCTCAACCCGGGGCTCATCGTGGAAGGCAGCTACGGCATCGGGGCGGCCGTGTTCACGCGCGCGGGGCACCCGCAGTGGGCGCTCAGTCTCACGGGTGTCGACTTCCGCTTCTCCCCCGAGCGCATTCCCGACCTCGGACGCACGCTCCTCGCCCACGCGCACCAGCTGACCACCCGCATCGCCGCCGGCGGGCGCTAACCGCCTCCGCCGCGGCATCCCCCGCCGAGAAACCACCGCGATCCCGAGAAACCACCGCAGCGGTGATGTGTCGAGACGCCGATGGTTTCTCGGGATGCCGCGGGCGCGGCGGAGCTACGGCGCGTGCGGGACGGAGGCGGCGAGCTGCTCCTCCACCAGCGCGGCCAGGCGGTCGGCACCGGCGTGGGAGAGCACCACCGTGTAGTGGTTGAACTCCGGCCAGGCAACATGCGCGACCGACGGATAAGCCGCCAGCTGGGCGGCGAGGTGGACCGGCGGATACAGCCCGGGGGTCTCGTCCTGTAGTCCCCGCGGCACGGTGACGAGGGTGGTCGGCGTGGTGAGCGCTTCGAGAGCGTTGCGCACCGTGTCACGCGTGTTCATGTCGACGGTGTCCTCGACCGTGGTGGCGTAGCTCGTCGCCGGTCGGTACGAGCCGTCGGGCTCGCGTTCAAGGTCGTACGCGAGGTAATGCTCGAGCGCCGGCGACCAATCGTCCGCGAACGCGGGGTGCGCGCGCCAGAACGCCAGATAGTCGTCCACGTCGGCGAAGCGGCGCGAGAGCCGCGCCGCCGTCGGCCCGAGGATCGCCGCGACGAGCTCGTCCGGCGTCAGGTCGGCCGGAGCCGCCAGCGGCAGTCCCCCGTCGACGAGGAGCAGACGCGCAACCAGGTCCGGATGCCGGTGTGCGAACACGACCGACACGAACGCGCCCATGGAGTGCGCCACCACGAGGTCGGGCACGGCGTGCAGCGCCGCGCAGACAGCGGCCAGATCGTCGGCGTGGGCCGCCATGCCCGCCGCTCCCTGCACGCCGTTGCTGCGACCGCGTCCGCGCAGATCCGGCGCGATGATCCTCACGTGCGGAAGCGTCTCGGCGAGCAGCTCCCACGCGAGGTGCGACGAGGTGACCCCGTGGACGGCGAGGATCGTCGGCGCGTCGGGGCCGGCCTCCCACACACCGACCCGCAGCGAACCGCCGGGGACGGCGACATCGACCGCACGCACCACGCGGGTGCTCATCGCGCCGTCCACCCGCCGTCCATCGTGTAGCTGGCGCCGGTGACCATCCCGGCGTGGTCGCTCGCGAGCCATCCGGCGAGCGAGGCGACCTCCGTCGGCTCGATCAGGCGCTTGATGACCGACTCGGTGAGCATGATCTTCTCGACGACCTCGTCCTCGGCGATGCCGTGGACGCTCGCCTGGTCGGCGATCTGCTTCTCGACCAGGGGCGTGCGCACATACGCGGGGTTGATGCAGTTGCTGGTCACCCCGTGCGGCCCGCCCTCCAGCGCCGTCACCTTCGACAGCCCCTCCAGGGCGTGTTTGGCCGTCACGTAGGCCGACTTGTACGCGCTTGCGCGGAGGCCATGCGCACTGGAGATGTTGATGATGCGGCCCCAACCGCGCTCGTACATCCCGGGCAGCACAGCCCGGATGAGAAGGAAGGGCGATTCGACCATGAGCCGCTGCATGAAACGGAACCGCTCCGGCGAGAACTCCGTGATCGGCGCGACGGTCTGCACGCCCGCGTTGTTGACGAGGATGTCGGCATCCATCGACAGGTCGTCCAGCGCCTCCGTCGCGGAGAGGTCTACGACCCACGCCTCACCGCCGAGGCGCTGCGCCACCTCGTGTGCGGCGTCGCCGTTGAAGTCGGCGATGACCAGGTGCGCGCCGCGCGCGGCGAACTCCTCGGCGCACGCGAGGCCGATGCCGCTCGCGCCGCCGGTCACAACGGCGCGACGCCCGGCGAGATCCTGCTCAGTCATGGTCCTGTCCCCTCTCGCCGCGTGCCGCGAGCGCGTTGCGGATGAAGCGCATCATGCCGTCGATGACCGCATCGGGGATCGCCGCCGGGGGCTGCCCCTCATCGTCGCGCTCCCACAGCAGGAAGCGCATGCCGATCAGCTCACCGGCGCCCATGAGGGCCCAGGCGGTCACCTCCGGGTCGAGACCGGCGTCGACGTCGCCGGATGCCTGGGCGGCGCGCAGACCGGCCTCGTAGCCTTCGACGATGCGGGTGTAGTGCAGCCGCAGCATCTCGGGCGAGACGAACTCCGCCTCACGCACCACGCGGTACAGGGCCGGGTGCGCGGCGGTGAAGCGGAAGAACCCCTCGAAGCCCGCACGTTCGGCGTCGATGCGGTTGTCGGTGCCCGCCATGGCCTCGGCCATCGCGTGTCGCACACGCCGGTTGAGATCGACGACGAGCTCCTCGAAGATCTGCTGCTTGCTGTCGAAGTAGAGGTAGAAGGTGCCGAGGCCGATGCCGGCGCTCTCGGTGATCTTGACGATCGAGGCCTCGTGGTAGCCGAGCCGCGCGAAGACGTCCTCGGCGGCTTCGAGGAGTTTGCGGCGGGTCGCCTCTCCGCGCTTGGTCAGCGGTTTGCCGGCCGCGGAGAAAGCCACTTCGGGCTCGAACTGCTCAACTGTGCTCACGAGCACTTCCTCTCACCAGGTCGGCGGCCCGTGCGCGCAGTCGAGAACGGGCCAACTTCTCGATCGTGGACCGTGGAAGCTCGTCCACGAAGGCGACGCGCACGGGGACTTTGAAACCCGCGAGCTCGACGCGGGCGTGCGCGAGCACCTCGTCGGCGCCGAGAGCGGCCCCCTCGGCGGGCACGACGAACGCGACGCCGCGCTCGCCCCACACATCGTCCGGCACGCCGACGACGGCGGCGTCCGCGATCGCGGGGTGCAGCAGAAGTGCGCGCTCGACCTCCGCGGGAGCGACGTTCTCACCGCCGGAGATGAAGATGTCCTTGCGCCGGTCGACGATGCGGAACACGCCGTCGCGGTCGCGGTGCACGATGTCGCCGGTGCGAAGCCACGGCCCGGCCATCGCCCGCGCCGTCGCCCGCGCATCGTGGAGGTACCCGGCGAAGACGCTCGGACCGCGCACCCACAGCTCGCCGGTCGCCTCACCGGCGAGCTCGAGACCGGAGTCGGGATCGACGACCCGCACGTCCACGTGCGGGTAGGGCCGCCCCACGGCGCCGGGGTGCGCGCGGCTCTCGGATGCCGGCAGGCACAGCACGTTGGGAGCGGCCTCGGTCAGGCCGTAACCCTGGGTGAGCGGCACACCGGCATCCGCCCACCGCGCCGCGAGTGCCGGTGGGATCGTCGCGCCGCCGACGAGCGCCTGGCGCAGCCGTCCGCGCGCGAGGGCGGCGAAGCCGGGGTCGTCGATCAGCAGCCGGTACTGCGTCGGCACGCCCATCATCGCCGTCACGCCCCGCTCGGCGAGCAGCTGCAGCACCCGCCGAGGCTGGAAGGAGCGTTCGAGGACGACCGTCGCGCCGGCCCACCATGCCAGCAGCGGCTGACAGTTCCACGCGGCGACATGGAACTGCGGCAGCACCGCGAGCACGATGTCCTCGGCGGTCAGCTGGGCGACACCGGCCAGCGCGAGGTTGTTCCAGAAGCAGTTCGCGTGGGTGAGGACGACGCCCTTGGGCGCGGCCTCGCTGCCGGAGGTGTAGATGACGAGAAGCGGATCGTCGTCACGGACGGCCCGGGCGGGCGCGGCACCCCTCCCGTCCCCGCGTCGCGGAACCGCGGACTCGATACCGGTCGTTCCGAGCAGGGTCGTGGGCGGGGGTGCGTCCAGCCGCCCGAGCGCGTCGTCGGCCACCCCCAGGTACTCGTCCTCGATCGCCACGAGCGCGGGGGCCGCGTGCACGAGCGCCTCGCTCAGTTCGCGTGACGACAGCCGCCCGAGCGCGTCGTCGGCCACCCCCAGGTACTCGTCCTCGATCGCCACGAGCGCGGGGGCCGCGTGCACGAGCGCCTCGCTCAGTTCGCGTGACGACAGCCGCCACGACAGCGGCACCATCGCGATGCCGGCCTTCGCGCACGCGAAGAACACCACGACGTGGTCGATCGAGTTGCCGGTGATCGTCGCGAGCCGGTCGCCCGGGCCGTAGCCCGCGCGCCGGAGGGATGCCGCGAGCTCGCGGGCCCGTGCTTCGAGGTCGCCGTAGCCGATGCGCACACCGCGGTCGTCGATGGCGGTGCGGTCGGGTGTGCCGCCGGCGCGATCGGTGAGCCAGCGGCCGATCGTGTGCGCGCCGTCGAGGTCGCCGTTCACGATCTCCACCTCGTTCGGACGCTCACGCGCGCACCCCCGCGGGCTCCGCGACGGTCTCGTCCGCGTCATCGATCTGGCGCAGCTGCGAGCGTGTGCGCTCGCCCCGACGACGACGCACCGCCGCATCGATCGTGCCGGCGATGCCGCCGGGCAGGAACATCACCACGAGGATGAACAGTACGCCCAGCAGGAACAGCGGCTCCGACAACGGGATGCGCAGCACGTCGGGAAGGTCGCGGATCCACTCCGCGCGCGCCAGCACCGTGAGCCGCTGGTCGAGGATCGTGTACAGCACACCGCCCACGATGGCACCCCACCGGAACCCGACGCCGCCGAGCACCACCATCACGAGCACGGTGATCGTGAGATCGGCGCCGACGGTGCCGGGCTGCGTTCCCGACTGCAGCAGCATGTACGCGATGCCGGCGAGCGAGGCGCAGAGGGCGGCGAGGATGAAGACGAGCAGCTTCGCGGTGTAGGGGCGCAGTCCGAGCACCTGCACGCGCAGTTCGTTCTCACGCACCGCCTGCGCGAGATGTCCGAGCCGCGAGCGGTCCACCCAGAGCACGACGAGGTAGACGACCACCAGCACGCAGAGCGTCACCCAGTACAGGTTGCGGGTGTTCGACACGCCCACGAGCCAGGAGGGCACCTGGTCGACGGGAAGACGCAGGCCCTCCTCGCCACCCGTGACGTCCTGGTTGCGGCGGACGAGCACCGATCCCGCCTGGGCGAACGCGAGGGTGACCATCGCGAACGGGATGCCGGACACCCGCATCGAGATCGCGCCGGTGAACGCGGCGATGGCGAGACCGCCGACGAGCGCGATGAGCGCTCCGGGCCACAGCGGGACGCCGAAGAACTTCAGCGCGAGTCCGAGACCGTACGCCCCGACGCCGAAGTACAGCGCGTGACCGAACGACAGCATCCCGGACGTCCCCAGAAGCAGGTTGTAGGAGAGGGCGAGAGCCGCGAACACCATGCACAGCGAGAGGAGGGCGAGCGAGCCCGGCGTGTAGGTCGCTCCCGGCAGGATGCCGGGGATCGAGATGTTCAGCAGCGGCAGCACGGCCATCACGACCACGAGCGCGGCACCGACAACGAACGGCAGGTAGGCCCCCTTGCGGCCGGGCACGAGGGTGGGAACCCCGGTGGTGACGGTCATGCTTTCCTCCCCATGAGTCCGGTGGGTCGCACGAGGAGCACGACAGCGAGCAGCACCACCACGATGAAGTCGCCCGTGCCGCTCAGGGAGACGTTCGCGAACTGTTGCAGCACCGCGACGAGCACCGACGCGATCGCGGCGCCCGTGAGCGAGCCGAGGCCGCCGATGACGGTCACGATGAACGCGAAGATGAGCAGCGTCGCGCCCAGGTGTGCCGACACGAACGTCGTGTAGTGCATGGCGAGGACTCCGCCGATGCCGGCGGCCGCGCCCCCGATCGCGAACACGAGGGTGAAGCTGCGGCGCACGTCGATGCCGAGGGCGGTCACCATCGCGCGGTTCTCGACGCCGGCCCGGATGATCATCCCGTATCGCGTCTTCTTCAGGAACAGCACGAGGGCAACGAGCACGAGGGCTGCGGCCAGCATCAGAACCCAGTAGGTGTTCGGGATGCGCGCTCCGAGGATCTCGGTGGTCTCCTTCAACCACGCGGGACCGGCGATGTTCACGGCATCCGTCCCCCAGATGCCCTCGAACAGCGCGACCGCGGCGAAGGAGAGTCCGACCGTCACAAGAACTTGCTCGATATGACGCTCGTAGAGCGGGCGGATGAGCACCAGCTCGGTGAGCGTCGCGAACAGCGCGCCGACGGCGGCACCGACGAGGATCGAGACGACGAACGAGCCCCACGAGGCCGTGCCCAGAGCCTGTGCCACCTGCCATCCGATGAAGGCGCTGAGGGTGAGGAAGGCGCCGTGCGCGAAGTTGAGCACGTGCATCAGGCCGTAGATGAGGCTCAGCCCCGACGCGACGAGGAAGTACAGCGCGCCGAGCCCGACACCGGTGAGGAGGATGAGGACGATGCTGCTCACGAGTGCACCTCCGCGCTGACGCCGAGCAGGCGCGTGGTCAGGGCGTCGTCGTCGAGGATGTCGCGCGCCTTCCCTGTGTGGACGACGCGCCCACCGGCGATGACGATGGCGTCGTCGGCGAGAGCGCGCACGACGTCCAAGTTCTGTTCCACGAGGAGGATCGGCACGATCTTCGCGGCTTCCTGAAGCGCCCGCGCGACGTCGCCGACGATCTTCGGGGCGAGTCCCTTTGTGGGCTCGTCGACCAACAGGATGCGGTTGTCGTTGAGCAGCGCTCGCGCGACCGACACCATCTGCTGCTGTCCACCGGAGAGCGTTCCCGCGAGCTGCGACCGCCGCGCCATCAGATCGGGGAAGAGCTCGGCGACGAACTCCCGGCGCGGCTTGCTGTCACGCTCGGCGAGGGCGAGGTTCTCGGCGACGGTCAGGCCGGCGAACACCTCGCGGTCCTCCGGGACGTAGCCCACGCCGCGCTGGACGATGCGGTGGGTGGGCAACCCGTCGATGCGCTCGCCCGCGAGCAGCACTTTCCCCTTGCGCGAGATGAGCCCCAGGACGGCGCGCATGGTTGACGTCTTGCCGACCCCGTTGCGGCCGAGCACGGCGGTGATCCCCGTCGCCGGGACCTCGAAGGAGACGTCCTCGACGACCTGCTGACCCGCGATGGATGCCGACAGATGCGTGACCGTGAGGATCGGTGCGCTCATGCGGCCGACTCCCCCGCCGACTCCAGGCCGCGGCCGAGGTAGGCGCTCTGCACCACGGGGTTCTCCATGATCCGCGCGGGTGAGTCGAACGCGATGATCGACCCGGAGTACATGACGGCGACCTTCTGGACGAAGCCCATGAGCACGTCGATGTGGTGCTCCACCATCAGCACCGTGCAGCCCGTCAACTCCCGCATCTCTCGGATCGTGTCGACGAGCCCGGCGACGTCGCCGGACGCGACGCCCGCCATCGGCTCGTCGAGCAGCACGATCTTGGCCTCGGTCGCCAACAGGACGGCGATCTCGAGCTTGCGCTTGTCACCGTGGGAGATGTCACCGGCCGCCGTATCGAGCTTGTGGGTGAGCCCGACCTTCACGAGCTGATCGAAAGCGAGCTCTGTCGCGGCATCCGTTCTGCGAGGAAAGCGCAGCAATGAGAAGTTGCCACCGCGGCCGACCTGGGCCGCCAGGCGCACGTTCTCCAGCACGCTGAGGCGCGGGAACAGGCTCGAGGTCTGAAACGTGCGCCCCAGTCCCGCCCGCGCACGCTGTGCGATGGACGCGCGAGTGATGTCGACACCGTCCATCACGATGCGACCTGCGGTCGGCCGCGCGACGCCCGAGATCACGTTGAACAGCGTGGTCTTTCCTGCGCCGTTCGGCCCGATCACGCCGACGATGCTGCCGGGCGCGACGTCGAGGTCGACGTCTTTCAGGATGGTCGCTCCACCGATCTGCAGGCCGAGGCCTTCGATCAGCAGCGCGGACGGGACGGGGGTGCTCATGCGGATGCGCCTCGTTTCGGGATGCCGTGTCGCGATCTACTTCTTCGCCGGGGCGACCTGATCGGCGGGAACGGTGTCGACGAGCGCGGGTGTGAAGCTGCCACCGTTGGCGACGAGCTTGACCTGATACATGTCCTGGATGAGGGCGTGGTCGCCGGCGCGCACGGTGAGCGCACCCTTCGGGCCCTGGAACGTGTAGCCCTCGAGGCTCTTGACCATCGCCTCGACGTCGCCCTTTCCTTCCTTGACGGCGTGGACGATCATGAGTGCCGCGTTGAAGCCGTCAGGGGTGAACAGGTCGGGCGTTCCGCCGGCCTTGGTGACGGCCGCGACCATCTTGGTGTTCACGTCGTTGTCGGGAGCTCCCGGGAAGTAGTAGTTCAGGAACTTGATCTTCTCGGATGCCGCACCATAGGCCCCGAACGTCGCCGAGTCGCCGAGACCGGTGACGACGGGGACGGCGTCCAGCACGCCCTGCTGGCTCATCGACTGCCACATCGCGCCGGACGTGGCACCGGCCCAGGCGACGAAGACGAGGTCGGGCTTCGCGGCGAGCACCTGCTGGGTGAACGGCGTGAACTCGGTGACGTCTTCGGCAACGAGCACACTGTTCACCGTCGCGCCCTTCGCACCGAGGATGGCGGTGACGGCGGCCTCGTTGCCCTTGCCGAAGGCGTTGTTCTGGGCGAAGACCGTCACGGTCTTGCCCGTGAGGTCGCCGAGGAAGGTGCCCGCGGTCGCGACATCCTGCGCGGACTGACGACCGCTGCGGAACGTGTACGCATTCACACCCGTCAGAGCGTCGGCGGCGGCGGGGCCCGAGATGAAGAGGACCTTGTTCTGCCCCGCCTGCTCGGCGACGGCAGCGGCGACACCCGAGGAGGCGCTGCCCGCCAGGATGTTCACCCCCTGACCGATGAGCTCCTTTGCGACGCCGACGGCCGTGTCGGGGTCGCCCGCATCGTCGCGGTAGTCGACGGTGATCTTGGTACCGTCCACCTCGTTGGAACCGTCCGTGGCGTAGTCGAGACCGGCTTTGAAGCCGTCGAGATACTGCTTGCCGTAGCCGGCGAGCGGACCTGTCTCGCTCGTGACGACACCGACCGTGACCTCCGCGGGTCCGCCGCCGGCGGTCGCCGCTCCACCCGTCGTCGCGTCCTGCGGCGCGCAGGCCGACAGGGCGAGAGCCGTCGTCGCGACGACGGCCGCAAAACTCACGTGGAGCAACTTCTTCGTAACCCGCATGTGCGTGCCTTTCACCGTTGGAAGGAAGACCTGAAAACCGATTCAGGTACTGCAATCATGTTCAGGCTGACGCCCCGTGTCAAACAGCGCGCACCGACGCGCGGTCACGATCCGATAACCTCTTTGCATACCTCGGGTATATGCTTGCGGTATGCAACACTCCGACGACATCCTGCGACTGCTCATCGGCGCGCATGCCCTCACACGGGTGGCGGCCCTGGACACCCGCACCGACGCCCCCTCCGCCCAGTGGCGCACACTGGTGCTCCTCCGCGACAACGGACCGCTGCGCATCGGCGACCTGGCGACGCTCTCGCGGGTCACTCAACCCGGGATGACGCGGCTTGTCGCACAGATGGCGGATGTCGGGCTCTTGGAGCGGACGAGCGACCCCGACGACTCCCGCGCAACGCTCGTCTCGGCCACAGAGGCCGGCATGACCGCCCTCGACGAGTGGCTGGACGTGCTGAGCTCAGCCCTCGCACCGCGCTTCGCCGACCTGGACGAGGACGAATGGCACACCATCCGCCGCGCCGCGGACATCGTCAACGCGCGTACACGCGTGGCGGAGGTGGCTCGATGAACAACGCCCACAGGTCCCAGAAGGTTACCATCTGGCGCCAGCCCGCTCAGGTCTGGGCCGTCGCCTTCGCGTGCGTCATCGCCTTCATGGGCATCGGCCTGGTCGACCCGATCCTTCCCGCCATCGCCGAGTCGCTGCGCGCCACTCCCGTGGAGACCGAGCTGCTCTTCACGAGCTACCTCGTCGTCACGGGTCTTGCGATGCTCGTGACGAGCTGGATCTCCTCCCGCATCGGCACGAAGGCGACGCTGCTGATCGGCCTCGGCCTCATCGTCGTGTTCGCCCTGCTGTGCGCCGTGTCGGGAAGCGTCGATGCCGTGATCGGCTTCCGCGCCGGGTGGGGCCTGGGCAACGCCCTGTTCATCTCGACCGCGCTCGCGACGATCGTCGGGGCGGCCTCGGGCGGCAGCGCCGCGGCGATCATCCTGTACGAGGCGGCGCTCGGTCTGGGCATCGCGATCGGTCCGCTCCTCGGCGGCATCCTGGGCGAGATCAGCTGGCGCGGCCCGTTCTTCGGTGTCGTCGCACTGATGGCGATCGCCTTCATCGCGGTGCTCGTGCTGCTGCGCGGCGGTGAGGAGAAGCGGACGCCCGTGAGGCTGTCGGCGCCGTTCCAGGCGCTTCGCCAGCCCGCGTTGGCGGTGCTCGCGATCGCGGCCCTCTTCTACAACATCGGCTTCTTCGTCCTGTTGGCCTTCTCGCCGTTTCCGCTCGGCTTCGGTGCGATGGGCATCGGCCTGACCTTCTTCGGCTGGGGCGTGGCCCTCGCGATCACGAGCGTGTGGATCGCCCCGATCCTGCTGCGCCGGCTGTCGCGCAGTACGGCGATGCTCATCGTGCTTCCTCTGCTCGCGATCGACCTGTTCGCGGCCGCGCTCGTGGTGGGATCCGCCGCGGGACTGGTGATCTGCATCATCGTCGGCGGCCTGCTACTAGGGCTCATGAACACGATCCTCACGGAGTCGGTGATGGAGGCGACCGACCTGCCTCGATCGGTGGCATCGTCGGCGTACTCCGCCGTCCGCTTCCTCGGCGGGGCGGCCGCTCCCCCGATCGCCGCCGCTCTGTGGCACGCGTTCAACGCCTCCGTACCGTTCGTGTTCGCCGGCATCTCCGTGTTGGTGTCGGCCGCGACGATCCTGATCGGGCGACGGGCGCTCGCGCGCATCGACGCACACGATGCGGATGCCGCGGAGGAGGCCGCCGCGGTGCTCGTGGGCGACGCGGCATAAGCGTGATGGCGGATACGTTGGCGCTGATCGGCCTCGTCGGGCCGCCGCATCCGCCTCAGAGCGTCCGCGCCGTGAACAGCGAGCTCGGGAGGTGCCCCGCGGCGAGCACGACGGCGGCGACCGCCATCCACGGATTGGCGAGCCACGCGGAACCAGCGAGGAACGCGGCGACGGGAAGGACGGCCATCGGCACGGGGATACCCCACACGGGGCCGAAGAGGAGATCCAACCGGCACCCACCGGCGACGAAGCGGATCCACAGCGCCCCGTAGGCGACGACCAGGAGCGACACCGGCAGGGCCCACCACCAGCGCACATCCCCGCCGACGGTGATGACCGGCACCGTCACGCACAGCACCTGCCCCACACGCTCCAGCGCGACCAGGCTGCGCGGGACCCCGACGCTCGTCGGCGCGGGGTGCGGCGGAAACCGCACGAGCAAGAGGCTGGGCGCAAACAGAGCGATGCTGAGCACGAGGCCGTGAGGCGAGAAGCCCATGCGTTCGAGCGTATCGACGCGGTTCGCACCGCCGTGATGCGCAGCGCCGTCAGTAACTCGCGACCGTCGTCGGCGCCAGAACGCAGACAGTAGTGCACCCCCTGGGACTCGAACCCAGAACCCACTGATTCAGAGTCAGTGAGTGAGCCAGCTTCTCGATTGCCACTACTTGCAAAGTGCCGCCCGCGACCGCTACGGCTCGCTCGATGGGAGCTGGGTGACTCTCCTCCATGACCCCGACGCACAGGTTCGCCGCTGGGGACAGCAGATGATCACTCCCGGTCCCTGGCCCGCCGCCGCCGAGCACTGGGTCTACGAGATCGCCTCTGGGAGCTGGAGCGCGACAACGCACGACGTGCCGCGTGGGCAATCAGCGATGACGCCGACCGCGCCGCCGCGCTCGCCGCCGTCGAACAGCGCTTCGGACCTTCGCGCTCGACCTCCCAGACCACCGCCGTCTACAAGCGCGGCGAGCACCCGACCGAGATTCAGGCACGCCAGCAGGAACAGCGCTTCGCCGCCGCCCGTGCCGCCGGGGTGCGGTGACTTCGATGACCAAGCCGAGGGGGCCGGTCCTGCATTCCGGCATCGACCTGCCCGAACCCGCCTGGGAGCCCTGGACGGCCCTCCAGCGGTCGCTACTCGCCGATGACCCGTCGTGCCGGGGTGACGAACGGTTCACCGCTGACGACGTAACGGCGCTGGGCGTGGTCTACGCCTCGTGCCCGCTGTTCCGCGAGCGTCGAGCCTTCGCAGACGCGGTGCCGTACTGGGCGACCTGGGCCGGTCTATGGGCCGGTCTGCGCCTGGGGAAGAACACACGCGCCGACTACCGGCGCAGGCCCGTAAGGAGGCCGTGGCATGAGCAACGCCTACGTGCAGGACGACCCTTCCCTCGTCGGGGTGCTCGGGACGCCGCCGACGCCACCTACGCCGACGACCGACCCCTCGAAGCGCGCCCACGAGATTGCAAAGGTACAGCCGACGCCGCGCCTCGTGCCGCCGACCTTCTCGGGCGTCGCTCGCCGCGTTGACGTCGGCGTAGCGTCCTACGGGCTTCCTCGTGGCTTCCGACCCGTGCACGCCGAGGATCACGCCCTCTGCTATGTCCTCGATCTCTGGGGCGTCGTGCACGTGCTGGCCGAGTGGGGCGAGCTTGTCGGCCTTACCCCGGAAGTACTCACCGCCGCCAAGAGGAAGTACTTCCCAGACGCGACTTAGACCCCGCGCGCGCCGTTTGGTCACACGATCTCGGGAGGCGGCGCGCGCGGCCCCATCGTCGGCGTCCGCCTCTTCAGCCGATCCTCGCGACGACACCGACCGACCCCCGGCGCTGTTTGAGTGGCATCAGACGCCGGGGGTCGGTAACCCTACGGCTAACCGCGCGCCACTCGCTCAGTCTCTTGGATCACGCGATCAGTCAGTCCAGGCTCGAGGTCGAAGGTGATTCGTAGAGTCAGCTCGATGCCACCTTCGTGGCCGGTTGCGAGCTGAGCCAATGCAGTCTCGATCTGAACGATGAAGTCCTCAACGAAGTCTCTATAGGCCCGTATCGGCTGAGAGACCATCTCCGCGCCGAGGTCGCCAAGGTTCGTCTCCCCATCGAAACGAAGGGATCGAAACTCGTCGGCCCAGTCAAGCAATCCGGCGTAGGACTGGATGAGACGTTGCGCCAAGTGCTTGATCATCTCGGGGTCGCCTGGCTCCCCCGGCTCTCCGAATGCGGCCGTCTGTGCCTGATCACTCAGAACACGATCGAGGTTCGCGATTATCGGCTTTGCGCGGGACATCCGCTCGGAGACTGCGGCCCCTGTCTCTGCTCGCGTGATCTGCGGTCCGACACTCAGGGTGTAGCCAAGGAGGTAGTCCCGCCACTTCGTTTCGTGCTCGGTGAGCCCGGAGCGCAGGTAGTAGCCGAACAGCAGGTACTCCCACAGCATCGGCCGGCTTGCGAGAAGGTCGAGCTTCTCTGTCTCGTTCGTGGGTACGGTGAGCACGGTTGGCTTGTTCACTGGTCATCCCTTTGGCGATTGCGTTCTAACTCGGGTGGGAGCATCCTCGCGTCGACCCCGGAAGCCAGCGCGCGAATGCGCATCCCGCGATCCCGAGTGAAGATCGTCACGGGCGACTCCGCGACGGCCGAGTAGTACGCCACCTGGCGCACGATCTCGTCATCGGCGCGGTCGAGACGGACATGACCCAGAGGCTCGTCCAAGAGTTGAAGGGTCACGGTATCCCGAATACGTAGTCGGGCCAGACTGGTGGCCCCGGCGAAAACGGCATCTAGCGAACGAAGCACGCCGCGAGCGCTATCGCTTCGTTCCTTCAGCTTGTCCAGCTCGTCCACGACGATGAGTGGCATCAGCAACCGCACATTCGCTCCGCTGACGTGCTTCTCCCACCGCACCTGATCGAACGGCTGGCCGTGGACGTAGACGTTGGTGTCGAGCACGACAAGGGTCTCGTCTTCGCTTGGCCGCGCGAGGTCGACGTAGTGCTCAATCTGGCTCAGTAGAGAACGAAGCACCCGCCTCTGATCGCGCAACTCGCTTTCGATCATCCCGAAGGCCATCCGGGTGGATGGCTCAATCGCGCGAATCTGCCAGTGTCGGCTCGTAAGAAGCGAACGCGCGATAGTAGGGTCTGCGAAGGACCCTTGCAGTCGTCGTTCTGCGTTCTCGCTCCACCGGAGATATCGCTGGGCCTGTACGACTTGATCGGTGCCAGCCGCACCTTCGATGTTCGCCGCCTCGCTAAGGAGATGGCGTAGTCCGTCGATCACATTTCCGACCGATGCACCGCGCGCGAGGAACTGCCACATCCCATCCCACCCCACTCCCCAGAGTCGTGCCCTCCGCGTAGCGACTTACCAGTGAGGTTGGTCAGGTCTACCGACATGGCCACACTGCGAATCGGCCTTGTCGGGTCAATCGTCGCGCCGACACCGACCAGCCTGGACGCTGTTTGAGGGGCATCGAACGCCGGGGCCGTCACTCCCCCGTGCTAGCTGTGCTGCCCAGGGACGTTGGTCAATCTGCTGATGGGTGGGTGGCCGCCGATCGCGGTGTGGGGCCTGTGGTGATTGTAGGAGTGCAGC
>NZ_RBWZ01000012.1:0-112832 GCF_003634765.1 Microbacterium sp. AG790
GCTGCACTCCTACAATCACCACAGGCCCCACACCGCGATCGGCGGCCACCCACCCATCAGCAGATTGACCAACGTCCCTGGGCAGCACAGCTAGCCCGCGGCCCTCGCACCACGCCGCGCACCGCGCGAGTTCACAACTCCGGAGAACTGTGAACGGACAGGCCGACTCTTCCGTCCGGAATGGGTGATCGAGGTTCTCCGGCGGGCGGTAGCCCGCGGCCCTCGCACCACGCCGCGCACCGCGCGAGTTCACAACTCCGGAGAACTGTGAACGGACAGGCCGATCCGTGGCCCAGAGGGCTGAACCTGCTCGGAAACTCCGGAGTTGTGAACGGTGGCCGTGATCGAGACGCGCACCGGGCTCCCCCGCGCTCCGCCCGAACCCCGAACCCGAACCCGAAGCCCGAACCAGAACCCGACCCCGAACCAGAACCCGAGCCCGCCCGGAACCCTTGACGGGGCTGCCGTGGGGTGCTGGTCAGGCGTCGAAGCCTTCGCCGATGAGCTCGATGAGCTCCTCGCGCTCCTCCACCGACAAGAAGGCGCCCGCGGCCGCGTTCAGCTGGAAAGCCTCCAGGTCTTCGAGACGGTAGTCGAAGGTCTCGGCCAGCAGCGCGAGCTCGCGCGTGAGCGAGGTGCGGCTCATCGTGCGGTTGTCGACGTTGACCGTCACGGCGAAGCCGAGCTGGTACAGCAGGTCGAACGGATGATCCTCGAGGCTCTTGCCCCACGCCGCGATCGCCCCGGTCTGCAGGTTCGAGGAGGGCGAGAGCTCGAGCGGGATCTCACGGTCGCGCACCCACCGCGCCAGGTCTCCGAAGGTCACCAGCACCTCGTCGCCCTGCTGCTGCACGACCTCGAGGTCTTCCGCGATGCGCACGCCGTGGCCGAGGCGCAGGGCGCGGCCGTCGAGGATCGCGGAGCGGATCGAGTCGAGACCGGCCGCCTCTCCCGCGTGCACCGTCACCGGGAAGAACTCTGAGGCGAGATAGTCGAAGGCGGCGCGGTGACGCGACGGCGGGAAGCCGTCCTCCGCTCCGGCGATGTCGAAGCCGACCGCTCCGCGACCCCGGAACGCGACGGCGAGCTGAGCGATCTCCAGCGAGCGGTCGGCGTGACGCATCGCCGTGATGAGCTGGCCGACGCGGATGTCGCGACCCGAGCGATCGACGGCGTCCTCGCCTTCCTCGATGCCCTCCTGCACGGCCTCGACGGCCTCCTCGAGCGACAGCCCGCCCGCGAGGTGCTGCTCCGGCGCCCAGCGCACCTCGCCGTAGATCACGCCGTCGGCGGCGAGGTCTTCGACGAACTCCTTCGCGACGCGGCGAAGGCCCTCGGCGCTCTGCATGACGGCGGTCGTCAGATCGAACGTCTTCAGATACTCCACCAGCGAACCCGAGTCGCTCTGGTCCTCGAACCAGTCGGCGAGCTCCCCGGCATCCGTCGTCGGGACCTCGAGGCCGATCTCGTCGGCGAGTTCGATGATCGTCTGAGGCCGCAGCGCACCGTCGAGGTGATCGTGCAGCGAGACTTTGGGAAGCGAGCGGATGGAGACGCCCTCGAGCTTCGGGTCGGCGTAGGGGTCGGTGGCCATGGGGCTTCCTTCTGGTGGGCTGTGCGGGTGGAGCTTGAGGTCAGGCGGTGATGCGCTCGAGGACGAGCGGAGTGGATGCCGGGGCATCCGTTCCGATCTCCCACGCGCCTTCGAGCGCGTCGAGGGCGCGCTCGAAGCGCTTGTCATCATCGGCCAGAAGGGTGAACAACGGCTGTCCGGCGACGATGGATGCGCCGGGCTTGACGTGCAGGTCGATGCCGGCGGCGTGGATGACGGGGTCCTGGGCGCGCGCGCGTCCCGCGCCCAGACGCCAGGCGGCGATGCCGAACGGGAGCGCCTCCATCCGCGTCAGCACACCGTCTCGGGCAGCGACCACGGTGTGCGTCTCGCGGGGGGTGGGCAGCGGCGCATCGGGATCGCCGTCCTGCGCACGGATCATCTCCCGCCACGCGTCCATGGCGCGTCCGTCGCGCAGCGCGGCTTCGACGTCGGCGTCGGGCTGTCCGGCCAGGGCCAGCATCTCGCGCGCCAGAGCCACGGTGAGCTCGACGATGTCGGCCGGGCCGCCGCCGGCGAGCACCTCGACCGACTCGCGCACCTCGTTGGCATTGCCGATGGCGAGGCCGAGCGGGGTGTTCATGTCCGTCAGCAGCGCTGTCGTGGCCACGCCCGAATCGGTGCCGAGGGCGACCATCGTCTTCGCGAGCTCGCGCGCCTTGTCGACATCGCGCATGAATGCGCCGGAGCCGAACTTGACGTCCAGGACGAGCGCGTCGGTGCCCTCGGCGATCTTCTTCGACATGATGCTCGAGGCGATCAGCGGGATGGCCTCGACCGTGCCGGTGACATCGCGCAGCGCATACAGCCGCTTGTCCGCCGGAGCGAGGCCCGAGCCGGCCGCGCAGATGACGGCGCCGACGTCGCGCAACTGCGCGAACATCTCGTCGTTGGAGAGCGCGGCGCGCCACCCCGGGATCGACTCGAGCTTGTCGAGTGTGCCGCCGGTGTGCCCCAGGCCGCGACCGGACAGCTGCGGCACCGCGACACCGAACGCCGCGACGAGCGGCGCGAGCGGCAGCGTGATCTTGTCACCGACGCCGCCGGTGGAGTGCTTGTCGACGGTGCGCTTGCCGAGACCGGCGAAGCTCATGCGCTCGCCCGATGCGATCATCGCGTCGGTCATCACACGGATCTCATCGCGGTTCATGCCGTTGAGAAGCACCGCCATCGCGAAGGCCGCCATCTGCGAGTCGGCGACGTATTCGCGCGTGTACGCGTCGATCATCCAGCGCAGGGCGTCCTCGGGCACCGTACCGCGGTCACGCTTGGCGCGGATGACGTCGACCGCGTCGAAGGGCTCGACCGCGGCATCCGGCGTGTTCTGCGTCCCGCCGCTCATCGCGACACCTCCTCGAGGTCGCGCGGGCCGAAGGCATCCGGCAGCACCTCATCGATCGTGCGGATGCCGGAGACGGTCTCTAGCAGCATTCCCGGAAGGGCGAACTCGTTGAGCAGCTGACGGCAGCGCCCGCACGGCATGATCGTCTCCCCCTCCTTGTTGACGCACACGAAAGCGACGAGCTGCCCGCCTCCGGACATGTGCAGATCGCCCACGAGGGCGCATTCGGCGCAGAGCCCGACGCCGTAGGAGGCGTTCTCGACGTTGCAGCCCGACACGATGCGTCCATCGCTGACCAGCGCCGCGGCTCCGACCTGATAGCGGGAGTAGGGCGCGTAGGCGCGCTGCATGGCCTCGGTGGCGACGGCGCGCAGCTCGTCCCAGTCGATGTCGGTCATGAAAGAGGTCACTCCTTGATATAGGGCTTGCCGGATGCCGCGGGCCCGCGAATCTGGCCGGCGAAGCCGACCACCGCGAGAATCGTGACGGCGTACGGCAGCATGAGCATGAACTCGCTCGGGATCGGCGTCTTCAGCACGGTCAGCAGGTTCTGCAGGTTGGTGGCGAATCCGAACAGCAGCGCGGCCAAGGTCGCACGCACCGGATCCCAGCGTCCGAAGATGACGGCGGCAAGCGCGATGTAGCCGAGCCCCGCGGTCATGTCCTTCGTGAACTGCGGCACCGAGACGAGGGTGAAGTACGCGCCGCCCATGCCTGCGATCGCGCCGGCCAGCAGCACGTTCCAGAACCGCGTCGGGTTGACCTTGATACCCACCGTGTCGGCAGCCTGCGGGTGCTCGCCGACCGCCCGCAGACGCAGGCCCCAGCGCGTGCGGTAGAGCCCCCACGTCACGACGATGACGACGACGATCATGAAGTAGACGAGGAAGGTCTGGTTGAACAGGGCCGGACCGATGACGGGAATGTCGCCGAGGACCGGGATCTTGATGAGGTCGAACCGCGCCGGGCTGTTGAGCGTCTGCGTGTTGGGGGCGAGCATGACGCCGTAGAGGAAGCCGGTGAGGCCCGACACGAAGACGTTCAGCACGACACCGACGATCACCTGGTCGACGATGTACTTGATCGAGAACGCGGCGAGGGCGAAGGCGACGACGACACCGCCGAGCATCGCGCCGATGAGCCCCACGAACGGGTTCTGCGTGATGCTGGAAAGCACCGTCGCCGTGAAAGCCCCGAGCAGGAACTGCCCTTCGATCGCGACGTTGACGACACCGACGCGCTCGCCGATCACACCGCCGAGGGCACCGAAGACCAACGGCACCGCGAGCGAGATCGAGCCGCCGAGCAGCCCGACCAGCGTGATCGCTCCGGAAGCGCCGGCTCCGGCCCACGTCAGGAACGCGACCATGGCGAGCACGGCGTACACGATCGGGAGCCAGAGACCGACCGGGCGGTACTGGCGGGCCGCCACGAAGGAGATGACCGCGAGCGCCGTCGCGATCGCCCACGCGGCCCACACCACGGGCAGCGCCGGAATGCTCACGTCGCCGAGAGCGATCACCGCCCCGGCTTCGGCAAGTCGATACGTGGTGACTCCGTCGCGGGGAGCGAGAAGGAAAAGGATGCCGAGCAGTCCGGCGAGCACGAGGAGGGTGACCGGCACCTTCATCGCGCGCACCTTGACGACGGTCGGCTCTCCGATCTCGGGAGCGATCACCGGCGCGGTCATGCTGCCACCGCCTTCTGGTCGTTGCCGGCATCCGATCCGTTGCCGCGGGCGCGGCGCCGCGCGAGGCGGGCACGCGAACGCGGTGAGCGCTCGGCGTCGGTCTTGGGAAGGAAGAAGATCGTGCGGATCAGCGGCGGTGCGGCGATGAACAGCACGATCAGCGACTGGACGACGAGCACGATGTCGACGGGGATCTGCTGCAGCGCCTGCATCGGGAACGAGCCCGCCTTGAGCGCACCGAACAGGATGCCGGCCCAGAACGTCCCCCACGCGCGGCTGCGTCCGAGGAGGGCGACGGTGATGGCGTTGAAGCCGATACCGGCGTCGATGCCGCCGTCGAAGCCGCTCGTGACCGTGCCCTGGATCTGGCACATGCCTGCGATGCCGGCCAGGCCGCCCGCGAACAGCATCGCGTAGATGTAGACGCGGGGAACGCTGATGCCCGCCGCGCGCGCCGCGTGCGGGTTCTCGCCGACGGCGCGCATGCGGAAGCCGAGGCTCGAACGCTCGACGAGCCACCAGACGAACAGCGTCGCGACGATGACGATCACGAAGCCCCAGTTGAGCTGGTTGAACTGCTCACCGAACAGGAGCGGGAAGCGCGCGCTCTCCGGCGTGGGTCGGCTGATCGGCTGGATGTTGTCGGGCTTCTGGAGCAGCTCGGGAACACGCACCATCCACGACACCAGGTAGAAGGCGATGTAGTTGAGCATGATCGTGAGGATCACCTCGTGCGCGCCGGTGCGCGCTTTGAGCAGACCCACGAGTCCGCCCCACAGCGCGCCGCCGATGATGCCGACCACGAGCGTCAGGGGCACCTGGATGATCGCGGGCAGATCCAGCTGGAAGGTCACGAGCGCCGCGGCGGCGCACGCGATGAGCATCTGACCGCGGGCACCGATGTTGAACAGTCCCACGCGGAAGGCGACGGCGATGCCCAGAGCCGCCGCGATGAGCGGTGTCGCAAAGCCAAGGGTGTTCGCAAGCGGCCGGATCGCGCTCAGGAAATCCGGCGCTTTCGGGTTGAAGACCGAGCCGGTGAACAGTGCGGCGTAGGCACCGGCGACGGCGGTCCAGGCGGCCGAGATCATGTCGCCCGGGCGCGCGAAGAAGTAACCGGATGCCGCCTGCACCTCCGGGTTGGTCACGGCGATGAGCACACCGCCGACGATCAGTGCCAGCACCACGGCCAGGATCGTCGTCACGACATTGCCGCGCAGGATCTCGGTCATGACCCGGTTGGCGGTAGGCGGAGCGGGTACCGCCGCGCCGGGCGCCAGGGGTGCGGGGTCGGTCGTGGTGCTCACGCGGCATCCTCCGTCGGGTTCTCGCCGGCCATCATCAGGCCGAGGACATCACGCGGCGTGTCCGCCGGGACGATGCCCACGATGCGCCCGCGGTACATCACGAGGATGCGGTCGGCGAGCGCGACGACCTCATCGAGTTCGGTCGACACCACGACGACGGGGATACCCGCGTCGCGCGTTTCGACGATGCGCTTGTGGATGAACTCGATCGAGCCCACGTCGACGCCGCGCGTCGGCTGGGAGGCGAGGAAGAGCTTGAGGCTGCGACTGAGCTCGCGCGCGATGACGACCTTCTGCTGGTTGCCGCCGGAGAGCGACCCCGCGGCTTGGCCGGGCCCCTGCGTGCGGATGTCGAACTCGGCGATCCGCTCCTTGGCGAAGTCGTCGAGGATGCCGCGGCGAATGGTCCCCCAGCGGGAGAAACCGGGGTCGTCGGACCGGTCGAGGATGAGGTTCTCGGCGACCGAGAACGCTCCGACGAGCCCGTCTTCACCGCGGTCCTCGGGGACGAAGCCGACACCGCTGGCGAGCACCTGGTTGACGCTGCGGCCGAGGAGTTCGGCGCCGTCGAGGCTGATCGATCCGGTCGTGTGCGAGCTCAGACCCATGATCGCCTCCGCGAGCTCGGTCTGGCCGTTGCCCTGCACACCGGCGACGGCGAGAACCTCGCCGGGGCGCACGTCGAAGCTGATGTCGTCGACGAGGACGACGCCGTCGGCGCCGATGACGCGAAGGTTCCTGACCTCGAGACCGCCCGTGCCGATGTGCGGGGGGTTCTTGTGCACGGTCAGCTCGACCGGGCGACCGACCATCATCGAGGCGAGCTCGGTGTTGGATGCGGTGGGCTCGGCCTCGCCGACCACCTTTCCGAGACGGATGACGGTGATGCGATCGGCGACCGCGCGCACCTCGCGCAGCTTGTGCGTGATGAACACGATCGCCGTGCCCTCGTCGCGCAGCTGCTTCATGATGGACATCAGCTCGTCGGTCTCTTGCGGGGTGAGCACCGCGGTGGGCTCGTCGAAGACGAGGACCTTGGCGTCGCGCGAGAGCGCCTTGATGATCTCCACCCGCTGCTGCACACCGACGGGAAGATCGCCGACGAGGGCGTCGGGGTCGACATCGAACCCGAAACGCGCGGCGACCGCACGCACGTGTGCGCGAGCGGCGGCAAGGTCGAGCGAGCCCAGGGCGCCGGTCTGCTCGTGGCCGAGCATGACGTTCTCGGCGACCGTGAAGACCGGGATGAGCATGAAGTGCTGGTGCACCATGCCGATACCGGCGGCCATCGCGTCTCCGGGGCCGCGGAAATCCTGGACGACGTCGTCGAGCAGGATCTGACCCTCATCGGCCCGGTAGAGGCCGTAGAGGACGTTCATCAGGGTGGACTTTCCGGCACCGTTCTCACCCAGCAGGGCATGGATCTGCCCCGGCTCGACGACGATGTCGATGTGGTCGTTGGCGACGAGCGATCCGAACCGCTTCGTGATGCCACGCAACTCAAGCTTCATACGTGTGACCCTATCCAGAGAGGCCGGGCACGAGAAGAGAGCGGGGCGCTTCGCCGGCCGGCGAAACGCCCCGCTCTCGTGCTCGTGGATTACTTGGGCGAGCTGGGCGAGGTGACCTTGATCTCGCCGCTGACGATCTTCGCCTGCAGCGCCTTCAGCTCGTCCTGCAGACCAGCCGGCAGCTTGCTCTCGTAGTCGTGGAACGACGAGAGGCCGACGCCTTCGTTCTCCAGCGTGCCGACGTACGGCGTGCCGTCGAACTTGCCCTGAGCGGCCTGCGTCACGGCGGTGTACACCGCGGTGTCGATGCGCTTCATGACGGAGACGAGGATCTGGTCGGCGACCGAGGGGTCGGCCACGGCGAGGTCGGAGTCGACACCGAGCATGACGGTGTTCTTGCCGCTGTCCTTGATGGCGGCGCTGGCCGACAGGTAGATCGGACCACCGACGGGCAGGATCACGTCGACACCCTGGTCGAGGATGCCCTGCGCCGTCTGCTTGGCCGTGTCGTTGGCCTTGAAGTCACCCGTGAACGAGCCCTTCTGCGCCGCCGCGTCCCAGCCGAACGACTGGACGTTCGCACCCTTGTCGGTGTCGTACTTCTTGACGCCCTCGACGAAGCCGTCCATGAAGATCGTCACGGGCGGGATCTGCATGCCACCGAAGGTGCCGACCTTGTTCACACCCGACGCCTGCGACCACGCCGCAGCGGCGTAGCCGCCGAGGTACGCGGCCTGAGCCGTGTCGAAGAGGAGCGGCTTGATGTTCGGCTCGTCCGTCTTGCCGTCCTGGTTGCCGTCGGCCATGTCGTCGATGATGGCGAAGTTGACGTTCGGGTTGGCCTTGGCCGCGTCGATCGTCGCCGCGGAGAGCTTGAAGCCGACCGACACGATGAACGTGCAGCCGCCCGAGAGCAGGGCGTCCATGTTCGGCTTGTAGTCGTTGTCGGACTTCGACTCGACCTCGAGGGGCTTCACGCCCAGCTCTGCGGCAGCCTTGTCCATGCCGTTCTTGGCCGACTCGTTGAACGACTTGTCGTTGAAGCCGCCGTTGTCCGAGACGAGGCAGGGCTTGAAGCCGTCCACGACGGTGCCGCCGGCGGCGGCCGAGCCGGAGCCTGCGGGGGTCGGGGCCGAGCCGCAACCGGCGAGGGCGATGATGAGCCCCGCGGCAGCTGTGATGCCGGCGAGCTTCTTGGTGGTCGAGATGGTCAATGCAGCCTCCACATTGATAGACCCGCGGATTTCGCGGGCGCACGGATCGAAGTTACCTACTGTGACGTGGGATTTGCACGCTGCACACCCGGGTGCGGGCGAAAGGTTACAAAGACGCAATCAAGCCGACACGAACGCGGCATCCTGCCTGGTGCTGTGCGCTCAGAGGACGTCGCCGCGACCGGTGAGCTTCAGCGCGTCCACGACGCCCTTCACGCGCTGGGCGTGCTCGCTCGTGGTCACCAGGAGCGCGTCGGCGGTGTCCACGACGACGATGTCCTTGACCCCGATCAGGCTGATCACCCGGTTGGTGTGGCTGACGACGATGCCGCTCGCGGCATCGGAGAGGATGCGCGCGTTCTCGCCCAGGATCGCGAGATCGTTCTTACGCCCTCCGCTGTTCAGCTTGGCGAGGCTGGCGAAGTCACCCACGTCGTCCCAGTCGAAGTGACCCGGTACGACGGCCAGGCGCCCCTTCTCGGCGGCGGGTTCGGCGACGACGTAGTCGATCGCGATCTTGGGCAGCTTCGGCCAGATCCGGTCGACCGCGGGACCGCGGCGGTCGCGGTCGTCCCATGCCTCGGCGAGCTCGAGCAGCCCCGCGTGCAGCTCGGGGTTGTTCGCCTCGATCTCAGCCAGGAGCACATCGGCGCGCGAGATGAACATGCCCGCGTTCCAGAGGTAGTCGCGATCGGCGAGGTACTGCTTCGCCGTCTCGAGGTCGGGTTTCTCGACGAAGCGCTCGACGAGCGACGCGTCGCGCGCGCCGTCGACGATGAGCTCGCCGCCGCGCTTGATGTAGCCGAACCCGACGGCAGGCTCGGACGGCGAGATGCCGACGGTGCAGATATAGCCCTCGCGCGCGACCTCCACCGCATCACGGACGGCGAACTCGAACACCCGCGTGCCGCGGATCACGTGGTCGGCCGCGAACGATCCGATGATGACGTCCGGCTCGCGTCGGTGCAGGATCGCGGCCGCCAGGCCGATCGCGGCGGCCGAGTCGCGCGGCTCGGACTCGAGGAACACGTTGCGGTCGGGGATGCCGGGAAGCTGCTCTTCCACCGCGGCACGGTGAGCGCGCCCCGTGACGACGGCGATGCGGTCGGCACCCGACAGGGGCGCGAGACGGTCCCAGGTGTCGCGCAGGAGGGAGTGTCCGGATCCGGTCAGGTCGTGGAGGAACTTGGGGGCGTCGGCGCGCGACAGCGGCCAGAGGCGGCTGCCGACACCGCCGGCGGGAATCACGGCGTAGAAGTCGTCGATCGGATCGGCCATGCCGCCAAGGCTACCGGGCCGGGCGTGACGGACCGATTTCGTGAAGAAGGCCGTTTCGTTCCGAATCTCTCGATATCGAGAGAACTTAGGCTCGCCTTCGTCGCCCTGCTCTCGAACGCCGACTTAGGATGAGACTGCGCCCGTGTGCGACGCCGAGGGTCCAGTGCCGTTGTGAACCCCGGGGCCGATGTCAGCCCCCGCCGTGCCGAGGTGTCCGTTCACACCAAGGGAGGACGACCGTGTCTGCACCAGCACGCGTCACACCGTCGGTAGCTCAGACCACGTCCAAGACGCCGCGCGGAACGCTCTACCGCGGCAACGAGGGCATGTGGTCGTGGGTGCTGCACCGCATCACCGGCGTCGCCATCTTCTTCTTCCTGCTCGTGCACGTGCTCGACACGGCGCTGATCCGCCTCTCCCCCGAGGCGTACGACGCGGTCATCGGCACGTACAAGAACCCGATCATGGGCTTCGGCGAGGTCGCCCTCGTCGCGGCGATCGTCTACCACGCCTTCAACGGCCTGCGCATCATCGCGGTCGACCTGTGGCCGTGGGCGACCCGCCACCAGCGCCAGCTGTGGTGGGGCGTGCTGGGCCTGTGGGTCGTGACCGTGGGCGGATTCGCCGCGCGCCACATCCCCATCGTGCTGTCGAACATCGGAGGCGGTCACTGATGTCCACCCTCACCCCGAGCAACGATCAGACCATCCCCGCACCGCGCTCCCCGCAGGTGCGCAAGAAGGGGGCCAACCTCGAGAAGATCGGCTGGATCTACATGCGCGCCTCCGGCGTGCTGCTGGTCGTGCTGATCTTCGGGCACCTCTTCGTGAACCTCATGCTCGGCGAGGGCATCCACGGCATCGACTTCGCCTTCGTCGCGGGCAAGTTCGCGAGCCCGTTCTGGCAGGTCTGGGACGTGCTGATGCTCTGGCTCGCCCTCATCCACGGCGCGAACGGTATGCGCACGATCGTCAACGACTATGTCGTCGGCGCGACCACCCGCAAGGTGCTGGTGTGGGCGCTGTGGATCGCCGCGGGCTTCCTGATCGTGCTCGGCACCCTCGTCGTCTTCACCTTCGACCCGTGCCTGGGCGTGGAGAACTCGACGACGGACTGGCTCATCCAGATGTGCGCCGCGCGCTGAACGCGCTCCACGACGCTCATGACGACGCAGAAGACAAGGCATTCCTGACGTGACTACCCAGCAGCATCCCGAAGCCGTACTCAAGGACGGCGTCTACTACCACGAGTTCGACATCGTCATCGTGGGCGCCGGCGGTGCCGGCATGCGCGCCGCGATCGAGGCGGGCCCGGGCGCCCGCACCGCCGTGATCACGAAGCTGTACCCGACCCGGTCGCACACCGGTGCGGCGCAGGGCGGCATGGCGGCGGCGCTCGCGAACGTCGAAGAGGACTCCTGGGAGTGGCACACCTTCGACACCGTCAAGGGCGGCGACTACCTCGTCGACCAGGATGCCGCGGAAATCCTCGCCCGCGAGGCGATCGACGCGGTCATCGATCTCGAGAACATGGGGCTGCCGTTCAACCGCACTCCCGAGGGCAAGATCGACCAGCGCCGCTTCGGCGGGCACACGGCCGACCACGGCAAGACGCCCGTGCGTCGCGCGTGCTACGCCGCCGACCGCACCGGTCACATGATCCTTCAGACGCTGTTCCAGAACTGCGTGAAGCTGGGGATCAACTTCTTCAACGAGTACTACGCGCTCGATCTCATCACGGTGAAGGATGCCGACGGCAACACGCAGGTCGCGGGCGTCGTGGCCTACGAGCTGGCCACCGGCGACCTCCACGTCTTCCACTCCAAGGCCGTCATCTTCGCCACCGGCGGCTTCGGCAAGATCTACAAGACCACCTCCAACGCCCACACCCTCACCGGCGACGGCGTCGGCATCGTGTGGCGCAAGGGCCTGCCGCTGGAGGACATCGAGTTCTTCCAGTTCCACCCGACCGGTCTCGCGGGCCTCGGCATCCTGCTCACCGAGGGCGCCCGCGGCGAGGGCGCGATCCTGCGCAACGCCTCCGGCGAGCGGTTCATGGAGCGCTACGCGCCGACCATCAAGGACCTCGCCCCGCGTGACATCGTCGCGCGCTGCATGGTCAAGGAGGTCCTCGAGGGCCGCGGCGCCGGACCCCACAAGGACTACGTGTACCTGGACTGCACCCACCTCGGCGCGGAGGTGCTGGAGACCAAGCTCCCCGACATCACCGAGTTCGCCCGCACCTACCTGGGCGTCGACCCGGTCACCGAGCCGGTGCCGGTCATGCCAACCGCCCACTACGCGATGGGCGGCATCCCGACCAACAACAACGGCGAGGTGCTGCAGAACAACGACACCGTCGTGCCCGGCCTGTACGCCGCCGGCGAGTGCGCGTGCGTCTCCGTGCACGGTGCGAACCGCCTCGGCACCAACTCGCTGCTGGACATCAACGTCTTCGGCAAGCGCAGCGGCCGAAACGCGGTCGAGTACGTCCAGACGGCCGACTTCGTCCCGCTGCCGGAAGACCCCGCCAAGGAGGTCCGCGAGATGCTCGAGGGCCTGCGGAGCAACACCGGCACCGAGCGCATCGCCGTTCTCCGCAAGACGCTGCAGGAGGAGATGGACGCCAACGCCCAGGTCTTCCGCACCGAGGAGACCCTGACCAACGTCATGGGCACGATCCACGACCTGCGCCAGCGCTTCAAGAACGTGCACATCGACGACAAGGGCAAGCGCTTCAACACCGACCTGCTCGAAGCGGTCGAGCTCGGCTTCCTGCTCGATCTCGCCGAGATCGTCGCCTACGCGGCCCGCAACCGTCGCGAGAGCCGCGGCGGCCACATGCGCGAGGACTACCCCGACCGCAACGACGAGCAGTACATGCAGCACACGATGGCCTACCTCACCGGCGACCCGCACTCGCCCGACCCCGAGGACCACATCAAGCTGGACTGGAAGCCGGTCGTGTTCACCAAGAACGACAAGGGCGAGTTGAACTACCCCCCGATGGAGAGGAAGTACTGATGTCGACCGCGATCGTCGAGCAGGACGTCGTCGCCGAGACGACCGGTGAGGCCCCGATCCAGTCGTACCTCGTCACCTTCATCATCCGCCGGTTCGATCCGGAGACCGACAGCGAGCCACGCTGGGTCGACTACGACGTCGAGATGTACCCCACCGACCGCGTGCTGGACGCCCTGCACAAGATCAAGTGGGAGGTCGACGGCTCGCTCACCTTCCGCCGCTCGTGCGCCCACGGCATCTGCGGCTCCGACGCCATGCGCATCAACGGCCGCAACCGCCTGGCCTGCAAGACGCTGATCAAGGACCTCGACATCTCGAAGCCGATCTACGTCGAGGCGATCAAGGGCCTGCCGCTGGAGAAGGACCTCGTCGTCGACATGGAGCCCTTCTTCGCGTCCTACCGCGAGGTGCGGCCGTTCCTCATCGCGAACAGCAAGCCCGAGGCCGGCAAGGAGCGCATCCAGTCGATCGTCGACCGCGAGATCTTCGACGACACGACCAAGTGCATCCTCTGCGCCGCGTGCACCTCGTCGTGCCCGGTGTTCTGGACCGACGGTCAGTACTTCGGCCCGGCCGCGATCGTCAACGCGCACCGCTTCATCTTCGACTCGCGCGATGACGCCGCCACGACGCGCCTGGACATCCTCAACGACAAGGAGGGCGTGTGGCGCTGCCGCACGACCTTCAACTGCACCGAGGCGTGCCCCCGCGGCATCGAGGTGACCAAGGCCATCGCCGAGGTCAAGCAGGCCGTCATGCGCGGCGGTCGCTGAGCGCACCCACCGACGGGGAGATCGATGGCGGGACCTCGACGGCCCCGGCATCCGCTCTCGCTACGCTGATCTGGTGACGGACTCCTCAGACCGCGCGGATGCCGCGTGGCGTGCACGCTGGGAGCAATCGACCCTGCGGGAGCGCCTGGACGAGCCGATCGAGCGCGCGACGCAGATCACGCGCAAGACGCTGGGGTTCTTCCCCATCCGCGTGTGGCGTCATTTCCTGCGCGCCAACGGGTTCCTGCTCGCCGCGGCGATCAGCTACCAGTCGTTGTTCGCGATCTTCGCCGTCATCTACTTCGGCTTCGCGATCGTCGGCATCTGGCTCGGCGGGAGCGCGCAGGCCATCGCCGGTCTGATCCGCATCCTCAACCTGTACATCCCCGGCCTCATCGGCCGCGAGGACGGGCAGGGGCTCGTGAGCGAAGCCGATGTCGCCCAGATCGCCCAGGAGTCGGCGAGCGTGCTCGCCGTCACGGGTGCCGTGGCGTTCATCGCGGCACTGTGGACGGCGATCGGCTTCGTCACGTTCACGCGGCGCGCCGTCCGCGACATCTTCGGCTTGCCGTTCGACACCCGCAGCTACGTGCTGTTGAAGGCCCGGGACTTCTTCGCGGCCGCGCTGTTCGGGCTGGCGCTGGTGGTCGGCGCGGTGCTGGCGAGCGTCGCCGCCGGCGCGATCGAGCTGCTGTTCCAGCTGTTCCAGTGGCCGGACTACTCGGACTGGGTGTGGGTGACGGGACGCATCGCCTCGGGTGCGGTCGCCTTCGCGATCAACACCGCTGCCATCGGAGCACTGATCCGCTTCCTCACCGGTACGTCGCTGCGCTGGAGGCTGATCCTCCCCGGCGCCGCCCTCGGCGGAGCCGCGATGGTGGTGCTCCAGTACGGCGCGGGCATTCTCCTCTCCTACTCGCCCTCCAACCCGCTGCTTGCGACGTTCTCGGTCTTCGTCGGGTTCCTGCTCTGGTTCCGCTTGGTCGGCATCGTGATCCTCGTCGCGGCGTCGTGGGTCGCCCTCACGGCGCAGGATGCGGACGTGCCCATCGAGCGGTTGACGGCGGACGAGCAGCGCCGTCGCGAGCACGCCGCACTGCTGACCGCCGCGCGCCTGCGCGTGCGCGATGCGCATCTCGCCCGCGCCGAAGCGCCCTGGTGGCGGCGGTGGCGGGCGACCCGTGAACTCCGCCGGGCGGAGGACGATCTCGCACGGGTGGAGGCCGACACTCCCCCACCCCCGCGCGGTTTCCTCGACTGACGGTCGGCGGCCGCCGTTCGGTGTCGGCGCCGCTCGTTAGGGTTGACGGGTGCCACGAAACCTCCGCGTCGCCTCCGTCAATGTCAACGGCATCCGTGCCGCCGCCCGCAAGGGCATGCTCCCCTGGCTCGAGACGGCCGACGTCGACGTCCTGACCCTGCAGGAGGTCCGCGGCGAAGCGGCGCACCTCGCCGACGCGCTCCCCGGATGGCATGTCGTGAACGACGAGGCGCTGGCCAAGGGCCGCGCCGGAGTCGCGATCGCGGCGCGCGAACCCATCGACATCTGGCGCGTCGCGCTGGGAGACGACACGCTCGACTCCCGCGGCCGCTGGGTCGAAGCCGATATCGAGGTCGCCGGCGAGAAAGTGACCATCGTCAGCGCGTACGTCCACACCGGCGAAGCCGACACCGACAAGCAGGTGGCCAAGTACGCCTTCCTCGATGCGATGGAGGCGCGGATGCCGAAGCTCGGCGAGCTGGCCCTGATCACCGGTGACCTCAACGTGGGTCACCGCGAGCTCGACATCCGCAACTGGCGGGGCAACGTCAAGAAGGCGGGCTTCCTGCCGCGCGAGCGCGCGTACTTCGACCGCTTCACCGGCCCCAAAGGCGAAGAGGTCGCCTGCACGGACGGCACCACCGGCACCGGTCTCGGCTGGGTCGACGTGGGACGCCGCTGGGCGGGCGAGGTCGACGGCCCCTACTCGTGGTGGTCGAACCGCGGCAAGGCGTTCGACACCGATACGGGCTGGCGCATCGACTACCACCTCGCCACGCCGGCGCTGGCGGAGCGCGTGGTCGACTACCGCGTCGTGCGTGCGCCCTCCTGGGACACGCGGTGGAGCGATCACGCTCCCGTGGTCGCCGACTACGCGTTCTGAGATCACGAGTGAGGTGCCGTCCGCAATCGGGCAGACACGGCGGGACCCCGGCATCCGTTCTCTAGACTTGGACGATGACCAGGCCCCGCCTCTACTCCGGAATGCAGCCCTCCGCCGACTCCCTCCAGATCGGCAACTACATCGGGGCTCTGCTGCAGTGGCGTGACCTGCAGGAGGAGTACCAGGCGTTCTTCTCCGTCGTCGATCTGCACGCCCTCACCCAGCCGAACGATCCGGCGGAGCTGCGCGAGAAGACCCGACGGACGGCGGCGCAGTACATCGCCGCCGGCATCGAGCCGTCGAAGTCGACGCTCTACGTGCAGTCGCACGTGCGCGCCCACGCCGAGCTCGCCTGGGTGCTCTCGACCATCACCGGATTCGGTGAGGCGAACCGCATGACGCAGTTCAAGGACAAGTCCGCGCGGTACGGCGCCGACCAGACCAACGTCGGCCTGTTCACCTACCCGGTGCTGATGGCCGCCGACATCCTGCTCTACCAGACCGATATCGTCCCGGTCGGCGACGACCAGAAGCAGCATGTCGAACTCACGCGTGACCTCGCGGAACGGTTCAACTCCCGCTACGGCCAGACCTTCCGCATGCCGATGCCGGTGATCCAGCAGGACACCGCGCGCATCTACGACCTGCAGAACCCCACCGCCAAGATGAGCAAGTCGGCCGAGTCGGATGCCGGTGTGCTGTGGATGCTGGATGACCCGGCCGTGTCGGCGAAGAAGATCATGCGTGCCGTCACCGACAGCGAGGGCGTGGTCCGCTACGACAAGGAGAACAAGCCCGGCGTCTCCAACCTGCTGGTGATCTATGCGGCCCTCACCGGACGCCAGATCCCCTCGATCGAGGACGAGTACGCGGGTCGCGGCTACGGCGACTTCAAGAAGGGGCTCGCAGAGGTGGTCGTGAACGAGTTCGGGCCCGTCCGCGCGCGGGCACTCGAGCTGCTCGATGATCCCGCCGAACTCGACCGCGTGCTCGCCGCCAACGCCGACCGCGCCGCCGAGGTCGCGGATGCGACCCTCGCCGACGTGTACGCGAAGGTCGGACTCCTCCGCCGCGGCTGACAACCGTCGCGGGTTGCGGTTGCCGCGAGGCTTGCCCACGGTCCCGTACTCAGTCTGCCTGGTGGTCGAGCTCTCTGAGACTGCGATGTTCCGCGCACGTCACGCTCGCAAAAATCGTCGCAGACTGAATATGGCGACCCGGGCTGCGCCGTCCACGCCGCGATCCAGTCCAGCCCGCATCTCACGACGCTCCTGCGCGTCCGACGCCGCCGGTGTTCCGTATTCAGTCCCTGATGCATCCGCCGGGCGTTGCACCCGGCGGATGTCTGCGAGGTGCGAGAGTGCGACGAGGCGGCAGACTGAATACCGACCGCGCGGCGAGACCGCCCCGCACACCCGAACGGCCGGAGCGGCTGAGGGCGCCGCGCGGCGAGGCCGCCCCGCACACCCGGACGGCCGGAGCGGCTGAGGGCGCCGCGCGGTGGAAGAGGTCAGCCGCGACGATTGGCGAAGATCAGACCGCGCAGCGCACTGGCCACGTCCTCGAACCGGTACAGGATGTCCTCCGCCGTCAGCCTGAGCACGGTGAATCCGAGCGCCGCGAGCGCACGGTCGCGTTGGTAGTCGACACGCTGCTGATTCCAGTCGCTGTGGAACTGCTTGCTGTCGCACTCGATGATCAGCCATCCGTTCACCAGGAGATCCACACGACCGACGCCGTCGATGCTGACCTGCAGCTCGACGTCACAGCCCCACCGGCGAAGCAGGAGCCGCACGAGTGTCTCCGTTCCCGCTTCCGCACGGCTGTCGATGAAGGGCCGGATAGCCCTGAAACGCGCCGGGACCGCGCCGAAGACCTGGTCGAGCTGATCGACCGCGAGTATGCCGAGGTGGATGGCGCTATCCAACGTCGCCACCGCGAACCGCGCCTCCTGACAGCGGATCGCGTGCGACAGGGCATCCACGATGTCGACCGCACCCGATGTCGGCGGTTCGGTCAGGGCGTGCCAGTGCAGGACCAGGTCGCGCCGCTGCGCCGCCGGGCCCAAGGCACCGCCCCCGACGACCGGACGCATACGGCTGTCGCCGCGCTCCATATGGACGTGAAGTCTGGTCGAGTCGGCAACGAACACGCCACACTCGGACAAGAGCGAGAGACAGCCCAGCCGACCCCCGACGTGCGCGGCTTTGCGCAGCGCCTCCGGCGCGTCTCCGCGGACGTAGTGTCCCTTCCTTGCGCGGACGAGCTGACCGCTCTCGAGGCTCGCTCGGATCGCGCGGCTCGTCATCCCTGTCGCGCGCAACTCGGCCCGCGTCCACACATCGAACATCGCGCCAGCCTTGTCATCGCACGGTCGGAAAGCAGCCGCCCCTGACAATCAGTGGACAGTCCGCGGCGGGCAGCAGGTGGGGAGGATGTCTGCGCGTTCTGGCGGTGACGGATGCCGCAAGAGGGGTGTTCCGTATTCAGTCTCCGCCGCCGGGTCGCACTCGAGCGACCGCAACAACTCGCGGCGCGTGCGGAGGTGACATCCCTCCGAGACTGAATACGGATCGCGAGAGCCGTCGTCGGAGTCGGCGCGAGCCCCTGCGGGCGCGGGCCGTCCCCGTACCCGTACACGCCCGGGCAGGCGGGCAGGAGACCGCGCGCGCGGGCGGATAGGCTCGCGGCATGCAACCGGTGACCCTGCGGACGGCGCGACTCGAGCTCTCGCTGCCGACCGAGAACGACGTCGACGCGATCTACGCCGCCTGCCAGGACGAGCTGATCCAACGCTTCACGACGGTCCCCTCGCCGTACGAGCGCACGCACGCCGAGGGGTTCGTCGCCAAGGTCGCGGGCTGGTGGGATGCCGGGACGGAGGCGACCTGGGCGGTGCGCCACGAGGGCGCACTGGCGGGGATGATGGGCTTGCACCGCCTCAGCCAGGGGGCCGGTGAGCTGGGGTACTGGATGACGCCCGCCGTCCGCGGTCAGGGGCTGGTTTCGGAGGCCGCGCGCTGCGTGATCGACTGGGGGTTTTCTCCCGACGGGCTCGGATTGCGGCGGATCGAGTGGCGCGCGGTCGTCGACAATCCCGCGTCGCACCGCGTCGCCCAGCGACTCGGCTTCCGCTACGAGGGCCGCGTGCGGGCAGCCCTCGTCAACGGTGCCGGGGTGCGCGCCGACGGCCTCATCGCGGGGCTGCTCGCCGAGGATGAGCGCACCCCGCAGGTGTGGCCCCCTGCCGGCTGAGCCCTGACGCGGTGTCGGCACGCAGTGGCAGGATGAGGCCATGCCCGAGATGCCGGAGGTGCAAGGTCTCGTCGATTTCCTGGGTGAGCGCGCGACGGGCCGCACGATCGCGAAGGTGACCGTCGCCCACATCGCGGCGCTGAAGACCTACGACCCGCCGATCGACGCACTCGTCGGCGCTCGCATCAGCCACGCCCGACGCTCGGGCAAGTTCGTCGACCTGGCGACGGATGCCGGCATCCATCTCGTCTTCCACCTCGCCAAGGCCGGCTGGCTGCGCTGGTACGAGACGGTACCCGAGACCGTCATCCGCCCAGGAAAGACGCCGATCGCGCTGCGTGTGCGCCTCGACGACGGCGCCGGGTTCGATCTGACCGAGGCCGGCACCAAGAAATCGCTCGCCGTCTACGTCGCCCGCGACCCACAGGATGTCCCCGGCATCGCCCGCCTCGGTCCCGACCCGCTCGCGGAGGAGTTCACGCGGGATGTGCTCGCCGGCCTTCTGGCCGGTCGGCGCACCCAGATCAAGGGCGTGCTGCGCGACCAGTCGATCGTCGCCGGCATCGGCAACGCGTACTCCGACGAGATCTTGCACGCCGCGCGCATGTCGCCCTACGCCCTGGCGGCCGGTCTTGCCGACGACGAGGTCGACAGGCTCTACGACGCGATGCGCGCGACGCTGACGGATGCCGTCGCCACCGCGTCCGGCAAGCCGCCCGCCGATCTGAAGGACGCGAAGCGCCGCGGCATGGCGGTGCACGGCCGGCGCGGCGAGGCGTGCACGGTGTGCGGCGACGAAGTGCGCAGCGTCTTCTTCGCGGACAACTCGCTGGAGTACTGCCCCACCTGTCAGACGGGCGGAAAGCTGCTCGCCGACCGGCGGCTGTCGCGGCTGCTGAAGTAGCGCAGCGTCCCTCGCGACCGACATGGAATGAAAACGTCGTCGGGGCGTTGAGTAGGATCAAGTGCAAGAAACGTGCTCCGGGGTCGGTGTGAATCCGAACCGGCGGTGACAGTCCGCGAGCCCCTCTCACGAGGGGTTGATCCGGTGGAATTCCGGGACCGACGGTGATGCGTGACGGTTCGACAGAACCCGATCGCTAGTCCGGATGGGAGGCAGCACGGACGTGGTCGCGCGCACGCGGCGGCGTCTGCGGTGTCGGCCGTGCCCCGGAGCCTCACAGGAGGACGACGGATGGCCGCGACAGACCGCGACGACACGGCGATCGACCGTGCGATGCAGCGCGCCCTCGAGATCGCTCGACGGGGGCCGCGCGGCATCAACCCGCAGGTCGGCGCCGTGCTGCTCTCCTCCGACGGCGAGGTGCTCGCCGAAGGGTGGCACCGGGGAGCCGGCACGGCTCACGCCGAAGTCGACGCGCTGACGAACCTCGCCGCCGCGGCGGGAGCGGATGCCGCGCGCGGCGCGACCGCCGTCGTCACCCTCGAACCGTGCAACCACACCGGCCGCACCGGTCCGTGCAGCGAAGCGCTCCTCGCTGCCGGCGTCGCGCGCGTGGTGTTCGCCGTCACCGATCCCGGCGAGGCCTCTTCGGGCGGCGCCGCACGTCTGCGCGAGGCCGGTGTCGACGTGATCGGCGGCTGGCGCGCCGACGAGGGTGGCGCGCTCTTGGCCTCCTGGCTGGAGGTGCAGCGGCTCGGCCGCCCCCACGTCACCGTGAAGTGGGCGCAGTCGCTCGACGGCCGCGGCGCCGCCGCCGACGGCACCAGCCAGTGGATCACCGGTCCGGCAGCCCGCGCCGATGTCCATCGCCGCCGCAGCCTCGCCGACGCGATCGTGGTCGGCACCGGCACGCTGCTGGCCGACGATCCCGCCCTCACCGCACGCCGCCCCGACGGCTCGCTCTATGACGAGCAGCCGCGGCCGGTGGTCGTAGGGACCCGAGCCGTGCCGCAAGAAGCCGCCGTGCGCCGGCATCCGCGCCCGTTCATGCAGGACGAGGGCGAGGATCTCCCCGACCTCCTGGAGCGCCTCCGCGAGCTCGGCGCACACCGTGTCTTCGTCGAAGGGGGACCGACTCTCGCATCGTCCTTCCTCCGCCAGCAGCTCGCCGACGAGGTGCTCGTGTACGTCGCTCCCACCCTGCTCGGGGGGCCTCGCCTGGCCCTCGGCGATATCGGCGTCACCTCGATCGGCGACCAGCGGCGACTGCACGCGGCATCCGTGGAACATCTCGGCGACGACCTGCTCATCGTCGGCCGGTTCGACGGCACGGCCTCCTCACACACCTCCACCACGAAGGAAGAGAACTGATGTTCACCGGAATCATCGAAGAGCGCGGCGAGATCGTCGCCGTCGAGCCGTCGGGTGACGGTGTGCGGATGACCGTCCGTGCGCCGCTGGCCGTCTCCGACGCCCACCACGGCGACTCGATCTCGGTCAGCGGCGTCTGCTTGACCGTCGTCGACCAGGGCGAGGACTGGTTCACCGCCGACGTGATGCGCCAGAGCCTGGATATGGCGACCCTCGGCGCATTCGGCCCCGGCACCCGCGTCAACCTCGAGCGCGCAATGGCCGCACACGGCCGCCTGGGCGGACACATCGTTCAGGGACACGTCGACGGCACCGGCACCGTACGGGAGGTGCGCCCCGGCGCCGAGTGGCGCGTCATCCGCATCTCGCTGCCCGCAGAGCTCGCCCCCCTCGTCGTCGACAAGGGATCGATCGCGGTCGACGGGGTCTCCCTCACCGTCTCGAACGCGTCGGATGCCGCCGCGCCCGACGCCTGGTTCGAAGTGTCACTGATCCCCGAAACCCTCGAGGCGACGACCCTCGGCGACCGCGTTGCCGGCGACCGCGTCAACCTCGAGACCGACATCCTGGCGCGCCACGTGCAGCGCCTGCTCGCCTTCGCCCCCACCGTTTCCGATTCCGCCGACTCCATCACCGAAGGAGGCTCACGATGAGCCTTGCCACCATCCCCGAGGCCCTCGAGGCGCTGCGCGCCGGACGACCCGTCATCGTCGCCGACGATGAGAACCGCGAGAACGAGGGCGACATCATCCTGTCGGCCCAACTCGCCACGCCCGAGTGGCTCGCCTGGACGATCCGCTGGTCCAGCGGCTTCATCTGCGCGCCCATGCCCGCCGAGTGGGCCGACCGCCTCGACCTGCCGCCGATGGTCGCGGTCAACGAAGACGCTCGCGGCACCGCCTATACGGTGAGCGTGGATGCCGCCGACCGCGTCTCGACCGGCATCAGCGCGACCGACCGCTCGCACACCCTCAATGTGCTCGCCGACCCGGCATCCGTGCCGTCGTCGGTGATCCGGCCGGGTCACATCCTGCCGCTGCGCGCGGTGGACGGCGGCGTGCGCGAGCGTGCGGGTCACACCGAGGCCGGCGTCGAGCTGATGCGTCTCGCGGGTCTGCAGCCTGTCGCGGCGATCGGCGAGGTCGTCGCCGAGGACGGGTCGATGATGCGTCTGCCCGGTCTGATGGAGATGGGCGAGCGCGAGGGCGTTCCGGTGATCACGATCGAACAGCTCATCGCCTACCTCGACGAGGTCGAACCGATCGCCGCACCCGCTGCACAGGCGGCGGCCCAGAAGCGCCGCGTGAGCCTGCGCGCCGAGGCGACCGTGCCCACCTCGCACGGAACGTTCCGCTTTCTGGCGTACAAGGACCGCGTGACCGGCACCGACCACATCGCGGTCGTCTCGGGTGACCTCACCGAGAAGGCCCCGCTCGTGCGCGTGCACTCCGAGTGCCTCACCGGTGAAGCCTTCGGCTCCCAGAAGTGCGAGTGCGGCCCGCAGCTGGATGCCGCGCTAGAGCGCATCGACAAGGACGGCGGCGTCGTCATCTACATGCGCGGCCACGAGGGCCGCGGCATCGGCCTCATCAACAAGCTGCGCGCCTACAGCCTGCAGGAGCGGGGCCTCGACACCGTCGATGCGAACCTCGCGCTGGGCCTGCCCGCCGACGCCCGCGACTACGCGGCAGCCGGCGGCATCCTCGCGGATCTGGGTGTGGACAGCATCCGACTGCTGACCAACAACTCCGACAAGGTGAAGCAGCTGCGCGAGCTCGGACTCGATATCGTCGAGCAGGTGCCGCTGCTCGTCGGCGTCGGCGCCAACAACCATCAGTACCTGGCCACCAAGCGCGATCGCATGGGCCACATCATCAGCGCGGCAGAGCTCGACGCGGCTCTCGCCCACAGCACGGAGGAGCACGCATGAGCGGCCACGGAGCCCCCCAGACCGTCCCGATCGACGCGACCGGACTGCGGGTCGTCGTCATCGCCGGCCTCTGGCACGACGTCATCACCGACGGCCTGATCGCCGGCGCGGAGCGGGTGCTCGCGGCATCCGGGGCCGAGTGGAGCCTGGAGCGCGTTCCCGGCTCGTTCGAGCTGCCCGTCGCGGCGAAGGCGGCCCTGGATGCCGGGGCGGACGCCGTCGTCGCACTCGGTGTCATCATCCGCGGGGGCACACCCCACTTCGACTTCGTGTCGTCGGCGGCCACCGACGGCCTCACCCGTGTCGCCCTCGACACCGGCAAGCCGGTCGGCTTCGGGGTGCTGACCCTGGACGACGAGCAGCAGGGCATCGACCGGGCGGGCCTCCCCGGCTCGAAGGAGGACAAGGGCGCGGAAGCCGCGGATGCCGCGCTGCGCACCGCGCTGCTGCTGCAGCGCCTTCGCGGCTGACACCGCACCGACCAGAAGTCGCGTTTCGACTCGCTGCGCTCGCTCAACGACCGGGGGGCGCGGACGCGCGCACTATCAGTTAGGCTGAAGGCATGGAGATCCTGCGTCACGCCGTCGTCCTCGTCCACCTCACCGGATTCGCCATCCTCTTCGGCGCCTGGGTCGTCGAGGCGGTGGGACAGCGGCGCGTCACCCGCCTGATGACGTGGGGCATGCTCATCGCCGCCGTCGCCGGCCTCGCCCTGGCCGCGCCGTGGGGCATCGACTACCCGCTGAACTACACGAAGCTGGGCGTCAAGCTCGTCGTGCTGCTCGCGATCGGCGCGCTCCTCGGAATCGGCACCGCCCGCCAGCGCAAGACCGGATCCGTGCCGCCGGCCATGTTCTGGCTGGTCGGCATCCTGACCTTCCTCAACGCCGCCCTCGCCGTCCTCTGGCGCTGACCGCGTCGACGCCGGCCGGTTCCCGCTGCACGAACGAGACGCGCCACGCGGCGTAGACTCTTTAGCCGTGCGCCGGGAACCTGCCGGCGCCCCGGTGACCTCATTGTCGCGGCGCCCGCTGCACACACCCCTGCCCCGGACGCCCACCACCGGTGCGTCCCACGAGGACCTGCGATCTCTCATCGATAGGTAGCCTCTGCGCATGTCCACCGCCACCGCGGCCCCCGCCGCGCCCGTCAACTCCCGCGCTCGCGTGATCACCGCGAGCCTGGTCGGCACGACGATCGAGTTCTACGACTTCTACGTCTACGCGACCGCCGCCGTGCTCGTCTTCCCCGCCCTCTTCTTCCCGACCGGCAACGAGACCACCGCGCTGCTGTCTTCGTTCGCGGTCTTCGGGGCGGCGATGATCGCCCGCCCCATCGGCGCGGTCGTCTTCGGTCACTTCGGCGACCGATTCGGTCGCAAGGCCACGCTCGTCGCGTCGCTGCTCACGATGGGCATCGCGACCTTCCTCATCGGGTGTCTGCCCACGTTCTCGGGCATCGGCTGGTGGGCGGCCCTCCTGCTGCTGATCCTCCGCCTCTTCCAGGGATTCGCCCTCGGCGGCGAGTGGTCGGGCGCCGCGCTCGTGGCCACGGAGAACGCCCCGAAGGGCAAGCGCGCCTGGTACGGCACCTTCCCGCAGCTGGGCGCTCCGATCGGCTTCATCATCGCGAACGCGCTCTTCCTCGTGATCAACTTCGCCCTCCCCCACCCCGACGGTCCGACCCAGCGCTCCGAGGCGTTCCTCGCCTGGGGCTGGCGCGTGCCCTTCCTCTTCTCGGCCGTGATGGTGATCATCGGCCTGTGGGTACGCCTGAAGCTCGTCGAGTCCGAGACCTTCACGACCGCAGAGAAGAAGGGCGCGATCCGCCGCTTCCCCCTGGGTGAGGTCATCCGCGGACACTGGAAGAACCTCATCCTCGGCACGTTCATCATGCTGGCCACCTACGTGCTCTTCTACCTGATGACGAGCTTCACCCTCGCCTACGGCACGAAGGCGACGGATGCGCCGGTCGCCGGCCTCGGCTTCGGCTACACCGACTTCGTGATCATGCAGATCATCGGTGTGGTGTTCTTCGGGGTGTTCACCCTGCTGTCGGGCCCCATCGCCGACGCGGTCGGCCGCCGCAAGCTCCTCATCTGGGTCACCGCGTTGATCGGCGTGCTCGGCCTCACGTTCAACGTCTTCCTGCTTCCGGCCGTCGATCCGAAGTTCACGGGTGCGCTGGTGCAGGCCTTCCTCGTGTTCGGCTTCATGCTGATGGGAGCCACCTTCGGCCCCATGGGCGCCGTGCTGCCGGAGCTCTTCCCGACGAACGTCCGCTACACCGGCTCGGCGATCGCCTACAACGTCTCGTCGATCCTCGGCGCCGCCGTCGCACCGTCGATCGCACTGGGGCTGTGGGCCGCCGCCGGCGGCGAGCCGTGGCTCGTGGGCCTCTACCTGTCGGGCTCGGCGGTACTCACCCTCATCGCACTGATCCTGTCTCGCGAGACCAAGGACGTCGACTACGAGACGAACATCGGGCTCGGCGAGACCGGCTCACTCTGACGACTCACGCACGAACGGCGGATGCCGCGACCCGCACGGGCCGCGGCATCCGCCGTTCTGCGTCTGAGTGGCGGGCGCTCAGTCGAGGAACAGCGCGCGCAGCCGCTTCGTGGTGAACACGAGACCGATCGCGATCATCACGACGTAATAGAGCACGTGCCACAGCATGTCGACGTTGAGGATGCCGGTCGTCAGCCCCCGGATCAGCTCGACCCCGTGCCACAGCGGCAGCGCCATGACGATCTGCTGCACCCAGCCCGGGTAGACCGTGATCGGGTAGAAGGTGGCAGAGAAGAGGAACATCGGCAGCAGCACGAAGTTGATCCAGTCCATCTGCTGGAACGTCTTCATGTAGCTGGTGACGGCCATGCCGAGACTCGCGAAGCCGAACGCGATCAGGACCACCGCGGGCAGGGCGAGCACCGCCGTCCAGGCGAGGTTGAGCCCGAGGATCTGCATGATGATCATGAACCCGGTCGCATACGCCAGCCCACGCAGGAGCGCGTAGAGGATCTCGCCCAGGGCGACATCGAGCGGGCCGAGCGAGGTGGCGAGCATGCCCTCGTAGAGCTTGCCGTAGTTGAGCTTGAAGAAGACGTTCCACGTGGAGTCGTAGATCGCCCCGTTCATCGCCGAGACGGCCAGCAGCGCCGGCGCGATGAAGGCGGCGTAGCTGACGCTCGCGCCCTGGGCGGTCTCGACGTCGCCGATCAGCGCGCCGAGACCGATGCCCATCGAGGCGAGGTAGAACACCGGCTCGAAGAAGCCCGAGAGCACGACCGCCCAGCTGGAGGACCGCGCGGCGATGAGGCCACGCTGGACGACAGCACCGGGGTTGCCCGCCCAGAGCGCGCGCACGCCCCCGCGACGGGCCACGGTGGAGGACACCTCGACGACGGCGCTCACTTCGCGAGCCTCTCGGTGAAGACGCGGCGGGCGAACAGGTAGCCGACCACCGCGAGGGCGAGCAGATAGACGAGGTGGACCGTGACCATCACCGGGTCCACCGCCGCGCCGTATGTGGCGACGCGTCCGAGTTCGGCGCCGTGCCAGAGCGGTGAGACCCATCCGATCCACTGCAACCACAGCGGCAGCGAGTCGAGCGGATAGAACGTGCCGGAGAAGAGGAACATCGGCATGAACAGGAAGCGCTGCACGAGTGCGAACTGCCCCTTGTCGTCTTCGATCGAACCCGCGTAGGCCATGAGCGGGATGCCGAAGGCGAGCCCGGCCAGCACACCGGCGAACACCGCGAGCCATCCCGTCGCGGGGTGCGGCACCGCGCCGAACGGCAGCAGCCACACGATGAGGTAGTAGGCAGCCGAGGCGACGACCATCCGCGCGGTCGCTCCGGCGACGACGCCGTTGGCGATCTGCGGGCTCGACAGCGGCGAGGCGTTGAAGCCGTAGAAGTAGCGGCGCCATTTGAAGCCCGCCATGACCGGATAGGTGAGCTCTTCGCTGGCCACCGAGATGGTCGCGGTCGCCAGGAGCGCCGGAGCGACGAACATGAGGTAGCTCACCTCCTGGCCGTGGTCGACGATCGGCACGCGGATGAGCGCAGCAAGGCCGACGGCGAGCCCGAGCAGGTAGAGGATGGGCTGACCGACGGCACCGACGATGATGGTCCAGCCGTAGGCGCGCATGGCGCGCACCATGTGCTCGGTGACGTACCAGCTGCCGCGACGGCGGGGCTTACGGCCCCATTCCATCGCCTCGGCCCGCAGCTCGTCGATGCTCGGGGGCGCCGCGGCATCCGTCGAGGAGGTGCTCATTCGATCAGCGACCTTCCTGTGAGACGGAGGAAGACGTCCTCCAGCGACGAGCGGCGCACGAGCGACGTGATCGGCTCGAGCCCCTGCGCGCTCACGCGCTCGAGGGCGGCCTCGCCGTTGTCGGCGTAGATGAGGATGCGATCGGGAAGCACCTCGACACGGTCGCCGATGCCGGCCAGCTGTCCGGCGACCTGGGCGTTGCGATCCGAGCCGAAGCGCACTTCGAGCACTTCACGGCTGGAGTGCTCGCGGATGAGGGATGCCGGGGTGCCCTCGGCCATGATGCGGCCCTTGTCGACGACGACGAGCCGGTCGCACAGCTGCTCGGCTTCGTCCATGTAGTGCGTGGTCAGCACCAGGGTCGTGCCGCGCTCCTTCAGGCGGAACAGGCGGTCCCACAGGACGTGGCGCGCCTGCGGGTCGAGGCCCGTCGTCGGCTCGTCGAGCAGCAGGATGCGCGGGTCGTTGATGAGGCCGCGCGCGATGGTGAGGCGCCGCTTCATGCCGCCGGAGAGCTGGTCGACCTTGTTCTTCGCCTTGTCCTCGAGCTGCGCGAAGGCGAGGAGCTCATCGGCCTTCTCATGGCACACCTTGCTCGAAAGACCGAAGTACCGGCCGTAGATGTACAGGTTCTCGCGGGCGTTGAGCTCGCCGTCGAGGTTGTCCTGCTGCGGCACGACGCCGAGCCGGGACCGGATCTCGGGACCGTAGCGGTCCGGGTCGAGGCCGAGAATCTGCAGGTCGCCGCCGGAGCGGGTGGAGACCGCGCCGATCATCTTCATCGTCGTCGACTTGCCGGCGCCGTTGGGACCGAGAAGACCGAACGACTCACCGGGCGCGACCTCGAAGCTGAGACCGTCGACGGCGACGAAGTCGGGCTTGCCCTTGACCTTGTAGGACTTCACGAGCTGATGCGCGGAGATGACAGGAGCAGGCACCGGTCCACCCTACCCAGGGCCTGCGACACGGCAAGCCCGCTTCATCCGTCCCTTTCCGGCGCTGTCGGCGTCGGGTGGCGACACCTGCGGACGGATGAGCGCACCATACGTCGACAGCGAGCATCGGCGCGGGGCACCAGGGCGGCACCGGCAGCCGTCGTCGAGAGAGAAGATAGAAGTACCCGAACACCGCAGGAAAGCGCCTCATGTCCTCTGCCAGCACCACCCGCCCTTCCCGCTCCCGCCGCCGCGCGCCCGATGACGGCCCGCGCGCGAGTCTGCGACAGCTGCTTCCCTTCGTCTTCGAGCAGAAGGGCGTGCTCGTCGTCGTCGCTGTGCTGAGCGTGCTCGCCGCCGTCGCGACCCTCGCCCAGCCGCTGGTGGTCGGTCAGGTCATCGACCGGGTGCAGAAGCAGAACCCGCTGGGTCTGCTGGTGTGGGTGCTGGTGGGTCTCGTCGTCGCCTCCTCGGTGATCAGCGGCATCCAGCACTTCCTCCTGCAGCGCACGGGCACGGCGGTCGTCTACTCGAGTCGGCGCCGTCTCATCGCACAGCTGCTGCACCTTCCCGTGCAGGAGTACGACGCACGGCGCACGGGCGACCTCGTCTCGCGCGTCGGCACCGACACGACCCTGCTGTACGCGGTGCTCACCCAGGGGTTGGCGGACTCGATCGGCAATGCGCTCATCTTCGTGGGCGCGATCGTGGCGATGTTCATCATCGATCCGGTGCTGCTGGTGCTCATCCTGGTCGTCGTCGGCGCGTCGGTCGCCGTCGTGGTGGCGCTCAGCGGGCGGATCCGCCGGGCGACCGCCGTGCAGCAGGAGAAGGTGGGCGAGCTGGCCTCGGGGGTGGAGCGCGCCGTCGGATCGATCCGCACGATCCGCGCCTCGGGTGCGTCCGAACGTGAACGCGAGAGCATCGAGCACACGGCGCGCGGTGCGTACGAGGCCGGCGTGCAGGTCGCGAAGGCATCGGCGTTCGTGGTGCCGGTCGCCGGCGTCGCCCTCCAGCTGTCGCTGCTCGTCGTCCTCGGCGTCGGCGGCTTCCGCGTCGCCTCCGGCGCGATCACGATCGCCGGGCTGGTGACTTTCGTGATGTTCCTGTTCTTCCTCGTGCAGCCACTCGGCTCGTTCTTCGGAGCGATCACCTCGGTCGGGCAGGCCCTCGGCGCACTGGGACGCATCCAGGAGGTGCTGGACCTTCGCACCGAGACGGCGTGCGATGCGGAGGTCGCGGCATCCGTCGCCGTCGGCACCTCTCCGATCTCGACGGCCGCCGCGCACGAGAACCACGAGACGACGTCGGCGATCGAGTTCCGCGACGTGCATTTCGCGTATCCGGATGCCGTGGTCAGCGCGCGCCGTCGCTCGGAGACCGAGGCGGCGGCCCTGCTCGCCGAGGCCCACGCCGACGCGACGGTGGCGGTCTCGGAAGCGGCCGGCGAGGTGCTGCGCGGCGTGTCTTTCCGCGTCCCGCGCGGGGCGCGCGTCGCCCTGGTCGGGCCGTCGGGTGCGGGCAAGTCCACCACCCTCGCGCTGATCGAGCGGTTCTACGACCCGACGGCGGGCTCGATCCTGCTCGACGGCGTCGACCTCCGCGGCATCGACCGCACGCGGCTGCGCGCCCAGCTCGGCTACGTCGAGCAGGACGCACCGACCCTCGCCGGGACGATCGCCGACAACCTGCGGTTGGCGTCGCCGTCGGCATCCGACGAGGAGTGCGTGCGCGTGTTGCGCGCCGTGAACCTCGGCGAGGTGCTGGAGCGCTCGCATCTGGGTCTGGACGCTCCGGTGGGTGAGGCCGGTGTCATGCTCTCGGGCGGCGAACGGCAGCGGCTCGCGATCGCCCGGGCGCTGCTGGCCGCTCCCCCGGTTCTGCTGCTGGACGAGTCGACGTCATCGCTCGACGGCCTCAACGAGCAGCGCATGCGCGAGGCGATCGACGCGGTCGCCTCGGGGCGGACGCTCGTCGTGATCGCGCACCGGTTGTCGACCGTCGTGGACAGCGATCTGATCGTCGTGATGGACCACGGCAGGGTCGTCGGGCAGGGCACCCACTCCGAACTCGTCGAGACCGTGCCGCTGTACCGCGACCTCGCGAAGCACCAGCTGCTCGTCTGACCCGCGATCACGACAGACGACGAGGGACCCGCCGTCACCGGCGGGCCCCTCTGCTGTCAGCGCTGGTCACTTGCCGCCGAGAGCGTCCTTCGCGTCCTTCGCCGCATCCTTGACGTCGGCTGCGGCGTCCTTCGCGTGGGCCTTGACCTGGTCGGCCTTACCCTCGGCGACGAGCTTGTCGTTGTCGGTGAGGTTGCCGATGGCCTCCTTGGCCTTGCCGGTCAGGTTCTCAGCGGTGTTCTTGATGTCATCTGCGAGGCCCATGAGGGACTCCTTTCTCTGGTGATGGTTCCGGTTTCTTTCGGGATCCCGGGCGGCCCGGGAAGTTCGGTGAGCGTCGTTCGTCAGGCGACGCGGCGCTCGTGGGCGACGGCGGAACGCAGACCGCCCGTGAGCTGGACGACCAGCGGTAGCGCGAGCCCCAGCCGGCGGTCGGTATCGGCGACCGCACCGGCGACGCGACGCTGGACGAGTCCCAGGTCGGCGCGCGGGCGCACCTGCACCCGCACCCGCAGAAGCCGGCGACGGCGATACGTCACCGCCGAGACGGCCAGCACGTCGGGCACATCCGCGAGCGACTGCCGGAGCAGATCGGCGACGACGCCGTCATCGATGGCGATGCCGCCCTCGTCGAGGACTGCGCGGACGTGCCGCTCACCGCGGGTGAGCACGACCACGAGCGCAATCACGACGACCAGCGCGAGGATGCCCGCAGCGATCCATGCCTGGGTCTGCGGCGCCACCCCCGTGCCGCGGACGACATCGGCGGCCATGGCCAGCAGCGGCGACGATCGCCCCTCGGCGAAGAGCGGCCAGGCCGCGGTCGCGGTGACGGCGAGGGCGCCTACGGCCAGCACGAAGAGGATCGTGCGGTTGACGAAGCGGGATGCCGGGCTCATGACAGCCGTCCTTCCGGGGTCACCTCGACGCGAGCCGTCAGTCGAGGCGCCGCGCCGAGTTCGGTGAGCAGCCGGTCGGCGGCACGCTCCACCTGTTCACGGTCGACCGGAAACCCGGTCGCGGGAGTGAGGGAGATGCGCGCAAGACGAGCGTCGAGCTGCGTGGACACGTGGGAGTTGGTGACGGCTGCGGCCGTGCCGGCGGCGCGCGAGAGTGCGCCGGCCACGATTGCGTCGTCGACCACCAGGGGTACCCGACCGGCGGCCAGGGCCCGGCGATGGGTGCGCCCGGGCGCCAATGCACCCCAGAGACACACGATGCCGAACAGTGCGGCCGCCGCAGCGACGATCGAGCCGGTCGTCCCCCCCTCGGTGAGCGCCGAGCGAACGGCGTCCGGGGCCACGAGCAGCGCGGGGCGCCCGAGAGCCGACAGCACCAGCTCGGTGGCCAGCGCCGCGGCGACGACGATGATCACGACCAGGGCCCAGCTCACCCAGACAGCACGCGAACGTCGTTGCAGACGCCGCGCAGCCGCGCTCTGAAGCCGGTCGGGCGCTACCGCCGGAACGACCTCGACGGGTGCCGATGTGGTGTTCACGAGATGCTCCTGTTCTGCGTGACGAGGTGAGTGATGCGCAGTCGGATGTCTCCGACCAGTGCTCCGGTGAGTGCGCTCACGCGCTCACCGGTGCGAGTGCGTGCTGCAGCGGCGCTGGCCGCGATGGGGTCGCCGTCGGCTCGGATGCCGCTGGTGAGATCCAGGGCGAGGGCCCCGCCCGCGTCGCGCACGTGGGCGCGGGACGCGCGGGCGGGAACGCCCAGCTCATCGGCGAGGACCGCCGCCGCGACGCGCTCGTAGGCCCGTGCGGAGATGGTGACCCGACCGGGGATCCGTGCGGCATCCATGGTCAGCCCACCCGCCGGCCGCGGGCGGCATCGATCGCGGCGCGCAGGTCGATGCGGCCCGACACCGCGGCGCCGATGAGGCCGCCGATGGCGGCGAGAGCCGCCACGAGCACCATGCCCCAGAAGCCGAACGCCAGTGCGGCGACGGCGAGCACCGCGCCCGCGACCGCTCCCCACACCGTGGGGCCCCCGCCGGTCACTGGACACGCTCCGGGGCGGGAGCCTCGTCGTCACCCGGGATGTGGACGTCGACGACGGTCACATTGACCTCGGTGACCTCCATGCCGGCGAGCTCGGTGATGGCATCGGCGACGGCCGTGCGCACGTCGGTCGCGACGCGCTGCAGCTGCTCGGGGTACTCGGCCACGATCGTGATGTCGGCGGCGACCTGCGTCTCGCCGACCTCGACGTTCACACCCTGACCCAGATCCTTGGCGCCCACGGCCTCACGGATGCTGCCGATGACGCGCGCGGCTCCGCCGCCGAGGGCGTGCACGCCGGGCACGGAAGAGGCGGCGATGCCGGCAATCTTGGCGATGACCGGGTCGACGATGACGGTCTTGCCGGCGCCCGCAGCAGGTGCGACGGCGGAGGTGGTGGGGGTCGTGGTAGCCATGATGTCGTTTCCTTTCCGGCCCTCCGGTGAGGGCGTTCACAGGTGTGACGGATGCCGCAGGGGTTTCGTCACGGTCGATTTCCTGGCAGTTCGCTGAGTGCCACCGCGGGGAGCTGTCAGCGCGCCTAATGCCTGCGCGGTGGCGACGCAACCCCTTGGCGGCGTCAGCTGCGCGTGGCACGGTCGAGGTATCCAGGGGGCATCGCGCGGCCCGCAGGGTGACGACGGCGCGAGGGGGGAAGCGGTGTGGACACGCTGACACACGTCGAGGACGGCGTTCTGGCCGCACGCGCCGCCGACGGCGACGAGCGCGCGTTCGCGGTGCTCGTGCGTCGGCACAGCGGTTACCTGATCGGCTTCGCCACCCGGCTGCTGCGCTCACGCGCCGACGCCGACGACTGCGTGCAGGAGGCCCTGATCATCGCGTGGCGACGACTCCCGGAACTGCGCGAGCCCGACCGCGTCCGTTCCTGGCTGTCGACGATCGTGGCACGCAAGGCCACCGACCGTCTGCGCAGCGCGGCGCCCACCGCACCGATCGAGGATACGGAGCCCGAGGCCCTGCAGCCCACACCGGATGAGTCCGCCGTGGCATCCTCTCAACTGGACATGCTGCGGCGCGTGCTGGACGAGCTGCCGGTCGAGCAACGCACGACCTGGCTGCTGCGCGAGGTGAGCGGATACGGCTACGACGAGATCGCCCGCGAGCTGGGCGTGTCCGCGACGGCGGTGCGCGGCAGGCTCGCGCGGGCGCGAGCGACCATCTACGACCGGATGAAGGAGTGGAGGTGAGCGGGATGACGCGCGAGGAGATCGGCGATTCGGGCCACACCCTCGAGGAGCTCGCGGCTTATCACGAGCGCGGACGGACGCCGGCGATCCCCGCGATCGACGGCGATGCGCAGTGTCGAGCCGTGCTGGGTTCGATGGACCGCCTCGGGGCGCTGTCGCGCGAACTCATCGAGACCGACGCCCGTGACGATGTCTCCGAGACCTGGTTCCAACAGATTCTCGGCGAAGTCGCCCGGGAGTCTCGCGCGGGGCGCGACCTGCCTCTCGTCGACGACGACCCGGTACGCGTCGTGGTGACCGAGGGCGCCGTGCGCGGTCTCGTCCGCGACGCCGGCGACGCCGTGGAGGGCGTGCTCGTGGAACGGGTGCATCTCACGCTCCACGAGGATGTAGGCGTCGACGTACGGCTGACGATCAGCGTCCTGGACAGCGTGCTCGGCGCGGGACGCGGGCTTGCGCGCATCGCAGATTCGGTGCGAGAGCGCGTGCGCGCCGATCTCGAGGAGTACGGAGGATGGACCGTAGGCGTCGTCGACGTCACGATCGACTCGCTGCGGATGCGGGAGGAGGAGCGATGAGCGACACCGCGACCCGATCGGCGAGCGGCGACGCGCCCACCGACCTCGCCCTGATCGTGGATGCCGCCGCGAGGGCGGTCACCGGCGTGGCCGAGCTGTACTACGCCGCCGCCCTCCCGGCTCGCCTGTGGCGGGCCACGCTCGCCGGCGACGGCGCGTACAGCGTGGTGACGCGGCGCGCGCAGACGCTGGAGGTGACGGTGAGCATCGGCGTCACGGGCGGTCGCGTCGCCGAGGTGGCGAGCGAGGTCGCGCTGCGGGTGCGCGAGGCGCTGGGCACACCTGACGCGCACGTCACCGTGCGCGTCAGCCGCATCACCGCGACGGGGCGAGCTTGAGGCGGTAGCGAAGAGCCGCGAGTTCGGCGTACAGGGCCGGCGGCACCCGCCCCTCGAACGTGCGGTAGAACTCCTCCGTGAGCTCGGCCTCCTGCAGCCACAGGTCGCGGTCGATCGCGAACAGGGCGTCGAGGTCGGCATCGGGCACCTCGATGCCGTCGAGGTTCAGATCCTCCGTGCGCGGCAGCCGTCCGATCGGGCTGTCGATGGCGGGGACCACTCCCTCGATGCGGCGGATGATCCAGTCGATCACGCGTGCGTTGTCGCCGAATCCCGGCCAGAGGAAGCGGCCGTCCTCGCCCTTTCGGAACCAGTTGACCTGGAAGATGCGCGGGGCGCGGTCGAAGCGCAGACGCTGGCCGACCTTGAGCCAGTGGCCGAAGTAGTCCGCCATGTTGTAGCCGCAGAACGGGAGCATCGCGAAGGGGTCGCGGCGCAGCTCGCCGACGGTCCCTTCGGCAGCGGCGGTGCGCTCGGAGGAGATGTTCGAGCCGAGGAACACACCGTGGGTCCAATCGGTGGCCTCGAGCACGAGCGGGACGTTGGTCGCCCGGCGTCCACCGAACAGAATGCCGTCCAGCGGGACGCCCTCCGGGGTCTCCCAGTCGGGGGCGATCTGCGGACACTGCCCCGCACTGACGGTGAAGCGCGAGTTGGGGTGGGCAGCCGGGCGACCCATGGCCGGTGTCCAGGGCTTGCCCTCCCAGTCGATCAGTTCCTGCGGCACGTCGTCGGTCAGACCCTCCCACCACACGTCTCCGTCGGGGCGCAACGCCACGTTCGTGAAGATCGTGTTGCCCCAGAGCGTTTCGACGGCGGCGACGTTGGTCGATGCGCCCGTCCCCGGCGCCACCCCGAAGAACCCGGCCTCGGGGTTGATGGCCCACAGGCGCCCGTCCTCGCCGGGGCGAAGCCACGCGATGTCGTCGCCGAGAGTCTCGACCCGCCATCCCGGAATCGTGGGACGCAGCATCGCGAGATTGGTCTTGCCACACGCCGAGGGGAAGGCGGCGGCGAGGTGGAAACGCTTGCCCTCTGGGCTGATGACGCGGATCAGCAGCATGTGCTCGGCGAGCCACCCCTCCTCGCGTCCGATGACCGAGGCGATGCGCAGTGCGAAACACTTCTTCGCAAGGATCGCGTTGCCGCCGTAGCCCGATCCGAACGACCACACCTCGAGCGTGTCGGGAAAGTGCACGATGTACTTCTCGTCGTTGCAGGGCCAGGCGACGTCTTCCTGGCCAGGGGCCAGGGGCGCGCCGACCGAGTGCACCGTCTTGACCCAGGGCTTGCCGGCGGCGATCTGCTCCAGCACCGCAGTGCCGACGCGCGTCATGATGCCGATGGAGGTCACCGCGTACGCGCTGTCGGTGATCTGCACGCCGATGTGCGAGAGCGGACCGCCGACGGCGCCCATCGAGAAGGGCACGACGTACATCGTGCGCCCGCGCATCGACCCCGCGAACAGCGGGGTGATGGTCGCCCGGATCTGATCGGGCTGTGCCCAGTTGTTGGTGGGGCCGGCATCCTCTTGTCGCGCGGAGGCGATGAAGGTGCGCGCCTCGGTGCGGGCGACGTCGCTCGGGTGCGACCGGGCGAGGTAGGAGCCCGGTCGCCACTCGGGGTTGAGCTTGATGAGCTTGCCTTCGTCTACCTGCTGGCGAAGAAGAGCCTCGTTCTCGGCGCGGGAACCGTCGACCCAGTGGATGCGCGCGGGCTGCGTCAGGGCGGCGACCTCGTCGACCCAGGCGAGCAGCGCCTCCAGGCCGGTGCCGGCCACGACCGGTCGCATCCCGAACCCGCCGCGGGGCTCGTCGGCCGCGTCGGCCCCCGTGGCGGTGCGAATGGCGGTCGAGCGGGTGAACATGTCGGCGATGGCCATGTCGGGCTCCTTCAGCGTGGCGTCGGTGGGGCGATCCGGAGAGGTCTCTTCCAGATTGAGCTCCTCACGACGGATTTGCATGCTCTGGCGTCGTCAAGAAACGTGATTCTTTCGCTATGCTCAAGGAATGCCACCCACGTCTCTGGAGCTGTCGACGCTCGGTCACCGCGTGCGCCACCAACGGGTGTCGCACGGACTCACGCTCGACGAGCTCGGCGCGATCGTCGGTGTCGCCGGCAGCCAGCTGAGCCTGATCGAGAACGGCAAGCGCGAGCCGAAGCTGTCGCTGTTGCAGGCGATTGCCGCCGCCACCGGCACGGACGTCACCGACCTCCTCTCCCCCGAGCCGCCCAACCGCCGGGCCGCCCTCGAGCTCGAACTCGAACGGGCGCAGCAGTCCCCCGTCTTCCGCAGCCTCGGCATCCCGGCTCTGCGGGTGACCAAGGCGACCTCCGACGAGACGATCGAGTCGGTGCTGGGGCTGCACCGTGAGCTGCAGCGGCGCGAGCGGGCCGCCATCGCGACTCCGGAAGAGGCCCGGCGGGCGAACACGGAGCTGCGCCTGCGCATGCGCGCCAAGGACAACTACCTCCCCGAGATCGAGAAACTCGCGGAGAAGCAGCTGAAGGCCGCCGGCCACGTCTCGGGCGCCCTCACCCACCGCACGGTCAGCATCATGGCGTCCCAGCTCGGTTTCGAACTGATCTACGTCGATGATCTCCCCCACTCGGCCCGCTCGGTCACTGACCTGGAGAACGGCAGGATCTACCTGCCGCCGGCATCGATCCCCGGCGGCCACGGCCTGCGCTCGATGGCCCTGCAGGCCATGGCCCACCGGCTGCTCGGACACACACCGCCCAGTGACTACGCCGACTTCCTCCAGCAGCGGCTCGAGATCAACTACTTCGCGGCCTGCTGTCTCATGCCCGAGACCGCCTCGGTCGCCTTCCTGACCCAGGCGAAGAAGGATCGCAACCTGGCCGTCGAGGACTTCCGCGATGCGTTCGGCGTGACCCACGAGGCCGCCGGCATGCGGCTGACGAACCTCCTGACGCAGCACATCGGCATCCGCCTGCACTTCCTGCGAGTCGACGGCTCGGGCGCCATCACCCGCGCCTACGAGAACGATGACCTGCCGCTGCCGATGGACGTCACCGGATCGGTCGAGGGACAGGTCGTGTGCCGGCATTTCGCCGCGCGCGCCGCCTTCTCGGAGCAGAACCGCACGGTCGAGCATTACCAGTACACCGACACCCCCGCCGGTACCTTCTGGTGCTCGTCGCAGACCGGACGCACCTCGGACGGCGAGTTCTCGATCACCGTCGGGGTGCCTTTCGACGACGCGCGCTGGTTCCGCGGCCGCGAGACGCAGAAGCGCGCGATCTCGACGTGCCCCGACGAGTCGTGTTGCCGACGGCCGGATGCCGATCTCACGGCGCGCTGGGAGGGTCGCGCGTGGCCGAGTGCCCGCGTGCACATGCAGATGTTCTCACCGCTGCCGCGCGGCGCCTTCCCCGGCGTCGACGACGGCGAGGTCTACGCCTTCCTCGACCGGCACGCCCAGGGCTGACGGCGCCGAGCGGAGCCTACGCGGCCGGCAGGACGACCTCCACGAGCAGCCCGCCGTCGTCGCGCGGCCACAGGGTCAGACTGCCGTCGTGCGCACGAACGATCGCCGCGACGATCGCGAGTCCCAAACCGGCTCCCTCGCGCTCGCCGCGATGTGCGCGCTGCGCCCCACGCTGGAACGGCTCCAGCAGAGTCGGGAGCATCTCCGACGGGACGACGGGCCCGGAGTTCTCCACGCGCAGACCGACGCCGCCCTGCGCCGAGCGCACACCGATTCGCACCCAGCCGTGATCATCGCAATTGTGCACGATCGCGTTGTGCACGAGGTTGACGACGAGCTGCTGCAGCAGCGACTGAGATCCCCGCGCGATGCCCGGCAGCGTCTCGAGCTGCAGAGCAATTCCCCGCGATTCGGCGAGCGACAGAAAGGTCTCCGCGGCCTGATCGGCCAGGAGTGAGACATCGACGGGGACGGGGTCGAGGGCCCCGCCTTCGGCGCGGCTGAGCGAGAGCAGCGCCTCGGTGAGCTCGATCGCCCGTCCGTTGACGCGAGCCAGCCGCGTGAGCAGAGCGTCGACGTCACGGTCCGGGTCAGCGGCGGCAACGTCGAGCATCGCCCGGGTGATGGCCAGCGGTGTGCGCAACTCGTGCGATGCGTTCGCGGCGAAGCGACGCTGCTCCGCGACCTGCGCTTCGATGCGCGCCAGCATGGCGTCAAAGCTGTCGGCGAGCTCGCGCACCTCGTCGTCGGGGCCTTGGGCGCCGATCCGATGCGACAGCGATCCGGCGGCGGCCAGCCGCGTCGCACGGGTGATCCGCCCCAGCGGCGCGAGCATGTGCCCGGCAAGGAACCACCCACCCACCAGTCCGACGACGATCAGCAGGGCCCACGCGGCGAGCGCGGGGGGCACGAATGCCCGCAGCAGATCGCCGCGACCCGGCATGAACCCGCCGGTCGTCGGCGCCGCCTCCTCCGGGACGTATCGCAGAAGGAACAGCCACACGACGGACAGCAACAGAGCGCCGGCGAGCGCAACCGTGCCGGCATAGCTGAGCATGAGCTTCACCCGGAAGGTCAGCCCCGCGGCACGCCGGCGCGCACCGGGAGAGGGCGACGGTGTCGCACTCACCTCCCCTCCGCCTCAGCGTCGGACGCCGGCACCTCGACGCGATAGCCGACGCCGGAGACCGTCGCGATCACGGCGGGACCACCGAGCCGTTGACGCAGACCGGACACCGTGATGCGGACCGCGTTGGTGAAAGGATCCGCGTTCTCGTCCCAGGCGCGTGCGAGCAGTTCCTCGGCGCTGACGACGCCGCCGCCCGCTTCGAGCAGCACCTCCAGGACGGCGAACTGCTTGCGAGTGAGCGCGACATAGCGACCGTCGCGGTACACCTCACGACGGAAGGGGTCGAGGCGGATGCCGGCGAGTTCGCGCACGGGTGGGCGCACCCGTCGGCGACGACGCTCGAGGGCGCGCAGCCGCAGAACGAGCTCGCGCATCGCGAACGGCTTGGTGAGGTAGTCATCGGCGCCCAGCTCGAATCCCGACGCCTTGTCGTCGAGCCGGTCGGCGGCGGTCAGCATGAGGATCGGCACCCCCGTGCCGCCCTGCACGATCGACGCCGCGACCGCATCTCCCGATGTCCCCGGAACATCGCGATCGAGCACGGCGACGTCGTAGTCGGTGTAGGACAGCAACTCCAGCGCGGTATCGCCGTCGCCCGCGAGGTCGGCCGCGATCGCTTCCAGGCGCAGCCCGTCACGGATCGCATCGGCCAGCAGGGGTTCGTCCTCCAGGACCAGCACGCGCATTCTTCGATGCTAAGAGGCCACGCATATCGTCGGCGTATCGGATTTCGGCGACGCTCCCGCAACGGCCTCCGCGTTTGACTCGCCCGCATGGCACGTCACCTCTCCACTCCGCCCGCGGCCACCTCTGCCCACCCCCTCCGCCGGCGATGGCTTCTCGCCGCCGGGATGACCGCAGCTCTCGTGCTGGTCACCGCCACGGTGCTGATGCTGCTGCTCGGAGACCCGCTGACGCACCTGCCACCCGCGGAGTCCCGCGGGTCGATGTCGGACTCGTCGACGTCGTCGTCTGCGCCGAACCCCGAACCCGCGGATGCCCCCACGGATGCGGCGACGTCCGTCGCCGACGGCTACCTACCCTGGGGGGTGACTCCCTTCGACGCGCAGTACCCGGGTATCTCGCGGATGGATCCCGCACTCCTGGACGCCCTCCAGCGTGCGAGCACCCAGGCCTACGCCGACGGCGTCAGCTTCTTCGTCACGAGCGGTTGGCGCTCGCCCGCGCAGCAGGAGTCGCTGCTGTCGCAGGCGGTGAGCCAGTACGGTTCGCGCGAGCGCGCGGCGCGGTGGGTCGCGACGGCCGACACCTCCCTGCACGTGCAGGGCGCCGCCGCCGACCTCGACGGCCGCGGCACGCAGGACTGGATCGCCCGTCATGGTCCGGCGTTCGGGCTGTGCCTGGTGTACGACAACGAGCCGTGGCACGTCGAACTACGACGGGATGCCGGCAGGAACGGGTGTCCGCCGACGTACGCCGACCCGTCGAGCGATCCGCGCCTGGCCCGCTGAGCGGTGCACGGGCGTGCGGCGGCGGACGCGCGTGGTGGGGTGGCGTGGTTGGGTGTACGCTCGCTGTTTGTGAGGTTCGCCTAACCTCACTTCCCCTCCCCGAAGAAACGCTCGTGCTTGCCACCTTCCTGATCGGCCTCCGCGAAGGCCTCGAAGCCGCGCTCGTCGTCGGCATCCTCGTCGCCTACCTGCGCCGCATCGACCGGCGCGACGTCCTTCCCCGGCTGTGGATCGGCGTGGGCCTGGCCGTCACCCTGGCCGTCGGCATCGGCGCGATCCTCACCTTCGGCGCCTACGCCCTCACGTTCGAAGCACAGGAGCTGATCGGGGGCCTGCTCTCTCTGGTCGCCGTCGGCATGGTGACCTGGATGATCTTCTGGATGCAGAAGACCGCCCGCACGATGAAGAAGACCCTCGAGGGCGGAGTCGACCGGGCTCTCGCGACGGGCGGCCTCTGGGGGATCGTCCTCATCGGATTCGTCTCCGTCGCCCGCGAAGGCATCGAGACGACGCTCCTGCTGTGGTCGATGGTGCAGTCCTTCGGCGACACGCCTTCCGCCCTTCTCGGCGCGCTGCTCGGCCTCGCCGCCGCCGTCATCCTCGGGTGGCTCCTCGCCCGCGGAATGGTGCGCCTCGACCTCCGCGTCTTCTTCGGCTGGACCGGCGGCTTCCTCGTGATCGTCGCCGCCGGCGTCCTGGCGTACGCGATCCACGACCTGCAGGAGGCCGGCGCCCTTCCCGGTCCGTTCTCCGCGCTGGCGCCCATCGTGGGCGGCACGGTCGCCGTGGGGGCGGCCGGCTTCCCCTTCGGCTGGGCGTTCGACCTCTCGGCGGCGATCGCGCCGGGAAGCCCTCTCGCCGCGATCCTGCAGGCCACCGTCGGCTTCATGCCGCAGATGTCCTGGCTGCAGGTCCTCGCCTGGGCCCTGTATCTGACCATCGTCGGCACGCTGTTCGTCCGCGGTCTCGATCGCCGGGCCGCCCGGCCCTCGGCATCCGCGCCCCTCTCATCCGTCCCGCACCACGCGGACCTCTCCCACCACCAAGGAGCATCATGACCCGCACACGCACCTGGGGAGCCGTCGCCGCTCTCGGCGCGACCGCCCTCGTGCTGGCCGGCTGCGTCGCCAAGACCGACGTCGCCGCCTCCGACGCCCTGACCGTCACCTCCACCGACACGGCGTGCACCGTCTCGACCGCGACCGCCACCAGCGGCACGCTCGCGTTCGCGGTGACCAACGCCAGCTCGCAGGTGACGGAGTTCTACCTCCTGGCCTCGGACGGCCTGCGCATCGTCGGCGAGGTCGAGAACATCGCCCCCGGCGCCTCGCGCACGCTCACCGTCGTCGCGCAGCCCGGCGACTACTTCACGCTGTGCAAGCCCGGCATGATCGGTGACGGCGTCGGTCGCACCGGTTTCACGGTCACCGGCGATGCCGTCACGGCATCCGGCGACGACGCCGCCCAGAAGCAGAAGGCCGTCGATCTGTACGCATCGTTCGTCAAGGACCAGGTGGAACAGCTCGTCCCGGCCGTGGCGAGCTTCGTGAGCGCCTACGAGGCCGGCGACGACGAGAAGGCGCGGAGCCTCTTCCCCACCACGCGCGCGTTCTACGAGCGGATCGAGCCCGTCGCGGAGTCGCTGGGCGACCTCGACCCGCGCATCGACTACCGCGAGGTGGATGCCGTCGCGGAAGGTCTCGACTGGACCGGTTTCCACCGCATCGAGAAGGACCTCTGGGTGCCCGCTCAGGACGCTCTGAACTCCGACGGCTCCACTCCCGCGTGGAAGGACTGGGCGCCCTCGACGTCCGCCGAGCGCGCGACATACGGGGCGAAGCTGATCGCCGACGTGGGCGAGCTGAACGACTACGTCCACGGCGACGCGTTCCAGAAGGCACTCGACGCGCAGGGCATCGGCGGCATCTCCAACGGCGCGATCGCCCTCCTGGACGAAGTGGCCACGGGAAAGATCAGCGGCGAAGAGGACTGGTGGAGCGGCACCGACCTCTACGACTTCGCGGCCAACGTCGAGGGATCGAAGATGGCGTTCTCGCTCGTCAAGGACTTCGCCGTCTCCTCCGGGGCGACCGGAACCGAGCTCGCCGGCCGGATCGACAGCGGCTACGCGGCCCTGGAGGCCGCGCTGGCCAGCCACGGGTCGCTGAGCGCCGGCTTCGTGAACTACCGGCAGCTGAGCGAAGCCGACAAGCGTCAGCTCACCGACCTCATCAACGCGCTGGCGGAGCCGCTGTCCAAGCTGACCTCCACGATCCTGCAGTGAGCACCGGCGAAGCGCCTGCGGGCGACGAGCGCGTCGACCCGTCGCCGCGCGCAGGCCTCAGCCGCCGAGGCCTGCTCGGCCTTGCGGCCGGCGTCGGCGCCGCCGGTCTCGCCGTCGGCGCCGGCGCGGGAGCCGCGGCGGGTGTCGCCGTGGGTCGCGCGCGTGGGGCCGCCGGCGGGGCCTCGCCGTACGCGTTCTACGGCGCGCATCAGGCCGGCATCACCACGCCCGTGCAGGACCACCTGCATTTCGCGTCGTTCGACATGATGGCGGGGACAACCCGCGAGGATCTGATCGAGCTTCTCCAGGACTGGTCCTACGCGGCGTCGCGGATGACACAGGGCCTCGATGTCTCGGCCAGCGGCGCGGTCGGAGGATCGCCCGAGGCGCCGCCGGACGACACCGGTGAAGCGCTGGGGCTGGCCGCGAACGGCTTGACGGTCACATTCGGGTTCGGCCCGACGCTGTTCACGGCCGCCGACGGCACCGACCGCTACGGTCTCGCCGATCGCCGCCCCGCCCTGCTCACCGCGCTGCCGGCATTCCTCGGCGAAGACCTGGCGCCCGATCACACGGGCGGCGACCTCTGCATCCAGGCGTGCGCCGACGATCCGCAGGTCGCCGTGCACGCGATCCGCAACCTGAGCCGCATCGCCTTCGGTCGGGCGCGGCTGCGCTGGTCGCAGCTCGGATTCGGCAAGACCTCGAAGACCACCGCCGATCAGGCGACGCCGCGCAACCTCTTCGGGTTCAAGGACGGCACGGCCAACATCCTCGCCGATGATCAGGCGGCGCTGGATCAGCACGTCTGGGTCGGCGACGGCGACGAACCGGCCTGGCTCGTCGGCGGCTCCTACCTCGTGGCCCGCAAGATCGCGATGCTCATCGAAACGTGGGATCGCGTGCGCCTGAGCGAGCAGGAGCGCATCACCGGACGCGACAAGGCGCACGGCGCACCTCTCTCGGGCGGACAGGAGCAGACGGCGCCGGATTTCTCCGCCGTCGGCGCCACGGGACAGCCGGCGATCGACGCGCGCAGTCACGTGCGCCTCGCCCATCCCGACCTCAACAAGGGCATCCGCGTCCTTCGCCGCGGCTACAACTACGTCGACGGCAACACCGAGCTGGGGCGCCTGGACGCGGGGCTCTTCTTCCTCGCGTACCAGCGCTCTCCCGAGCAGTTCGTCACTCTCCAGCGCGCCCTGTCCAGGGACCTGCTGAACGAGTACATCCGCCACATCGGCTCAGGGTTGTGGGCCGTCCCCCCGGGAGCCCGGGAGGGCTCGTACGTCGGGGCGGGTCTGTTCGCCTGACCCCACGCTTCGGGGTCGCGTGTGGTCGCCCATGCCACTCGTGAACGACCACAGGCGACCCCGAACCGTCACGCGCGCAGAAACCTCGCGAAACGCGCGAGCGCCACGTCGACGGCGCCGGCCTCGACCCCGGGGGCGAAGGGTTCGGGGAGGGGATCGAGATGGTGCCGCCCCACCGCCGTCGAGTGCCGCCACGTTCCGATGACCTCACCCGCGGCGACGAGCACGGGACGCACCAGGCCGTTGAGGGTGGGCCCGATCGTCGCGAGATGCGCGGGCGGGCATACGAGCGAGCGGTCCGCGTACGAGAGGTAGTACTCGTCGAACGGAGGCAGGGCGAGCACCTCGGCCGGCGGCGCCTCGAGCTGCGGCCCCGCACCGGCGACGGCCAGGAGCGCGTCCTCCCCCTCGACGACGCGCTCCCCCGCGGCCTCGCGACCGGCCCGGGCGAGCCCGAGCGGCAGGCCCGCCCACCAGCGGAAGTCCTCGAGCGTCGCTGGGCCGTGCCCCACGAGATAGCGGACCAGCAGCTCCCCCAGCGGCTCGGCGGGGGCCGCGGCATCCGGCAGCCATTCGTCGGCGGCGACGACGTACTGTTCCCGCGTGATCCCACCGTCGCGCGGCACGACCGGACCGAACACGGCGCCGCCGCGAAGCGCGATCGCCGACAGCAGGTGGTTTCCGCGGGAGCCCGCCACGTCGATGCCGACCGCCGTCATCGCCTCGCCGACCTCGGCACGCGTGAGCCGGTTGCCTCCCGCGAGTGCGGCCCGCACCGCGCGCTCCGCACGCACGATCGTGTCGGCGTCGATCCCGAGGTTGCGGTGCACGCCGGCGGCCTGCCGCAGCTGTCGATCCCGGGTGAGCGCCAGAATCCACCCGAGGTCCTCTGCCGCGACGATGTGCAGGGTGCCGCGCTGGGTCCAGGCGCGCACGAGCGCTCCGGCGGCGAAGGCCCGGTCGACGTCGGTGAGTGTCGGCTCCCCCGCCGTGCGGATGCCGAGGGCCCACCGCCCCGCCCAGAACTCCTGCGCCTGCGTCGCTGTGAGCCGACGCGCCGCGCCGACGAGATCCGCCGTGGGCTCGGCGAGCGCATGGCTCACCAGGCGCGCAGCGCGGACGCGGACGGGGACCATGCCCCCATCCTGCCCGCCGCCGCCGACACGCGCCTCGTATAATCGACGGGTCCGGGCGCGACGCGGCATCCGGTGCTCGAAAAAGGGGCACGCGAGACACATACGGCATCCATTCACCGTTTCGTCTTCCGGAGGCCCCATGCCCACCGTCTCTGCGCACGTCGCCCAGACTCTTGCCGCCCACATCGACCACGTCTTCGGCGTGATGGGAAACGGCAACGCCTACTTCCTCGACGCCCTGGAGCGCTCCACGGACGTGCAGTACACGGCCGTACGCCACGAGGCGGGCGGGGTCGTCGCTGCGGACGCCTACCATCGGGCGAGCGGACGCCTCGCCGCCGCGACCGCCACCTACGGGGCCGGCTTCACCAACACGCTGACCGCTCTGGCGGAGTCGGTGCAGGCCCACGTGCCGCTCGTGCTCGTCGTCGGGGACGAGCCGACGTCGGGCCCTCGTCCGTGGGACGTCGACCAGATCGCGCTGGCATCGGCTGTCGGCGCCCGTACCTACACGGTCGGACGGGCGGATGCCGCGGCCACCACGGTCATCGCGATCGAGCACGCGCTGGCCTATCGTGTGCCGACGGTGCTCGCCATCCCCTACGACGTCGCCAGGATCGAGGCAGGCCCGGTGCCACCGGCGCCGCAGCCGACGCTTCCCGCGCCGATCGCCCCGTCGCCGTTCGCGCGTGCGGCGATCGCCGATCTGGCCGGAGCGCTGGCCGCCGCGGAGCGGCCGCTGCTCCTGGCCGGTCGCGGCGCGTGGGTCGCCGGTGCCGGCGACGCGCTCGGCCGCCTGGCGGACGCCACCGGCGCGATCACCGCGACGACCGCCCTCGGCCGCGGAGTGTTCCCCCGGACGGAGTACGACCTGGGCGTCACCGGCGGCTTCGGCGCCGAGCGCGCCATGGAGCTGATCTCGACGGCGGATGTCGCGGTCGTCTTCGGCGCGGGACTCAACCAGTTCACGATGCGCTTCGGCGCACTGTTCACCCCGGGCACCCGCGTCGTCCAGGTCGATGTCGCCCCCGCCGCGACCCACCCGCACGTCGGCGGGTACATCCGCGGCGACGCGCGGCTCGTCGCCGAAGCGCTCGGCGACGAGCTGGCCCGCACCGATCCCGCGCCCAGCGGCTGGCGCGAGAGCATCGACGTCGCGGCCCTGCGCGCTCGCGACCACGGCGACGCACTCGCTCCCGACGGCCGGCTCGACCCGCGGTCCGTCGCCGAGCGGATCGGGGAGCTGCTCGAGAGCGCCCCGTCCACCCGCGACCGCGTCGTCGTCACCGACGGCGGGCACTTCCTCGGCTGGGCGAACATGTACTGGCCGGTCGCGGCGCCCGACCGCATGATGATGGTCGGCACGGCATACCAGTCGATCGGCCTGGGCTTCCCGTCGGTGCCGGGTGCGGCGCTGGCCAAGCCCGACGCGACCGTCGTGCTGTCCACCGGCGACGGCGGCGGCCTGATGGCGCTGGCCGACCTCGAGTCCGCCGTGCGCGTGGCCGCGGGGCGCGGACTGGCCGTCGTGTGGAATGACGCGGCCTACGGCGCGGAGATCAACCTGTACGGCCTCCAGGGCCTGGCACGGGAGCCGATGCTCATCCCCGAGGTCGACTTCGCAGGCCTCGCCGCGTCGGTCGGTGCGCGAGGAGTGGTGGTGCGCACGCTCGACGACCTCGACGAGCTCGCGCGGTGGGTGCAGGTCCCGGCATCCGATCGACCCTTCCTCCTGCTGGACTGCCGGATCTCCGGCGACGTCATCGCCCCCTACCAGCAGGAGATCATCCGCGTGAACTCCTGATGCGAGGCCTGCGTCGGGTCCATCTCGACCCGGGAGGCGACGTCCGGGAGGCGACGTCCGGGAGGCGACGTCCGGGAGGCGGCGCACCCCTCCCCTGTGCCGTATTCAGTCTGCGCGCCCGCCCGCCTCAGCGGGGACCCCGGGTTCGCGCAGCCGACCGGCACCGGGCACGGCGCCGAGACTGAATACGGAACCAGCGAGATGACCGGCCCCGAATAGGCCGCCGCGGCGGGAATGCGCAGACCTGTCGGAACGCTGTGTCTGTGGCGCACACTGGGCTGCGACGGATATCCGTCGGGACGTGCGCGCGGAATCGGGGTGCCATGGAAGGTCTGGAAGTCACCGTCCTGCTCGGGCTGTCGGTGTTGGCGGGAACGATCCTCGCGCCGCGCCTGCGCGTAGCGACGCCGCTGGTGCTGCTGGTCATCGGGTTGGTGCTGGGATTCGTGCCGGCGCTGCGTCACATCGAGCTGCCGCCGGAGACGGTGCTGCTGCTGTTCCTGCCCGTGATGCTCTTCTGGGAGAGCCTGACCACATCGCTGCGAGGCGTTCGCCGGTCGCTGCGCTACATCATCCCGATGAGCACTCTGCTCGTGGTCGCCTCCGCGTTCGCCGTCGCGTGGGTCGCCACGCTGTTCGGTCTGCCCTGGCCGGCCGCCATGATCCTCGGCGCCGCCGTCGCCCCGCCCGACGCCACGGCTGTCGCCGCCCTCGGACGGTTGCTTCCCCAGCGCACGTTCATGAAGCTGAAGGCGGAGAGCCTGACCAACGACGGCACCGCGCTCGTTCTCTACGCCATCGCGATCTCCGTCGCCCTCGGAGACACCGTCACGGGCTGGTCGATCACCGCCACCGTGCTCGTCTCCTACCTCGGCGGAGCGATCGCCGGCATCGTCGTCGCGGCGCTCGCTTACCTCTCGCTGCGGCGGATGCGCCACGCACTGTCGATCAACGTGACACTGCTGCTGGTTCCGTTCACGGCGTTCCTCCTGGCGGAGCTCGTGAACGCCTCGGGGGTGCTGGCCGTCGTGTTCGCCGGCCTCATCATCGCGTGGGCGTCGCCGCGCATCACGACCGCCGCCTCCCGCCGCACCGCGATGGCGGCATGGCCGTTCGGCGTCTACCTGCTCAACGGAGCCCTGTTCGTGCTGATCGGCCTGGAGGTGCAGCTCGTGCTGCACGATATCTCCCCCAGCGACGTGTGGGGGCTCGCGCTGCTGACCGTGGCCGCGTGGGCCGCGCTGCTCGTCGTGCGCTACGTGTTCCAGCTGCTGATGACCCCGTTCTCGCGCCCGCGCACCCCGGCACTGGCCTCCGGGTCCGGGCCGGGATCGCTGAACCGCGCCCGCGTCGTCAGCACGCTCGCCGGGTTCCGCGGCGCCGTGTCGCTGGCGATCGCGCTCTCGGTGCCGCTGACGACGTCATCCGGCCAACCCCTCGTCGGCCGCGACGCCGTCGTCTTCGTGACCGCCGGCGTGATCGTCCTGAGCCTTCTCGTGCAGGGCCCGCTGCTTCCTGTCATCGTCCGGTGGGCGAAGCTGCCCAGTGACGACTGGGCCGCCGACGAGATCGAGCTGGCGCAGCGGACCATCACCGGTGCGGCGATCGCCGCTCTGGACGACATCGCGGCCGAGCACGGCATCAGCGACGAGGTCCGCGAGCGGGCTCGTCAGGATGGGTACGACATGCTCGAGCTCGCCAACGCGCGCGCCTTCGCCCGCGCCCAGGCCTCCTCGGATGCCGACCAGATCGCTCAGCTGGAGGGCATGGTCGCGGCGCCCTCGGCCCCCGACACCGGTGCGCAGAGCGTCGTGAACGGCTCTGCGCCCAGCGTGGGGATCGACCCGGCCGTGGCGGGCGCCGATGGCGCGACCTCCCTGACGATGCTCGCCGCCTCGACCGGGATCGATCTCACCCAGCGGTCGCCGCTGGTGCGCTTCGAGGAGATGACCCGACTGAAGCTGGCTCTGCTGGAGCGCAAGCGCGAAGTGCTGCTGCGCCTTCGGCGTGAGGGCACGGTCGACGATCTTCTCGCCCGACGGCTGGAAGCGCACATGGATGCCGAGGAGCTGCGCCTCAGCGGGTACGACGACCTCGACTGAGGCGCAGTTCTGCGTTTCGACTCGACCCTCCGGGCCTCGCTCAACGACCGGGAGCGGAAGCCTCGCTCGGTCGCCGACACGCCAGGGCCGTCAGGCGGCGGGCAGCATCCACCGGGCGAAGAAGTCCGCCAACTCGTCGGTCGCTTCCAGCGGCAGCACCGCCGCGACGTACTGATCGGGGCGTACGACGACGATCACGCCGTCCCGCGACAGCCCGCGGGCGTCGAAGATGTCGACCGCGTTCCACCGGTTGGGCGCCGCGGCGAACACCTTCTCCCAGTCGGTGAGCGCCAGCGCGCCCGAACGCGGGCGGAAGATCGCGGGCGCACGCGTGACATCGATGGCGTCGAAGCCCTGCTGGTAGATCACCTTCGCGTCGAAGACGGCGTCGATGTCGGCATCCGTCGGGGTGTGACGGCGCACCGGCGATCCGGGGTCTTGGATCAGCCAGGCCGCGAAGCGCGCCAGGGGTGAGTCGTCTGCGAGCCCGTCGCGGTCGGCGAAGGCGTACAGACGCCAACGCCCGTCGGCCTTCGCGTGATGACCCAGATGCACCGCGTTGCCATCGGCGGCCAGGGTGACGGGCGCGCTCTTGAAGCGCTTGCCCACCGGGAACCCGGTCGCGAGATGCTGGTGGGCATCGCCGGCGACGACTCCCGCCCCCTCCGCGTAGGTCGTCATGAACCCCGAGGGGAACTCGGCGGTGGCGAGATAGTAGGTGGCGAGGTCGGCGGGGTCGGAGATCTCCTCGGGCTTTCGCGCCATCAGCGTCGACCACTCCTTGTCGAAGTCGATGAGCTGCTGGGCGACCGGCCTGCGCTCGGCGGTGTAGGTCGACAGGAGGGATGCCGGGCTCAGCCCGGTGAGCACGGAGCCGAGCTTCCATCCGAGATTGAAGCCGTCCTGCATCGAGACGTTCATGCCCTGCCCCGCCTTCGCGCTGTGGGTGTGGCAGGCATCGCCGGTGAGGAACACGCGGGGGTCACGTCCGCCGTCGAGCGCATCGTCGAAGCCGTCGGTGACCCGGTGGCCCACCTCATACACGCTGTGCCAGGCGACGCTCTTCACCTCGAGCGTGTACGGGTGCAGGATCTCGTTGGCGCGGCGGATGATCTCCTCGACGGGCGTCTGGCGCACGCGGTGGTCGTCATCGTCCGCGACGGCGCCGAGATCGACGTAGATGCGGCTGAGGTTCCCTCCCTCGCGCGGGATGTGCAGGATGTTGCCGGCCTCGGCGTTGATCGCGCACTTGATGCGCCAGTCGGGGAAGTCCGTCTCGACGAGCACGTCCATCACGCCCCAGGCGTGCTGCGAGATGTCGCCGACGTGCACCCGCCCGATCTCCGCGCGCACGCGGCTGCGCGCGCCGTCGCAGCCGACGACGTACTTCGCCCGCACCGTGCGCTGCTCTCCGGCATGCTCCCCCGCGACGTAGCGGATGCCGACCTCGACCGGATATTCGCCGGTCTCGTGCACCGTGAGCCCGGTGAACTCCACCCCGTAGTCCGGCGAGATCCTGCCCGGACCGTGCGCCGCCGCTTCGGCGAAGTAGTCGAGCACGCGGGCCTGGTTGACGATGAGGTGCGGGAACTCGCTGATGTCGTAGGCGTAGTCGGCGGTGCGCGACCGACGCACGATGTTCTGGGGGTTCTTCGGGTCCGGGCCCCAGAAGTTCATCCAGCCGATGTTGTACGCCTCGGCGACGATCCGCTCCGCGAAGCCGAAGGCCTGGAACGTCTCGACGCTGCGCGGCTGGATGCCGTCGGCCTGCCCGAGAGCGAGCCGCCCCTCACGCCGCTCGACGATGCGGGTGAGCACCCCGGGATACTGCGACAGCTGCGCCGCCAGGAGCATTCCGGCCGGTCCCGAGCCGACGATGAGGACATCGACCTCGTCGCGGAGCACGCCCGGCCGGTCGATGCCCGTCCCCGCCGCCGGCTGCACCCGAGGATCGGCGGAGACATACCCGTGGTGGTGGAACTGCATCGTCGTCGTCCTTCCGGCTCACGCCTGGGAGAGCCCTCGGATGGGGCTGACCGCCTGTTCGGCCTCGTGGTCGGGTCCGAGCGGGATGCCGCTGCGCTCACGCAGCAGCAGCGTCGCGACCAGTCCCAGCGTGGTCATGCCCGCGAGGTACCAGGTGACACCGGTCGTGGATCCCGTCGCCTGCACGATCGCCTGCGCGATGGTCGGAGCGAACGCGCCGCCGAGGATGGCGCCGATCGCATACGAGATCGAAACTCCCGAGAAGCGGATGGATGCCGGGAACAGCTCGGCGTAGAGGGCCGCCTGGGGGCCGTAGGTGAAACCGAGCCCGACCGTGAGGATCACCAGGCCCAGCGTCAGCAGGACGATAGAGCCGGTGTTGACGAGCGGAAAGAGGAGGAACACCCCGACCAGCTGGAACAGCCAGCCGATGATGTAGGTCGTCCGCCGTCCGATGCGATCGGAGATCCAGCCGGCGAGGAACGTGAACACGAGCCAGGTGATCGCCGAGAGGGTGACCGCGCCCAGCACGTCGGCGGTGGCGAGGCCGATCGGTCCCTTCGGGTCGGTCGCGTACCGCTGGATGTAGCCGCCGGTGGTCATGTATCCCACGGCGTTGTTGCCGGCGAACACGAGGGCCGCGATCACCACGAGCAGCGTGTGCTTGCGGAACAGCGCGACGATCGGCATCCGTGTCTCCTCCTTGCGCTCGGCGAGCTCGGCGAACACCGGGCTCTCCTCCACTCGGCGACGGATGTAGGAGCCGATGACGATCAGCACGAACGACAGCAGGAACGGCACGCGCCACCCCCACTGCACGAAGGCCTCCCCCGGTGCGATCGTGGCCATCAGCGCCAGCATGCCCGACGCGAGGAGCAGGCCCAGGGGCACGCCCATCTGGGGAGAGGCGCCGAAGACGCCGCGCCGCGTCTTGGGGGCATGCTCGACGGCCATCAGCACGGCACCGCCCCACTCACCACCGGCCGAGATCCCCTGGAGGATGCGCAGCAGCACGAGCAGGATGGGAGCGGCCATGCCGATCGCGGCATACGTCGGAAGGAGACCGACGAGCGTGGTCGCCACGCCCATCAGGATCAGGGTCACCATGAGCACCAGCCGGCGCCCGTACTTGTCGCCGAAGTGGCCGGCGAGGAAGGCGCCGAAGGGCCGGAACAGGAAGCTGATGCCCACGGTGATGAAGGACAGCACCTGAGCGAACCCCTCCCCGGCGGGAGCGAAGAACAGGCTGCCGAAGACCAGGCCGGCCGCGGAGGCGTAGATGAAGAAGTCGTACCACTCGACCGTCGTGCCGACGATCGTGGCGAAGATGACGCGGCGGCGGTCCGTGGACGTCGCGATCGTCCCGGTCGGCGTGAACCCGACGGGGTGGTTCGTGGATGCGCTCATGAGGTGACTCCCGTGTCAGTGTGACGTCATTGTCGGGCGGCGAAGCGATGCTTGCCGCGGTGACGACGATCATATACGATTTCGGATACGACGCAAGGGAGCATCCATGACTGACACCGACAGCCGGTTCGCCGCCCTCGGCGCCCGCCCCGGCAAGATCGTGGCCGTCCACCTCGCCTACGCCTCGCGCGCCGACCAGCGCGGCCGCCGCCCGGCATCCCCCTCGTACTTCTTCAAGCCGTCCAGCTCGCTGGCCGCCTCGGGCGCGCACATCGAGCGCCCCGCCGGCACCGAGCTGCTCGCGTTCGAAGGCGAGATCGCTCTCGTCATCGGCGCGCCCGCCCGATGGACGACGCCCGAGAACGCGTGGTCGCACGTGGCCGCCATCACCGCCGCGAACGACTTCGGCCTCTACGATCTGCGCGCGAACGACAAGGGATCGAACGTCCGATCCAAAGGCGGCGACGGCTACACCCCGATCGGCCCGACCCTGATCGACGCGGCCGGTGTCGACCCGGCGAGCCTGCGCCTGCGCACCTGGGTCAACGGCGAGCTCGTGCAGGACGACACCACCGCCGGCCTCATCTTCCCGCTCGCCCGGATCGTCGCCGACCTGTCGCAGCACTTCACCCTCGAGACCGGCGACGTCATCCTCACCGGCACACCCGCCGGCTCGTCGGTCGTCGTCCCCGGCGACGTCGTCGAGGTGCAGGTGGATGCCGGGCCCCTGTCGACCGGGCGGCTGCGCACCACCGTGGTGCAGGGCGCACGCGCCTTCGACGGTGCGATCGGCTCGCTCCCCGCCGTCGACGACCACCAGCGCGCCGAGGCATGGGGATCCTCGGACGCGGCCGGGCTCATCGCCCCGGCCCCGGTGCTCACCGCAGCGCTGCGCGAGAAACTCTCCCGGGTTCCCGTCGCCGCCCTCAGCGGACAGCTGCGCAAGCGCGGGCTCAACGATGTCACGATCGACGGGGTGCGCCCGCTCACCGCGGGCAGTCGTTTCGTCGGCACGGCCCGCACCCTGCGCTTCCTCCCGCACCGCGAAGACCTCTTCGCCGCGCGCGGCGCAGGCTACAACGCCCAGAAACGCGCGTTCGACGCGGTCGAGGAGGGTGAGGTCCTCGTCATCGAGGCCCGCGGCGAAACCGGATCCGGCACGCTCGGCGACATCCTGGCGATCCGCGCCCACGCGCGCGGCGCCGCCGCCATCGTGACCGACGGGGGCGTCCGCGACGCCGAGGCGGTCGCCGCCGTCGGCATCCCGGTCTTCAGCGCCGGTCCCCACCCCGCGGTTCTCGGCCGTCGCCACATCCCGTGGGAGACCGACGTCGCGATCGGCTGCGGCGGCACGACCGTCGAGCCCGGCGACATCGTCGTCGGAGATGGCGACGGCGTCATCGTGCTGCCGCCCGCTCTCGCCGAGGAGGTCGTGGACGCTGCCCTCGCCCAGGAGGAGGAGGATGCGTGGATCGCCCGACAGGTGGCATCCGGTCATCGCGTCGACGGCCTGTTCCCGATGAACGCCGAATGGCGTGCCCGTTATGAGAGCGAGAGGAGCTCCTGATGGCTGCCATGACCCCCGCGACAGCGCAGAGCAAGTCGCAGCAGGCCTACCACTGGATCAAGGAGCGCATCGCCGCGCAGGAGTTCACCCCCGGGTACCGTCTCGTGCTCGGCACGATCGCCGGCGAACTCGACATGAGCGTGGTGCCGGTGCGCGAAGCGATCCGCCAGCTCGAGGCCGAGGGCCTCGTCATGTTCGAACGCAACGTCGGCGCGCGCGTGTCGATGGTCGACGACACCGCCTACCGCTTCAGCATGCAGGCGCTCAGCATCCTGGAGGGGGCGGCGACGGCCCTCTCGGCACGCGCGCTCACCGCCGACGACGTGCGGCGCGCGCGCCAGGTCAACGAGTTGATGGTCGAGACGCTCGAGCACTTCGACCCGCGCGCCTTCACCGCGCTGAACCAGGAGTTCCACGCGATCCTGTTCGAGAAGTGCGCCAACCCCCGAATGCTCGAACTGGTGCACGCCGAGTGGGCGCGACTGGGGCATCTGCGCGACTCGACGTTCAGCTTCGTGCCCGGGCGCGCCGCCGAGTCGGTGCGCGAGCACGAGAACATCCTCGTGCTCATCGAGACCGGTGCTCCCCTCGCCGAGATCGAGAAGGCCTCGCGCCGCCACCGCTCAGCGACTCTCGACGCCTACATGATCCACGAGCACCCCGACGAAGCGCTCGGCCTCCCCGCCTTCTGACTCATCGCCTTCCGGCATCCGCCCCTCCCACGAAGGAGCCTCCATGACCACCGCGCTCACCACCGCCCGCCGCGTTCCGGCCGATCTGCCGGAGCACATCCAGCACTACATCGGCGGCCGCTTCGTCGACTCGGTCGACGCCGACACGTTCGATGTGCTCGATCCGGTGACCAACCAGACCTATCTGAAAGCCGCCGCGGGCAAGAAGGCCGATGTCGACCTCGCTGTCGCCGCCGCGCGAAAGGCGTTCGTCGAGGGTCCCTGGCCGCGCATGCAGGCGCGTGAGCGCTCGCGCGTGCTGCACCGCATCGCCGACATCGTCGAGTCGCGCGACGCGCGCCTCGCCGAGCTGGAGAGCTTCGATTCGGGCCTGCCGATCACCCAGGCGCTCGGGCAGGCGCGCCGAGCCGCGGAGAACTTCCGCTTCTTCGCCGACCTGATCGTCGCCCAGACCGACGACGCCTTCAAGGTTCCCGGCCGTCAGCTCAACTACGTGAACCGCAAGCCCATCGGCGTCGCCGGCCTCATCACGCCGTGGAACACGCCGTTCATGCTCGAGTCGTGGAAGCTGGGACCTGCCCTGGCCACCGGCAACACCGTCGTGCTCAAGCCCGCGGAGTTCACTCCCCTGTCGGCCTCGCTGTGGGCGGGCATCTTCGAAGAGGCGGGCCTGCCCGAGGGGGTGTTCAACCTCGTCAACGGTCTCGGTGAAGACGCCGGCGACGCGCTCGTGAAGCACCCGGACGTGCCCCTGATCTCCTTCACCGGCGAGAGCAGCACCGGCCAGCTCATCTTCGCGAACGCCGCCCCGTTCCTGAAGGGACTGTCGATGGAGCTGGGCGGCAAGAGCCCGGCCATCGTCTTCGCCGACGCCGACCTGGACGCGGCGATCGACGCGACCATCTTCGGGGTGTTCTCGCTCAACGGCGAGCGCTGCACCGCCGGCAGCCGCATCCTCGTAGAGCGCGAGATCTACGACGAGTTCGTCGAGCGGTACGCGGCACAGGCCGACCGTGTGACGGTCGGCTACCCCGATGACCCCGCGACCGAAGTCGGCGCGCTCGTGCACCCGGAGCACTTCGCCAAGGTGATGTCGTACGTCGAGCTCGGCAAGAGCGAGGGCCGCCTCGTCGCCGGCGGCGGCCGGCCGGAAGGCTTCGAGCACGGCAACTTCGTGCGCCCCACCGTGTTCGCCGACGTCGCCCCCGACGCGCGCATCTTCCAGGAGGAGATCTTCGGTCCCGTCGTCGCGATCACGCCGTTCGACACCGACGAGGAGGCGCTGTCCCTCGCCAACGACACGAAGTACGGCCTGGCCGCCTATGTGTGGACCAGCGATCTGAAGCGCGCACACAATTTCGCACAGAACGTCGAGGCCGGCATGGTCTGGCTGAACTCCAACAACGTCCGCGACCTCCGTACGCCCTTCGGCGGGGTCAAGGCCTCGGGCCTCGGACACGAGGGCGGCTACCGCTCCATCGACTTCTACACCGACCAGCAGGCCGTGCACATCACGCTCGGCCCCGCCCACAACCCCACCTTCGGCAAGGGAGCCTGAGATGACCGACCGCAGCCAGATGATCCGAACCTCCTCGGGATTCTTCGTCTCGCAGGAGGCACCGATCCACGCGGACAACCCCATCGCCACGCCCTCCGCCCCGGCCCCCGACATCCTGCGCTGCGCGTACATGGAGCTCGTCGTCACCGACCTGGCGGCATCCCGCGAGTTCTACGTCGACGTCCTCGGGCTGCACATCACCGAGGAGGACGACGAGGCGATCTATCTCCGTTCGACGGAGGAGTTCATCCACCACAACCTCGTCCTGCGCACGGGTGCGGTCGCCGCGGTGGCCGCCTTCTCGTACCGTGTGCGGTCGGCGGAGGACCTCGACAAGGCCGTCGCGTTCTACTCCGAGCTCGGATGCCGCGTCGAGCGGCGCCGGGAGGGGTTCACGAAGGGCATCGGCGACTCGGTGCGCGTGGAGGATCCGCTGGGCTTCCCGTACGAGTTCTTCTTCGAGACGCAGCACGTGGAGCGCCTGTCGTGGCGCTACGATCTCTACTCCCCCGGTGAGCTCGTCCGCCTGGACCACTTCAACCAGATCACGCCCGACGTGCCGCGCGCCGTCGGATTCATGCAATCCCTCGGCTTCCGCGTCACCGAGGACATCCAGGACGAGGACGGCATCGTCTACGCCGCCTGGATGCGCCGCAAGCCCACGGTGCACGACACCGCCATGACCGGCGGCGACGGACCCCGCATGCACCACGTGTGCTTCGCGACGCACGAGAAGCACAACATCCTGGCGATCTGCGACAAGCTCGGAGCGCTGCGCCGATCCGATTCCATCGAGCGGGGCCCGGGCCGACACGGCGTCTCCAACGCGTTCTACCTGTACCTGCGCGACCCCGACGGTCACCGGGTCGAGATCTACACGCAGGACTACTACACCGGCGACCCCGACAACCCTGTCGTCACCTGGGACGTCCACGACAACCAACGTCGCGACTGGTGGGGAAATCCCGTCGTGCCGTCCTGGTACACCGACGGCTCCGTCGTGCTCGACCTCGACGGCAACCCGCAGCCCGTGCGCGCCCGCACCGATGCGAGCGAAATGGCGGTCACGATCGGCGCCGACGGCTTCAGCTACACCCGCGCTCCCGAAGAGGTCGGCGCCGGGGAGTTCAAGCTCGGCAACCAGCTCTAGCCCGCCGGCCGACCCGAAAGGACGCCATGCTGACCGACGCACAGATCGACGCCATCGCGGCGGAGCTCGCCGAGGCCGACCGCACGCACAGCGTGATCCCGCGCATCACCGCGCGGTATCCGGATGCCGTGGTGGAGGACTCGTACGCGATCCAAGGGCGCTGGCGCGACACGCAGATCGCCTCCGGGCGCACGCTCGTGGGGCGCAAGATCGGCCTAACCTCGAAGGCGATGCAGCAGGCGACGGGTATCAGCGAGCCGGATTACGGCGTCATGTTCGACGACACGGTCTACCGCTCGGGCGCCGAGATCCCCGTGGATCACTTCTCGAACGTGCGCATCGAGGTGGAGCTGGCGTTCGTACTGAAGACGCCGCTCGAAGGACCCGATTGCACACTCGAGGACGCCCTCGCCGCGATCGATCACGCGGTTGCGGCCCTCGAGGTGCTGAACTCGCACATCGAGCTGGAGGGGCGGACCATCGTCGACACCATCAGCGACAACGCGGCGTACGGCGCGATGGTGCTGGGTGACGTGCGCAAGCGCCCCGACGAGATCGATCTGCGCTGGGTGCCCGGCGTGCTCAGCCGCAACGGCGAGATCGAGGAGACGGGCGTCGCCGCCGGCGTGCTCGGCCACCCCGCGACCGGCGTCGCGTGGCTCGCCAACAAGTTCCACGAGCACGGCGCGCGGCTGGAGGCGGGCGAGATCATCCTGGCAGGATCGTTCACGCGGCCCATGTGGGTGCATCGCGGCGACGCGGTGCGGTGCGACTTCGGACAGATGGGGGTGATCGAGTGTCGTTTCGTCTGAGGGCGACCTTCCGCGATCGGCTGGCGGCGGCATCCCGCCCCCTCGTCGGCGGCTGGGTCTGCAGCGGCTCACCTCTGGTCGCAGAGATCATGGCGGGGTCGGGGCTCGACTGGCTGCTGGTCGACATGGAGCACGGCCCCAACACGCTCGACAGCGTGCTCGCTCAACTGCAGGCCATCGACGGGTCCGACGCGACCCCGATGGTGCGCGTACCGATCGGTGACCCCGTCACGATCAAGCAGGTGCTCGACCTCGGCGCACAGAACATCCTCGTGCCGATGGTGTCGTCGGCCGACGAGGCGCGCGCCGTCGTCGCCGCCACACGCTATCCGCCGCGCGGTCGCCGCGGCGTCGGTTCGGCCCTGGCACGTTCGGCGCGATGGAACAGGGTCGAGGACTACCTGGCCACCGCCGACGCGTCCGTGTCGGTCTTCGTGCAGATCGAGAACGCCGACGGCGTCGACGCGGCAGCCGAGATCGCCGCCGTCGAGGGCATCGACGGCGTGTTCGTCGGACCGAGCGACCTCGCCGCCTCTCTGGGACTGCTCGGGCAGCAGACGCACCCCGACGTCGTCGCCGCCGTGCGGCGCACCTTCGCGGCCGTCCGCGCGGCGGGCCTTCCCGTCGGGGTGAACGCGTTCGACCCGCAGCTCGCGCAGGCCTACCTCGACGACGGCGCCGCATTCATCCTGGTGGGCGCCGACGTGGCGCTGCTGGCCCGCGGGTCGGAGGCCCTCGCGGCGCGGTGGGTGGCGGAGCACGACCACGCGGAGCGCGACTCGTACTGACGCGGGGCGCCGCGTGTCGACACGTGTCGCGGCGCTGTCAAGCCCCCGGCGCACCATGCCGCGCCGTGCCACGCTGTGTGCATGCAGAGAATCGTCACCGCCCGCATCGAGCTCGACGTCTCCGCCCCCGCCGACCTCGTGTTCGCCGTCGCCGTGTCGCGGGCGTATGCCGCGGCATCCGAGACGCTCGAGGTGAGCGTCGACGGCGCCCCCGTACGGGTGCGCGAACTCGCCGACGCGCACGGAGGTCGCCTTCACCGTGTGGACGCCCCGATCGGCCACCTCCGACTGGACTACGCGGCGACGATCGACGGCACGGGCGCACCCCTGGGCGCCGACGAGGCCGAACTGCTCGTCTACGGTCGCCCCAGCCGCTATGCGGAATCCGACGCGCTCGCGCCGACGGCCGCGTCCGAGTTCGGCGGCATCACCGATCCGCGCGAGCTGCTGATCGCGGTGTCCTCGTGGGTGGGCACCGAGCTGTCGTACGTGAGCGGCTCGAGCTTGCCGACCGACGGGGCCACCCGGACGCTCCTGGCTCGCCGCGGCGTGTGCCGCGACTACGCCCACCTGTGCGTCGCCCTTCTGCGCGCCGGCGGCGTGCCCGCGCGGCTGGTCGCGGTGTACGCGCCCGGACTCGACCCGATGGACTTCCACGCCGTGGCCGAGGCGTGGATCGACGGCGCCTGGTGCGTCGTCGACGCCACCACCCTCGCCCCGCGCGACACGCTGGTGCGGATCTCGACGGGGCGGGATGCCGCGGACACCGCCTTCCTGAACATCCTGCGCGGACGCGCCGACCTCGTGGACCTGCAGGTGACGGCCACCGCCGACGTGCTCCCCGACGACGATCTGGACCGCCTGATCCGCCTCGTCTGACACCGCGGGGCGCACAACTACGCGAGCGAGAAGAGTGCGGGAGTCAACCAGTTGACTCTTAGAGTGTCAACTGGTTGACTCGCCTCATGGCCGTCCGTCTCACCGTCACCCTCCACGAGCTCGTCGGCGAACTGGACCTCTTCGCGGACGCATGGTTGCGCGAGAAGCACGGCGTGAACATCAACCTCTTCGAGATCCTGGCGACCCTCGCCGAGCGCGCTCCGATCGACATCACCGGGCTCGCGCACTGCCTGCGGGTGACGAAGGCGGCGGTCAGCAAGCGCGTGCCGAGGCTGGTCGCCGACGGCTGGCTCACCGCCACTGCGGGCGAGGGACGCCGCATCATCCTGGAGCTGACCCCGAAAGGCGTCGAGCTGGTGCGCATCGCGGGCGGCGAGCTCGAGGCCGAGTTCACCCAGATGCTCACCGATCCGCGCCTGGACACGCTCCGATCCGGCACGGGCATCACCCCGGCCGCGCTCAACGCTCACCTGTCGGCACTCACCGACATCGTTCTCGCGAAAGGTCGCACCTCATGAATCGCCGTCTGCTCGTCATCGTCGGCACGCCGCTGGCGGACACCCTCACCCATGCGCTGGCGGAGAGCTACGCGGCGAGCGCCCGCGCCGCCGGCGCCGAGGTGCGCCTCATCGATCTCGCCCACGACCCCATTCCCGACCATCCGCGCAGCCGTGACCAGCTGCGCGCGCCGCGCAGCGGGCGCACCGACGACCTGCCGCTGGATCCCGACGTCGCCCGCTACCTGGACGACCTGTTCTGGGCCGACCACATCGCGATCTTCCACCCGCAGTGGTGGGGCACTGTGCCGGCAGCGTTGAAGGCGTTCATCGACCGCGTCTTCCTCTCCAACGCGACGTTCCGCTATCGCGAACGGTCGGCCCTGTCCGACCGCCTGCTCGCCGGACGCACGGCACGCATCGTCATGACGATGGACTCGCCGCGGTTCTGGAACCGTCTCGTCTACCGTGGCGCCGCCGAGGCATCGCTCTCCCGGGCGACCCTCGGCTACTGCGGCGTACGCACCGTGGGCATCACACGCTTCACGCCCGTACGCTTCAGCGATGACACCGCCCGCCGCGGCTGGATCGAGCGCGTGGCACGGCACGGGCACGCGGATGCCGCCTCCTCCCGCCGCGCCGACCACCCGTCGACGGGCGAAGCGCCCTCCCCGCCCCGGACGGCACCGGTGAAGACCCTGTAACAAAGCGTCGCCCGGCGACGCCCGACACCGCGCCAGCGGCGAAGATGGATGTCGCGGCATCCGCACACAGCATTCGGCGCGCCGCTCATCCCACCCGGAGGTCTCCATGCCGCGTCCCATCCTGCGCACCGCCCTCGCCGCCACCGCGGCCGCTCTCGCCCTCACCCTCGCCGGCTGCGCCGGAGGGGCCTCGGGCCCGGGAGGTGCGGCGTCCGACTCCGCGAACGCGGATGCCGGCTACATCACCCCCGGAAAACTCACCTTCGCCACGGGTGAGACGGCATACGAGCCGTACGTGTACGGCGACGACCCGGCCTCCGGCAAGGGCTTCGAAGCAGCGGTCGCTTACGCCGTGGCCGATCAGCTCGGGTTCGCGAAGGACGACGTCGTCTGGGTGCGGACCTCCTTCGAGTCGGCCATCGCGCCGGGACCGAAGAACTTCGACATCAACATCCAGCAGTACACGATCACCGACGAGCGCAAGCAGGCCGTCGACTTCTCGACGCCCTACTACGAGGCGAGCCAGTCGGTCGTCGCGATCAAGGGCGGAAAAGCCCAGGGCATCACCGACATCGCGGGGCTGAAGCCCCTCGCGATCGGCGCGATGACCGGCTCGACGAGCGCCGCCACCTTGGAGAAGGCGATCGCCCCGACCACGGCGCCGTCGCTCTACAACTCCAACGAAGACGCCGTCGCCGCCCTCAAAGCCGGCCAGATCGACGCGATCGTGCTCGACACGCCCACCGCATACGTCGCGGTCAACGCACCCTACATCGACAACTCGTTCGTGGTCGGCGAACTGCCCGCCGCCGGCATCCCCGACCAGTGGGGACTGCTGCTCGCGAAGAACTCGCCGCTGACCGCGAAGGTGAGCGCCGCGGTCGACACCCTTCGCAACAACGGCACCCTCGACGAGCTGAAGAAGCAGTGGCTGTCGGTGCTGACCGAAGGCGTACCGCAGCTGAAGTGACCCGCTCGGGTAACGTCGGTCCGTGACCATTCACTCCCCCAGCGCGCTCGAGCTCGAGCGGCGTGCGTTCCGCCGCGGGCGCGAGCGACGCTCGGTGCTCGTCGCGATCGCCTCGAGCCTCGTGTTCGCGGCGATCGTCTGGGCGAGCATCATCAACACGCCCGGGTGGGCGAGCGTGCAGCAGGCGTTCTTCGACCCGCAGATCGCCCTGCAGTCGCTGCCGAAGATCTGGGACGGCTTCCTCATCAATCTGCAGGTGCTGGGCATCTCGCTCGTCACCGTGTCGGCCGTCGCGCTCCTGATCGCGGTGCTGCGCACCGTGCGCGGGCCGGTGTTCTTTCCACTGCGCGTGCTCGCGGCGGCCTACACCGACCTCTTCCGCGGTCTGCCGTTCATCATCGTGCTCTACCTGATCGGCTTCGGCGTGCCGACGATCATGAACACGCGGATCCCGGTCGTGGTGCTCGGCGTCGTGGCGGTCACGCTGACGTATTCGTCATACGTGGCCGAGGTGCTGCGCGCCGGCATCGAGGCGGTGCATCCCTCGCAGCGACTGGCGGCGCGTGCCCTCGGCCTCGGCTACGTGCAGACCCTCCGCCGGGTCGTGCTGCCACAGGCCGTCCGCAAGGTGACGCCGCCGCTGATGAACGACTTCATCTCGATGCAGAAGGACGTGGGACTGATCTCGATCCTGGGTGCGATCGACGCCATCGCCGCCGCCCGCTCCTCGGCGTCGTTGAGCTACAACTTCACGCCCTACGTCGTCGCCGGCATCCTGTTCATCCTGCTGGCCATCCCGACGATCCGCGTCACCGACTGGTACACCGCGCGGCTGCGCGAGCGCGAGCAGCAGGGATCGATCCTGTGAGCGGGCACGTCGCGGCATCCGGCGCCCCCGTCCTGCGCGCCGACGACCTCTGGAAGTCGTTCGGCGAGCGCGACGTTCTGCGCGGCGTCTCGGTCTCGTTGGCCGCGCACGAGGTGGTGGCCCTGATCGGCTCGTCCGGGTCGGGAAAGTCGACGCTGCTGCGCTGCCTCGGGCTCCTGGAGCCCATCGACGACGGGCGCATCTGGCTGGGCGAGCTCGACATCTCCGACCCCCGCGTCGACGGCAACCGCGTGCGCGCACGCCTGGGCGCCGTCTTCCAGAGCTACAACCTGTTCCCCCACCTGTCGGTGCTCGAAAACGTCACGCTCGCCTCGCGCGTCGTGCACCGGATGCCGCGGGCACGGGCCGAGGAGCGCGCCCACGATCTGCTGGCACGCGTGGGCCTCGCGGAGTTCGCGGCGGCCCACCCCGACCGCCTCTCCGGCGGCCAGCAGCAGCGCGCGGCGATCGTGCGGGCCATCGCGACAGATCCCGAAGTGCTGCTGCTCGATGAGATCACCTCAGCGCTGGACCCCGAGCTGGTCGGCGAGGTGCTGGAACTCGTGCGCGCCCTCGCCGCGGACGGCACGACGATCCTGATGGCGACCCACGAGATGGCCTTCGCCCGCGACGTCGCCGACCGCGTGGTCTTCCTCGACGACGGCGTCATCGTGGAGGAAGGTGCCGCGGCATCCGTGTTCGCCGCGCCGCAGCATCCGCGAACGCAGGCGTTCCTCTCGCGCTTCTCCGGCTGAGGGTCAGCGCGCGGCGCACGAACTCCGCAGAATCGCGCGAACTCCGCACGGATGCCGCGAAAACATGCGGAGTTCGTCACTTTCTGCGGAGGACGTCCGCGCGTGCCGGTCAGCGCGCGGCGCGGATGAGCTGCGTCGAGTGGTCGAGATGCGCGCGAACGGCCGCTCCCCCGTCGCGGGGCAGCGCGTCGAGGTAGGCGCGGTGCTCGGCGGCGAGCGCGCCCGGCGCGTAGTGGGGACGCACGTGCGTCAGCAGGAGCAGCACCTCCGACTCGAGGCCGGCGTGGGCCTCCGCGAGACGAGGGCTGTCGGCGGCATCGACGATCGCGCGGTGGACCGCGGCATGCGCGCGGATCGTCGCGGCCCAGTCAGCGCGGGCCTCGGCATCCGCGAGGTCGCCGATCGCCGCCTCGATCGTCGCGCGCGTCGCGGCCGACCACGCGACGCCCTGCGCCTCGGTGATCAGCCGTACGGCCTCGGTCTCCAGCGCGGCCCGCAGCTGCTGGAGTGCCCGCAGATCGTCGTCGTCGAGCGCCGAGACCCGGGCGCCGGCATAGGGGACGAGCTGGACGAGGCGTTCTGCCCCGAGCGCGGCCAGGGCCGCACGCACGGTATGCCGCGACACGTCGTGCGCGCGGGCGATCTCCTCTTCGCGCAGCGGCGCGCCCGGCGCCAGCGCGCCGCTGAGGATCTCGCCGCGCAGCGCATCGGCCACGCGCACGTCGACCGTCGGCCGCGGCGCGCCCTCACGCCGGCGCGGAGACACCGGCGCTCCGGGGACGGGCGGGGGCGGCGACCAGGACGAGCCCGGCAGCGATGACGATGAGCCCTGCCACCGAGACGGCGGAGAGCTGCTCGTGCAGCACGACGAGGCCGAGCACCGTCGCGGCGAGCGGCTCGGCGAGCGTGAGGGTCGACACGGTCGCCGGGCTCAGGCCGCGCAGGCCCGCACCGAACAGGAGATAGGCGATCGTGACGGTGACGACGCCGAGCCAGAGGGCGAGCGCGAGGCCGTTCGCGGTGCCCAGCCACGCGGTCGAGGTCGACAAGAGCACGGGAACGCTCAGCACCGCGGCGGTCCCGAACACGGCGCCCATCGCCGCCGGCGCCGTCCAGCCGCGCTCGAGCAGCATCTTGCTCGCGATCGCGTAGAGCGCGTACGACGCGCCGGCGCCCACGGAGGCGGCGACGCCGAGGAGGCTGGTCGGTGCGGCGGAACCGTCGCCGAACACGCCCGACACCAGCACGACACCGACGATCGCGACGGCTGTCGCAACACTCCAGCGAAGGCTCGGGCGGCGGCGGCGCAGCACGCTGTCGAGCACACCGGTGACGATGGGCGCCGAACCGAGCGCCACGACCGTGCCGACGGCGACGCCGTTGAGCCCGGTTCCCGAGAAGAACGTCGGCTGGTACGCCAGCACCCCGGCGGCTCCGACGAGCACGATGACGAACGCAGGGACCCCCCGTCGGACCGGGAGGCTGTCGACCGCCGCCGGCGACGCTGTGCGCCGCGCCCGCGAGACGAGCGCGATCACGCCCAACAGCGCGCCGCCGATGAGCACGCGCGCCGCGCCGATCGAGAGCGCGTCGGCATCCACGCCGGCGAGCGCCCGCGACGTTCCCGTCGTGGCGAAGCACAGCGCCGCGACGAGGACGGCGACGACGGACAGGGAACGGCTCACCGGAACATTGTTACACAATCCTGCTGGTGGCGATGCCGGTTCACCGCGCACGCATAGCCGTCCGCCGTACGCTGGGCCCACGCCTCCCATCGATGCCCTGCTCACGACCTGGCGCGCCGACCCCGTCACGATCGCGGTCCTGGTCGGCGCGGCGCTGCTCTACGCCCTCGGGGTGCGACGCGCACGGCGACGCGGCACCTCCTGGCCGGCCCACCGCACGGTGCTCTTCTTCGCCCTCGGGCTCGGCTCGTACGCCGTGGTGGAACTCGGCTTCCTCGGCACGTGGTCGGCCGAGCTCCGCTGGGCGTTCGTCGCCCGCATCGCGCTGCTGCTGATGGCCGTTCCGGGGCTCATCTGCCTCGGACGCCCCCTCGACCTGCTCCGCGCGGGCCTGTCGGATGCCGCCCGGCAGCGCCTCGACGCAGCCCTGGACGGCCGCGTGTTCCGCGTGCTGGGCAATGCGATGTTCGCGACGATCTTCGTGGCGGCGATCTTCTGCGTGTTCCTGACCCCCCTCGCGGGAGTTCTCCGCACCTCCCCCGCGATCGGTGAGGCGCTCGGGCTCGTCTCCCTCGTCGTCGGACTGCTGCTGGTCGTTCCCCTCATGGCACTCACCGGCATCCACACCAGCACGTTCCTCGCGGTGGAGTTCCTGCTGGCTTTCGTGGAACTCGTGATCGACTCGATCCCCGGCATCCTGCTGCGCCTGAACGACACGGTCGTCGACGGCGTCGCGGCCGCGACGGGCGCCGGCTGGTGGCCGAACCCGCTGCACGATCAGCACCTCGCCGGAGACCTGCTCTGGTTCATCGCCGAGGTCGCCGACGTTCCCATCCTGATCATCCTGCTGGTGCGTTGGGGACGCCGCGACCGCGTCGAGGCGGCCGGCTACGACGCGCTGAGCGACGAGGAGCACGACGCCCTCGTCCAGGCGCACCTGCGCGGAGAGCGCACCGCCGAGGCCTGACCGGCTCCCGCACGAGCCGGGTGGATGCCGCGGCATCCGCGCTCCGCCGACGGTCAGGCCCGGATGCTGCGCTCGGCCGCCTCGACCACGTTCGTCATGAGCAGGGCGACGGTCATCGGTCCGACGCCGCCGGGATTCGGCGACAGCCAGCCGGCGACGTCCTCGACGCCCGGGGCGATGTCGCCGTAGACCTTGCTCTTGCCCGTCTCGGGGTCGCTCTCGCGGGTCACGCCGACGTCGAGCACGGCAGCGCCGGGCTTCACATCCTCCGGGCGCACGAGGTGCTTGACCCCCGCGGCGCCGACGATGACGTCGGCCTGCCGCAGGTAGGAGGGCAGATCGCGGGTGCCGGTGTGGGTGAGCGTGACCGTCGCGTTGACCGCGCGGCGCGTCAGCAGCAGACCGATCGAGCGGCCGATCGTGACCCCGCGGCCGACGACCACGACGTGCGTTCCCGCCAAGGCGAAGCCGTTGCGCTCCAGCAGCTCGATCACGGCGCGCGGCGTGCACGGCAGCGGCGAGGTGATCTCGTCGTTGACGTTCAACACGAGTTTGCCGAGGTTGGTCGGGTGCAGGCCGTCGGCATCCTTCGCCGGATCGATCCGCTCGAGGATGCGATCGGTGTCGATGTGCCGCGGCAGCGGCAGCTGCACGATGTAGCCGTGGCAGGTCGGGTCGGCGTTGAGGCGATCGATCGCGGCTTCGACGTCGGCCTGTGTCGCGTCGGCCGGCAGCTCGACCTGGATCGAGTTCATGCCGATCGCCTCGGACTCGCGGTGCTTCATCCCGACGTACAGCTGGGATGCCGGGTCGGCACCCACCAGCACGGTCGCGATGCCGGGGGTCACTCCCCGTGCCTTCAGCTTCGCGACGCGTTCGGCGAGCTCCGCCTTGATGGCCGCGGCCGTCGCGCGGCCGTCGAGCTTGTGTGCAGTCATGCGTTGTCTCCTCCGTGTTCTCCCCGCGAGACACGGTTCCCGCACCGAGACACGCGTCGACGGCGCGTGTCTCGGTGCGCAGGCGGTGTCTCGCGGACCGTGGATGCCGCGGCGCACCCGCGCGGGCGGGGAATGCCGCGGGCGGGTTACTGCGTGAGGCCGGGGTACAGCGGGAAGGCGGCGGTCAGGGCGGCCACGCGCGTGCGCAGCGACTCGACGTCGGCGTCCGGCAGCAGCGCCAGCGCGATGATGTCGGCGACCTCGGTGAACTCCGCGTCGCCGAAGCCGCGGGTCGCGAGCGCCGGGGTGCCGATGCGCAGGCCCGAGGTCACCATGGGCGGACGCGGGTCGTTGGGCACCGCGTTGCGGTTGACGGTGATGTGGATCTCGTGCAGGAGGTCCTCGGCCTGCTTGCCGTCGATCGCGGCGTCGCGGAGGTCGACGAGCACGAGGTGCACGTCGGTACCGCCGGAGCGGACGGAGATCCCGGCATCCTTCACGTCCTGCTGCGAGAGGCGATCGGCGAGGATCGCCGCACCGCGCACGACGCGCTCCTGGCGCTCCTTGAACTCCGGGGTCGCGGCGAGCTTGAACGCGGTCGCCTTCGCGGCGATCACGTGCATGAGCGGACCGCCCTGCTGGCCCGGGAAGACGGCCGAGTTGATCTTCTTCGCGAGGTCGGCGTCGTTGGTCAGGATGAAGCCCGAGCGCGGGCCGCCGATCGTCTTGTGCACCGTGGAGCTCACGACGTGCGCGTGCGGCACCGGGGAGGGGTGCAGGCCCGCCGCGACGAGGCCGGCGAAGTGCGCCATGTCGACCCACAGCAGCGCGCCCACCTTGTCGGCGATGGCGCGGAAGCGCGCGAAGTCGAGCTGACGCGGGTAAGCCGACCAGCCGGCGATGATGACCTTCGGCTGGTGCTCGACGGCGAGGCGCTCGACCTCGTCCATGTCGATCGTCGAGGTCTCGGGGTCGACGCCGTAGGCGACGATGTTGTAGAGCCGGCCGGAGAAGTTGATCTTCATGCCGTGCGTGAGGTGCCCGCCGTGATCGAGCGAAAGACCCAGCAGGGTGTCGCCGGGGCGAGCGATGGCGTGGAGCACCGCGGCGTTGGCGGAGGCTCCCGAGTGCGGCTGGACGTTCGCGAACTCGGCGCCGAACAGCGCCTTCGCGCGCTGGATGGCGAGCTCCTCGGCGACGTCCACCTCTTCGCAGCCGCCGTAGTAGCGGCGGCCGGGGTAGCCCTCGGCGTACTTGTTCGTCAGCACGGAGCCCTGCGACTGCAGCACCGAGACGGGAACGAAGTTCTCCGAGGCGATCATCTCGAGGTAGCCGCGCTGACGCTCGAGTTCGCGCTCGAGAACCTGCGCGATCTCGGGGTCGACCTCGGCGAGCGGGGCGTTGAAGTACGGATCGGTCATGACGGTCTCCTGCCATTCGTCGGGTGGATGCCGGTGTGCGCCGGGCGCACGCCGGTGTATCAAACGAAGGCCGGCCCAGGCGTGCGGTCGATTGCCGTGTTCGCCGCTCCCCGATGGTGACCCACCTCAACGCCAGTCGCGACAGTGCGAGCATATCGGATGCGACGCCGCCGGCACACGGCTAGGCTGGCGTCATCGGATTTGTTAGGACTCCTTACATCACCGCCGCAGGCTCGGGCCGCAGCCGCTGGCCCCGATCCCCGGCCGCCACGCAGAATGGAGACACCGTGTCGCAGCCCTGCCTCGTCCCCGCGCCCGCGCGGCTGACCCTCGACGAGGGCAGCCCCTTCCTCCTCGCGAGCGACGTCGCACTCGTGATGACGACGGATGCCGCGGGAGTCGCCGACGCCGCCGCGGAGCTCCGCCGGCTGATCGCGGCGCGCACCGGCATCCGCCTCGCCGCTCCGACACCCGCGAACGGCCAGGAGCCACACCTCCGACTGAGCCTCGAGCACGACGGGCCCGCCGAGTCGTACCGGCTGCGCAGCGACGCCGGCGCCGTGCACGTGGCCGGCGCCGATGCGGCGGGCCTCTTCTACGGCGTGCAGACGCTCGTGCAGGCGATCACGACAGACGCCTCGGGCTGGCGGATTGCGGCGATGGAGATCGAGGACGCCCCCCGCTTCGCGTATCGCGGCGTCATGCTCGACGTCGCCCGTCACTTCCTCGATGTCGCGACGGTGTGCGGCTACATCGACCGCGCCGCCGGCTTGAAGTTCAACGCCCTGCACCTGCACCTGACCGACGACCAGGGATGGCGCATCCAGATGCACTCCCGCCCCCGGCTCACGGAGAAGTCCGCGTCGAGTTCGGTCGGCGCGGACGGCGGCGGCTTCTACACCCACGACGACTACCGCGCCATCGTCGCGTACGCCGGCCGCCGGCACATGATCGTCGTGCCCGAGATCGACGGTCCCAGTCACACCCACGCCATCTCCCTCGCCTACCCCGAGCTGTGCGCACCGCCGGTGGTGAGCGCACAGCTGCGGCAGCAGTCGGAGGAGCACGGCAGCGCCCTCCCGCTCGGCGGCGTCGCCTACGAAGGCATCGGCGTGGGCTTCTCGTCGCTGCGGATCCGCGACGAGGCGACGTACGCCTTCCTCGCCGACGTCCTCACCGAGTTGGCGGCTCTCACTCCCGGTCCGTACCTGCACATCGGCGGCGACGAGGCGCTGGGGACGGATGCCGAGGATTACGACCGCTACATCGCACGCGTCTCGCGGCTGGTGTCCGAGACCGGCAAGACCGCCATCGCCTGGCACGAGGCCGGCGTCTGCGGCGGCCTCGCGGAGGGAACCATCGGGCAGTACTGGGGTTTCGTGTCGCCGACCGACGGCATGGACGAGAAGACCCGGGGCTTCGTCCGCCGCGGCGGGCGCGTCATCCTCTCACCCGCCGACGCGATCTACCTCGACATGAAGTTCGACCCCGACTCGCCCCTCGGGCTGACGTGGGCGCGTGGAGTGACCAGTGCCCGCCGCTCCTACGAGTGGGAGCCGACTGCCGTCATCGACGGCATCGATCGGGCGCAGATTCTCGGCGTGGAGGCGCCGCTGTGGAGCGAGACCGCCCGCACGTCCGCCGACATCGACGCCCTCGCCTTCCCGCGCATCGCCGCCGCTGCCGAAGCGGCGTGGTCCCCGGCGCTGGGAACCCTCCCTCTGCGAACATGGGAGTCCTTCCGGGCCCGCGTGGGCGGGCTCGGGCCGCTGTGGACCTCACTCGGCATCCGCTTCACCGCGCTGTCCGAGATCGATTGGACACCCGCGGAGCCGATCACCGTGCAAGGGGACAACACATGACCACCGTCATCCACTCGGCGCAACTGGTCACCGCCGGAACACTCACCCCCGACGCCTGGATCGCCTTCACCGACGGGGTCATCGACGGCCGCGGCACGGGCACGACGTGGCGCACCCTGGGGGCGGCCCAGGTGATCGACGCCGCGGGAGGGGTGCTCGCTCCCGGGTTCATCGACATCCACGGCCACGGCGGCGGGGGCGCCTCGTTCGATGACGGCGCCGAGGCCATCGCCACGGCGCGCGCCGTGCACCGTGCGCACGGGACGACCCGCGCGGTGCTTTCGCTCGTCACGGCATCGCTCGACGATCTCGCCGCCCGCGCCGCCGTCATCGCCGATCTCGTCGAGCGCGACGCGACGATCCTCGGCTCCCACCTCGAAGGGCCGTTCCTCGATCCCGGCCACAAGGGCGCCCACACCCTCAGCCTGCTGCGCCCGCCCGATGCCGCGGCCGTGGGACGGCTGCTCGACGCCGGGCGCGGCACCGTGCGGCAGGTCACCCTCGCACCCGAGCTGCCGGGCGCGCTGGCGGCGGTGTCGCAGTTCGTCGCCGCAGGTGTCGCGGTGGCGGTCGGCCACACGAACGCCACCGAGGACGACGCCTTCGCCGCCTTCGACGCCGGCGCGACGATCCTCACGCACGCGTTCAACGCCATGCCCGGCATCCACCACCGCGAACCCGGGCCGGTGGTGGCCGCGCTCCGCGACGAGCGGGTGACGCTGGAGATCATCGCCGACGGGGTGCACGTGCATCCGGATGTCGTCGCGCTGGCGTTCACGCAGGCGCCGGGTCGGGTCGCGCTCATCACCGACGCGATGGCGGCCGCCGGCGCCGCCGACGGGCACTACGAGCTCGGCGGGCTCGCCGTGACGGTCACCGCCGGCACCGCACGGCTCGATGACGGCGGCGCCATCGCCGGCTCGACGCTCACCCAGGACGCTGCCCTGCGGCTCGCCGTCGGCCACGGCATCGCACTGACGAGCGCCGTCGACGCGCTGACCCGCGTCCCCGCGCGTGCCGTCGGCCTCGAGGATCGCTACGGCACTCTCGAGAGCGATCGCGTCGCCGACGTCGTGCTGCTCGACGAGCACCTCCGGGTGCGGACGGTGTGGGTCGACGGCATCCGCGTCTGACGGCATCCGCGCCCGACGGCGACCGGACCGGATGACAGAAGCGGGGCGGAGGGCGCCCCCGCGCCGTCCGCCCCGCTCTACCCCGTCCACCGGTACCGCGCAGATCCTCCCCCGAGATTCCGCGCTTCCGGTCCTGGCCACGGATCGCTCCGTTCCCCTGGCCGTTCCCGTCGGCGCTGCTCCTGGATCCCCCTGGAGAGCACGCGACGGGAAGCCCTTCACACCAAGAGAGCGCGCACCGCACGATCCATTACGCGGGTTGTGGATTTTTCTCGAACTTTTTCCGACGGCGCTCAGATCGCTCCCCCGCCACCGGCCGTTCCCCCTCCGGACCTGTGAAAATAGGAACCAATGGCGCGACCCGCGTCATAATCGGCCGCCGTGGCCGTCTCTTGGATGACAACGAACGACGCCCACTCCGACAGGACTCTCTCGTCATGGACACGCCCGATCAGCCGCGCCCCGATGCCGCCGACATCGCCGACGCCGACCTCGTGCTGCGCACGCGCGCCGGAGACCGTCAGGCGTTCGCCGAGCTGTGGCGCCGCCACTACCGGTCGGGACTGACCGTCGCCTCGTCGATCACCTCGACCTTCGACGCCGACGACCTCGTCCAGGAGGCGTACTCGCGCATCTACCAGGCGATCGTGAAGGGCGGGGGCCCGACGGGCTCGTTCCGCGCGTACCTGTTCACGAGCATCCGCAATACGGCCGCCGGGTGGGGCCGCGCCCGTCGCGAGACGGCCATCGACGAGCTCGAGGCCCTTCCCGATCCGGATGCCGACGCGCACGCGACCGACGAGGCGCTCGATCGGAGCCTCACGCACCGTGCGTTCCGGAGCCTGCCGACGCGGTGGCAGGAGGTGCTCTGGTACACCGAGATCGAGCAGATGAAGCCGGCGGAGATCGCTCCGCTGCTGGGGATGAAGGCGACGGCGGTGGCCCAACTGGCCTTCCGCGCGCGCGAAGGCCTGCGTGAAGCGTGGATCCAAGCGCACCTGCAGACAGTGGCCGACGGATCGGACTGTCAGTGGACGATCGAACGGCTCGGCGCCTACGCCCGCAACAACCTGGGGACCCGCGACCACAAGAAGCTCGAGGCGCACCTCGCCGATTGTGCGCGATGCACGATCGTGGCCGCCGAGGCCGCCGAGGTCTCGCACCGCCTTGCGCTGGTGCTGCTGCCGTTGACGATCGGTGCCGGCGCCGCCACCGCCTACCTCGCCACCCTCCAGGGCGGCGCGGCCCCCTTGGTCGCGCTGGCTGCGGGCGCGTCGGGGACCATGCCAGGCGCGGTGACGGTCGGGGCAGGCTCTGCACCGGTCGTCGGGGCGGCAAGCGGTGCCGGCGGGGGCGGTTCCACGGGAGCCGGAGGCTCGGCCGGAGCTGCCGGGTCTGCTGGGGGCGGCGGCGCGCTCGCCGGAGCCGGAGCCGGAGCCGTCGTCGGTCTCGTCGCCGCCGGCGTGCTCGTGGCCGGGGCGGCAGTGGCAGCAGTGATCGTCGTGCCTCAGGTGATCGCCAGCAGCGCGTCAGCGCCGGCCGACGGATCGGGCGCGACCGGCGGCGGCGCGAACGGGGGCGGAGATGTCGTCATCGCAGCTCCGGCGACCACACCCTCCCCGAGCACGATCCCCTCCGCGACTCCCACCGCCGTCCCCGTGCCGTCGGTGACGGCGACACCTGATGCGAAGCCGCAGCCCGCGCCCACGCGCCGGCCGGTCCTGCCGCCGGCACCCGCGCCGCAGCCGACGCCCGCGCCCCAGCCGACGCCCGTCCCGCTGCCCACCCCGTCGCCGACGCTGCCTCCCACCCCCACACCGACCCCTACTCCTACTCCGACTCCGACTCCGACTCCGACTCCCACACCCACACCCACACCCACACCCGCACCCACACCCACACCGACACTGACGCCCACACCGACGCCCACCGCCACTCCTACGCCCACGCCCACACCTACACCGACACCCACACCGGCACCGACGCCGACGTTCACATCCGGCGACTTCATCGGAGTCCGCGATGGTGAGACCATGGGGACGATCGTCCTCAACGTCGCCGGCACCCCCGACGCGACCGTTCGACTGGTCGTGGCAGGCATCGAGCGCGGTCAACAGGTCCTGAACGCCGATGGCTTCACGACCTTCTCCTTCCCGACGACCTATCTCGCCGCGCTGCATGCGCCCGCCACCATCCAATACGTCAACGGCGAGGACCTCGGCCCGGAGTACACGGTGTACCTGTGGGGACCTCCGCCCGCCGTCTGAACCCTCTGAGCCACGGCCACGCCGCGTAAACTGGCCGAATGTCCGACCTGCCCCACGTCCGTCCCGCCGCCCCCGAGGCCCCGCGATCGGCCGACGGCGCCGCCGCGCGTCCGGCGGGCGTGCGCCCTGCGCTGGATGCGGTGGATCTGCTCGCTTTCCTCTGCGAACTGTTCGCCTTCGCCACCCTCGCGGTCTGGGGCTTCACCGCCTGGCCGTTCCCCTGGAACATCGTCGCCGGAATCGGCGCTCCGTTGATCGCAATCCTGCTGTGGGCGCTGTTCGTCTCGCCCCGCGCCGTCTTCGCCGTGCACCCGTTCGTTCGGGCCCTCGTCGAGCTCCTCGTCTACGCTTCCGCGACGATCGTCTGGTGGACCAGCGGCAATGCCTGGATCGGCCTGGCGTACGCGGTCGTCGCCGTGGCCGTCGGACTGGTCTCCGGCCGACGCCGACTCGCCGCCTGAGGCGCTCCAGATCATGAGCACCGTCCTCGACCTGCTCACCGCCGAGCTCGCCGATCGCATCGACACCGACCCCGCCTCCCTCGAGGCCGCACGCGCGGACAAGTCCGGGCACGCGGCCGCCGGCTCGCCGGTGGCGATCGTGCACGCGGCATCCGTCGCCGACGTCCAGGCGACGATGCGCATCGCGTCCGCGACGGGCACACCCGTCGTGATCCGCGGCGCGGGCACGGGGCTGGCGGGCGGCGCGAACGCCGGTGCCGGCGAGATCGTGCTGTCGATGCGCGGAATGGACCGCATCCTGGAGGTGCGGGCCGACGACCTGCTGGCGGTTGTCGAGCCCGGCATCCTCAACGCCGACCTCAACGACGCCCTCGCCGCGCACGGGCTGTGGTGGGCGCCCGACCCTGCCAGTCGCGCCATCTCGACGGTCGGCGGCAACATCGCGACGGGTGCCGGCGGCTTGCTGTGCGCGAAGTACGGTGTCGTCCGCGACGCCGTCCTCGGGGTCGACCTCGTGCTCGCGGACGGCCGGCTGCTGCACCTCGGACACCGCAGCGTCAAAGGCGTGACGGGCCTGGATCTGACGGCTCTCGTCATCGGCTCGGAGGGCACGCTCGGCGTGGTCGTCGGAGCCACGCTGAAGTTGCGACGCCTCATTGCGGGGAACGCACGCACCCTCACGGCCCTCTTCCCCGATGTCCGCGCCGGCGCCGCCGCCGCGGCCGCCGTGACCGCCTCGGGCGCGCAGCCCGCGATCATGGAGCTGATGGATGCCGCGTGCCTCGCGGCCGTGCACCGCCTGCTCGAGCTGCCCGCTCCTCCGGTCGGCGCGGCGCAGCTGACCGTGCAGACCGACGGCCCCTCGGCCTCCGTCGACGCCGAGAGGATCGGCGCGGTCCTCGAGGCGGCCGGGGGCGCCGTGCGCGCGGCGCGCGACGACGCCGAGGCCGAGCTGCTGTGGACCATCCGCCGCTCGATGCATCCGGCCATGGAGGCGATGGGCACGACCCTGATCGAGGACGTGTCGGTTCCCCGCAGCGCCCTTCCCGCGATGTTCGACGAGATCGCGCGCATCGAGCGCGCCTACGACCTCGTGATCCCGACCGTCTGCCACGCGGGCGACGGCAACCTGCACCCCAACTTCGTCTTCGACGGCGAGGAGGTTCCCGAGATCGTCTGGCGCGCCGCCGACGAGCTGTTCCGCGCGGCCCTGCGCCTCGGCGGCACCCTCACCGGCGAACACGGGGTCGGCGTGCTCAAGCGCCGCTGGCTTGTCGACGAGCTCGGCGAGGATCAGTGGCAGCTGCAGCGCCAGATCACCCGGGTGTTCGACCCCCTCGGCATCCTGAATCCGGGCAAGGTCTTCACCGACTGAGCGGGACCGCTCAGACGGCCGGCGGGTAGATCTGCGGGCTCGGAGCGGCCTGCCCGCGCGCGCCGAGCACCATGGCGAGGATCCCCAGCGCCAGCGGCACGGTGAGGATCACGAGCGATCCGAGCGCGAACAGCCACAGGAGCCCCTGCGGGTCTTGACCCGACGCCCCGACGAGCGCGATCTGGGGCAGCGCCGAGGTGGCGACGATCACCGCGAGCCCCCAGGCGGGCGCCCACTGCCACGGCCGCGGCACGACGGCGGCGCGCCCGATCGCGACCACGGCGACCAGCGCCGCGGCGGCGGTGACGGCCAGCTGCGTGAACGACAAGATCTGCAGGAGTGAGATGTCCTGCCCGGTCGCCAGGGCCGACAGCGCCAGCTCGACGACCGGCGGGAGGACCGCAAGCACGAGCAGCGCCGCCATGCCCGGTGGACGCCGTGCGACGATCGATCCCTGCCCACGCAGCCCGAAGGCGAACACGAGGAGGGATGCCGCGAACAGCACCGCCGTCACGATCGCGACGCCCGAGCCGAGGCCTCCCGGCGCCACCGCCCGCACCGCCGTCGGCACCACCGCGCTGGCGGCGAGCAGCGCACCGCCCCAGATCCATGCGGGCACGGGCTTTCGGATCTCGGCATCCGTCATGGCCCGACCCTACCGCCGCTCGTCCGTCCCGTCATGTCGCTTTCGCCGACGCGAACCGGCGAGAGGGGACGGATGAGCGCCGTCAGAGACCCTGCCAGGCCGGCTTGTTCGCGTAGGCGTAGCGGTAGTAGTCGGCGTGCTCCAGGCGGGATGCCGCGGCCTCGTCGACCACGACGGTCACGTGCGGGTGCAGCTGGATCGCCGAGCCCGGCAGCGACGACGTCACGGGGCCTTCGACGGCGCCCGCGACGGCGGCGGCCTTGCTCTCGCCGAAGGCGAGGAGGAACAGGTGACGGGCCGAGAGGATCGTGCCGAGCCCCTGGGTGATGCAGTGCATGGGCACCTCGTCGATCGAGGCGAAGAAGCGGGCATTGTCGCGTCGCGTCTGCTCGATGAGCGTCTTCACGCGCGTGCGCGATGCGAACGAGGAGCCGGGCTCGTTGAAGCCGATGTGACCGGAGGTGCCGATCCCGAGGATCTGCAGGTCGATGCCGCCCGCGTCGGCGATGGCCCGCTCGTAGTCCTCTCCGGCGTGCGCGATGCTCGCGAGATCGCCGTTCGGCGTGTGGATGCGCTCGGGATCGAGACCGAGCGGCTCGACCACCTCCGTCGTGATGACGGAGCGGTAACTCTGCGGATGCCGCGGATCGATGCCCACGTACTCGTCCAGCGCGAACCCGCGCACCCGCGACACGTCGGTGCCGGCGAGCCGGGGCCGCAGCGCCTCGTAGACGGGGAGCGGGGTCGACCCGGTCGCCAGCCCCAGCACCGCGTCCGGGCGGGCCGCGATGAGGCGGACGATCTCGTCGGCGACGAGCGCCCCGGCATCCGCGGGCGAGGGGACGATGACGACTTCAGCCATGGAAAACAGCCTCCTGCTCGGATTCGGCGCCGAGGATGGCGGCGCCCAGTGCTGCGGCGGGCGATCCCGGCGGCAACAGATCGACGCGCTCGCTGAGCCGCAGCGACCGCAGGAACGGGGATGCCGCGGCGCTGGTGTCCAGTTCGGCGAGCACGGGCCTCAGCATACGGTCGCCGAGCGCCGTGACGCCTCCCCCGAGCACCACGGCGTCGACATCGGTGGACAGCACGATCACGCGGATCGCCGACGCGACGCCGTACGCGAGCCCTCGGCGCAGCTGCACGGCGAGCGGGTCGCCGGCGTCGGCGGCGTCGAACACGTCGCGCACGGGCAGCGCGGCGGGCCGGCCCCATCGCTCCGCGACGGCGGCTCCCCCGCTGAAGGCCTCGATGCAGCCGCGCTGTCCGCAGCGGCAGAGGGGTCCCGTCGGATCGACGGAGATGTGTCCGACCTCCCCCGCGGCTCCGTGGACGCCCCGCCAGAGTCGGCCGCCGTGCACGAAGCCGGCGGCGATGCCGGTGCCGAGATTGAGGTACGCCATCGACGGCAGCGTGTCCGCACCGCGCAGCACCGAGGCACCGACGGCAGCGGCCTTGACGTCGTTCTCGGCCCGCACCGGAATGCCCAGGCGCGGCCCCAGCGCGAGGGCCAGATCGAGCTCGTCGATCCCGAGGTTGACCGCATGGGTGACCACCGCGCCTCCCGACGCGACCTGACCCGGCATCCCGACGCCGAGCGAGGTGAAGGCGGCAGGGGGCATGCCGACGGCGGCAGCCAGCTCGTCCACCGCGTCGAGGATCGTCGTGATCACGGCATCCGCGCCCCACCCGGTCGCCCGGCGCACACGAGCGAGGATCCGCTGATCCGCCGCGTCGCCGCCGCGCGGGTCGGATGACGCGACGACCACGGCGTCGGTCTTGGTGCCCCCGACGTCGAATCCGAGTCGCATCAGCCCTTCACCGCTCCCGACACGAGACCGCTGGTCATCTTGCCCTGCACGATGAGGAAGAAGATGATCACCGGAATGGCCATGAGGGTCGAGCCGGCCATGACGACGGCCCAGTCGGTCGCCTTCGTCGCCTGGACGAAGCTGCGCAGCCAGATGGGAAGCGTCTGCGCCTCGGGGCGGGTCATGATCACGAGGGCGAAGATGAACTCGTTCCACGCCTGGATGAACGCGAAGATCCCGGTGGAGACCAGTCCCGGCGCGAGCAGCGGGAACGTCACGCGCCAGAAGGCCTGTGCCCGGCTGCACCCGTCGATCATCGCCGCCTCCTCGAGGTCGGCGGGGATGCCGTTGACGAACCCGCGCAGGGTCCAGATCGTGAAAGGCAGCACCATGGCGATGTAGACCGCCGACAGACCGATCACGGTGTTCAGCAGGTGCCACCCGTCGAGCACCCGGAAGGTCGAGATGATCATCGCCTCGGCGGGGATCATCTGGATCACGAGGATCGCGACGATGAAGCTCTTGCGGGAACGGAAGCGGTAGCGCGAGACCGCGATGGCGGCGAGGAAGGCGAAGACCAGAGCCGCGGCGACGGTCAGCACGGTAACGGCGAGCGAGACCCACAGCGCCGGGACGAACCCGCCGTCCCACGCGGCGCGGAAGCTCTGCAGGGTGAACTGGTCGGGCCAGAAGTGCGGCGTCTCGCTCTTGACGGCCGAGCCGGGCAGGAAGGCGGTGTTGACCATCCAGTACACCGGGAAGACCGAGCAGACGAACACGACGACGGCGGCGAGGTTGAGGAGCACACGCCCGGTGGCGCGTCTCGTGCGGGCGCTCATCAGTCGTCCTCCGAGGTCAGCATGGTGCGGATGTAGTAGGCGGAGATGGCGAGCAGCACGATGACGAGGATCACTGAGATCGCCCCTCCCGAACCGAGATCGCCGGTGGCCATCGAGACGCTGTAGATGTAGACGCCGATGGTGTTCGTGTCGGCGCGGATGCCGCCGACGGTCTGCAGCGCATAGATCTGTGCGAACACGCGCAGGTCCCAGATCACCTGCAGGATGAGCAGCACGACGAGGATCGAGCGGATGTAGGGCACGACGATGAAGCGGAACCGCTGCCACGCGCCCGACCCGTCGAGGGATGCCGCCTCCAGCACCTCGTCGGGCACCTGCGAGAGTCCGGCGTAGGTGGAGAACGCGACGAACGGGATCGCGCCCCACGTGATGATGATCGCCGCGACGCCGAAGAAGCTGAGGGGGTCGGACAGCCAGCTGTGTCCGATCCAGTTCTGCCCGGTGATCCGCGTCAGCGCGTAGTTGACGAGGCCGTAGGACGTGTCGAAGATCCAGCCCCACACGATGGTGCCGGTGAGCGCGGGCATCGCCCAGGCCAGCAGTAGCCCCACCGAGACGACGGTGCGCATCACGCGGCCGAGTGAGGTCATCATCAGCGCGATCGCAACCCCGAGCACCATGGTGGCGGCGGCACAGACCACCATCAGACCGAAGCTGCGGGCCAGGACGACCCAGAACTCGGAGTCCGTCAGGACACGCACGTAGTTGTCGAACCAGACGAAGGTGGGCGGCTTGCCGAAGATCTGCTCGCGCCCGTACTTCTGGAACGACATGACGATCAGCTGCACGAGGGGCCAGCCGATGAAGATCAGCAGCATCGTCAGGGCGGGAAGCAGCAGGACCAGCGGCGTGCGGTCCCGCCGCCGCCGACGCGGGGATGCCGCGGGCGCGGGAGTGGCGGTCATGCCGGCCGTCCTTTCGTGTGTGTCGGGGTTTCGTGTGTGTCGGGGTTTCGGGTGTGTCGGGGCGTCTCGACTCGCCGCGCTCGCTCAACGACCGGTGGGCGAGATAGCCCTCCCGGTCGTTGAGCGAGGAGCGGAGCGAGGAGTCGACACGCAGACGAGTCGATACGCAAACGGGTCGAGCGGGCTCAGCCGTTGAGGATGGAGTCGATCCGCTCGTCCAGAGCCGTGGCGAGCGTCTTGACGTCACCGCCGGCCGCGACCTGGACGAAGAAGTCCTGCAGCAGGCCCTTCGCCTCCACGTCCGCCCACTTCGGCGAGGCCGGCGTCAGCTTCGCGTTCGCGGCGGCATCCGAGATGATCTTCGCGAGTTCCGGAGTCGCCGCGGCGACCTGGCTGCCGAGGGACTTCTTGGCGGGCACGAGGCCGGCCTTGGCCAGCAGCGTCTGGTAGTCGTCGCTGAGCATGATCTCCAGCGCGCTCTTGGCGAGCTCGGGGTGGGCCGACTTGGCGGAGATGCCGATGTTGGAGCCGCCCGCGAACACCTGCGCGGCGCCTCCGTTCTTGCCCGGCAGCGCGTAGAAGCCCACGGTCTTGGTCAGGGCGGTGTCGGCCTTGTTCTCATCGGCGACGATCGACCAGTACGCCCAGCTGGGCGCCGACAGGGTGGCTGCCTTCTCGGTGCGGAACGGAACCCAGGCTTCGGTCTCGTCGCCGTCCTTCGGGGCGAGCGAGGCCGTGGTCATCAGCTGCTGCACCTGCTCGATGCCCTTGACCGAGGCGTCGCTGGACATCTGCGCCTCCCACTTGCCGTCCTTCTGCACGGCGATCTCGCCGCCGTTCTCCCAGATGAAGGGCAGCGCGTTGTACCAGTCCTTGCCCGGGAAGTAGACGCCCGAGACGCCGGGCAGAGCCTGCGCGAGCTTCTTGCCGTTGGCGACATACTCGTCGAGGGTCGTGGGCACCTGGACGCCGGCGGTGGCGTACTGGGCCGTGTTGTAGAACACGATGCGCGCACCGGAGTAGTACGGCGCTGCGTACAGCTTGCCGTCCCACGAGCCGGCCTCCACGAAGCCGGGCAGCAGGTCGTCGCCGCCGATGGTGTCCTTGATGTCGGAGATGTCCAGCAGTGCTCCGCTGGAGGTGAACGCGGGCGACTGGGTGTTGCCCATCTCGACGATGTCGGGCGTGTCGTTGGAAGACAGGCTCGTGGTGAGCTTGTCGACCAGGCCCGTCCACTGCTGCTCCTCGATGACGAGCGTCGAGCCCGGATTCTGGGCTTCGAAGGTCTTCACGAGATAGTCGCGGGCATCCTGCGGCGTGTCGGTGCCGTTCAACCACACGCGCAGCTGGGCCGGCGCCGGAGTGCCGGAGGCGTCGTTGCCGCCCGAGTCTCCGGCCGCGCAGCCGGCGAGAACGACAGCCGAAACGCCGAGGAGCGCGAAGGCGCCGAGCTTCTTGTTCATGGTGTCTTCCTTTGTCTCTCTTGGTGGTGTCGGGGCGCTGTGCCCCGCGGTGATGGGGTCAGGACACCCCGAGTTGTCCGGACAGGACCATGACGGCCGCGCCGCGGAGGACGATGTCCTCCCCCTGCGCCGTCATCCGCACCTGGACGCCGTCGTGGAACGAGGCGAGCGTCCGCGTGCGCAGAGTCTCGACGGTCGCGGTCGCGAGGGTTCCGTCGAGAAGATCGGGCCTGCCGGAGAGGATGATCTCCGACAGATCGAGCACGCCCACGATCGGGGCGAGGGCGATGCCGAGGCGCTCGCCGGCGTCGCGCAGCACGGCATCGCGGTCCGCGCCGGGCTCGGCCACGCGTGCGTCCAGGGCCGGAACCGACAGCCAGGCCTCGAGGCAGCCTACCTTGCCGCACACGCAGCGCGGGCCGCCGTCCGTGCCGACGGTGACGTGACCGATCTCTCCGGCGGCGAAACGACTGCCGGCCATGGGCTGGCCGCCGGCGAGCAGACCTGATCCGACGCCTCGGCCCACGCGCACCAGCAGCACGTCATCGGCTGCCCCGCCGAAGGTGTACTCGGCGAGCACCGCGGCGTTGGCGTCGTTGGCGACGAGCACGGGCAGGCCCAGGTCGGCGCGCAGGGCCGCTTCCAGGTCGACGCCCTGCCAGCCGAAGTTCGGCGCCGTGAGAACGACGCCGCGATCGTCCACGATGCCGGGACTGCCGACGCCGACGCCGAGCACCGGGGCATGCGCGTCGGCCACGAGGCGGCGCGCGAGCTCCCTGACGGCGCCGAGGATGTCGGCGGGGTCGGTCGGCACCGCAACGTCCCGGCGCGCGACGATCTCTCCGTCGAGCGTGAGGATCGCGCCGAGGAAACGATCGGAGCCCGAGAGGTCGAGCCCGACGATGCGATGGCCGTCCCGGTCGAGGTCGACGAGGATCGCCGGCTTTCCCGGCCCCGTCACCTCGCGCATCCCGCGTTCGGCCACGTAGCCGTCGTCGATGAGCTCGGCGACCAGATCGGAGATCGTCACCCGGGTCAGACCCGTCTCACGGGAAAGGTCCGCGCGACTCATGGCACCCTGGTGGAAGAGGGTCTGCAGCACGAGCGCGCGATTGTGCGCCCGCGCATGCTCCGGCAGCACCTTCGCTGCGTGGCGCAGTGCGCGACCCGCCACGATGGAGCGGGCCGGCGATGTCGCCTCGACGGCGCCGCGCGGGAGATCAGATCCGGACATGTTTGTTAGTAGACCTTACGAAAGCCGCATCCGCAAGCATCGACGTGGATTCGGAAGGACGATTTACAAAACTGTTACATTGCACGACGCCCGACCAGAGGAGAGAACTTGTTGACCGTCACGACACGGACCCGCCGCCTCGCCGCGATCCTCCTGACCGCCGTAGCGTTCGCCGGCCTCGTCGGGTGCGCCGCCGACGGCGGGACGGGCCCCGCGCCGTCGGGCGGCGACACCCAGACGACGAGCCAGGCGTGCGAGACGGTCCGCGCGAGCGTCCAGGACGCCGCCACCCAGGTGCAACGCCTCGACCCCGGCGACCCGTCGTCGGCGGTGGCGGCATTCGACGAGGTCGCCGCCCGCCTCGACGACGCCGCGCAAGCGGTGGGCAACCGCAGCGTCGCCGATCTGCTGCCGCCGCTGCGATCGGGCTTCACGACGGCATCCGCCGACCTGTCCGCCATCGCGGGCGGCGACCTCTCCCGCCTGGCGTCGCTGCAGAGCGCCGCCGCGCAGATCCAGTCGGCACTGAGCGCGTTCGCCGCCGCGTGCCCGACCCCCTGACCCTCGGCACGCGCGTCGGCAGCCGCCGATGGACACCTCTGCCGGCGATCGGCGTCCATCCCGTACCATAAGAGAGCGCGGCCGCGCAGAACACGGGGGTGTTTCGGTGACCGATCCTGCAACGGGACGAGAGGCAGAGGGTTCGCCCGACGCCTCCTCAGCGAGCCCCGCGACCGCCGCGACCGCCGTCCTGGACGGCCCGATCGACGCGATCGACGGTGCACAGCTGCCACCCGAAGACGCCCCTCCCGTGCAGTGGGCACCCGCAGAACCCTCGCCCAAGCGCAAGCGACGCCTGTGGTTGTGGATCGGCGTCCCGGCCGCGCTCCTCGCCGCGGGAGTCGCCACCGCATCGCTCGTGCTCATCGCCCCCGGAACGGCCGTCGCCGGAGTGCCGGTGGGCTTCATGACCGCGGGTGCCGCCACCGACGCGATCAACCAGCGCCTGGGCGCGACCACGATCGTCCTCGGCGACGGCGGTCCGACCGTCACCGCCGCGCAGCTCGGCGCGGCCGTCGATGCCCGCGGCCTCGCCGAATCGGCCTTCGACGCGCGGCCGATGTGGAACGTCACGCAGTGGTTCGGCGACAGTCTCGACGCGCCCGTGACGCTCGATGCCAACCGGGCCGACGCCGCCCTCCGCGCTGCACTGCCGTCCGCCTTCACGGCTTCGGTCCCGGCGCAGGTGTCTTTCACCGGCACGTCCTACGCCGTCACGCCGGCCGTCGCGGGCACGGGTCTCGACGTCGACGCGATCGCCGCAGCCCTCCACGACGCGTTCGTCGCGGGAACCGGCACCGTGACCGTCTCGGCCTCCCCCGTGCCGGTCGCCGCACCGGCCAGCAGCGAGAAGGCCCAGTCCACCGCCGATCAGCTCAACGCCATGCTGCAGACGATCGGCTTCTACGTCGGCGAGGAGCGCACCGTGCCGGTCGATCCGGCCACGGCCGCGTCGTGGCTGAAGATCACGCCCGACGCATCGGGAACGTTCTCCATCACCGCGGATGCCGCCAAGATCCAGGCTTCCGTCGATGCCCTGCCCGCGGCCGTCAACCGCGCCCCCGCCAACGGCACCGTCATCACCAACTCCGACGGAACGGTGCTCGAGACCAGCGTCCCCGGCGCCGATGGCCGCACGCTCGGCGACACGAGCGCGGTGGCGAAGGAGTTCGCCGCGCAGCTGACTGCCGGCAAGGCCGCTTTCGTCCTGCCGGTGACCTTGACCCCGGCATCCACCGTCACGCTGCAGCGCCTGCTCGAGGTGAACCTCAGCGAGCAGATGCTGTATCTGAAGGAGAACGGCGGCGTCGTCGACTCGTGGCCGATCTCCAGCGGCGTCGCGGCGTCCCCGACATACACGGGGCATTTCCGCATCAACAGCCACATCCGCTCGCAGACGATGACCAGCACCGACCCGAACAACCCGTACTGGAACTACGACGTCCCCAACGTCGAATGGGTCATGTACTTCAACGGCGACGAGGCGTTCCACGGGGTCTACTGGCACAACAACTTCGGCACGGCGCAGAGCCACGGCTGCGTCGGCATGCCCAACTACCGCGCCAAGCAGATCTACGACTGGTCTCCCACGGGCGTGGACGTCTGGATCCACGACTGACGCACGTTTCGCACGTCAGTCGCTGCGCACGCCGCAACGAGAACGGCCCGGGTGTCGACCCGGGCCGTTCTCCGTATCCGCTTGTCGATCAGAGCGCGTCGATGACCGCGTTGAGCGTCGCGGAGGGGCGCATCACGGCGGAGACCTTCGCCGCGTCGGGGTGGTAGTAGCCTCCGATGTCGACCGGGTGACCCTGCACCCCGTTCAGCTCAGCGACGATCTGCTGCTCGGCCGCGGCGAGCGTGTCGGCGATGGGGGCGAACGCCGCGGCGAGCTGCGCATCAGCCGTCTGGCGCGCCAGCTCCTGGGCCCAGTACAGACCGAGGTAGAAGTGGCTGCCGCGGTTGTCGATCGTTCCGAGCGAACGCCCCGGCGAGCGGTCCTCCTCGAGGAAGGTGCCGGTCGCGGCATCCAGGGTGTCGGCGAGGATCTTCGCCTTGGCGTTGCCGGTGAACTCGGCGAGGTGCTCGAACGACGCCGCCAGCGCGAAGAACTCCCCGAGCGAGTCCCACCGCAGGTAGTCCTCCTCCAGGAGCTGCTGCACGTGCTTGGGAGCGGAGCCACCCGCGCCGGTCTCGAACAGACCACCGCCCGCGAGCAGCGGGACGATCGAGAGCATCTTGGCCGAGGTGCCGACCTCGAGGATCGGGAACAGGTCGGTGAGGTAGTCACGGAGCACGTTTCCGGTCACCGAGATCGTGTCCTCGCCCTTGCGCAGGCGCGCGAGCGTGTAGCGGGTCGCCTCCTCCGGGGGCAGGATCACGATGGTGATGTCACCGGTGTCGAGCGTCGCGAGCGCCTGGTGCACCTTGCCGATGAGCTGGGCGTCGTGGGCGCGGTTGACGTCGAGCCAGAAGACGGCGGGCGCGCCGGTGGCACGAGCGCGGGTGACGGCCAGGCGCACCCAGTCCATGATCGCGATGTGCTTGGCCTGGGTCGCGCGCCAGATGTCGCCCTTCTCGACGTGGTGCTCGATGAGCACCGTGCCGGCGGAGTCCAGCACCTCGACGACGCCGTCGGCGGGGATCTCGAAGGTCTTGTCGTGGCTGCCGTACTCCTCGGCGGCCTGCGCCATGAGGCCCACGTTCGGCACGGTGCCGATCGTCGCCGGGTCGAGGGGACCGTTGGCGATGACGTCGTCGATCACGGCCTGGTAGACGCCGGCATAGGACGAGTCGGGGATGACGGCGATGGTGTCGTCTTCGGCGCCGTCGACGCCCCACAGCTTGCCGCCGTTGCGGACGAGAGCGGGCATCGACGCATCGACGATGACGTCGGAGGGCACATGCAGGTTGGTGATGCCCTTGTCGCTGTTGACGTAGCTGAGGCGCGGGCCGGTCTCGAGGTCCTGCGCGATGCGGGCGGAGATGGCCTCACCGTCGGCGAGCTCGCCGAGGCCGGCGAGGATCGATCCGAGCCCGTTGTTGCCGTTGAGCCCCGCGGCGGTCAGCTGGGCACCGTACGTGTCGAACACGTCGGCGAAGAAGGCGCGCACGACGTGACCGAAGATGATCGGGTCGCTGACCTTCATCATCGTGGCCTTCAGGTGCACGGAGTACAGCACGTTCTCGGCCTTGGCCTGCGCGATCGTGTCGGCGAGGAAGGCGTCGAGAGCCTTCGCCGAGAGGAACGTGGCGTCCACGACCTCGCGCGGCAGCACCTTCAGCCCCTCCTTGAGAACCGTGACCGTGCCGTCGACGGCGGTGTGACGGACGCTCAGGACGTCATCGTGAGCGGCGATCCAGCTCTTCTCGTTGCTCTTGAAATCGTCGCGGCCCATCGTGGCGACGCGGGTCTTGGATCCTGCCGCGAAGGGCTTGTTGCGGTGCGGATGCTTCTTGGCGTAGTTCTTGACCGCGAGCGGCGCACGGCGGTCACTGTTGCCCTCGCGCAGCACGGGGTTCACGGCCGACCCCTTGATGCGGTCGTACCGGGCGCGGATGTCCTTCTCCTCGACCGTCGACGCGTCGTCCGGGTAGCCGGGGATGTCGTAGCCCTGCGACTGCAGTTCCGCGATCGCGGCCTTCAGCTGCGGGATGGATGCCGAGATGTTCGGCAGCTTGATGATGTTGGCCTCGGGGAGGGTGGCGAGTCCGCCGAGCTCGGCGAGGGCGTCGCCGACCTGCTGCTCGGGCGCGAGGCGCTGCGGGAAGGCGGCGAGGATGCGACCGGCCAGCGAGATGTCGCGGGTGTCGATCTCGACGCCCGCCTGACCGGCGAAGGCCTTCACGATCGGCAGGAACGACGCCGTCGCCAGCGCCGGCGCCTCGTCGGTGTGGGTGTAGATGATGGTGGACTCGGGCACGTGTGATCTCTCCGTCGTGAGCGTCGTCGTGGGCGTCGTGGTGAGCGTCGCGGGGTCGTCTCCAGGCTATCGCATCGACAGAAACTATCTTGACGTCAAGATAATTCTCGGCATGCGCCACGGCATCCTCGTCGGCACGCGCGGCACTGCGTGTTTTCTCACCATTCGGAGGGTGCCGACCACCCTCACCCCCGGGGTAGCCTGAGGGCATGACCGAGCTGCGCCTCGAGGAACTGTCCGCCGCGACGATCGTCGCCGTCAACACGATGTCGCTCAAGCCGGGGCAGGAGCAGTATCTCGCCCCCACCAGCTATGCCGTCGCGGGCACGGTGGCAAACCCCAGCACCGCCTGGCAGCGCGTGGTGCTCGACGGCGACGAGGTCGTGGGCTTCGTGAGCGCGAACTTCGATCCCGACGCGCCGAGCGAACACTTCCGCTCCGTGCTCTGGCGCATCAACGTCGACGCCGACGACCAGGGCCGCGGGGTCGGCCGCTTCGCCGTCGAGCAGCTCCTCGAAGAGGCCCGCACCCGCGGCATGGACCACGTCCACGTGATCTACGAGGAGGGACAGGGCGGCCCCGACGCGTTCTTCCGCAGGGTCGGGTTCACGCCGGTCGGTGAGACCGAGTTCGGCGAGGTCGTCGCCGAGGTCCGCTTCTAGGAGCAGCACGGCCGCGCGACGAGAATCCGCTCGCCGCCTCTGTTTGTTGCCAATCTCCACAAAACTCTTGCGTCGGCGACGCCGACCGCTCTATCGTGATCACCAGCTTCGCTCGAAGCGCTTCGACACGACAGAGGAGTCGGCATGGCACGCATCGATGAGGTGGCCGCGGCTGCCGGCGTGTCGATCAGCACCGTCTCCTACGCGCTGAGCGGCAAGCGCCCGATCTCCCCCGACACCCGCCGCCGGGTCGTCGACGCGGCGCACCGCCTCGGATACGCGCCGAACGCGGGGGCGCGCATGCTCGCCGGACGCGTGACGCACATCTTCGCCCTGACCGAGCCGCTGCGCCGCGAGACCCACGCGCCCACCCACATGTCCTTCGTGCTCGCCGCCGCCGTGGCCGCCCGCCGACACGACTACGACATCCTCCTGCTGACCGATCAGCAGGCCTCCGAGGGGATGCATCGGGTCACCGCATCGGGACTCGTCGACGCGATCCTCGTCCTGGACGTCGCCCCCGACGACGAGCGCGTCGAGATCGCCCGCGCGATCACGACCCCGACGGTGTTCATCGGCATCCCGGACGACCACGAGGGAGTCGACTGCGTCGACCTCGACTTCGAAGCGGCCGCTCGCCTGGCCGTCGACCGGGTGGCCGACGCCGGCCACCGGCAGATCGCCCTCATCGGTCAACCCGAGAGCACCTACCGACTCTCGAACTTCCCCCCGCGCGTTCGCCGGGCCGTCGCCGCCCGCGCCGACGAGCGCGGGCTGACGCACACGTTCGCCACGACCGGAGACGTCGTGACCGAAACGGATGCCGTGCGCACCGCCGTCGGCGATGCCATCGACGCCGGTGTCAGCGCACTGCTGCTGCACGGTGTCGACGACATGCACGCCGCCGTCCTCGCCGCCCTCGGCGAACGCGGGCTCAGGGTGGGCGAGGACATCTCGATCGTGTCGATCGCCGCCTCCTTCGACACCACGAAGCTGCCGATCCAGGTCGACACCATCCCCCTGATCCCCGAGGCCTCGTGCGATCTCGCCGTCGACCTCGCCCTGGCAAGGATCGACGATCCGCGCCGTCCGACCGGCATCCACCTCCTCGCACCCGTCTACCGCGACGCGGGCTCGGTGACCGCACCCCTGCACATCTGACCCCTCCCCCGGAAGCGCTTTCGTTCGCTCCTCATCGAAGCGCTTCGACACCTTCAACTGAACACCGCAACCACAGACCGGGCCGATGACGGCCCACCGAAAGGAGTGCCGTCGATGGCACGCATCACCGGGCGGGCGCGGGTACTGACCGCCGCCGCCGTTCTCACCGCCGCAGCACTGGGCGTCAGCGCCTGCTCGTCCTCCGGCGACACCGGCGGTGGCAGCACCGACGGCGCCGGCCAGACCCTGAAGCTCTGGCACTACGAGGGCGCGGACAGTGCGATGGGCAAGGCGTGGGCCGAGGCCATCACCGTCTTCGAGAAGGAGACCGGCGCGAAGGTGGAGTTCGAGGAGAAGTCGTTCGAACAGATCCAGAAGACGGCCAGCCAGGTGCTGGACACCGACGCCGCCCCCGACGTCATGGAGTTCAACAAGGGCAACGCGACCGCGGGCTTCCTCGCCTCCACGGGACTGATCAGCGACATCTCCGACGCGGTCGCCCAGTACGGCTGGGCCGACAAGCTGGCGCCGTCGCTGCAGACCACTGCCAAGTACACCGAGAAGGGCGTCATGGGCGGGGACAAATGGTACGGCGTGCCCAACTACGGCGAGTTCGTCGGCGTCTACTACAACAAGAACGCGTTCGCCGCGGCGGGCCTGCAGATCCCGACCACCTACGACGAGTTCGTGAAGGTGCTGGACGCGTTCGTCGCGAAGGGCATCACCCCGCTCGCAGAAGCAGGCGCCGAGTACCCGCTCGGACAGCTCTGGTACCAGCTGGCCCTGTCCAAGGCCGACCGCGGCTGGGTGAACGACTACCAGCTCTACAAGAACCCGGTCGACTGGCAGGGCGCGGAGACGACCTACGCCAGTGACACCCTGAAGGACTACGTCGCCAAGGGCTACATCGCGAAGGACGTCTCCTCCATCAAGGCCGAAGACGCCGGAGTGGCCTTCATCAACGGCACCTCCCCCATCTTCGTATCGGGCTCGTGGTGGTACGGACGCTTCACGGAGCAGGCGACCGGGTTCGACTGGAGCATGCAGGCCTTCCCCGGCTCGAAGCTCTCGCTCGGCTCCTCGGGCAACCTCTGGGTCGTGCCGGAGAACGCGAAGAACAAGGACCTCGCCTACAAGTTCATCGACATCACGATGCGGCCCGAGATCCAGGCCATCATCGGCAACAACGGCGGCCTGCCCGTCTCGGCCGATCCGAAGGACATCACCGACGCGAAGAGCAAGGACCTCATCTCGACGTTCAACGGCATCCTCGGCCAGGACGGACTGTCGTTCTACCCGGACTGGCCCGCTCCCGGCTTCTACGACGTGATCGTCCAGCAGCTGCAGGGCCTGGTGACGGGCACGCAGGATGCCGCGACGACGAACGCGAACCTGGGGACGGCGTACGACGACGGCACCGCGGACTACCGCTGAGCCCTGTGAGACCCGGTGGGGGCGGCCGACAGCCGCCCCCACCGCCGAACGGAAAGCACCCCCATGTCGTTCACCGCACGCGCTCGCCGCACCCGCGTCATCGACGATGAACCCGCCATCCCGCAGCGCGGGCGCGGCCGCGGCACCTACTGGTTCTACCTGCTGCCGGGCTTCGTCCTGCTGCTGATCATCGTCATCGTCCCACTCATCTGGAACGTCTACCTCACCTTCACCCGCTGGAAGGGAGTGCGCGCACCCGAGTTCATCGGGGCCGCCAACTGGATCAAGCTGGTGGGCGATGAGGCCTTCTGGACCTCGTTCCTCAACTCGGTGTGGATGGTCATCGCGATGGTGATCGTCCCCACGATCATGGGCCTTCTCATCGCCGCTGTCCTGTTCGACGTAGTCGGGCGCAAGTTCGGCGGCAAGGTCGGCAGCTTCCTGCGGGCGACCTACTACCTGCCGCAGATCCTCCCGGTCGCCGTCGCCGGCATCGTGATCGGCTGGATCGTGCGCCCGGGCAGCGACGGCGCCCTGAACCAGCTGCTCGGCGGTCTCGGCATCGCCCCCTACGACTGGCTGGGACAGATGCCGTCCGCCCTTCTCGTGCTCATGGTGGTCCTCGTCTGGGTGCAGATCGGGTACCCGGTGGTCGTCTTCATGGCGGCGCTGCAGCGGGTCGACCCGGAGCTGTACGAGGCCGCCGAACTCGACGGCGCGAACTGGTTCCAGCGCTTCTCGTCGATCACCGTGAGCATCATCCGTCCGGAGATCTTCGTCGTGACCCTCACCTGCACGATCGCCGCTCTCAAGGTCTTCGGCCCGGTCTACGTCATCACCCGCGGCGGGCCGGCCGGAGCGACTCTCGTGCCGTCGTACTACGCCTACCAGGAGTTCTTCACGAAGCGCGACGTCGGCTACGGCGCGACGATCGCCACGGTGCTCACGATCCTCGTCGTCATCGTCTCGATCGTCTTCATCCGGGTGCAGAACTCCCTCGAACGCAAAGAAAGGGCGGGTCTGTGATGGCTGCCGCAACCGTACTCTCCACGACGTCACGCCGCCGCCGCGCCCCGCGGGGTCGGGGCGGCATGGTGACCAAGCGCGGAGTCGACTGGCTGCTGCTGGCCCTCGTCATCGTCGGCGCGCTGCTCATCCTCGCGCCGTTCTACCTCGTGCTCGTGAACTCGTTCAAATCCCCCACCGACTACGCCACCTCCGGCCCGCTCGCCCTGCCGCAGGCACTGGATTTCACCGGCATCACGAAGTTCTGGGAACGGGTCAACTTCCCGCAGAAGGTGTGGAATTCGGTGTTCATCTCCGGCATCGTCGCGGTGCTGGCGGTGCTGATCTCCATGCTCAACGCGTTCGCGATCGGCATCGGGCGCGTCCGCGGGCGCACCTGGATCGTGCTGCTGTTCCTGCTCGCCAACCTGCTGCCGCAGGAGGCGCTGCTGTACCCGCTGTACTACATGTTCAAGTCGGTCGGTCTCTACGACAACGTGTGGTCGGTGATCATCGTCTTCACCGTGGTGCAGGCCGCGTTCGGCACCTATCTGCTGTCGTCGGTGTACGGGACGTTTCCCAAGGAGGTGCTGGAGGCGGCGTCCCTGGACGGGGCCGGACGCTGGAAGATCCTCTGGCGGGTGGTCTTCCCGATCAGCCGCCCGACGCTCTCGGTGCTGCTCATCTTCTTCTTCATCTGGACGTGGAACGAGTTCCTCATCCCGCTGACCTTCCTCGCGTCGAACGCGAACCAGACGGTTCCGGTGGCCATCAGCGTCCTGCAGGGCGACCGCCTCATGGACGTCACCACGACCAGCGCGTCGGCACTGCTGGGCATCGTCCCGACGCTCATCTTCTTCCTCATCTTCCAGCGCACCCTCACCCGGGGCATCACGGCAGGAGCAGTCAAGTAATGAAGTTCACCGACGGGTTCTGGCAGCTACGACCCGGTGTCGCGGCCCTGTATGCGCAGGAGGCGTACGACCTGTGGCAGATCCCCGACACCCCCGACGGCCCCGGCCTGATGATCACCGCCCCCACCGCCGTCATCGCACGGCGCGGCGATGTGCTCAACCGACCGGTGCTGACCACGACGCTCTCCTCCCCCGCCGAAGGCGTCATCCGCGTGCGGATCGCGCATCACACCGGCGCCCCGTGGCAGGGCGGCTTTGCGCTCCCCGGTGCGGGAGGCTCGGCCGAGGGCATCGAGATCACGGACACCGAAGGTCTCGTCCGCGCCGGCATCCTCACCGCTCGCATCAGGGCGGGCGCCCCGTGGGATCTCTCCTTCGAGGTCGACGGCCGCCGGGTCACGGGCAGCGGCCTCAAGTCGCAGGGCTACCTGCGCGTGGCCGCCGACGCGCAGGTCGACACCGGCATCGTCGGCAACGCCCGCGCCGGGGAGCGCCAGAGCGTCGCGCCGGCGTACGTGCACGAGCAGCTGGATCTCGGCGTCGGCGAGCTCGTCTACGGCCTCGGCGAGCGCTTCGGCCCGCTGGTGAAGAACGGCCAGACCGTCGACATCTGGAACGCCGACGGCGGCACCTCCAGCGAGCAGGCGTACAAGAACGTGCCGTTCTACCTGACGAACCGCGGCTACGGCGTGCTCGTCAACGACCCCGGTCACGTGTCGTTCGAGGTGGGCTCGGAGGCCGTCGAGCGCGTGCAGTTCTCGGTGCCCGGCGAGGTGTTGGAGTACTTCGTCATCGCCGGCCCGACCCCCGCCGACGTGCTGGGCCGCTACACGGCACTGACCGGGCGTCCGCCGATCGTGCCCGCGTGGTCCTACGGTCTGTGGCTGTCCACGAGCTTCACGACCGCGTACGACGAAGCCACGATCACCTCGTTCATCGACGAGATGGCGGCCCGCGAGCTGCCGGTGTCGGTGTTCCACTTCGACTGCTTCTGGATGCGCGAGTTCAACTGGTGCGACTTCGAGTGGGATGCGCGCGTGTTCCCCGACCCCGACGGGATGCTCGCGAGACTCCACGCGCGCGACCTGCGCGTGTGCGTCTGGATCAACCCGTACATCGCACAGCGCTCACCGCTGTTTCGCGAGGCGGCGGATGCCGGGTACCTCGTGCGCCGCGCCGACGGCTCCGTCTGGCAATGGGATCTGTGGCAGGCCGGGATGGGGCTGGTCGACTTCACGAATCCCGACGCGGCGGCGTGGTATCAGGAGAAGCTGCGCGCGCTGAGCGCACAGGGCGTCGACTGCTTCAAGACCGACTTCGGCGAACGCATCCCCACCGACGTGGTGTGGGCCGACGGCAGTGACCCGCAGCGTATGCACAACCTCTACACCGAGCTGTACAACCGCGCCGTTCACGACGTCCTCGTCGCCAGCCGCGGCGAGGGCGACGCCGTGCTGTTCGCACGGTCGGCGACCGCGGGCGGCCAGAGCATGCCGGTGCACTGGGGCGGCGACTCGACCTCGACCTTCACCTCGATGGCCGAGACGCTGCGCGGCGGCCTGTCCCTCGCGATGAGCGGGTTCGCGTACTGGAGTCACGACATCGGCGGCTTCGAGGGGACACCGGATGCCGCGGTGTTCAAGCGCTGGACGGCGTTCGGGTTGCTCAGCTCCCACTCCCGCTTCCACGGGTCGGACTCCTACCGCGTGCCCTGGGCCTTCGATGAGGAGGCGGTGGAGGTGACCCGCCGCTTCACCCACCTGAAGATGCGGCTCATGCCCTACCTGCATCAGCTCGGCGTGGATGCCGCGCGCACCGGCATCCCCCTGCTGCGTCCGATGGCCCTGGAGTTCCCGGATGACCCGGCCGTCGCCTACCTGGATCGCCAGTACATGCTTGGCCCGTCGCTGCTGGTCGCGCCGGTGATGTCGGCGAGCGGGGAGGTGGAGTTCTACCTGCCGGACGGCGAGTGGACCTCGCTGCTGAGCGGCGAGCACGTCACCGGCGGGCGGTGGCGCCGCGAGAGCCACGGATTCGACACGCTGCCGCTGTACGTGCGCCCCGGCGCCGTGCTGGCGTGGGGCGCACGCGAAGACCGTCCGGATTATGACTACCTCGACGGCCTCGAGCTGCGGGTGTTCCCCGGCGGCTCCGGCACGCGGGAGGTGGTCGTGACGACCCCCGACGGGCGCAGCGAGACCTTCGAGGTCGACCTCGACACGGCATCCGACTGATCGCCGCGGTTTGACCCGCTTGACCCGCTTGAACAGATGCGGAGATGAGCAACAGATGCGGATGCCGCACGCCTCGGCATCCGCATCTGTTCATCTGGTCCGCATCCGCTCCTCTGGCGGAGGCTCCTCCCCAGGAGCGGACACGAGCAGGTTATGCACGATCGCCCGCAGATGTGTCCGCGGCCGTGCGCGGTGGGCGAGGCTGACACGGTGGGGATCGGGGAGCTGGTGGCGGCGGGTGGCGGCATCGTGCATCGACAGGTGGTGCTCGATGCCGGCATCCGCCCGACGGCGTTGCGGGCAGCCATTGCGGCGGGGGAAGTGCGCCGCGTGCGCCGTTATTGGGTGGCGACGTCCGCGGCCCCGCAAGCCCTGGTGCAGGCCGCCGAGGTCAGCGCCCGACTGGCGTGTGTCTCCGCCGCGAAGCACCGAGGGTGGTGGATGCCGCCGGCCACGACGCTCCGGCCGCACCTGCACGTCCGCGCTCACGCACACCGGCCGCGGGCCGGCGACGCGGCGGTGATGCACTGGGATGCGCCGATGGTGCCGTCGCACCCGCACACCCTCGTGGAGTCGGTGCCCGATGCCCTCGCGCAAATCGCCGGGTGTCTGCCGTACGAGGACGCGCTGGTGGTGTGGGAGTCGGCCGTCCGCCTCGAGCGACTGCCGCTCCCGGTGCTGCGGCGGTACCGCTGGCGCACCCCCGACGCGCGGCGGGTGGCCGCCGACGTCACGGGCCTGAGCGACTCGGGTATCGAAACGCTCTTCGCCTCGCGGATCCGCGCGTTCGGTGTGACGGTGCGCCAGCAGGTGCTGCTGCTCGGACACCGCGTCGACGGCCTCATCGGGGACCGGCTCGTCACCCAGCTCGACGGCTATGCCTTCCACTCCTCGGCCGCCGACCGCGGCCGCGACCTGCACCACGACCGCGAACTGACCGCCCACGGCTACACGGTGCTCCGCTTCACGTACGCCGAGGTCGTGCACCAGTGGCCGCGCGTCGAGACGGCGATCCTCCGCGCGATCGCGCAGGGCCTGCACCTCGCCCGCTGACGCGCCCGCACCGTGCCCCCGCGCGCGGCGACCCGGCGCGCATCAGAAGCGGACCAACGCAACAGAATCGGATGCCGAGAGCCCCGGCATCCGATTCTGTTGCTCATCTCCGAATCTGCGGTTGTGGAGATGGCCGCGTCGGCGGCGTCAGACGAGCGACTGCTTCCAGGCGCTGTGCAGCTGGGCGAACTTGCCCGTACCGGCGATCAGCTCCGCGGGGGTGTCGTCCTCGATGATGCGGCCGTGCTCCATCACCAGCACGCGGTCGGCGATCGACACCGTCGACAGCCGGTGCGCGATGATGATCGCGGTGCGGTCGGCCAGCAGCGTCTGCAGCGCGGCCTGGATCTGCCTCTCGCTGGGGATGTCCAGCGACGCGGTCGCCTCATCGAGGATGAGCACCGCGGGGTCGGCGAGGAAGGCGCGCGCGAAGGAGATCAGCTGACGCTGTCCTGCCGACACGCGACCGCCGCGCTTGTTCACGTCGGTGTCGTACCCGTCCGGCAGCCGCTCGATGAAGGTGTCCGCGCCGACGGCACGGGCAGCCGCGCGGATCTCCTCGAACGTCGCGTCGGGCTTTCCGAGCGCGATGTTGTCAGCGACCGTGCCGCTGAAGAGGTACGCCTCCTGCGTGACCATCACGATGGCGCGGCGGAGGTCCTTGGGGTGCAGCTCCCGCAGATCGACGCCATCGAGTGTCACGGCGCCTCGCGACGGGTCGTAGAACCGTGACACGAGCTTGGCGAGCGTCGACTTGCCGGCCCCGGTCGTTCCCACCAGGGCGATGGTCTGACCGGCGGGGATGTCGAGCGAGAAGTGCGGCAGAATCGTGCGCTCGTCGGAGTAGCCGAAGACGACGTCCCGGAACTCGACGTGCCCCGCGGCCTTCCACAGGTCGACCGGACGTGCAGGGTCGGGAACGGTGGGCTGCTCCTCCAGCACCCCCGAGACCTTCTCGAGGGCGGCGGTCGCCGACTGGTACGAGTTCAGGAACATCGCCACTTCCTGGAGGGGCGAGAAGAAGTTCCGCACGTACAGCACGGCGGCCAGCAGCGTTCCCACCAGCAGCGCCCCGTCCACCACCCGCAGACCGCCCCAGAGCAGCACACCGGCCACGGCGAACGCGGAGACCGCCATCATGCCCGGCTCGAACGTTCCGAACAGGCGCAGCGAGCGCATGTTGACGTCGCGGTACTGACCCGACAGCTCGCCGAACTCCTCGTCGTTGCGCGGCTCCTTGCGGAACGCCTTGACGGCGCGGATGCCGGTCATCGTTTCGACGAACTTGACGATGACCTTCGCGCTGACCACTCGCGACTCGCGGTACGCACGCTGCGAGTTGCGGTAGAACCAGCGCATCAGCAGGTACAGCGGGATGCCGGCGACCGCGAGGATGACACCCGACTGCCAGTCCAGCAGCAGCAGCGCGATCAGGGTGAACGCCCCGTAGAGCACGCCCGAGACCAGCTCGTTCAGGCCCCCGTCGAGCAGCTCGCGGATGGAGTCGAGGTCGCTCGTCTGACGCGAGATGATGCGCCCCGACGTGTAAGACTCGTGGAACTCAAGGCTCAGTCGCTGCGTGTGCAGGAAGATGCGGGTGCGCAGGTCAAGCATGACAGCCTGCGTCAGCCGCGCGGCCACGACCGCGTACCAGCCGATGAGCGCAGCACCGCCGACGCCGGCGAGGAGGTACACGACGACGATGACGATGGTGGGCATCCAGTCGGCATCCTGCATGGCTTGCGGAAGCGCCGTGTTGAGGCCGTAGGCGATCAGAGCGGGGCCGGCCACGCGCAGCGCGGTGGAGATCACCAGCACGACGAGAGCCAGCACGAGCTGCCACCGCAGCGGATCGACGAGCGATCCGAGCAGCCGCAGCGAACGCTGCCGGATGGAACGCGATTCGTCGCGCGTGTAGTCCGAGCGGTCTTCACCGGTGGTTCCGGCGACGGATGCCGTACTCACAGGTTCACCTCCGTCTCCCGCAGGCGGGTGTTCTCTTGTGCTTCGGCATCCTCGAGGCTCGAGATGACGTGCCGGTAGTGCTCGCTGGTGCGCAGCAGCTCGGTGTGGGTGCCGACGGCGGTGATGCGCCCCTCTTCGAGCAGCGCCACCCGGTCGGCGAGGGTGACCGTCGAGGGTCGGTGCGCGATGACGAGGGTCGTCGTGTCGGCCATCACATCGCGCAGGGCGTCCTCCACGAGCGCCTCGGTGTCGACGTCGAGCGCCGACAGCGGGTCGTCGAGCACGAGCACGGCCGGACGGGCCGCGATCGCACGGGCCAGCGCGAGGCGCTGGCGCTGACCGCCCGAGAGCGAGAGCCCCTCTTCGCCGATGATCGTGTCGACCCCGTCGGGCAGCTCGTCCACGAAACCGGCCTGCGCGACGGCGAGCGCCTCACGCAGCACCGCCTCGGCCTGCGCGCTGGCCGGCGCCAGGTCTTCACGACCCAGCAGCACGTTCTCGCGCACGGTCTGGGAGAACAGTGTCGAGTCCTCGAAGGCCATGCCGACGTGGGTGCGCAGCTCTTTCAGGGTGAGGTCGCGGACGTCCACGCCATCGATCGTCACGCGCCCTGCGGTGACGTCGTACAGGCGAGCGGGCAGGGTGGTCAAGGTCGTCTTGCCCGATCCGGTGAGCCCCACGAGCGCCATGGTCTCGCCCGGCACGAGCGTGAGATCGATGCCGTCGAGCAGATCCCGCTCCCGCGCCACGGCATCCTGGTAGCGGAAGTGCACGCCCTCGAACGCGAGTGCGCCGCGCGATGCGCCCAGCACGACGGGCGCGGCGGGATCGGTGATCGTGTTCTCCTCGTCGAACACCTCGAAGATGCGGTCGCTCGCGGTGCGGGCGTCGAGCAGGAACGAGAAGAGGAAGCCGATCGACTCCATCGGCCAGCGCAGCACGGTGGCCATCGCGAAGAACGCGACGAGCTCGGCGATGCCGAGCTGGCCGAGCTGCTGCAGCACGATGCCGACGCCGAGGCACAACGCGAACGCGATCTCGGGCAGCAGCACGAGCCAGAACCAGATCCAGCCGACGGCGCGCGCCTTGCTCAGCTCGGTCTCGCGGAGGGTCTCGGCCTGACGGGTGAACTTGAGGAGGGCATGCTTGCCGCGCCCGAACGCCTTCAGCACCCGGATGCCGTGGACGCTCTCCTCCACGCTGGTCGCGAGGTCTCCGGCCTGGTCCTGGCTCTGGCGCGCGAGCGTGCCGTAGGTCTTCTCGAACCGGTAGCCGGCGTACCAGAGCGGGGCGCAGACGATCAGGAAGGTGACGCCGAGCGCCCAGTGCCAACGGAACAGCAGCGCCATCCCCACGAGGATCGTCAGCAGGTTGACGACGAGCAGGACGATGCCGAAGGCCATCCAGCGCCGCAGCATGCTGATGTCCTGCATCATGCGCGAGAGCAGCTGTCCCGACTGCCAGCGGTCGTGGAACGCGACCGGCAGGCGCTGGAGGCGCTCGTAGAAGCTCGTGCGCAGGTCGTACTCGACCTTGGTCGACGGTGCCAGCACGAACCAGCGCCGCAGCCACACCATGACGGCTTCGAGCAGGCCGAGCACCAGGATGAGAGCGGCGCCCCACACGAGCTGGCTGCGATCGCCGGTGGCGCTCGCTCCCGCGGCGATGGGACCCTGCACGAGCACTTCGAGCACGAGCGGAATCGAGAGGGCGAGCAGACTCGCCACGAGCGCGCTGACGGCGCCGAGCACGAGTCGGGGCAGGACGGATTTGGCGAAGGGATACAGGCGTGCGAGCGCGCGCACCGTCGACAGGCGCGCGGCAGGAGGGGCGAGCTCGGAGGGCGAAGAGGAAGAGGTCATGATCCTTGCGGAGGGGTGGAACGGATGCCGGGGTCACGCGGCCGGCAGGAGGTGACGGGTGGGCGCACGAAGGCGCGGCAGGACGGTGAGGCCCTGTCGGAGGTAACGCGCGGCGGGACGATGCCGCCGAAGGAGGACGCGCGGCGCGTTATCCCCGACCGACTCCGGCGGCCTCGAACGCGGCCGGGGCGGCGTTCGACGGACGGAGGAAGGCGGGCTTCGTGGTGACGATGGCCGTGGACATGGCTTCCTCCAGGGAGTCGGTGAACGGGGACTGCGGCCCACGCGGTTTCCGCACGGGCGCGACAGCCCTCCAGCCTATGCCGCTGCGTTCACCGGGGGCAAGGATTTTTTCACAGCGGCGCCTCAGGCGCGCGCGACCGACTCCCGCGCGAGCAGCGCGCGCTTCACGTCGAGACCCCAGGCGAAACCGCCGAGGGCACCGCCCGTGCGGAGCACCCGATGGCAGGGCACGAACAGGGCCGGGGCGTTGCGGGCGCAGATGGATGCCGCGGCGCGCACGGCCGCGGGCCGTCCCAGCGCGGCGGCGAACTCCGCGTACGTGAGGGGGTGGCCCGCGGCGATGCGGCGCAACGCCGCCCACCCTTCGAGTTGCAGAGCGGTGCCGGTCTGGGCGACGGCGACCGTGTCGATCGCCGTCAGGTCACCCGAGTAGTACGCGTCCACGGCGGATGCGGCATCCGTCTCCCCCTCGCGGACGTCCCCGGGGGCGAGGGCGATCCGGCCGAGGATGGCGGCGGGGTCAGCGCTCCAGCCGCTCGCGAGCACGCGTCCGCGGTCATCGGCGAGCAGCGTGAAGGGGCCGTCGGCAGTGGGGATCGTCTGGATGGTCGCGGTCATCGAGGGCTCCGTTCGCGGGGTGCGGTGCGTGCGCGGGGGTCACGGATCGCCGTGGTCGGCGCGGCGCGCCAGAGGTGGGCGGTGAGATAGCTGCGCCAGGGCGCGGCACGGACGGCCCACGCCTCGTACCCGCGCGGGTCGCCGGGGATGCCCGCCGCTGCCGCTCCGGCGCGGACGGCGACGTCGCCGGGCAGGGTGATGTCGGGGTCGCCGAGCACGCGCATGCGCACGTAGTCGGCGGTCCAGGGTCCGACGCCGGGCAGTGCCAGCAGCGCCTCGCGCTGCGCGAGGCTGTCATCGCCGGGACCCAGCTCGAGCGCGCCCGAGGCGAGCGCCGCAGCGGCACCGGTGACCGCGCGGATGCGCGCGGCGGGGCCGCGCAGCACCTCGCTCCCGTGCTCGGCGATGGCCGTCATCGTGGGAAAGAGGCGGTCGAGGCCGTCATGCGGCGCCACGCGCTCCCCCAGTTCGGCCGTCAGCGCGGTCAGAGCCGTGCGTGCGGCCGCGACGGTGATCTGCTGACCGATCATCGCGCGGATGAGCATCTCGTGCGGGTCGGCGGTGCCGGGCACCCGGATGCCGCCGGTCGCGGCGACCAGCGGCGCGACGGCAGGATGCGCCGACAACGCGGCATCCACCGCCGTCGGGTCGGCGTCGAGGTCGAACAGCCGCCGTACGCGGCTCACCAGCACAGGAAGATCGCCGAGGTGGGTCAACCGGGCGTTCAGCCGCAGCTTCCCCGCGCCATCGATCCGGATCGCGAACCAGACCGGGCCCCCGGGCAGACGCAGAACGCGGGCGAATGCGTCGTCGCCGGCCTCTTCGACTCCCGCGACGGCGCGGGCGCGCATCCACGCGAAGAGCCCCGCGGCATCGAACGGTGCACGGTACGGCAGCACGAGGTCGATCGTCCCCGCCGCAGGTGTGCTCACTGCGCGCGCCGCCGCCGGTCGGCGCGCACGCAGGTCGCTCGGCGAGAGGCCGAACACCTCGCGCACCGTGTCGTTGAACTGACGGACGCTGGCGAATCCGGCGGAGAAGGCGACGTCGGCGGCCGGTAGGTCGGTGGAGACGAGGAGCATCCGCGCGGTATGCGCCCGCTGAGCGCGGGCGAGGGCGAGGGGCCCGGCGCCGAGCTCGGCGGTCAGCAGGCGCGTGAGGTGGCGAGCCGAGTAGCCGAGGCGGCGCGCGAGCCCCGGAACGCCTTCGCGCTCGACGACGCCGTCGGCGATGAGCCGCATCGCGCGTCCGGCGATGTCACCGCGCAGGTCCCACGCGGGTGAGCCGGGCGCGGCTTCCGGCAGGCACCGCTTGCAGGCCCGGTACCCCGCCTCGTGGGCCGCGGCCGACGTGGGATAGAACGTGACGTTGGCGGGCTTGGGCGTGCGCGCGGGACAGCTGGGACGGCAGTAGATGCCGGTCGAACGCACCGCCGTGACGAACTGACCGTCGAAGCGCGCGTCACGGGCGTCGATGGCGCGGTAGCGCTCGTCGAACGTCATCGCGGAGGTGCCGGGCGATGAGTTCATGTTCCCAGCCTGACACGCTCGACGCGCGGTGGCTCGCGGAAATCGGACACGGCGGCAGGGCAGCGTCAGCGACCTGGCCGCCGGACGTCACCCAGAGGCGGGGACGGGTGGACGGTCCCGCAGCGCGCGCTCCACCTGCGCTCGCCGCAGTTCCATGTCTGCGCCCAACTCCGATGCGAACATCGGGTAGGCCCGAATGATCCGGGCGACGAGATCGACGGGCAGAACGAGCAGGGTCGTCGGAGCCGCGGCGACAGCGGTCACGAGAGCCGGCTCGCGCGTCACAGCAGCCGTCCCCACGAACTCACCCTCGCGCAGATCTCCGCAGACGACGTCTCCCCGCGGTGTGGGCACGGTCAGCCGCGCGGAGCCCTCGACGAGGTAGCACACGACAGAGGGCACGGCTCCCGCTCGACCGAGGTACTCCCCCGGCGCGTACTGCTCGGTAGTGCACGCGCTCAGAGCCGCCGTGCGCAGCTCATCGTCGAGGTGGAGGGCGCGGGCCGAAACCTCGACCGCCGCGCGCACGCGCGCCTCGTTCGCGGCGTCGTCGGGCCCTACCTTGTCGAGCGACAGGCCGTGGCGACGCGCCGCGTACCACAGCCGCCCGAAGAACTCCGCGACCGTCTCGTCCGACTGACTCGGCGCGGCGACGGGGATCTCCACGGTGTAGGCACCGGATCCGCCGTACTGCACGGCCGAGGGCCGTTCGGGGATCCGCATCGGCATGTCGTCCGCCGTGCGGCGCAGCACAGCCGCCACCTCGTGCGGCGCATCGCTCGGTGCGAACGCGACGGGAACGACGACGACGAAGGGCCCGGCGGGCCGGCTCAGATTGCGAAATGATGCGCCGGCGAGAGTCGCGTTGGGAATCACCTGCAGCCCCGAACCGGTGTCGATATGCAGAGCGCGCCAGTTGACCTCGACCACGCGCCCCGACGCACCATCCGTCTCGATCCAGTCGCCGAGCTTAAAGGGCTGCTCGAAAAGGACGAGCAGTCCGGAGACGATGCCGCCGGCCGCATTCTGCAACGCCAACCCCACGATGATGGAGGTGACGCCGAGGGTTGCGATCAACCCCTCAATATCGGCGTTCCAGACCACCTGGAACAGCACGGCGAGGCCGACCACGACCAGCAGCAGCCGCACGATCTCGACGAAGATCGTCGGCACACGCTCGCGCCATGTCCCCTCGCGCGCCGTCGAGAACAAGGCAACGTTGACACCGCTGAGCACCAGCAGGATGAGCAGGAACCCGAGCATCGTACCGACGATGCGCACCCAGACGAGGTCCTGGTCGGACCGTGTCGCGAAGGCGAGCAGCGCGACGAGGGCTGCCACCGGGACGACCGCATTGCGCAGGAGGAGCAAGGGGCGCACGGCGGGGTTCCGACGACGACGCAGCACGCCGATGATCTCCGTAAGCGCTACAAGAACCAGCGGAACGCCGATGGCGAGGGCCGCGGCCCACCACACCCACCCCTCGGCGAGGACGGGGATCATTCGGTGACCCGCCAGACCGCGCTCGTACGACCGGAGGAGTCGACGGTGCCGACCTCAGTGAACTCCCAGAGCCCGTGCACGCGGTCGTGCACGGCGTCGCTAACGTAGACGCCCGGCGCGTCCACGGCGCGACGGACGCGACTGGCGAGGTCGACGGCTTCGCCCCAAAGATCGTAGGCGAGGCTCGAACGAGCCACGAGGCCACTCGTCACGGCGCCGGTGTCGACACCGGCGCGAAGTTCCAGACTCGAGCCGGTGCGCTCGTTAAAACGTCGCACATGAGTGTGCATCTCGAGCGCGAACTCGACAGCGCGGCGCGCATTGTCCACGCGGGGGATCGTCAGCCCGCAGCTGGCGAGGTAGCCGCCCCGCAGTGTACGCACGGACTCGACACCGACACGCTCCGCAGCCTCCTCGAAGCCTCGCATGAGCTCGTTGAGCGCGTGGGTCTCCTGCTGACCGTCGAGCGCGCGGGAGAAGTCATCGACGCCGAGCAGCTCGGCGTACACGACGGCGACGTCCTCGTGCTGCTCCGCGATCGTCTGCTCACCCTCGCGATAGCGAGCCGCCAGGCTGTCCGGCATGAGGGTGCGCAAGAGCCGCTCGTTCTCCTCGCGTTGACTATCGATGAGGTCCTGCTTTATCTGGAGTCCCGCCGCCATCTCATTGAAGTCCCGCGACAGCTCCCCCATCTCGTCAACGCCGCCGACGGCGACGCGCACGCCGTAGTCGCCCCCGGCGACGCGGCGAACGGCAGCTGCGAGCCGCCGCAGCGGGGCGGTGAAGGCCTGCGACAGCAGCAGCGAGAGCACACTAATGGCGAGGATCAGGCCCAGCACCGATAGAAGCAGCGTGCGGGTGAAGTCTGCAACCGGAGCGAACGCTTCGGTTGTCTCCATCCGCGCGACCACCACCCAATCGAGTCCTTCGATGTTCGCAGGGCCGTACGCCGTGATGCTCTCCGAGCCGATGTATTGCCCGGAGACCATGTTTCCCGTCTGTCCCGCCAGTGCACGGCGCACGGGCTCTTGGTCGACGCTCTGCAGGATCGTCGAGTCGCCGACCTCGACGATGCGGTTCGCATCCTCAGCGGATGTGCCGTTGTCGATGACGCCCTGCGCGTATGTCTCCGGGGAGGTGATGAGCTGGCGCGAGTTCGACCGCATGAGGCCGTCCGTGCCGGCGAGGTAGACCTCCCCAGTGTCGCCCAGGCCCTGCGACTTCCACTGCTCGTAGCCGGTCGTTACGTCGTTGATCCATGAGACGGGAATCTGCAGAGCCATCGCGCCCGTGATGCCTGACTCGTCGCCGATGGGCGAGACGACCCACATCGCAGCCGCGCCCTGGGAGGGTGCCCATGACTCGATGTCAGTGGTCACGACGGTGTCGACAGAGTTCGTCGCCATCGCCTTCCGATATCCCTCGGCCAGTTTGCTGTCGCGGAACGGCCCTCCATCGAGGCTCGTCCCCAGCGCGGGGGTGTTGTAGGTACTGAAGACCACGTCCGCGTCGAGATTCATCACCAGCACGTCCTGGTAGCCGACGGTCTCGACGAGGTTCGCGAAGTACCCCTGCGCGATCGCGTGGGCGGCGCTGTACGCACTCCCGTCGCCCGCGTCCTTGAGGTCGAGGGATGCCGCGGAGCCGCCGCCTTGACGTGTGTACCAGTACTGCAGGTAGGCGCCGGCGGCACTGTCCGGGATGAACGCGCCATCCGCATACCGCTCGCCGGTCGCCTTCTCGAGGCCCGGCAGGAACGACTCCCGGTAGTAGCTCTCCAGCTCCGTCCGTTCGGTCGGCGTCACCGCCGCCGACGACAACGCCGCCCACCCGGCGTTCAGCGCGATCGATGCGTCGCGGGCGCTGGAGTTGTCCGTGGCGAGAGAGGATTCGCGCTGGATTTCGCCGATCAGGGCCGAGACCTCGCCGGTGCGCAGCTCCCGCGCCGCCGTGAGCTTGTCAACGATCGCCGCCTGCAGCGAGTCTCGACCGCTGATGTAGCCGATCAGTCCGACCACACCCGCCGCGACGATGCCGACGACGAGCAGCATGACGAGCAACCGCGACTGCACGCTCAGCCGACCGAACGGGCGCCGCTGCCGATCTCCGCCGAGCTTCTCCACCGCACCGGACATTCGCATCCCTTCCCCAAGTCCGCTTACTCTAGCGCCAGGAATCGACTCTTCATCGCCGCCAAACGGCGTCAGCGGACCCAATCGGTGTGACCGCACAGATCCTGCAGCTCATTGAAGAACCGGGCGACGTGGAATCCGTCGACGGCGGCATGGTGGGCCTCAACTGCGAGTGGCATCATGACGCGGTCATCGCGGGTGCCGTGCCGGCCGATGGTGAAGATCGGGGCGAGGTGACGCCAGGCGTCGCGAATGCTGAGGGTGAACGCCGTGAAGGAGATCCAGGGGATGCTGGATACGTCGAATGCGTTTGGAGGAAGCGTCGGGTCCGCGAACGGCTTCTGCTGCTTCGCGTGAGAGTCCGCGATGAGTGCGGCGCGATCATGAAACGTCGAGCAGTCGGAGTCGTAGCGCGTCCACGCCGCCGAAAAACTCTCCGACTCGGCGTGTAAGACCGTGAAGGACGGGTGCAGCACCGACCACACGGCGGCACGCCCCCTCTCATCGAGCCGCATCCTGAACTCGTCGTGTCGGTTCACGATGGTTGCGAGGGCCCAGATCGGCGTCACGTACAGACGGCTCTCGCTCCGGCGGACGGCATCCACGAGCGACGAGACGTCGACCTCAACAGTGATCGAGTACGTACACACGGCGAGGCTTCCCGATAGTGATCGAAATGCTCGCGTCGCGCCCACGATCGGGTGTCCAGGGTAACGGGGGCCACGGTCCCATTGTTCCGAACACGCTCCGCGGCGACCATGACCTCCGCATTCCGATCCACTTTCGTGGATATTTGCCGGATGTACGCGACCCCGAGGTGAGCCAGTGGCGACGATCACTCCATTCAGGAAGAAAGACCTCGGGAGCCGGCTCATGGTACTCATTGCCCCGTTCGGGCCGGCTCCGCTCGCCCTGATGAACTCTCCCGCTGCCGACTCCGAATGGGCCAGCTGCTTCATGTCCGCATTGACTTTCCTCGCCGTCACCGCGGGGATATGCCTCATCACTACCATCGGGCTCACGCGTCGTTGGCGATCGTGCCCACCTCCTCCTTCTCTCTTCGCGTCGACGCGGCCCCGGCGGCGAGGGCGTCTCGACTCACCGTCGGGGCCGCTCCGCAGCGGCGACACCGCCGCCGCTGGCACCCCGCACTCGGCATCCTCAGAGAACACCACCCTCCACACGGGTGCGCAGACGGCTCATCTTCGCGGGCAGATCCGATGAAACGCCATGGCTTCCCGCGGGGTCACCAGCCGGCCTTGTACTCGAGGTTACGGCTGAGCGAGATGTCGTGCCCCTGGCGCTGACGCTGACTCCGGAACGGCCATGACCCGCCGAAGCGGCGGCGGGTGATCCTCACCATGGTCACACCATCTCGGCGGAGCGCGCGGGCGGTCGGGACGTCGAGGTAGCAGGGCCGGGTAGCCGGCTGCCACCGGGTGTCTTGGTAGATCTCGACGGCTTCTGCTGCCGTTCTGCGGCATTCGCTAACGCGCTGAAGGGCGCGAGAGCGCCTCGGAAGCCTAGAACCTGCATAACAAACACCACCGGCCCGACCGCGCTCACCGCGGAAAGCCGCCCGCTTCAGCGACACCGGCCTTCCTGGCCTCATACAACTAGGTCTCGCTGGCCCGCTCGAGAGCGCCGTCCTGCGGACACGAAAGGGATCATCGAGAGAGGCCGGGTGCATCCGACTCCGTCCAAAGATCTGCTCAATCGATGGCTCGAACTCAAACGGACGACGCATTGATGTTGCCTGGCAGCATCGTGGCCATCACGGCTGAACGCAGCTGCGAAGGTTGACGCGAAGAGCCGTCATCGCCTCGCCGGCATACGGGTGGCGAAGCGGCGCATACCCGCATCAAGGCCTTCGTGTTGCCAACCGCATCGAGTGAAGAAGGAGAAGGCATCGGAGTTGTTGGGGTCGACGAAGGCGAGCCAGCCAGCGCCTACGGGGTGCCCCGGGTAGCTCGTCGCCGTGCACAAAGCTTCTCGCCCATATCCGCAGCCACGAAGTTGTGGCTTTACGGCGACGTCTGTAAGCGCGTGTGGAGCACCGGCAGCACCCCAAGCACATCCGACCAATGCCACGGGTTGGCCGCTGGGCCCGCAGATAACGAGCTGCACTCCTTGCTCCATAGCCAGGACCTCGCGTAGCCATGCGTCATCCAAGGGGCCGAGGCGCGCGTTGAGAACGGGATCGGCGAACCACTGCTGGATCCACTCCCAATCGGACTCAGCAAGCTTCCGTGCTCTTAAGCCAGCGCTTTCGGTCGCCACCGAGCCATCATCTCTAACATGGCGACCGCCCGCCAGCTAGTCTCGCCCCAAACTGTCGTCGAATCCCGCCCCGCTTCCTTCCTCTTCGGCATCGCGCAGGTTGGCAGGACGCGAACCATCACGAACTCACACCCACTCTGTACGACACCGCTCGAGGCGGCGACCGTCTTGCGGCTGAGCGATGAGCAGGGCTCGTAAAGCGCTAGCCGCGCGCTTGGCAACACAGCTAAGCGCGCTCGTTCAGCGCGCCTCGGGTGAGAGCGCCACTATCCCGGCATAGGAGAATCCTCCGCCGAACCCGAAGAAAAGGACCGGTGTCGAAGGCGGAAGTTCTCCCCGACTAGCGAGTTTGGAGAGAGCCAGAGGGATGCTCGCAGCCGAGGTATTGCCTGACTCTTCGATATCCCGCGCAATCACTGTCTCGGTGAAGCCGAGCTGTTCGACGAGTGGATCGATGATCCGCAGGTTGGCTTGATGGGGCACAAAAACACCGATGTCCTCGGGTGTAAGGCCGGCCGCTTCGATAGCTGATCGGGCATGACCCGCCGCCTCAGTGATAGCCCATCGGAGCACGGCGCTACCGTCCTGGCTGAACTTCTCGGATGGTCGCTCGATACGCACCGCATTCGAGAGGCCGGGGGCTGAACCCCAGACAACGCGAGACACGCCGCCGGTGGCGCTCGCACGCAATATGACGGCTCCGGCGCCGTCCGCGATCAGCACCGAGGTCGAGCGATCGGACCAGTCGGTCACGTCGCTGAGCCGCTCGGACCCGATCACGAGCGCAGTTGAGGCGGCGCCCGTGGCGATTACCTGAGTCGCCAACGCGAAAGCATGTACGAAACCAGAGCAAGCGGCGTTCACGTCGAAAACCGTCGCACCGGATAGTCCCAGCATTTCCGCGACTCGCCCGGCGGTATTCGGCGATCGGTCGACGTTCGTACACGTAGCAACAATCACGAGGTCCACGGCCGATGCGGGTACCTCGGTGCGGTTCAGTGCATCACGAGCGGCGAACGCGGCCATGTCAGCCACGGTCTCGGTCTCCGCGAACCGTCGCTCCCGGATGCCCACGCGCTGCCTGATCCACTCATCGTTGGTATCGACAATGGCGGCAATATCGTCGTTGGTCACGACACGGCTCGGTTGATAATGCCCGAACCCAGCCATACGTACGTTGAGGGTGAATCCTGGCGATTGTGTTGACGTCGCGCGCGTAGTCATGGAGGCGACTGTAACTAGAGTCACAGCGCATGCCTCGCCCGGACGACTCAAATCAACTTTTGGAGACATGCGCTCGTCCCACAGCCTTCGAGGGTTTGAACTGCTCCGACTTTGAGCGCGTGGGAGCGAGCCGCCGGCGCCCTGTCAATAGCTCTCAGGATCACCGTGCGGCTGTTCTCAACGGTAGGCGTGTCACTTCTCACTACCCACTCCCTCCGGCGCGCGCAGCGTGTGCAGACAGCTTGGACGATCGGCTCGTGACAAGGAGCGCTGCCCATGGCAGGGTGTGAACAGCGGCGTCAGAGACGCCTTGATCAGACGAACCGCCGCCGCGGCATCTTGATCACCGCGTGAAGGAGATGGCAACTACGGACAGATTTGCAGGCGGCTTCGATGCTCCCTCTGCCGACGACGATCTTGCCACGTTGACCGCGAGGTGGCAGGCGCTGTGGGCACGGTCGGAACCGACTGCCGACGGGCTCCGTCGCGCCTACCCCGATCGGTGGGTCAGGTTTCACACGTTCCCGGATGGCCGACGCCTCGCTGACAGCAGCCAGGACCGCTGGGAGGTCCGCCGTCGCCAGCGAGAGGTGCTGACTCAGATCGCGGGTCGCTCGAGCACGCTGGTGGCGATCGCTGAGGACTGGGACGAGCGCGATGGCGCCGCTGGTTGGAGCGCTGAAGCCCTTCCGTGTCGACGCGCGTGGCGGAAAGGACGTTCCGGCGACATCGAAGGGATGGCGATACCCTCCTTCTTCTGGGTCGACTCCAGCCTCGGCCTGCAACGGAGAGAACTGCTGCTGGATCTCGCCGCCGCCGGTACTGCTCACTTACTGATCGCCCCACCCGATCTGAGCGCGCTCTACGCACCGTACGACGGCGGTATTGACACGTTCATGCTCGAACCATCGCGACGCAAGGCAGTTCGGGAACACTTCAAGGGATGGCTGTCTGCGAGGCCAGACGGGTTGTAAGCAGTAGCTTCCTTCGAGCGTGTTCGTGTCGTTCTGACCAGACGTTACCCGATGGGGAGGCGTCCCACAGGTTGCTATGTCGGTGTGAAGCGCGGGCCGTTGCGTGGTTCGGGCCCCACCATTGCCAGATGGGGTGTCCATCTGGCAATGGCCAAAAGCGTAAGAACCTGCGCCAGGCTGTCGGCGCGAGTCCCGTACAGATTGCGTGCGGCGTCATTGGAGACGTTGCTGACGCCGGCCGCCGGTGGGCTGAGGAAACCACGAGCAAGGCTCTCCGACCGCACTTCTCCCCGGCGGCGCTTCACTGCCCTGGCACGGATCCTCGTCCGAGGACGGTTTGGCATCATACCTACTTTGTGTGACATCTGAAGATCAGTTCGGGGACGGAACGTGACAGCTGGGCGATGCTGAGGCGTTCATCTTCTGTCGTGATCGTTGGAGTAGTGGGATTCGTGTCTTCTTTGGGGCGTTTGGGGCGTTTTTGCAGGTTCACGAGTGGCCTATTGATGGGTGTGGCGATGTTCTCGGTCGGGGCGGGAGCCGCTCACGCCGCGCCCTCAGACGTGGTGGTGTTCGCCGACGGGAATCTGAAAGCCTGCATCACCCGGCAGCTGGGCTTGCCAACCACCGCGCCCATCACCGAGTCGCAGATGGCATCGATCCGTTCCTTGCACTGCTCTGGCGACAGCATCCGGGATGTTGCGCCCCTCTCATACGCGTCCAGCCTTGACAGCCTCGACCTCACCAAGAATGAGGTCAGCGATGTGTCGGCCTTGGCGGGGCTCACCGCGTTGAGAAGCCTCAACCTCTCGAACAACCAGATTGGTGACGTGTCCCCGCTGGCGAGGCTGTCACACCTCACAACCCTGGAACTCAGCGGTAATCCGATTGGGAATGTGTCGCCCCTGGCCGGTCTCACCAGCCTCACGAGCCTCAGCCTGTACGGGAACCAAGTGCGCGACGTATCGCCGCTGGCGGGCCTCTCGAAGCTCACTCATCTCGTCCTCGCCGGAAACCAGGTGGCGGACGTGTCACCGCTGGCGAACCTCACCAACCTCAGGCAACTATTCCTAAGTCGCAACCGGATTGAAGACGTATCTGGGTTGTCAGGTCTTACCAATCTCACTACTTTGGACCTCTCAGAGAATCAGCTGAGGAACGTGACAGGACTGTCGCGACTCACGAAGCTCCCAACCCTCAGTCTCAGCGGAAACCAGATTTCTGATCTGTCGGGGCTAGCGGGCCTCACCAACCTCAAAGCCTTGTACCTCGGGCGCAATCAGATTGATGATCTGTCGTCGTTGGCGAGCCTCACGAACCTCACACACCTGAATCTCAACGACAACCGGATCGGGGACGTCTCGTCCCTGGCTTCACTTACCAAGCTCACAAACCTTGTTCTCTTCAAAAACCAGCTGCGAGACGTGTCGCCGTTGGCGAGTGTCAGCAGCCTTACAAGTCTGGACATCTTCTCGAATCGGGTAGAGAACGTCTCACCGCTGGCTGGTCTCACCAAGCTCACGAACCTCAACCTTTATGGGAATCACGTCGGCGATCTGTCGGCGCTAGCAGGACTCACTAACCTCACAAGCCTGAACGTCGGAGGGCAGGTGATCAGCGCCAGAGCAGTGGTGGGTGTGAGTTCACCTTCTCCGGTGCGTTCGGCAGACCGGGCCTTGGTTCCTCTGACGGTGTCGTCGGGTCACGGAAGTGTGACTGGGACGAACATCACTTGGAACACAGTCGGCACGGGGAAAGCGTCCTGGACAACTTCCGTCACAATTGGCGGAGCGACCGGCTCCTTCGAAGGGGTAGTGACGTACGCCGTCAGCGGAGAGGTGGTGGTCTCCGGGACCCCCGTCGACGGCGAGCTGGGCGTGCCCTACTCCTACGACTTCACCCTGCAGGGCACTCCGACCGCACCAACAGTCTCGGTCACAGCGGGGAACCTTCCCGACGGACTGACCCTCTCCCCTACGGGAGCGCTATCCGGAACCCCGACCGCGGCAGGCACGTTCACATTCGAGGTAACCGGGACCAACGGCTTCGCTCCAAATGTCACCCACAGATACACCATCACCATCACGACCACGGAGGTAGTGGTCTCCGGGACCCCCGTCGACGGCGAGCTGGGCGTGCCCTACTCCTACGACTTCACCCTGCAGGGCACTCCGACCGCACCAACAGTCTCGGTCACAGCGGGGAACCTTCCCGACGGACTGACCCTCTCCCCTACGGGAGCGCTATCCGGAACCCCGACCGCGGCAGGCACGTTCACATTCGAGGTAACCGGGACCAACGGCTTCGCTCCAAATGTCACCCACAGATACACCATCACCATCACGACCCGG
>NZ_RBWZ01000012.1:112928-121794 GCF_003634765.1 Microbacterium sp. AG790
ACCCCGACCGCGGCAGGCACGTTCACATTCGAGGTAACCGGGACCAACGGCTTCGCTCCAAATGTCACCCACAGATACACCATCACCATCACGACCGGTGGGAGCGGCGGCAGTGGTGAGAACGGCTCGGGCGGGAGCGCCGGGATCGTGGACTACCTCGCAAAGACAGGAGCCGAAGCGGCGCGGTTGCTGCCTCTTGCGGCTGGAGCACTGCTCTTGATCACAGCTAGCGCGGTGACCCTGATCTACAGCCGCCGCTCGCGGGACACCGAGAACAACCGCTGAGACCGGTCAGCCGGCCGCGCCGACGGACATCGTCCCGCATGGGTCCAGCACCTTCAGGGGCTGGACCCATGCGGGGCACCGTCGAGGTCGGAAGCTCCCATCGGCCCCGTGCCGGCGAGGTACACCTCGCCGGTGTCGCCCAGACCCTGGGTCGTCCACTGCTGGTACCCGGTGGTGACGTCGTTGATCCACGACACGGGGATCTGCAGGGCCATCGCCCCGGTGTCGCCGGACTCGTCGCCGATGGGAGAGACGACCCACATCGTCGCCGCACCCTACGCCGGGGCCCACGACTCGATGTCCGTCGTCACGACGGTGTCGACCGAGTTGGTCGCCATCGCCTTCCGGTAGCCCTCGGCGAGTCTGCTGTCGCGGAACGGGCCCTCGTCGAGACTCGTCCCGAGCGCGGGAGTGTTATACGTGCTGAAGACCACATCCGCAGCCAACGGCCTCACCGTACCCTCGGCCGGGCTGGACGAGGTCGGTGGCGCCGCTGCACTCGAGGAAATCGCGTACGATCGTGGCGGCGGATTCGGCACTGCCGCGCTGGGTGCCATCGCCATCTCCGCAACGTCGGTCACGTTGGGCTTTCATTCCGCGGCTATCAGCGCCGCGGCCCTCCTGACCCTTACGGGCGTCGCAATGTTGCTGACTTCACGATCAGCGTCGTGTCTCTCTACCCCTGGAGAGCAGGGCACGCGTCTTCAGAACTTGGCACCATAACAATCAACTCAGTTGCCGATGGCGCCGTCGACCTGGTCACGCACCTCGTCGACCTTCGCGTCGAACTGGTCGGGCGCGACCTTCTTCACGAAATCCGCCGCCGCGTTGAGGACATTGTCGCTGACTTCCTCGGCTTTGTCGGAGTGGATCACCTCGTCGATCTTCTCCTTGTGCTGCTCCAGAAACTGCTTGCCCTGATTCACGATGTCGTCCAGCCCCATGGCCGTCCCCTCTCTTCGTCGATCAACTCGGCGCGGGCGCGCTGCGACCAGTCTGGGACAGCACCCCGGACCATGTATAGGGGGACGTCTGGCTAGCTACTTCAGTACCAGATAGTCGGCCGCCGGCTCGGCTCCTCATGCAAGAGCGGCCGAGCACTGACCGTACCCGGGTTGGTGCGCAGTCCTCACGTCGATCGCTCGGCACAGCACGTCATCCAGCCCGGCAAACGCAAAGAGCGCTTTCAACGAACTGCCATATGCGTTTCGCAGCCGCGCGGGCACGGGGTGATCGCTGGTGAGCTGCGCAAAGAGCAAAGACCGGCAGACAGCCGCAGCGCATACACGATATAGCTCCTCCACCAACGTCCCGACGTCTTCACGGTCCCGTAGGGCAGCTACTACGACGGGGAGCGCCGGAAACGCGGCAACCATCATCCTGGCTACCGAACCGTGCTGGGCAAGGAACTGCGCACCGTCACTTCGGGCGGCCTCGATTCGTCCCGCGAAGGTCTGAGCATCCCCGAGCAGAGTTGCTTTCGCCGCGCCCAGACTTCGAAGGATGTCGACGGGAACACCGTCGCGAACGACAGCGGCGATGTAGAGGCGGGGGTCGCCGCGAAGCAGATCGGCCGCGCATTCGACGGGGCCCCTCACGAAGGCATTCGCGAAGCCCACCGACATCAGGTCCGGGGCAGCACACCGCACGAGCCAGAAGTACGCGTCGTCTGGGTGGACGTGTATGAGGCCTCCACGGACCGGAACAAGGGTGTTCTCATCGTTCGGCGATCCGGTTTGTGAGCTTCCTCCAGCTGGTGTGAGTACGCGCATTTGATCCTCCGCAACGAGGGTGCCCGAAGCCCGTCGGGCTCGCCCAGGGCGCGCACGAGGTGTCAACCTTCGTAGGCGGCCTGGGCTGACTCGAAGCGCCCGTCTGAACTTGGGGTGAACTCGCCCGCGCCGACCCGGTTCGTCTCTCGGGCAGCGCGGACGAGCTGAACGCGGTTATGGACACCGAGTTTGGTGTAGAGGCGGGCGATGTATGTCTTGACCGTGCTCACGGTGAGTTCAAGCGTCTCAGCGATACGCCTGTTGGAACTCCCGAGGCCGATGAGGGCGATGATCTGGCGTTCACGAACACTGAGCTCAACCGGTGGCTCAGCAGCCGTCACTGCACTTTCAGCCCCGTGGATAGCTGCGATCATCTCATCGATCCCGGCGCTCTTGAGGAGGCAGCCATGCACCCCCGCGGTGGCGATGTGTGGGAGCAGGTCGTTGCTGAGGAAGTTGGTCATCAGGATGATGCGCAGGTGCGGGAACCGGCTGCCGATCGGTCCAGCCGCGGCGATGCCGGAGATTGTCGGAGTCCAGATGTCCATGAGAATCACGTCCGTCGCGACGCCCGACTCGAGCATCTGCAACGCTTGGGCGCCGTGCTGAGCCTCTCCCACGATGATGATCGAGCGCCCCGACAGAGCCAGCCGTAGGGCGGACCGCACGATGGGGTCATCGTCAACGATGAGCACTCGTTCCGGGGGCCTGCCATTGGGTTTCGGCACCATTCTTTGATTCCCGTCTAGAGGTGGTCACAGTCGGAGCAGGGAACATGGCGGGAACCAGTCCTGTAAAGCGGCATCGTCGATGGTCGGAGGTGCGGCTGGGACTTCCTCCAGAAGGATCATGACTCCCAGCATCATTCGGGACATGTCCGCGACCACCTGGCGCGTGAGGCACAGAGCTTGAGGGAGCGCAACATCCTCTGCGAATCCGTCGACCTCCGACGCCATGAAGGGCATGAGTGGCCCCGCAAGAGCGTAGGTGACGGCGACCACACAGTCGATGGTTCCCTCGCAGACGGACACCGTGGTGCCGACGCGGACGGTGAGTCGGCTGACGCGCTCAGGCCGACCGACGAGAATAGTGTGCGTGACTGTTGGATCCGACGCGCTGTCGCATCGTGCGACGGTGAGCTTGGTGGTTTTGATCTCCTCGAGGTGACTGTCGAGAAGGGGACGGCTAAAGGTGTGAGACATGATCCCCTCGTTCCGCTGAGTGTCGGTGGTGTCGATGAGTTGCCGGCCGTGCCTTCACGACAGTGCGCACGAGGAAGCGGTCGCCTTCTGAGCGGGCCTCGACATCACCGCCCAACATTTCGGCTTGCTCCTTCAGAGCTGCTAGTCCCAGCCGGGATGAGGGCGGATCGATGGGCCCCGCAACATGCGGCTGGGCCGAGCTGCAGGAAGCAAAGAGGCGCTGACTGTGCGGGGCGTACACGGCATGCAAATACACGAAGCCGCCCGCGCCGTGCTTGGCGGCGTTGGTGAGACATTCGCGCGCGAAGCAAAAGAGGAACGTCAGCGCATCCAAGTTGAGCTGCTCGACTCCATCACCGCGATGCTCGTAGACCGCGATGCCTGCGCGACGAAAATCAGCGAGGAGCTGATCGAGGTCCTCGAGCGGCGTGAGCGTACTGCAGGGACCTTCGGTCAACAGTGTGGCAAGAGTTCGTGCGGCCTCTTGAGCATTGCTCTGGATCGCCTCGACAACCTGTTCTTGTTCAGGAGCCGTCAGCCGTGCCCGCCGAGCCAGGGTTGCCGCGTACATGTTCAGCAAAGCGAGACGATGACCGAGTTGGTCATGGAGGACAGTAATGAGGTCATCGACGCCCGGCGATGAGCCCGACACCTCCCGTCGAGCAGCAACCTGCCGACGGGCGAGAATCCCGACGATGAGAGCAGTGATCATGCCCGCGAGAAGAGTCCAGCTGTGTGTACCCGCGTTGGGTATGACCTCCGCTGCACGGTGCGCGATTGAAAGCGGTAGAGCCATGCCCGTGAGCACGAACGTGATCGAGGAGATCACCAGCGCCGCACGCCTACCAGTGGATGCGAGAAGATACGTGGAACACCACGCGAAGGGGATAACCCCCGAGACGGCGACGAGTAGGGGCGCAACCACCACAAGCGTGGCAAGAGGCGGCCGAGGGTCGACGACGTAGACAGCGCCGCAGAGCAGGATCCCCACCGCCGGCCACCACCCCCACGGATCCTCCGCGACGGCCAGGCAAGATCCCGCCCCGCATAGCAGCGCCGCATGCAGTACCCGATGACGCTGAGACGTCGCCGCCGGTCGCCAACGGGCAGCGTAGCGACGTGCGCTGTGTGCCCAACTCGGCTCGTTTCGCATGTAATGACTTCCTTTCCCGTTCAGCGTGCCAGCGAGCTCCATCGATCAATCGCCAGCCGGAAGGCAAAGTCGACTAAAGAGGACATCAACTTTCGAGGATGGCGATCCCCCTTAGAGCCCACTGGACGCGCATCATGCGTATAACTGGTGGTGATGAGCCGAAGCGCTCGATGGAGGTAAGTCATGTCGCTCACGCGGGTGCTGATCGTCGATGACGACCCGATCGTTCGCCTGGGCCTACGACTGCTGTTCCGTTCGATTCCCGAACTTGACATCGTGGGCGAGGCTGCCGACGGCAGCGAAGTCATCGGCCTGCTTGAGGCGATGCCCGTTGACGCGGTTCTGATGGACGTGAGGATGCGTCATGTCAACGGGATCGTGGCCGCGCGCGCGATTCGGCAGCGGTTTCCGGACCTACGGATCGTACTGATGTCATCACTCCTGAACGAAGACTTCAGCGAACACGCCCGCAACATTGGATCCACAGCGTTCGTCTCCAAAACCGCAAGCGCCGAAACCATCCGCAAAGCGATCATCGGTTCTCGCACAGAACGTGCGGACGACCCCGCAACCCCGCCATCCCGCCTGGATGCGCTGACACCACGAGAACTGTCAGTGGCACGGGCCGTGGCGATGGGCCTCTCGAACGACGGTGTCGCGCAGGAGTTGCACTTGAGTGTCAACAGCGTCAAGACGTACGTATCTCGCTGTCTGGCCAAGCTCGGATTAGAGAACCGCGTGCAGCTCGCGAATGAAGTCTCTGCATCCCAAAGCACGTCGGGCGACGCCCTCGGGTGACGAACTCCCGCGGCGGGGTCAGTGCTGCAGAGGCGGCACGCTCAGGGTGACCACGTATGTGGCTCCATCAGGGCCGGCATGGACCTGGCCTCCGACGGAATCCGCTCGAGCTTGTAGGCTGCGCAAACCCACGCTGGTCGAATCGATTTGACGACGCACATCATCGGCAACCAGAGACGGCATCGGTGACGTGACGCTGCCGGAAACGCCGCCCTCGTCCGAAGCCTCGATACGCAGGTACACGTCCCCCGGCGCAGCGTACTTGAGGGCGTTAGTGAGCGCTTCCCTCGCGAACAGTCCGCATACCTGCTGAACCTCCTCCGTCACAGCGGCCGGGAGGGGAGGCCAGCGCGCGTGCAGTGTCGAACCCAGGTGCGCGAAGGCGTCCCGGTAAGTGGTGAGGAGTACGGCGGGATCGATGATGTCGGTGTTGCTCTCACTTCCCGCCACCAGCCTGTTGATGGTGTGCCGCAACTCCGCCGACATCGCCTGCGCCGCTTCGGCAAGGTGCGTGACGGCGACTGCCCTTTCTTGTGCCGTGAGCGGTCCCTCACCGAGCAGTGCACGCGAGTAGAGATTGAGTACCGTCGTGTCGGCGCCGAGCGTGTCGTGCAGATCGCGCCCGAGCTGCAGTCGTTCACGCTGGCGGGTAGCGACAGCTTCGTCACGCTGCTTCATTTGTACCTGGGCGACGAGGTCGTCAATGCGGCGCTGCCGTGCGCGCAGCTCACCCAACGCAGCACCCAGTATGGCGGCCAGCGTGAAGCTCAGCCCGAGAAAGAGGAACTGGCGAGCAGTAACCCCGCCGATAACGGCACCGTCGATGCGGGTGGAGTACAACGCGGTCTGCACAGCGCCGGCCGCCCATGCTGCGCAGACTGTCCAGAAGAGCCGTGCGGATCCGCGGTCGCTGCCGCGGACGAACAAGGCGACCCACAGAGCGGGAACAGCGACGGGAGATATCGCGGTCATGATGATGAGCAGGACGCGCGCCCAGGTTCTCTCAACGAAGATGAGGAGGAACGCACTGAGAACTGCGCCCAGACTCACCGCAATGTATTGCCACGGCGCACCCGAGCGCCACGACTCCTCCGAGATGTACAGGAGCGATCCGATGATCAGAGATCCGACTACGAGAGCCACGACGCGCGCTCGACTGCCGGCTCCTCTGCTCACCCGGCGAGTCTACGGGGTGGGGACCACCCAAGGTCCGACCCACCCCGTAGCTCCGCGGAGGAGGCGTCGACTGTGGGAGTCCGAAGTCGTTGTGGGGGCCAACCCCGGAGCAGTACGAGGCCTCGCTCACCAACTTAGGTCGGCTAGCGTAAGCGCCTCGCTCGACAACCAGACAGTGTCAACGAAAGTGGAGCAATCCGCCTGAGCCCACGCGGCGCGGGCTGGGGAACGCATGAGGGCCCCACCGAGAGGTCGTCAGACTTCGCGGTGGGGCCGTCAAGGGCGCCTCTTAGCCGAGGATTAGGGCTCCTGCCTGCGCCGCCGGCGAAGGGTGACGCCTCCGATGATGCTCACCAAGCCGAAGCCGAAGGCCAGGAGAGAGGCCATGACAAAACCTCCCGTTGCGGGAAGAACAGGGAGGATGCCATTCGCCTTCCACTGAGCAAACAACGTCACGTCATCGCCGAATGAGTAGACCGCGCCAGCTTCGTAGGCTGCGCCGGTCCCATCGGCCTTGGTGTTCCACCCGGTGAAGGTGTAGCCGTCTCGCGTGAAGGCGTTCCCGTTCAGCTGCCCCGGCGTGCTGCCTGTTTGCGGACTCATGATCCCGGTGCCACCGTTCGGGTCGAAGGTGACGGTGTGTTCTGCCGACCACTGCGCGTAGAGGGTGACAGAGGAGGAGAACGGGAACTGAGCTGCTTCCGGATAGGAGATACCAGATCCATCAGCTGCGGTGTTCCACCCCGCGAAGACGTACCCCTCACGACTGAACTCACTGCTCGATAGCGGAGCCGGGAACGCGGAGACCTGCGGCTCCATGTCGCCCGCACCGCCGTTGCTGTCGAAGGTGACCGTATGCTCGGCGGCCCACTGCGCATGCAGCGTCAACGAAGCGGAGAAGTGGAACCGAGCCCGGTCCGCATAGCCAGCGCCCGAACCGTCCGCGGCGGTGTTCCAGCCCGCGAATGCGAAGCCACTGCGGTCGAACGCGTTCGCCGTCAACGGAGTCGGTTCAAACCCGCTCTGGGTCATCATCGAACCACCTCCACCGTTCGCCTCGAACGTGACCGTGTATTCGACGCGCTTCCACTGCGCGAACAGTGTTGCTGAGAAGGAGAACGGGAACTGGGCACGATCTGCGTACGCAGCTCCTGACCCATTTGCGGCAGTATTCCATCCGGTAAAGGTGTATCCGCCTCGCGTGAACTGGTTCGCCTCGAGCGCGCCTGGCTCGATATCAGCCTGCGGATCCATCGACCCGATCCCACCGTTCGCATCGAACGTGACAGTGTGCTCCGCCGACCACTGCGCATACAGCGTCCCCGAGGAGGAGAACGGGAACTGCGCCCGATCGGCGTAACTGGTGCCCGACCCATCCGCGGCCGTGTTCCACCCCGCGAAGCGATACCCGTCACGGGTGAAGCTGTTCCCTCTCAGTTCAGCCGGACCCGCCGCTACTTGGTCGTCCATCGTGCCGACGCCACCGTTGCCATCAAAGGCAACCGTATAGACCACCTGCGCCCACTGCGCGAACAACGTCACCGACGAGGAGAACGAGTACACCTCTCCATCGGGGTAGGCGGTGCCGGTGCCATCCGCAGCCGTGTTCCACCCCGTGAACTCATACCCCTCACGCGTGAACACATTCGCACTCAACGGAGCCGGGAAGGCCTCAACCTGACCCGACATCGACCCGACACCACCGTTCGCATCGAACGTGACAGTGTGCTCCGCCGACCACTGCGCATACAGCGTCCCCGAGGAGGAGAACGGGAACTGCGCCCGATCGGCGTAACTGGTGCCCGACCCATCCGCAGCCGTGTTCCACCCCGCGAAGCGATACCCGTCACGGGTGAAGCTGTTCCCTCTCAGTTCAGCCGGACCCGCCGCTACTTGGTCGTCCATCGTGCCGACGCCACCGTTGCCATCAAAGGCAACCGTATAGACCACCTGCGCCCACTGCGCGAACAACGTCACCGACGAGGAGAACGAGTACACCTCTCCATCGGGGTAGGCGGTGCCGGTGCCATCCGCAGCCGTGTTCCACCCCGTGAACTCATACCCCTCACGCGTGAACACATTCGCACTCAACGGAGCCGGGAAGGCCTCAACCTGACCCGACATCGACCCGATACCACCGTTCGCATCGAACGTGACAGTGTGCTCCGCCGACCACTGCGCATACAGCGTCCCCGAGGAGGAGAACGGGAACTGCGCCCGATCGGCGTAACTGGTGCCCGACCCATTCGCGGCCGTGTTCCACCCCGCGAAGCGATACCCCGCACGCGCGAACACATTCGCCGTCAACGACGTCGGCTCATAACCGACCTGCGCAGCCATCGAACCCGCCCCACCATTCGCATCAAAGGTGACCGTGTACTCAACCCGCTTCCACTGCGCGAACAACGTCACCGACGAGCTGAACCCATACTCCGCCCGATCAGCGAACCCGGTCCCCGACCCATCCGCAGCCGTGTTCC
>NZ_RBWZ01000013.1:0-117583 GCF_003634765.1 Microbacterium sp. AG790
AGTGCGGGAACTAGACAGCTCCACTCTCGACCGGGAGGTCCTCACCCGTCTATCGCGTCACACCTCAACCAACGTCCCTGGGCAGCACAGCTAGCGCGCAATCTCATCGTTGCGGTCCCAATCCGCTGGCCACTCCTGGCGTGCGGCATCAATCCAGACATCGTCATCCCCCGGCCAGGAAGAGGGTCGCGCGGGACCCGCGTAAAGGAACTCACTCGTGCGGTCTGTTGCGCCGATGCCCAGCACCCACCCACTCGGAAGTATGCGCCATCCTCGCCAACGGGTCCTGTCGGGCGTCGTCTCGACGACGACCCCGTGATCGTCCGGTAGCTCGTACCTGGAGAGGGGACGGAGCATATCGTCTGTCCGCTCCGCGCCCCAGAAGCGGTTTCCCTGCCGCTCATACCACCCAGATTGACAGGTATGGAGCCAGCGAAGGGCCTTCTTCGTACCGTTGAACTCGCGCCGATCTAGCTGAGCACCCGTAGAGTCGGCACCGACCGCACCAGCTAAGGCATCCAGAGTCTGTACTTGATCGAGCGCCTTCGCCTCACGACGATCCAGATCATCTTTCACGTTACGCGCATGGTCGACCGCTCCCAGGAAGGTTCGGTCTCCGGTGAGGCGCAAGTGCGGACCGCTGAAGGCCTTCGCAGTTCGGAGCGAAAAGGACAGCCCGACGAGAATGCCCGCCTTCTCTCGCCAATCCACGTCGTCGTTCAGCCGGGAAATGCGAGAGAGGATTCCCTCGACGGCCGCCACGTAGGCGAACCCGTAGAGGAAAGGGAACAGCGCGAGTGGGAGCCAGACCGCCATGAAGAGTTGGAGGAAGAGTTCCTTCTGATCGAGTGTCGTCCACTCGGTCACCAAGCGGATGGTGCTCCATGTGATGAGACCGATTCCCAGAGCTACGAGGGCGAAGTTGACGCATCCGGATACTGCCTTCTGACCGGTGCTCGGGTCGATGCGCTGAACGGCAACTTGCATCAGCACAAGCAGTATCAGCACCATCTGAAGCAGGATCTCGGCCCACAAGGGAAGCGGACTCAGATTGACGTAGAAGGCGACGAATGCGGAGAGGCCAAGCGCTTCCTTGGCCACGTTTCGGAGCAGTAGTCCTCCCGACTTGTTGTTCAGCGCGCGAAACAGCAGTGGCAGACCAACGACGAGCGCGCTGAGGATCGTGTCCTTCAACAGCGAGAGTTGCCACAGGCCGATGGCCGACGCACCAAGCACGCACAGACTCACCCATGCGAAGTAGGCGAGCAGAACCCCGATGACATGGCGGTTCCAGAGCGCCTTCCCAACGGCGGCAAAACCGCTAAGAAGACCGGCGCGCGTTTTCGGGTTGGCTAGCCCCGCGACAACGAACATCGCAAGGACAATCGCCGTCGCGAGTTCACGTTCGTTGAGCACTGGGCCTCCGCCGTTGACCGTAGCAGACTCCAGATTGGCCCCGGATTGGCAGAGCCGATCTGAGATGCGAAAAGTCCCGGTCGGAATATGCCTTCTGACCGGGACTTTTCTGAGGGTGCACCCCCTGGGACTCGAACCCAGAACCCACTGATTAAGAGTCAGTTGCTCTGCCGATTGAGCTAGAGGTGCGTTCCGTCGGCCGCCGGATCTTTCGAGAAGATCACTGGCGAACCGAGGGACAACGCTACCATCCCGAACGTCTCACCGCGAATCGAGGCCCCGAGTGACCCCTATCCTTGAGGGTGTGACCTCCCCCGCCACCGCGTCCGCCTGGAGCACGCCCTTCGACGGCGACCTGACAGACGATCTCCGGCTCGCGTTGCGCCTTGCCGATGCGGCGGATGCCGTGACGATGGCGCGCTTCGATGCCGCCGATCTCGACGTCCAGGTGAAGGCCGACGCCTCCCACGTCACGGAAGCCGATCTCGCCACCGAGCGTGTGCTCCGCGAGCTGCTGTCGACCGAGCGGGCCGGCGACGGCATCCTGGGCGAGGAGTACGGCACCTCGGGCGACGCGGCCCGGCAGTGGATCATCGACCCGATCGACGGCACGGCCAACTACCTCAAGGGCATCCCCATGTGGACGACGCTCATCGCACTCGCGGTCGACGGCGTCCCCCGTGTCGGGGTGGCCAGCCAACCCGCCCTCGGGCGACGTTGGTGGGCGGCATCCGGCCAGGGCGCCTGGACCAATACTCCCGACGGCGGCACGCGCCGCCTGGGCGTCTCGGGTGTCGACGCCGTCGCCGACGCGAGCGTGAGCTTCCAGTCCATCGCGCAGTGGGACGAGGTCGGCCGCGCCGCAGATCTGCTCCGCCTCAGTCGTGCGGTCTGGCGAGACCGCGGCTATGGCGACACCTGGCCGTACATGCTGCTCGCCGAGGGCCGTCTCGAGTTCGTGGCGGAGTTCGGGGTCAAGGAGTACGACATCGCAGCCCTCGTGCCGATCATCCATGAGGCCGGCGGCCGGTTCACCGACATCGACGGAGCCGACTCGCTGTCCTCACGCTCCTCACTCGCGACCAACGGGCGCCTGCACGACGACTTCCTGTCCCTCCTCGGCGCTTCGTCCGCCACCTCCTGACCGATCGGACCCCCGCCGATGACACGTGCTCGTCTCGCGCCCCTCGTCCTCTCCGCCGTAGCCCTGGCGTCCGCGCTTGTGCTGAGCGGCTGCACGTCGGCCGCACCTTCGGCCGATCCGACCACGACCGGTAACGCCGTGTCGCCCACTCCGACCGAGGCGCTGCCCGGGCCGACGCCGGACGCATCGGCCACGGCGGGAGGCGCCGTCACCTGCGACAGCATGATCGTCTCCGACACCCTCGCTGAGTTCAAGACCAAGGGCTGGACCGCCAAGCAGACTCCGTTCACCTTCGAGACCCAGCCGCCCAGCGCACCGATCGGCGGCGGCCTGATCTGCACCTGGGCGAACTACTCGGTCGCCTCCGGCAACCTGATCGAGTTCGGTTGGGCCCCCATCAGCTCGGCCGATGCCGAAGAGGTCTCCGCGCAGCTCGAGAAGGAGGGCTGGCGCCGCGAAGCGGGCGAGTCCGGCTTCTACATCACGCAGGATCCGTCCCGCGTCATCACGGTCGACGACAAGGGCTATGGCATGACGTATCTCTTCGGCGACGGCTGGGTCGCGGTCTCCGACACGAAGCAGAACCTGCTTCTCATGCCGGCCACCGCCGACTGACGGCATCCCCGCCGGACCACACCACACGACTCGCGGTCGTTCCACAGCTTCCCAGCGACCCCATAACCCGCGCTGGCGATACCCATCAGCCCCCGTCAGCACAGGTTCATCCACCGTTGCGGTGCGCGCCGCACGCACCCCGCAGTCTGGTTCTTCGTCCGCCCCCTCGCCGTGCCCGAACGGCGTGCGCGAGGCCGGACGAACCATCCCCCGACTGTAAGGAAAACAGTGATCACGCACCGCACCCGACGCGGAATCCTTGGCCGACTCGGCGCGACCACCCTCGTCGCCGCCGCCGTCGTCTGCTCCGTCGGCCTCAGCGCCACCAGCGCCAGCGCCGACGACTCCTCCAACCAGCCCCCGCTGACCGCGAAGGACCACGCCATCACCGACGTCCCCGGCCTCGTCAACGGGCGTGAGCTCGGATCGTTCACCGGACTCAACGGCCAGCTGGTCAACTCTCCGCGCCTTTTGCGCACCGAGTCCCTCGACAAGATCAGCAGTGACGGCGCCGCCACCCTGGCAACCAAATACCACGTGAACCTCGTCATCGACCTGCGCACGGCCACGCAGATCGCGGCGAAGCCCGACGTGCCGGTCCCCGGCGCGAAGTCGGTGAACATCTCCATGTTCGGCGCCGACGGCAACTACCCCGACGACACCGTGATGTACCACGACCTCGTCGACAAGGGCTACAACGGCCCGAACGATCGCGGCCCCATGATCACGGCCTACGCGCAGATCCTCCGACTCATCGCCCAGGACACCACCGGCACCGTCCTCATCCACTGCTCGCACGGCATGGACCGCACCGGCACCGTGATGGACCTCCTGTACAACATCCTCGGCGTGAGCGAGTCCGACGTCCTGCACGACTACCTGCTGTCGAACACGCAGCTGAAGGTCGGGTGGGCGACGCCCCAGCTGCTGCAGGGCACATTCGAGTCCGACGTCACCTCGAAGTACGGCGGCATCGACTCGTACCTGCGCAAGACCATCGGCCTCACCGACCAGGACTTCGCCGCGCTGCGCACGAACCTGCTCGTCTCGAACGACGCGTCCGCCTCGTCGATCACCGTCGACGGCATCTCCGTCCCCCTGGATGCCGCGGCCACCACGGCCGGCGCCACCATCACCGACCCGCAGACCGCGCTCGCGGCCGGGGACGTGACGGTGACGACGACGAACCCGAATGCCACGGCATCCACCACGGTGTCAGGTCGCACGGCGACCATCACGGTCACCGCTCAGGACGGCACCACCGTCGACCGCTACGTCGTGAACGCGGCCCTGCCCGCGCCGGCGGGCGGCACCTCGACGCCCGTCGCGGCCGCGGCGGCCGCAACGACGAGGGCCACGCTGCCGGAGACCGGCGGCGACGACACGGCCGTGGTGCTCGTCGGCGGCATCGGCGGGGCGTTGCTCATCGCCGGCGGCATCCTGCTCATGCGCCGTCGTACGAAGCGCACGGCGGGCTGACACCCGCAGACGACGAAGGCCCCGGCATCCATCGATCGGATGCCGGGGCCTTCGCCTGTGACAGTGACGTCGTGGAGCTGGGGGGAATCGAACCCCCGTCCAACGCTGAGATACTGCGTCTTCTCCGGGCGCAGTCTGTGAAGACGTTCTGCTCGGCTCCGACCTTTGTCACAGACACCTAAGTCGACGAGCCCAGCCTGGGAAGAGTCCCGTGTGACGTCCAGGCGCCGTCACACAGCAAGACCCCTAGATGACGCCAGGGTCCGTGGCGGGGTCACACACGGTCTGACGGACTATCGGGCTCGCTTAGGCAGCGAGGGCGAAGTCAGTGCGCTTGGATTCGGCACTTGTAGTTTTGCAGAGATCGTTTACGAGATAACCCTGCATCCTCGGCCCGCTTCTCGCAGATTCACAGACGCTGTCGAAACCGATCAGCCCCTTGTGCGTCACGGCGACGTGCCGTGCGGCGAGTGAGCCACTGTCACGCTGTGGAGTTGTCCCTCGGATGCCGTCGGCACCCGAGCATTACAGTTTACCCCATGAGCGAGCTCACGATCACCGTCCGAGGAGAGAGCCACACCCGTGTGCTGCCCGAGCGTGCGGTCGCGCACGTCACGGCATCCGCCGACGGGCCCGAGCGCGCGGACGTCGTCGCGCGGGTGTCCGGCCTCACCGAGCCGGTTCGCATCCACCTGGCCACGCTCGCATCGGCGGGCACGATCGCCGACTGGTCGAGTCAGCGCATGTCGGTATGGGCCGACCGGCCCTGGAGCAGCGAGGGCCGGCAGCTCGACCTCGTGCACCACGCGTCCGTGGAGATCACCGCGACCTTCGCCGACCCGGGCTCCCTCTCCGACTGGCTCAACGACATCGCAGCGGTCGACGGGCTGCAGGTGGGCGCGGTCGACTGGCAGCTCACGCCCGAGACCCGCGCTCGCGTCGAGCGGGAGGTCGCGACGGATGCCGTCGCCGCCGCCGTGGAGCGCGCCTCCGCCTATGCCGCGGCGATCGGGCGAAGCGAGGTCGTACCGGTCGAGATCGCTGATCTGGGGCTGCTGGGCGCGGCATCCTCCCCCACCCCCGCGCCGCGGATGATGGCGAAGGCCGCGGCGGAGTTCGATCGCGCCGCCGCCGTCGAGTTCCGCCCCGACGACATCGTCGTATCGGCGGGCGTCGAGGCCCGCTTCATCGCACGCTAGGTCGCGGCATTTCGTGCGGCGCGCGCCGCACGGCGTCGCACCGACTCCGCAGAATCACACCTACTCCGCATCCAGCCGCGTCTCCGGCTGCGGAGTTCGCAACATTCTGCGGAGTTCGTGGGGACTACTCGCCGCGGAGGTTGCGACCGCGCATCGCGCGCTCGGCCTCGCGCTTGTCTTCACGCTCGCGGATCGTCTGCCGCTTCTCGTACTCGCGCTTGCCCTTTGCGATCGCGATCTCGACCTTGGCCCGACCGTCGGAGAAGTAGAGCTTGAGAGGAACCAACGTGTACCCGCCGGCGCTGACGGCGTGCGACAGCTTGACGATCTCCTCCTTGTGCAGCAGCAGCTTACGGGTGCGCTTGGAGGCGTGATTGGTCCAGTGGCCCTGCGAGTACTCCGGGATGTGCACGGCGTCGAGGTAGGCCTGTCCGCCGTCGATGTAGGCGTACCCGTCCGACAGGTTCGCCCGCCCCTGACGCAGCGACTTCACCTCGGTACCCGTGAGCACGAGGCCCGCTTCGTACGTCTTCTCGATGGTGTAGTCGTGGTGCGCGCGACGGTTGGTCGCGACGACCTTCTCCCCGCGTTCCCTGGGCATGGCTGATCCTCTGTGCTGGATGGCGTTGTTCCGCCGATGGACGACGGGATGCCGCGGACACGGCAGCCCGTCAGTCTATCTCACGCCCGCAGCCACCGGCGGATCGCGAAGCCTGCCGACAGCGCCGCCAATACGAGGCCGATGACGACGATGATGGGGATGACGACGGCGGCATCCCTCATGTCGATCCATTCGGTGATGAAGCTCACCCGTCCCTTGAGGTATTGCCCCACGCCGAAGTGCACGCCCACGACGATCGCCGCACCCGCCATGAGCGAGCCGATGAACGCGGCGAAAACGCCCTCCAGGATGAACGGCGTCTGGATGAACCGGTTGGAGGCACCGACGAGTCGCATGATGCCGACCTCGCGTCTTCGCGCGTAGGCCGACAGCCGGATGGTGGTCGCGATGAGCAGAACGGCGGCGATGAGCATCAGCACGGCGATGCCCACGGCGATGTACGTCGCGATCGTCAGGGCGGAGAACAGCGGCTCGAGATACTGCAGCTGGTTCTTCACCTCTTCCACCCCGGCCATCCCGTTGAACGCCTCGGTGATGACGTCCGCCTTCTCGGGGTCGATGAGGCCGACGAAGTATGTGTTGCCCAGCTGCGCAGGGGTCACATAGTCCTTGTACTCGTCGCCGTAGAGCTTCAGCAGGTTCTGATAGGCCTCGTCTGAGGACTCGAACCGCACGTCGCGCACTACCCCGCTCAGCGCGGAGCTCGACAGCCGCTGCGACACCTGATCGATCTGCTCCTGGGTCGCCGCGCCGTCGGCACACGTGGTCGCCGTCGAATCCTCGCGGCACATCAGCACGGAGACCTGGGCCCGGCCGGACCAGTAGTCCCGCATCTTGCCGATCTCCATCTGCATGAGCATCGCGGCCCCGACGAACGTCAACGACACGAAGGTGACGAGGACGACCGAGATCACCATCGACGCATTGCGACGCAGCCCCGTGAGCGCCTCGCCGAGAATCAACTGCAGTCTCATGAGGTCGGTCCCACTTCGTCGTTCTCGTCTGCTTCTCGGCCGCGGCGGTCGGCAACCCCGAGCTTGCCGAGGTCGATGTCACCGACGCCGAGCTCGCCGAGGTCGACCTCGGGGGCGGCGATGGTGATGGGGCGCGTGAGCGGCACAGGCTCCCCGCTCGCCGGAAGAGGCGTGGGGCGCTGCATGGCCGGGCGGGGGGCTGCGTCGGCGGGCGTCGCGGACACGGGGGCGGGTGCTGCCGGACGCGTGAGGGGCGGGGTCGCCGCGGCATCCGGCGCCGTCGGAGGCGCCGGGACGGGCTCGACGGGCGCTTCCGCGATCTCTCGCTGCAGTTCGAGCACCGCGGTCAATGCGGCTGTCGCCGCCGCGCCGCGTTCCATCTGCGGTTGCAGCGACGGCAGCGAAGAGGTGTCGCCGTACCCGCCGTGGCGGTCGTCGCGCACCATCACACCGCCGCGCAGTTCGATGACGCGGCGCTTCATCTGGTCAACGAAGCCGGCCTCGTGCGTCGCCATGACCACCGTCGTGCCGCCGGCGTTGATGCGGGCGAGCAGTTGCATGATGTCGATCGAGGTCGCCGGGTCGAGGTTTCCGGTGGGCTCGTCGGCGAGGAGGATCTGCGGACGGTTGACGATCGCCCGCGCGATGGCGACGCGCTGCTGCTCACCGCCGGACAGTTCATGCGGCAGCCGCTTCTGCTTGCCGTCCAGGCCGACCAGGGCGAGCGCTTCGGGGACGGCCTGCTGGATGAACGCGCGGGACGCGCCGATGACCTGCAGCGTGAAGGCGACGTTCTGGAACACGGTCTTGTTCGGCAGAAGACGGAAGTCCTGGAAGACCGAACCGATGTGCCGACGGAAGTACGGAACCTTGCGCGTCGAGAGGGTCTTGAGGTCGCGACCGAGCACGACGACGCGGCCCTCGCTCGGGCTGTCCTCCCGCAGGATCAGGCGCAGACAGGAGGACTTTCCCGAGCCGGACGCGCCCACGAGGAAGACGAACTCCCCGCGCTGCACCTCGAAGTCGACGTCGCTCAGCGCCGGCTTGCTGGTCCCTCGGTATTTCTTGGTGACGTGCTCGAACCGGATCATGACTCGACGAGCCTACGTCGCCGCTCTCCGGATGCCGGGTGCGACACTCGCCGCGTGTCGACTGCCCACCCGATAGCGTGGCCGTGTGCGCATGCTCGATCTGAATCTTCCTTTCGCCGTGTCCACGTTCGGCGCCCCCGACGCTCCCCCGCTCGTCGTCCTGCCCGGCGGCCCGTGCCGTGACCCGGAGTACCTGGAGGATCTCGCCGGCATCGGCGAGAGCGCGCACGTCATCGTGCTGCACCCACGCGGCACGAGCCGAACCGGCGGCCTGTCACGCGGATGGTGGACGGATGCCGACGACGTCGTCGCTCTGCTCGACGCGCTTCACCTTCCTTCGGCCTCCGTGCTCGCTCATTCGGCCGGCACGCGGCTCGCGCTGGCGACCGCGACGCGCTACCCGGGCCGCGTCGCGTCCCTGGCGCTGATCACTCCGCCGGCGACCTGGCTCTCCGGATCGCCATCCGACGCCGCGACCATCGGCGCCGCCCGCACCGAGCCCGAGGCCGTTTCCGCGCTCGCCGCGCTGGGCGAGGACACCGCGACCACCGACGCCGGCTTCGCCGAGCAGTTCCAGCGTCAGGCGCCGGCCGGCTACGCGAAATGGACGGAGCGTGAGCGCGACCATGCCCGCGTCGGGCGGGTGTCTCTCGCCGCGGCATCCGCGTGGTTCGACGACATTCCGGGCGATGCGGCCGAGCGCATCCGCTCGGCGTCTCTTCCACCGATGACGGTCATCGCCGGCGACGCCGACCTGCTCACCGGGGTGCAGCCCGTGGCCGACTATGCCGCGACGATCGGGGCCGAACTCGTCTGGCTCGCCGCGTGCGGCCACTACCCCTGGGTGGAGCAGCCCGCCGCGTTCCGCGAGGCGGTCACGACATGGCTCCGCCGCGACTGATCAGTCGTCGTCGTCCTTGCGCTTGCGCCAGCGGATGCCGGCGGCGATGAGACCGTCGAGGTCACCATCGAAGACGACCGCGGGGTTGCCGACCTCGTAGCCGGTGCGGAGGTCCTTCACGAGCTGCTGGCCGTAGAGGAAGTAGGAGCGCATCTGGTCGCCCCAGCTGGCCGTGATGGTACCGGCGAGCTCCTTCTTCTTCGCGGCCTCCTCCTCGCGCTTGAGCAGCAGGAGGCGGGTCTGCAGCACGCGCATGGCGGCGGCGCGGTTCTGGATCTGGCTCTTCTCGTTCTGCATGGAGACCACCAGGCCCGTCGGCAAGTGGGTGATCCGCACGGCGGAGTCGGTCGTGTTGACCGACTGGCCGCCCGGGCCCGACGAGCGGAAGACGTCGACGCGGATGTCACCCTCGGGCACCTCGACCTCGACGGCCTCTTCCAGCGCGGGAATGACCTCGACGGCGGCGAACGACGTCTGACGCTTGTCGGCACCACCGAAGGGGCTGATCCGTGCGAGACGATGGGTGCCGGCCTCGACCGACAGGGTGCCATAGGCGTACGGCGCGTCGACCTCGAACGTGGCGGACTTGATTCCCGCGCCCTCGGCGTACGAGGTGTCCATGACCTTGACGGTGTACTTGTGCCGTTCGGCCCAGCGCAGGTACATGCGAAGGAGCATCTCGGCGAAGTCGGTGGCGTCGTCGCCGCCCGCGCCGGAGCGGATCGTGACGACCGCGGGACGGTCGTCGTACTCGCCGTCCAGAAGGGTCTGCACTTCGAGCTGACCGATGACCTCCTGCAGCGCGGCGATCTCGCGGCGCGCTTCTGCGGCGGTGTCTTCGTCGTCCATCTCGTGCGCCATCTCGACGAGAACCTCGAGGTCGTCGAGGCGCTGCTCGACGTCGGTCACGCGCTTGAGGTCGGCCTGACGGTGGCTGAGAGCGCTCGTGACCTTCTGTGCCTTCTCGACGTCGTCCCACAGGTCGGGGGCGCCGGCCTCCTCGGACAGGCGCGCGATCTCCGCACGCAGCCCCTCGACGTCGACCACCGCCTGGATGTCGGAGAAGGTGGAACGCAGGGCCTGGATGTCGGCGGAAGGATCGAAATCAAGCATGACACTCCAGACTAACGTGGATCGGGTGACCTCCCGCGTGCCCGACCCTGCGTCTGCACCCGGAATGGGCCCGATGCTCTGGCGTCTCGCGCCCATGATCTACGGTCCGACGGTGCTCTTCGCCCTCGGCGAGGGCGCCGTGGTCCCGCTCTTTCCGGTGATCGCGGCGCAACTGGGTGCCGACGTGCCGACCGCGGCGCTCGTGGCATCCGCCCTCGTCGTCGGCCAGCTGTGCGGCAACATTCCGGCGGGGTGGGCCGTGAGCCGCATCGGCGAACGGATGACGATGATCATCGGCGGCGTGCTCGCGCTCGGCGGCGTGGCCGGCATGCTGTTCGCCCCGAGCCTGCCGGTGCTGGCCGCGTCCGTGTTCCTCATCGGATTCTGCGCGGCTGCGTTCGGCCTGGCCCGGCACTCCTTCATGACGACGCGCGTGCCGGTCGCCTACCGGGCCCGGGCGCTGTCGCTGCTGGGCGGCACATTCCGCCTCGGCATGTTCGTCGGGCCGTTCGTCGCCGCCGCGCTGATCGCGATCTTCTCGGACGAGCACTCGACGGTCTGGTTCTTCGGCGTATGCCTGCTCGCCACGATCGCCCTGCTCGTGTTCGGCCCCGACCCGGAGGATGCCGTGCCGGTCCCCCGCGTCACGCGTTCGTCCGGCGACCCGCGGCTCGCCGAAGACACCGGCGAGCCGGTCACGGGGTCGATTCCCGTGCCCGAGCGGGTCGGGGTGTTCCGGACGATGTGGCGCTTCCGCGGCGTGCTGTCGCGACTCGGGCTGGCGGCAGCATGCCTGTCGGCGGTCCGTTCGGCGCGCCAGGTGGTGCTGCCGCTGTGGGGCGTGTCGATCGGGCTCGACGCGCAGACGATCGCGCTCGTGGTCGGCATCTCGGGCGCGATCGACTTCGCCCTCTTCTATGCGAGCGGCCAGGTGATGGACCGCTTCGGCCGCCTCTGGGCCGCGCTTCCCGCGATGGTGCTGATGGGCTCGGGCTTCCTCGCACTCGCGTTCACGCACGATCTCTCGCAGGCGGCGATGTGGTTCGCGCTGTTCGCCGCGGTTCTCGGCGTCGGCAATGGGCTCTCCAGCGGCATCCTGCTCACGCTCGGCGCCGACGTCGCGCCGCAGGACGACCCGGCGGCCTTCCTCGGGTCATGGCGGACGCTGACGGATGCCGGGGGTGCCATCGCTCCCCTGCTCGTCTCGGCCATCGCGGCCGTAGTGTCGCTGTCGGTCGCCACCGGGGTGATCGGCGTGATCGGGCTCGCGGGGGCAGCGGGCTTCATCCGATGGGTGGCGCGGTTCGTGCCGCGCACGCGGTGAGTGCGCGCCGCGGAGCGCTGCGGCAGGATGACGGGATGAGCCCGTACACCCGCCCGTCGATCGCACCGCAGGTGTTCGTCGATGCCGACGGACAGGTCATCGACTACGGGCACCGGTGGTCCGACTCGCCGCCGACCGAGGCGTATTCGGTCACCGTGCATCCGGAACGCTACGCGCCGCTGCACGCGGTAGCCGCGGCGCTCATCGACCATCTGCGGCTCACGTACGACGTCGAAGTCGACGAAGGTGCGCACGTCGTCGCCGACCTTCTCGTAGCACCGAGCTGGGATGTGCCGCGCGCGGTACGGGTGCGCCCCCGCGATCCGAAGTGCGCTGCGCTGACATTCGTGTTCACGGCCTTCCCGGGGGTGATAGTGCACGCCGGCCTGCTGCACGACTTCCCCTATCCGCTGTGCGGATGCGACGCCTGCGACACCACGTGGCAGCGCGAGGCCGACGAGCTGGAGGAGCACGTCTTCGCCGTCGTCAGCGGCAACTACAGCGAGAGCGTCGAGCGGCGTGACGGAGAGCCGGCGGCGTGGTACCAGGTGCGATTCGCCAACGGCTCATCCGGTGGTTCGTCGAGCATCAGCACCGTGGCTCCGGAGCGCCTCGAGGCCGCGGCCGTCACGCTGCCGGACCTGCCGTCGGGGTGGAGACCCTGGCCGCTGCGCCACGCGGCAGAGGCATGACGAGGAAGGCGCTAATCCAGCGCCGTACGGCTGGTCGCGGTGGCCTGTAGCGGCCAGCCGTCCGGGACGAACAGCGTCAGCACGGGAGGGTGCCAGGTCGTCGCGACGGTGACGCGTGCCGAGACACCATCGGGTGTGGATGCCGCAACCAGCTCGGCCGTCTGGGTGGCCGCGAGCAGCTCCTCGGCCTGAGCGTAGACGCCGGCGTCCGTCAACCGTGCGGTGGGACCGGTCGCGTCGACGGTGAGGGTGAAGCCGTCCGCCCCGGCGAGCGCAGCCGCGTCCGCTGCGGCATCCAGGCGCTTCTGCGTGAGGTAGAGACTCGTCGCGTCGACGCACACGAGCACCAGCACGACCGCGATGACGAAGTAACCGAGCGCCAGGATCAGCACGCTGCCGTCTTCATCGTCTCGAAGGCGCGACGCGAGGGCCCTCACGGCTCGACCCAATAGCGGGAGACCTTCTGCACCCCGGTCGCGGTGACCGGCACGCGCGTCGCCTGGTCGAGACCCAGCACCGGCGGGACCAGCGGCAACGGCACCTCTGCCGTCACCGTGACCGAGAGCATCGCGCCGGCCGCGGGGCACGGCCCGGGCGTGGCGCACTGCACCTGAACGTCGAGAGTCGAGCGGTCGATGCCGTATTCGGCGACGATGGCATCGACGACCCGCTGAGTGCGGGCGTCGGCTGTCGCTCGGTCGGATGACGAGGCGATCGTGCGGGCGAGCTGCCGTGCAGCCGTTTCGGCTCCCAGCGCCTGGGATTGGATGCTGCCGAGCGCGACGATGAGGTAGACGAGGGGCACGAGCAGGATGAGCCCGACGGTGATGAACTCCAGGGATGCCGAGCCGCTGTCGTCTCTGAGCGTCGCGCCCCGGATCGCTCGCGGTGGGTCAGTCGAAACTCTCACGCGGGGCACGGGCGCTCACCTCCATCCCGGAGGGCACTCCGAGCAGTCCCACCAGTGGGAGCGTCGCCACCACGCGGACCTCCACCTCCGGTCCGCGCGCCGTGTCGGTGTCGGCTGCGCTCACCCGAGCGCCGATGCCGTCACCCACGGCCGTCGCGATCAGCTGTGCAGTGCGTGCGGCGCCGGCTTCGGCATCCGTGTCGGCGAGAGCGCCGAAGTAGGCGCCCTCCACCGCCGCATCGTGGACGACGTTACGGATGTACACGGCGAGCGCCAGCTGCAGCACGCCGAGGGTCAAGAGAGTGAGAAGCGTTCCGACGAGCACGAACTCGACGGTGCTCGAGCCGCGCTGATCGTGGCGGAGGCTCTCCACGCCGATTCCCGGAGTCAGAGTCCCGAGACGCGGCTCAGCGCCTGCTCGAACAGCGCAGCCAACGCGGGGCCGGCGAGAGTCCAGATCGCGACGACCAGGCCCGCCGTCATGAGCGTCACGAGTACCCAGCCCGGAACGTCACCCGTCTCATCGTCGACGAACTCGCGCAGTGCGGATCGGTGTGAACTGTCCATGCGTCGAGTCTGATCGGATGAGATTTCGCACGCGGGAGTTATCCACAGCAGTGGGAACGAGACGCGAGGTATCGCGCTACGCGACGACGACCGGCACGGGTCAGCCGGTCAGCCGACACCGAGGCGCAGCATGACGATGCCGGGGAAGATCGCGAAGAGAACCGACAGGGGCAGAATCAAGAACACGAGCGGCAGAAGCATCAAGATCTCCTTGCGTCCGGCCAGCTCCAGCAGCCCCCGCTTGGCGTCCTCTCGCGCATCGACGGCCTGCTCCTGCAGAACATGCGCGAGAGGCGCTCCACGGTCCATCGCCGCCACGAGGTGCTCGATTGCTCGCGCGAGTGCCGGCACGTCGAGGCTCTTCGACACCGAGAGCAGCGCGTCCGGCAGGCTCGATCCGGTGCCGCTCGCCAGGACCGCCGCGCGGAGCTCACCGGTCAGCACGCCGGAGCCGACCTCGCCCACGCGACGTAGCGCATCGCGCAACCCTTCACCGGCAGCCAGGCACAGCGAGAGGAACTCCAGCACGGTCGGAAGCTCCTCCTCGACGCGCGCGATCCGCTGGCGCGCCGCTCTCGTCAGTCGGTAGTCGCAGCCGACAACTCCGGCCGCGGCGAACAGTGGTGGCAGAAGAGCGAGGGTCGGCGCTGCGCGGCCGAGGAGAGTCAAGGCGACGACGAGAAGGCCGCCCGCGCCGAGGCCCCCTACGGCCCACCCGAGCTGCAGGGCGCGGAAGGCCACGACGTCCGGACGCCACCCGGCCTGGCGCAGGCGACGCGCGACGCTCCCTCCACCGCCGAGTCCGACCCAGGATGCGGCGACCCGGTCTCGCACGAGCCGCCACGACGATGCGACCGCCGGCGCCGCGAGCGGAGTGATGCCGCGCGGATCGGCGACGTCGCGCAGGTAGGGCGCGACGCGACGCGACAGCGAGGGCGCCGCCCACCGCGGAAGCCGGCCGACGGCCAACACAAGCCCCGCTCCCAGCGCGACACCGAGGACGACGGCGGATGCGGCGAGGCTGACGATGCTCATGCGAACCACCGCCGCGGCTCCGGCAGGCGACCGATGCGAATGGTGAGGCGGTAGGCGCCTACCGAGACGACGGCACCGATGATCACGACCACGACGCCGGCGGGACTCGCATACGCGCTGGCACCTTCGGGGCGAAGCGCCAGCAGACCCAGAACGATCCAGGGTGCGACCACACCGACGACCGCTGCTCCACGCACCCATGACTGTCGCGCCTCGACTTCGGCGCGGAGGGTGGCGTCGGCCCGCACGGATGCCGAGAGCGCACGGAGCACGGCGGTCAGCTCGGTCCCTCCGACCTGGCGTGCCATGCGGAGCGTCTCGATGATCCGGTCGGCCACCGGATCGGCGAGAGCGGCCTTGAGACGGAGTGCGCTGGAGTCGAAGTGTCCCGATGCGGCCATGTCGACGCGGAACCGGTCGAACGCAGGTCGCAGCGGAGGGGGTCCGCTCGTGGCGAGAGCGGCCACGGCATCCGGCAGCGACATGCCGGCCCGGGCGGACGAGATCAGCAGGTCGCACACGTCCGACCACAGCGCGCGGCGTGACCGCCGAAGCCGCCGCGCACGCCCGCGTAGCCAAGTGAAGGGCGCTGCCGCTCCAGCCGCCGCCGCGACCAGCGCGACGGCGCCGAGTCCGGTCGCCAACCAACTGATGGCGCAGAACAACGCAGACAGGACAGCCGCGATGAGCACGGGGCGCATCGTGGAGGCGTGGGCGAAGCCCGCCTCATCCAGCATGCGCGATACACGACCGTCCCGCTGCGGTGCCTCGCGGCGCTCGTTGGCCGGCCACAGCCAGGGCGACAAGACGAGGAGGATGCCGGCAGCGAGCACCGCGGCCCAGACGACCGTCATGAGCGGCCCCGCCGAAAGACGACGCGGGTGTCTATGACATCGTCGTGAATGCGACCGGTCGTCTCGATGACCTCCTCGACGAATCGCTCACCGCCGGTGCCGCGCCGGCAGTGCACGACAAGGTGGACACCGGTCGCGATGGCGGGTTGGACGAACGCGGCGTCGATGTTGCGGCCCGCGAGCAACGGCAGGGTGGCCAGGCGCGACAGGGCATCGTCGGCGCTGTTCGCGTGGATCGTCGCCGCGCCCGGCACGCCGGTATGCAAAGCGAGGAGGAGATCGAGCGCCTCCGCGTCACGGACTTCCCCGACGATCAGGCGATCGGGGCGCATGCGCAGTGCCTCCTTCACGAGGCGACGCAGGCTCACCGCGCCCGTCCCCTCCAGACTCGGCTGGCGCCCCTGCAAGGCGACGATGTCGGGAGCCGTGACCGCCAGTTCGAAGGTCTCCTCGACCGTGATGATCCGCTGCTCGGGGCGACACCCGCCGATAAGCGCCGCCAGCATCGTCGTCTTGCCCGCATGTGTGGCTCCGGACACCAGGACGTTTCGCCCCTCCACCATGGCGTCGCGCAGCATGTCAGCGACGTGCGCGGGCAGCGATCCTGCGCCGACGAGGTCGTCCAGGCTCCGCCGCGCGGGAAGGAACTTGCGGATGTTGACGGCGAGGTGCGAGCGCGTGATGTCGGGGATGACGACGTGAAGTCGGCTTCCGTCCGGAAGTGACGCGTCGACGAACGGCTGGCTGAGATCTACCCGTCGTCCGGTGGCGTGCAGCATCTTCTCGACGAGATCGCGCACCGCCTCGTCGCTGAGGCGCATCGGGACGCGCTCGCTGCGCCCCGCGCGCGCCGCGAAGACCGCACCGGGACCGTTGATCCAGATCTCCTCGACTTCCGGGTCGTCCAACAGCGGTTGCAACGGTCCGTAGCCCGTCACCCGCGCAAGCACGTCGCGGACGGCGGCGCCCTCGTCGTCGACGAACTCGAGCCCACGGGCGAGGGCATAGTCGTTGTGACGGCGAACCTCCGCTACGGCCGCCTGGTGGGCGCGATCGGGGTGGCGGAGCGGATCGGCCTGTTCCTCACGAAGCCGGTCGCGCACACGTTCCGCGATCGCCTGCACAACACTCGCCGACGCCCCCGCCGACACGAGCGGCGCGTCGGGCGTGTACGTGGAGGGGCTCACCTCGGCATCGTGGCATCGTCGGCGCACCGCCGGTGAGAGATATCCACAGCCCGACGCCTGTCCGGCGACAGCTCTCTTCGCGGTGTGGCCCTAGCTCGACCGGGAAGCGCGCATCATCCAGGACCACCACGCCAACGCAGGCATAGCGATGCCGACGGTGACCGCGGGAGCGGCATCCGGAACCGCGATGCTCAGCCCCACGCCCATCACGATCAATCCGAACGTGAGGGCTGTGGCGAAGAGGTGCGGGCCGGGCCGCGCGATGGTGGCGAACCAGCCAGGCCGGCCCTCATGCTCGTCCTGCATCATCATCGATACTCACCTCTCTGCACTGGTCGACACACGACACAGGCGCGCTGCCGTCGACGCGAGAGCCACTGCACGCTCCACTCCGAACCTACCCGTACACATCTCAGTGCTCGATTTTCCACAGCCCAACCGCCCGATGTGGTCCGACCACTCTTCGTAGACTGCCGTCGTGCTCACGATTCCCGAGACTCTGCAGGTACAGGCCGACGCCGCGGTCCACAAGGCCGAGGGACTGCGCTCCCCCGGCCGCTTCGCCGTGTCCGGCATGCTCGCCGGCGCCTACATCGGCATCGGCGTCGTGCTGATGGTCGCCACCGCCGGACCACTCATCGCTGCGGGCGACGGCCTCGCAAAACTTGTCGCCGGCCTCGTGTTCGGCGTCGCCCTGACCCTCGTCGTCTTCGCCGGCGCCGACCTCCTGACCAGCGCGATGATGATCCTCCCCCAGGGCGCCCTGATGGGCGCGGTCGGGTGGTGGCGCGCGATCGGCACCATGGCGGCCACCTTCGTCGCCAACCTCGTCGGCGCCCTCGTCTTCGCCGGACTGATCGTCGCGTCCGGTGTCCTGCATTCCAACGCACCCGCCGGCAAGATGATCGCCGACATGCTCGCTGCCAAGGCGGAGGAGGGTCCGCTGCAGCTGTTCGTCCGCGGCATCCTCTGCAACGTGCTCGTGTGCCTCGCGATCTGGATGTGCGCGCGCGTGCGTTCCGACGTCGCCAAGATCCTGCTGATCTTCGCCGCGATCCTCGCCTTCATCAGCTCGGGTTTCGAGCATGTCGTCGCGAACATGACCACCTACGGCATCGGCCTGTTCAGCGGCGACCCCCACTTCACCTGGGCCTTGTTCGCGAACAACATGCTCTGGGTGGGGCTCGGCAACCTCGTCGGCGGCGGCATCGTCGTCGGGCTCGGCTACTGGATCGTCGGCGGTCGCCCCCGCGTTGCGGCCCTCACCGACACCCCCGCCCCAGAAACGGCCGACGCCGCCGGATAGACTGACTCCCGCGCGGGAGTGGTGAAATCGGCAGACACGCAGGATTTAGGTTCCTGTGCCTTCGGGCGTGTGGGTTCAAGTCCCACCTTCCGCACAGAACGAGTCAGCGCGCGTCGCCTGGATTGATCAGCCGATTCACCGCAATCACTCGGGAACCGCCCCGGTAGACTGACCGCGACCGCTCACCTCTCGGAGCGGGCCCCTCCACCGCCGATCTACCGACGGGAAGTCTGTGCACGCTCTCGCCCTCATCCCCTGGCTCGACCCCGCAGCCATCATCCAGAACGCGGGCCCGTGGGCTCTGCTGGTGGTGTGCTTCATCGTCTTCGCCGAGACTGGTCTGCTCATCGGGTTCCTTCTTCCGGGCGACACCCTGCTCGTCATCTCCGGCCTGCTGTCGCACGCCACCGCGACGACGCCGCACGGGATCTTCGGCATCAGCGTCTGGTGGGTTGCGCTGCTGATCGGACTCTCCGCGTTCATCGGCGGCGAAGTGGGCTACTTCATCGGTCACAAGGGCGGACCGGCCGTGTTCGAACGCAAGGAATCGGGTCTGTTCAGCCGCAAGAACGTCGAGCGCACCAACGCGTTCTTCGAGCGCTACGGCGGCCTCACGGTCATCCTGGCCCGCTTCGTGCCGATCGTGCGCACCTTCGCGCCCGTCGCGGCGGGGGTCGGCCACATGCCGTGGCGCAAGTACTCGCTCTACAACCTCATCGGCGCGGTCCTCTGGGGCTTCGGCCTCACGATGTTCGGTTACCTCATCGGGTTCATCCCGCCGGTGGCCACGTTCGTCGAGAACTACATCGACCTCATCCTGCTCGCCGCCGTCGGCGGCACCGCCCTCGTCACGATCTGGCACTACTTCTCCGAGCGCCGCAGCGTGAAGAAGGAGAAGGCGGCCGGGCTCACCCCCGAGACCGTCGAGCCGCTCGAGGACGACGCGCCCGCCGTCTGACTCAGGACGCTTTGGTGGCCTTGCCCTTCTTGGGCGAGGCCACCTTCTCTTTCTCCGCCCGCGCCGCTCGGCTGCGCTCCACGCTGGCCTTGAGGGCCGCCATCAGATCGATGACCTCACCGCCGGCATCCTTCTCGCCCTTCTCACCGAAGGTCTCGGACGTGTCAAGGGCGTCACCCTTCTCGAGCTTGGCGTCGATGAGGGTGCGGAGCTCCTGCTGATACTCGTCGACGAACTGGCCGGGGTCGAAGTCGGCGGAGAAACTCTCCACGAGGGATGCCGACAGCTCCAACTCCTTGTCAGAGATCTTGACCGGCTCATCGAGGGCGGCGAATGAGGCTTGCCGCACCTCGTCGGCCCACAACAGGGTCTGCAGCACCAGCACGTCGCCGCGGACCCTCAGAGCAGCCAGTCTCGTCTTCTGGCGCAGCGAGAAGCGCACGACGGCTGTCCGATCGGTCCGCTCCAGGGTCTGGCGCAGCAGCACATACGCCTTCGGCGACGACGAGTCGGGCTCGAGGTAGTACGGACGGTCAAGGGTCAGCAGATCGATCTGGTCGCTGGGGACGAACTCGACCACCTCGATCTCGCGGCTGCGCTCGGACGGGAGCGCAGCGAGATCTTCTGTCGTGAGCACCACGATGCGCTCGCCGTCGTCGTAGGCCTTGTCGATGTCGGCGTACGGCACGACCTCACCGTCCAGCTCGCAGATGCGCTGATACCGGATGCGGCCGCCGTCGGCCGCATGCACCTGATGCAGCGGGACGTCGTGGTCTTCGATCGCCGAGTACACCTTCACCGGCACGTTCACGAGGCCAAACGTCAATGCGCCCTTCCAGATCGCTCTCATGTGGCCATCCAAGCGGCTGCCGCCCGCCGACGCCAGGGGCTGGACGCTAGCCTGACGCCATGGCACAGTCAGCGCAGGTGGTCGACGTGGGCGGTCGTCGCCTGCGTCTGAGCAACCTCGACAAGGTGCTCTATCCCACCACCGGCACCACCAAGGCCGAGGTAATCGACTACTACTCGCGAATCGCTCCCGTGATGCTGCCGCACCTGGCCGGCAGGCCGGTGACGCGGCTGCGCTGGCCGGAGGGCACCGGCGAGCCGCCCTTCTTCGCGAAGGACCTCGAAGCCGGCGCGCCCGAGTGGATGCCGCGCCACGCGATCGACCACTCGGGGGGCGCCAAGGAATACCCCCTGGTCACCGACGTCGCCGGGCTCGTGTACCTCGCGCAGGTCGCGAGCCTCGAGCTCCACACGCCGCAATGGCGCTTCAACCATGGCGGACGCGGCTGCCCCGACCGCCTCGTGCTCGACCTCGACCCGGGCCCCGGAGTCGGGCTCGCCGAATGCGCGGAAGTGGCCCGCCGCGCCCGCGGCATCCTGTCGGACATGGGCATGGAACCGTTGCCGGTGACGAGCGGGTCCAAGGGCATCCACCTGTACGCGGCGCTCGATGCCACCCGCTCCAGCGACGAGATCTCGGCGTTTGCCCGCGAACTGGCCCGCGCCCTGGAGGCTGACGACCCCGCCCTCGTCGTCAGCGCGATGAGCAAGGCTGCTCGCCCCGGAAAGGTGTTCGTCGACTGGAGTCAGAACAACGCGGCCAAGACCACGATCGCTCCCTACTCGCTCCGCGGACGCGCGCATCCCACGGTCGCCGCCCCTCGAACCTGGGCCGAGCTCGACGATCCCGACCTGCGCCACCTGCTGCTCGACGAGGTGCTCGCGCGGGCCGCGGCCGACGGTGACCTGCTCGCCGCCCTCACACCCGGCGCACCCGACCCCCTCGCGCCCTACATGGCCAAGCGCACCCCCGCCGCCACCCCCGAGCCCTTCCCGCCGAGCCGCCATGATTCTGTCGAGCCGCCACGTTCTGGCGCGCCGAATCATGGCGGCTCGACAGAATCGTGGCGGTTCGTGATTCAGGAGCACCACGCGTCGCGGCTGCATTGGGACCTCAGGCTCGAGCGCGACGGGGTGCTCGTCAGCTGGGCAGTGCCGCGCGGCATCCCCGATTCTCCCGACCGCAACCATCTGGCGGTGATGACCGAGCCGCATCCGCTCGAGTACCTCACCTTCGCCGGCGAGATCCCCGCCGGCGAGTACGGCGCCGGCACCATGACCGTCTGGGACTCCGGCACGTTCACGGTGGAGAAGTGGCGCGACGACGAGGTCATCGCGACGCTCAGCGGCCGCACCGGCGGCCCCCTCGGGCAGGTCCGTCTCGCCCTGATCCGCACGTCGGGTACCGGTGAGAAGTCGCAGTGGCTCCTGCACCGCACGAAGGATGCCGCGACGCCTCCCGTGCGCGCCGCTCGCGCCGGCCGCCGCGCCACGTCCCGCGCGTTATCCGGAAGTGACGCGCCGATGCTCGCCGTGTCGACGACACCGGCGCTCGCCGCGTCCGCCGCCCGGCGCTGGAGCGACGTTCCGTGGGTCGAGTTCAAGTGGGACGGCATCCGCGCGATCGGCACGTGGGATGGCGAGCGGCTGCACCTGCGCGCCCGCAGCGGCACCGACATCACGGAGCGCTACCCCGAGCTCACCGCTGTCGACCTCGGGCTCGGCGCTCTGCCCGCCGTCATCGACGGAGAGATCGTCGCTCTGGATGCCGCCGGCCGCCCGAGCTTCACACGGCTGCAGTCGCGTATGCATCTGACCGGCGTCCACGAGATCGCCCGCGAAGCCCAGGCGACACCCGTTCACTACTTCGTCTTCGATCTGCTGCGCGTCGACGACGACGATGTCTCCGCCCACCCCCTCCGCGAGCGGCGCGACCTGCTCCTCACCCTCACCGCCGATGCGGCTCCCCCGCTCGTCGTCCCCCCGATCACCGACGACATCGCCGATGCGTTGACGGCCGCCGTCGACCTGCGGTTGGAAGGCGTCGTCGTCAAGGACCCTCGCTCTCCCTATCGGCGCGGCGAACGCTCGGAGGAGTGGCTCAAGGTGAAGCTGACGGCCATGCAGGAGGTCGTGATCGGCGGCATCCGCCCCGGCAAAGGCGAACGACGCGACGGCATCGGCTCGCTGCTGCTCGGCATTCCGGATGCCGAGGGCCTGCGCTATGTCGGGCGCGTGGGATCGGGGTTCAGCGAGCGCGAGCTCGGTCGCCTCGAACAGCAGCTGCAACCGCTGCGCACCGAGGCGAACCCGTTCATCGGTGTCCCCGCCGCAGACGCGGCGGACGCGCTCTGGCTGCGCCCGGAACTCGTCGGCGAGGTCGAGTACGCGGAGTTCACTCCGAACGGCACGCTGCGCCACGCGCGGTGGCGAGGACTCCGCGCCGAGAAGCAGCCGGGGGACGTCCGCCGCGAGGAGTAGTCCTCACGCAGGTGCGCTGGTCGGCGCAGGCGGGTCGGCCGCGAAGACAGCGACGGCGGTGCCGTCCCACTGGAACTCGAGCACCGTGCCGACGGGGAAAGCAGCCGTCAACTCGTCCGAGCTGCCGCTGGTGACCTGGATCGACACGGCGGGGTGGAAGGGTTTGGCGCTGCACGCACTGTCGCCGACGCGAGTCCCGGTGGCATCCCCCGTTTCTTGGAGGACCGTCACGCACTCCCCCTCGAAACCGCGGTTCTCGCCGGAGGAGACGACGATGAGCAGACCGGCGAAGCTGAAGGTGGCGCCCCGGTCGCCGTTCCGCGCCCACGGAAGCGCTATCGGCACGTCCGCCGCCGGCTCGTCGAGGCTCGCGACCTGACGCGCCCCGGTCACTGCCGGCACCGGCCGCAGTGACGCCAGTCCGAAGACGAGCGCACCCACGACGACCGCGACCGCAACGATCGACGCGGCCCACCCGATGAGCAGCACGCGACCGATCCGAGGAGGGGTCGGCGTCGCGCGGGCGGGAGTCTCCGCCTGCTGCGGCTCAGCGGAGCTGCCGGCGACGTCGGGGGCGGAGGGAGCTTGTGCCGCCGGCGGCACGGAGCTCTCCGGTCGCGGCGGACGAGGTCCGAACAGGCCCTCCGCCTCCGCCATCCGCGCCGCCATCTCGGGGGTCGAACCGCGGTCGTGGCGCTCCTCGAGCTCGCGAAGCCGAGCGAGCGCCACCGGGTCGTCGGCGATGTCAGCGTTCGGCCCATACGCGCGTCGGCGTAGCGCCGCGAACTCCTCGCGGGTGGCGGCATCCATGCTCTGCATCGTGACACATCCGAACGCCGATACGGCATCAGACGCACGTCCGCGTGTCAGACGTGCGCCTCGTGCTCGCGGTGACCGGCGGGTTCGAACTGGAAGGTGGAGTGCTCCACATCGAAGTGTCGCGACAGGCACCCCTGCAGACGGGACAGCAACGCACCCGTTCCCCCGGATGCGCCTGCCAGCACGTCCTCGCCGACGACCACGTGCGCGGTGAAGACCGGAGCTCCCCGGGTGAGCTGCCACACGTGCACGTCGTGCACATCGACCACGCCGTCCTCTCCGAGGATGTGGTCGCGGATCTCCGCGACCTCGGTCCCCTTCGGCGCCCGCTCCCCCAGCACCGAGAACACCTCGCGCAGCAGACCGACGGCGCGGGGCAGGATCATCACCGCGATGAGCAGAGAGGCGAGCGCATCCGCCGGCATCCACCCGGTCGTCCAGATGATCGCGGCGGCGACGATGACCAGCGCCGACCCGATGAGATCGCCGAGCACCTCGATGTACGCGCCGCGCACGTTGATACTGCGCTTCTGCGCCGCGCTCAGCAGGTACATCGAGACGGCGTTGGCACCCAATCCCACCGCCGCCACGAGAAGCATGAGCCCACCGGCGACCTCAGCCTCGCCGGGGGTGACGAGTCGCTGGACGGCCTCGACGGCGATCCACACCATCAGCGCGATCAGGATCACCGCGTTGACGAGCGCCCCGAAGACCTCCGCGCGCTGGTATCCGTACGTGTTGCGGTCGTTCGCGGGACGTGCGGCCACCGTCGAGGCGATCAGCGCGATCACGAGCGCCGACGAGTCCGTGAACATATGCGCGGCGTCGGCGAGCAGGGCGAGCGAGCCCGTGAAGAGTGCGCCGACGACTTGCACGAGCATGACCGTGGCGGTGAGGCAGAGCGAGATCGTCAGCAGACGACGGTTGCTCGACTGCCTGATTCCGGTCGGTGCGTGATCGTGCATAGGTCGAGGCTAGGGCGCGCACAGCCTCCGCACGGCAGGTTTCGCCTAGTCGGGAATGAGAGCGGTTATCGCTCCAGCGTGCTCAGCAGCGGCGCCAGCGCCACGAACGCCCGAGCACGGTGGGATGCCGCGTTCTTCTCCTCCGCCGACAGGTCAGCGGCCGTGCGGCCGTCCTGATCGTCGGGCAGGAAGATCGGGTCGTAACCGAACCCGCCACGGCCCGACGGCGCGGTCGCGAGCCTGCCCGGCCACACGCCTTCCACCGTTTCCTCACGGGCGACCCCGTCCGGCCCCGGAACGACCAGGGCGATGGTCGAGACGAACTGCGCGGTGCGATGTGGATCGGCGATGTCGGACAGCTGATCCAGCAGCAGCTCCAGGTTGGCGCGCGCATCCTTGCGATGGCCGGCCCAGTACGCCGAGAAGACGCCGGGGGCCCCGCCGAGCACGTCCACGCACACGCCCGAGTCGTCCGCGAGCGCCGGCAGCCCGGTGTGCGCCGCGGCGGCGCGGGCCTTGATGAGCGCGTTCGCCGCGAACGTCACACCGTCCTCGACGGGCTCGGGCCCGTCATAGCCGATGACCTCGAGGTCGGGACGCACGCGCGCGACGATCGCCCCGAACTCCTCCACCTTGTGCGGGTTGTGGGTCGCCAGCACGATCCGGCGGAAACCATCGGCCGGCGTCGAGGAGTTCGGCAGGCCCGTCACGACGCGAGCACCGAGCTCTGCGCGTCGCGCAGGTCGGCGCAGCCGGCCACGCCCAGCTCGAGCAGGGCATCGAGTTCGCGCTTGTCGAAGGGCGCACCCTCGGCCGTCCCCTGCACCTCGACGAACAGGCCGCGGCCGGTGACGACGACGTTCATGTCGGTCTCGGCACGCACGTCTTCGACGTAGGCGAGGTCGAGCATCGGCTCACCGTCGATGATGCCCACCGACACCGCGGCGACCGAGTCGAGGAGCACCTTCGCGTTCTTGCCGACGAAGCCCTTGGCGCGCCCCCACTCGATCGCATCTGCCAGAGCCACGTAGGCACCGGTGATCGCGGCGGTGCGCGTGCCCCCGTCGGCCTGCAGGACATCGCAGTCGATGACGATCGTGTTCTCGCCCAGAGCCTTGGTGTCGACGACGGCGCGCAGCGCACGACCGATCAGGCGGGAGATCTCATGGGTACGCCCGCCGATCTTGCCCTTGACGGCCTCACGGTCGTTGCGTGAGTTCGTCGCGCGCGGGAGCATCGCGTACTCCGCGGTCACCCAGCCCTTGCCCTTGCCGGTGAGCCAGCGCGGCACCCCTCCGGTGAAGGATGCCGTGCACAGCACCTTGGTGCCGCCGAAGGAGATCAGCGCCGAACCTTCGGCGTGCGCGGACCAGCCGCGTTCGATGGTGACGGGACGCAGCTGATCGGGGGTGCGGCCGTCGGCGCGGGTGGTGAAGTCGGTCATGGGGTCCCCTTCCAGGGGTGCGGGAGATCGATGGCGCCGGTCTGCACCAGGCGCACGCTGGACACGCCGCGGCCCATCAGCCGATCGGCGAGACGGATGAAGTCGTCGGCGGAGTCGCCGGTCGCTTCGTAGACATGGGTGGCCGCGGCATCCGGCCCGGCCAGCAGGTCACGCGAGACGAGCTGGCGGTAGACGTCCTTGGCGGTCTCGGTGTCGCTCGAGACCAGCGAGACGTCCGGCCCCATCACGTAGCTGATGGCGCCCTCCAGGAAGGGGTAGTGCGTGCAGCCGAGCACCAGGGTGTCCACGCCGGCGTGGCGCAGCGGCGCGAGGTACTCCTCGGCGACCGTGAGCACCTCGGCGGAGCCGGTCACGCCTGCCTCGACGAACTCGACGAAGCGCGGGCATGCCTGTGTGAACACCGACAGATCCTCGTTGACGCCGAGCATGTCCTGGTAGACGCCCGATCCGATGGTGCCGACCGTGCCGATCACGCCCACCCGGCGATTGCGGGTGGTGGAGATCGCCGTCCGCACCGCCGGCCCGATCACCTCGACGACGGGCACGTCATAGCGCTCGCGCGCGTCACGGAGAACCGCCGCGGATGCCGTGTTGCACGCGATCACGAGCATCTTCACGCCCTGGTCGACGAGGGTGTCGAGCACCTCGAGACTGTAGCGCCGGACGTCCGCGATCGGCTTCGGCCCGTACGGCGAATGCGCGGTGTCGCCGATGTACAGCACCGACTCCCGCGGCAGCAGCTGCGAGACGGCCCGGGCGACCGTGAGTCCACCGACACCGGAGTCGAAGATGCCGATCGGTGCGTCAGTCACGGTTCTCCACCCTACCCGCCGCCGTGCCGACGGCGACGTCACCAGCCCCGTCGCTAGAGTGACGGCATGACCCGCGCCGAGGCCCCGTCGTCCGCCCTGCTCACCGATCGCTACGAGCTGACCATGATCGACGCGGCCCTGCGAGACGGAACCGCCGCCCGCCGCTGCGTGTTCGAGCTGTTCGGACGGCGCCTGCCGGGAGCGCGCCGCTTCGGCGTGGTCGCGGGCACCGGACGGCTCTTGCACGAGTTGCGGGCGTTCCGGTTCGGGGACGACGAGCTGCGCTACCTCCGCGACAACCTCGTCGTCGGAGCGGAGACGCTGCGCTACCTCGAGAACTACCGTTTCACCGGGAGCATCCACGGCTACCGCGAGGGCGAGCTGTACTTTCCGGGATCGCCGGTGCTCACCGTCGAGAGCACCTTCGCGGAGGCGGTCGTTCTCGAGACTCTGGCTCTCAGCATCCTCAATCACGACTCCGCGGTTGCCAACGCCGCCGCACGCATGAGCATCGCCGCCGGGGACCGTCCGCTCGCCGAGATGGGCTCGCGTCGCGCAGCGGAGCGTTCCGCCGTCGCGGCTGCTCGTGCCGCCTACATCGCCGGGTTCGGTGCCACGAGCAATCTGCAGGCGGGACGGGAATGGGGCATTCCCACGATGGGAACCGCCGCTCACGCGTGGACCCTGCTGCACGACAGCGAAGAGGACGCGTTCCGCAGCCAGATTCAGGCACTTGGCACCGACACGACGCTGCTCATCGACACCTACGACATCCGCCGCGGCGTCGAGACCGCGATCCGTGTCGCCGGCACGGGCCTGGGCGGCGTGCGCATCGACTCCGGAGACCTGCCCACCGTGGCTGCGGAGGTGCGAGCGCAGCTGGACGAGCTCGGCGCGACCGGCACGCGCATCACGGTGACGAGCGATCTCGACGAGTTCGCCCTGGCTGCACTCGCGGCATCCCCCGTCGACGCCTACGGCGTCGGGACGTCGGTGGTGACCGGATCGGGCGCGCCCACAGCCGGCATGGTCTACAAGCTGGTCGCCCGCCAGGATGCCGCCGGAGGCTGGGTCGCAGTGGCCAAGACCTCGACCGACAAGGGATCCAAGGGCGGCCGCAAGGCCGCGTTCCGCACCCTGTCCCGCGGTACCGCGACGAGCGAGCTCATCGCCGTCTCCGACGGGTTCGAGCAGATGCAGACGGCAGCTGATCATCCCGAGGCGCGCGCCCTGCAGGTGACGCTCGTCGAAGCCGGTGAGCCCGACTCCGCATTCGAGGGGGCCGAGGGCGTCGCTCGCGCGAGGGAGCATCACGCGATCGTTCGCGAAGAGCTTCCCGTCACAGGGCTCGCACTGAGCCGGTCCGACCCGGCTCTGCCCACGGTCTACATCGACGCGTGAGCGGGACGAGTCAGCTCATGAGCGACTCGTAGATCTCCTTGCACGTGGGGCACACCGGGAACTTCTCCGGGTCGCGACCGGGAGTCCACTTCTTGCCGCACAGCGCGCGTACCGGCTTGCCCGTGAGCGCGGACTCGAGGATTTTGTCCTTCTTCACGTAGTGCGAGAAGCGCTCGTGGTCGCCGGGCTCGATGTTCTCCTCGCGCAGAAGCTCTTCGAGCTCGCGATCAAGGGTGGCGACGCCGCCGTCACCGGGTGCGTCGGGGCTGTCGAGGGGGCTCATGGTGACCGATTCTATCGGCGGTGGGGCGCCCCCGGACCGGTTCGTGCACAGAGGGTCACGTCGACTCGGCGAACTCCATCAGACGCTCACCCGTGCGGTCGAACACGGCCCCGCCGGCGAAGATCCCGATCAGAAGCGCCACCGCGCCGATCCCCACGCCGCCCCACAGCGCGGTCCACGCCCAGCTCTCGTCCACCGACAACGCGAGCCAGGCCCACCACAACGCCGGAACGCTGAGGAGCATTGCACCGAACATGACCACCGCCTGCGAGAGTCCGCCGCCCGTGCGCTGCGGCTGCTGAAACGGACTGTCGCCCGGTCGGGAGACGGCGTAGGGGGCGATGACAGAGGTGAGCGAGGACACTCCGAGACCGCCCAGGAAGAGGCTGGCGCACACGCCCGCCATCGCCGGGAGCATCGCCCAACGACCATGCAGGGAGATCGTCACCGGCACCGCTACCGCCAACATGACCACGCCGACGACCGCGATCGGCACGAGACGTCCGGCCCGGTCGGCCGCACCGCGCACGGCCCCCGCGATGTGCATCCACAAGGCCGTGGAGTCGTAGGCGAGGTCGTTGTGCGGCAGCCATCCCAGGAAGAGCGCGATCAGCGGCGCCGGCAGCAGCACCGCGAACTCGAACGGCACGCCGACCAGCAGAAGCGGGACGACCGTCAGGGCCGCCGCGATCGGCACGATGATCATGTTGACCAGATATCGCGGATCGCGGAACCAGTAGATGATGCTGCGCGCAGCGATACCGCCGGCAGCCGTGCCGCCGGTCAGATCGAACCAGCCGAGCCCGCGTCGCTGACGTGCGGCCCCCGGGCGCTCCGTCGTCGTCATCAGCCGGTCGACGAGCCAGAACCACAGCGCCGCAAGCACCGCGACCGACAGCACCGCGATCACGGCGGGGGCAGCGGCGCCGCCGCTCAGCGCGCGTTCGGGAAGCGCCCACGCTGCGCCCAGAGGCGTGAGCGCGAGCAGGTCGACGGCCGCGACGAGGGCGGACGGGACTCCTTGTGTCCACTGCAGAGACGCGAGGAAGACGACGACGGGAACGACGACGACGATCAGGGCGATGAGGAACACGCCCGTCAGCTCTCTCGAGCGGCGATCGCGGACCATGCTCGCCAGGGCCAGGCCGATCTTCGCGAGCAGCAGGCAGGTGAGCACACCCAACACGGCGGAGACGATGGACACCCACACCGGAGCTCCGCGATCGGTCCACAGCGCACTCAGCGCCACCGCGACGACGATGAGGGCGAGCGCCGGCACGCTGATCGCGCTGGCCAGCAGCGTCACCCCGGCGATCTCGCGGGGCGAGGCTCCGACCACGGCGAATCGTCGCGGGTCGAGCTGGTCGTCCACGCCGCCCACCAGCACTGTCACGAAGAACCCGAGAGTGAGGGCGGATGCCGCGACGATCGTCACCGTGAAAGCCGCATCCTCCGAGGAGGCGTGCAGGCGCCATGCGGCGATGCACACCGCCACCACGACCACCGCGATCACCGCGACGCCGACCAGGGTGCGCACGGTCTGGCGTCGATCTCCGCGCAGGGCGCCGACGAGGAGGTCGAGCCTCAGTCGGAGAACGTGTGCAACCACTCGAGGCCCTCCGCATCGCTGATGCCGCCGGACAGCTCGATGAAGCGCTGTTCGAGAGTGAGCTCCCCTCGCACCTCGTCGACGGTCCCCTCGGCGAGCACGCGGCCTCCGACGATCACTGCGAGTCCGGAGCAGACGCGCTCCACGAGCTCCATCCCGTGACTGGAGAGCACCACCGTGCCGCCGTGCGCGACGTAGGCGGACAGGATGTCGAGGACGACCGCGGACGAGACCGGGTCGACCGACTCGAACGGTTCGTCCAGCACCAGGACGCGCGGCGAGTGGATCATCGCGCCGGCGAGCATGATCTTCTTCGTCATGCCGGCCGAATAGTCCGACACCGGTCGGGACAGGGCATCGGTGAGATCGAACGCCCGCGCCAGCTCGGCCGTGCGACTCTCCACGACCGCCGACCGCAGCCCTCGCAGCACGCCGTAATAGTGGAGCAGCTGTCGACCGGTCAGCCGGTCGAAGGTGCGCAGCCGATCGGGGAGGATGCCCATCTTCTGCTTCGCCTGACGCGGCGCGGAGGCCAGGTCGACACCTGCGATGCGAATCTCGCCGCTGTCGGGGCGGAGCAGACCCGCGATCATCGACAGCGTCGTCGTCTTTCCCGCCCCGTTGGGCCCCACGATCCCGTAGAACGTACCGGCGGCGATCCGGAGGTCGATCGCGTCGACCGCGACGGTCGCACCGAAGGTCTTCGTCACGCCGCTGAGGCGGACCGCGTCGACCTGCCCGTCCACGACGGACTCGTCGACGGGGCGTTCGTCGTCCGCCGTTGACGACGCCGTGACGGCGAGGATCTCCGCGAGCGGGGATGCCGCGTCGTCCGGATCGGGCAGAAGCCCCGGGTCCACGAGGGACTCGACGTCAGCCGCGACTTCGGGCGAAACCTCAGGTGCGGCCTGGACATCGTCCGCACCCACCGGCTCGTCCTCGACGCTCACAGCCGCCTCGGTCACCGCGACAGCATCGCCCTCGTGCTCGACGTCGGGCTCCGGCTGCTCAGCTTGGGGCTCTCGCTCGACGAGCGAAATCTCCACGGTCGTCGTCTCCGCACCGCTCACGGCGGTGGTGTCCCCTGCGGCAGGCCTCGGCGGGAGGTCATCCGGCTCGATCGATGACAGCGGGGCGGCGGCCTCGAATCGTGCGGCCGCCACTGCCGGCGGTACATCCGGCGGCGGCGGTGTCGGTGTCGCCTTCGGCTTACGAGGCCGGGGCGCGCGTTTGGCGGCGGGCGTGGCCGCGGGCCGACGCGGTCGCGGCGGCGCGACCGGTTCGTCTTCGCGCTCGCCGTCGCGGCGATCGAGCTGAGCTGCCGCCTCGGCGGCGGGCACGACAGGCAGCGGCGGCAGTGCGTGCACGCCGTCGTCGTCGTCCGCGGGGGTCGGATGGGGGGCGCTCACCCGTCAAACCTAGCAAGCCGACCCGACGATCGCCCCGATCGTCCACACACCCACGTCAACGCTCAGCCGCTCTTCAGCGGCCGTCCATAGGATCGTGCCGTCATGGCCAAGATTCCCCGCATCCACACGCTCCCCGATGACGCGCCGTGGGCCGGCGGCCTGCCCCCGGAGGGGTCCCCCGAGCATCCCCGGACCATTCGTGCACTCGACCGGGTCCTTCAGGTTCAGCGTCCCGCCGTGATCGCACATCTGCGCAGCATCCGCCTGCGTCACCCCGATGCTTCGACCAGCGACATCGTCCGCATGCTCGAACGCCGCTACCTCGCCGCGGTGACCACCGGCGGCGCAGCCGTGGGGGCCACCGCCGTGGTGCCCGGCATCGGCACCGGCATGACCCTCGCGCTGTCTGGCGTCGAGACGGTGGGCTTCCTCGAGGCCACGGCGCTGTTCGCGCAGTCGCTGGCGGAGCTGCACGGCATCCGCGTGGAGAACCCCGACCGCGCACGCGCTCTCGTGCTGACGCTCATGCTCGGCAAGGAGGGCGTCGATCTCGTCGCCCAGCTCGGCCGGCAGATCGCCGGCTCCGGCGCGTCTCGGCCCGCGTACTGGGGTGAGCTCGTCACGAAGTCGCTGCCTCGAGCCGCGGTGGGTCCCCTCGTCGACCGGCTGAAGTCGGCGTTCATCCGTCAGTTCGCCGCGAAGGGCAGCGCCTCCGTCATCGGCAAAGCGCTCCCCTTCGGCATCGGCGCCGCCGTCGGTGGAACCGGAAACCACCTGCTCGGGCGACGCGTCGTCGTCGGATCCCGCCGCGCCTTCGGGGTGGCACCGCTGCAGTACCCCGCAGAACTCGAGCCGCGACCCGGGGCGACGCGAGTGGAGCGCACCGCGTTCGGCCTCGTTCGACGCACCGGCAGCGCCATCGGCGTCCGGGGGCGATCGGCGGCGACCACGGTCGCCGGTCTCATCCCGCGCCGCAACACGCATCAGTCCCCCACAGCGCCCGCCGAGGATGCCGCGACCCACGAGACCGAGTGATCCTGCGCGCGGCGGGAGCGCGTCAGAGGCGCGTCGCGCACAATGGGCGCATGGGTATCTTCCAGAGCCGGCCCGAGGATCCGTCGCAGTGGGGCGGGCTTCCCGCAGACCCGCCGGACCAGCCACAGCCCGCGGAGGTGCTGCCGCCGCCGGTCGACGATCTCGGCGTGTTCGGCGCGGCGGGCGTCGCGATCTCGGTTCCGCTGGAGACCTTCCTTCCTCACGCGGCGCCGTCCGCGGACGCCGACCGCGACGGGGATGACGAATCCGGCGACCTCGACAGCCCGTGACCGGCTGACTAGCCTCGACGCATGCAGACGACGCTGGGGCACCTGGCTACGTGGATGCCGCAGCAGCGGTGGTACTCGCCGACCGGGGGCTCCCCCCGCCTGCGTCTTCTCGACCAGCGCGAGCTGACGAGCCGCGACGCGGATGTCTCTGTGCGCGTCGTGATCGTCGCCGACGGTGACGACGAGAATGCCGTCGTCTATCAGATCCCTCTCGTGACACGTCCCGCCGAGGTCACCGGGCCGTGGACGATCGCGCTCCAGGACGGTCGCGCGTTGATCGACGGACCCCATGATCACGCGTTCGCTTCTGCGCTGCTCGCCGAACTCGGGCGCAGCGATCTGGATGGCCCCTCCCAGGTGCTGGTCGGCGAGCAGTCGAACACCTCGATCATCTTCCGTCCGCATCAGGCCGCCCCCACGATCTGCAAGGTGTTCCGGCGACTGCATCCGGGCATCAACCCGGACATCGAACTGCAGTCCGCCCTCGCCGCTGCGGGCAGTCGCCACGTTCCGCCCGTCGTCGGCCATCTCGACGGGCGCTGGATGATGCCGCAGGGCGGCGACGTGCAGCAAGGCTCGCTCGCGTTCGCGCAGGAGTTCCTGCCCGACGTCGACGACGCATGGCGAGTGGCGTTGGCTGCGGCGGCGGTCAACACCGACTTCACATCCGAAGCCGCCTCCCTCGGCCAGGTCACCGCCGCCGTCCATCGCGATCTCGCCCGTCTGTTCCCCACCCCGTCTGCCGACGACGCCGCCCGCCACGCGATCAGCACAGCGTGGCGGCGACGACTCTCCATCGCGATGGTGGAAGTTCCCGCCCTCGCCGCGCACGAGGCGGCCATCTCCCGTATCTACGCTGCCGCCGAGGCCTCCGCGTGGCCGGCCTTGCAGCGTGTGCATGGCGATTACCACCTCGGCCAGGTGCTGCACTCGCCGACACGGGGCTGGATGCTGCTCGACTTCGAGGGCGAACCGATGCGGCCGATCGCCGAGCGCCGAGCGCCGGATCTCGCCCTCCGCGACATCGCCGGGATGCTGCGGTCGTTCGACTACGTCGCGGGCTCTCTGCGTCTGCAGCGTGCTCCCCAGCAGCACGACGCTGCCGTCGACGAGGATGCCGAGGCCTGGGCCCGCACGGCGCGCGCCGCCTTCCTCGCCGGCTATGCCGACACCGGCGGCGCGCCCGCGGTGACTCTGCTCAACGCGCTCGAACTCGACAAAGCGGTCTACGAGGCCATCTACGAGGCGCGGCACCGACCCGCGTGGCTCGCGATCCCGCTGTCGGCGATCGAGCGTCTGCTCGCACACTGACGCCGCCGCCCTCGCACCCGACGACGAAGGCCACCGTGCGAACAGTTCGCACGGTGGCCTTCGGTGTCGCCCGGTGTCTGCGGGCGGTGAGCGTCGCTACTGCTGGAGCTGGCCCAGCGTGACCTCGGCGGAGGCGGTCTTTCCGCCACGGTCGTAGACGATGGTCGCCTTCGACCCGGCAGCGAGCGCGCGGACCTGAGCCGTGAGGTCGGTGGCGTTGGTGATCGGAACGCCGTTGAAGGACGTCACGACGTCGCCCTTGTGCAGACCCGCGGCCGCAGCGGCACCGCCCGAGGTCACCTCCGCGATGTACGCTCCGGCGGTCGTCGCACCCTCCTGAGTGGCGGCATCACGCACGCCCGCGCCGAGCAGACCGTGGGTGGCGGTGCCGTTCTTGATCAGGTCGTCGGTGATGCGCTTGACGATGTCGGACTCGATCGAGAAGCCGACACCGATCGAGCCGGACTGGCCGCTCGAGCTCGAGCCGCCGGCCGAGGCGATGGCGACGTTGATGCCGATCAGTTTGCCGTTGCCGTCCACGAGAGCGCCGCCGGAGTTGCCGGGGTTGATTGCGGCATCCGTCTGGATCACCGCGATCGAAATGGAGCTCTGCGGAGTGGCCTGCTGCTGACCCTGACCGAAGTCGAACTGGAACGGCGAACCGTTGCCGTCACCCTGCTGAGGGGTCTGGTCCTGCGTGTCACCCTTCGGCGCCGCCGACGAGGCGATCTGGATGGATCGGTTGAGCGCGCTGACGATACCCGTGGTGACCGTGTTCGACAGCCCCAGTGGCGCACCGACGGCGACGGTCGCGTCGCCGACGTTGAGCTTGGACGAGTCACCGAACTCGATCGGTGTCAGCCCCGATGCGTCGGTGAGCTTGATCACCGCGAGGTCGTAGGTCGGATCGGTGCCGACGATGGTCGCCGCGTACACCTTGCCGTCGGATGCGGTGACCGACAGCTTGGCGTCGCCGGTCTGACCGTCGAGGGTGACGACGTGCGTGTTCGTCACGACGTACCCGTCGGAGGTGAGCACGACGCCGGATCCGGTGCCGCCCGAGGAACCGGCCGTCGCCGAGATGGTGACCACGCTCGGGACGACCTTCGCGGCGATCGCCGTCGTCTGGTTGACCGACGCCGTGTTGTTCACCGTGACCGTGGACGGCGCGCCGTTGACCACCGTCTGCGACTGCGGGAGGAACGACGCCCCCGCCGCCGCGCCGCCGATGCCGGCCGCACCGCCGACGAGCGCCGCGGCGACCATGATGCCGACGATCTTTCCGGCGCCGAGCTTGGCGGACGGCGCGTGTTCGGGCCTCGTGGTCGCAGCCGGGTACGCGGCGGTGGGCTGCGCACCGAAGGCGGAGGTGCCGAATGCCGGGCCGGCGTACGACGGGGCCGGGTACGCGGTGTGCGGCGGCTGAGGGCTCGTCGCGTGAGCGGACGGCGCGGCCGGGGCCGTGTAGGGCGCCTGCGCGGCGTAACCGGCGTTGTGCTCCGGCGCGCCGACGGGCGCGGGAGGCGCCGTCGGGGCTGCTGCCGGTGAGCTCTGGGCCGCGTGCGTGGCCGACTGCTCGGGCAGCGGCGGACGCTCCGGCACGGTCTCGCCCTGCTGTGCGGCGTCGATGCCCTGCACGGCGTCATCCTGCGGTTCGCTGTTGGTGGGGGTGTTCTCGCTCATGTGTGCTTCCTTCTTCCCAAGACCTGACCAGGATGTCGCGCGATTCTGTGTTTTGCTTATGCCCGCACCTCGCCCAGCCTATGCATGTAGCCTGAGCGCGATGCGAGAGATTCCCGGCGCGTGGCGCCGTACGGCACAGGGTGCGGGATTGCTGTCGGCAGAAGGTGTCGCTGCGCCGACGATCTTCGCGGAGATGAGTGCTCTGGCCGCACGATCGGGGGCGATCAACCTCGGCCAGGGCTTTCCCGATGAGGACGGACCCGCCGCGGTGATCGATGCCGCCCGTGCAGCCATCGCGAACGGGCGCAACCAGTACGCGCCCGGTCGCGGCGTCCCGACGCTGCTGCGGGCGATCGCGGCGCATCAGGAGCGCTTCTACGGGGTGAGTCTTGATCCCGACCGCGAGGTCGTGACGACCGCCGGAGCGACCGAGGCCCTGGCCGCGACGCTCCTCGCCCTGATCGACTCGCCCGACGACGAGGTCGTCGTTTTCGAGCCCTACTACGACGCGTACGCCGCCGCCGTGGCGCTGGCCGGCGCGCGACTGGTCACCGTGCCGCTGCACTGGCCCGATTTCCAGCCCGACCTCGACGATCTGGCGGCCGCCGTGACCGACCGCACGCGGATCATCCTGGTGAACGATCCGCATAATCCGACCGGCGCCGTCTTCTCCGCCGATGTCCGGGCGGAGATCGTCCGCCTCGCCGAGCACCACGACGCTCTCATCGTGACGGACGAGGTGTACGAGCACCTCGTCTTCGACGGCGCCCATGTTCCGATCGCGACGTATCAGGCCGCCGCCGAACGCACCCTGTCGATCTCCTCCGCGGGCAAGACGTTCTCCACGACGGGATGGAAGATCGGGTGGATCACCGGTCCCGCCGATCTCATCGATGCCGTCCTGGCGGTCAAGCAGTTCCTCACCTACGTGTGTGCGACCCCGTTCCAGGACGCCATCGCCGTCGGGCTCGGGCTTCCCGACGCCGTGTTCGCCGGCATCGCGGCCACGCTGCGGGCAAAACGCGACCGACTCGCCGAAGGGCTGAACACCGCCGGGTTCACGGTGTCGACGCCAGCCGGTTCGTACTTCACGGTGGCGGATGCCGCGGCGCTGATGGAACCGGGAATCGACGCGGCCCAGTTCTGCCGCGAGCTGCCGTCACGCGCGGGTGTCGTGGCCATTCCGCTCACGGCCTTCGTCGCTCCTGAACGCCGCCGCGACTACGCGACGCTGGTGCGCTTCGCCGCGTGCAAGCGGATGGAGGTCATCGCCGAGGCAAGCCGCCGTCTCGCGCTGATCAGCGCGGCGCGACCGTGAACCGGCGCAACTGCAGAGCCGGGTTGACGCGCCGGACACGGTCGATGGTGCCGGCATCCGCAAAGCCGACCGCGACATCCGTCGCCGTTCCGATCCCGGCGATCTCGACGCCCTGAGGGTCCACGACCACCGAAGCGCCCACGCCCAGCGGCGGCGGGTGATCGGCGCCGGCGACATACAGGGTGTTCTCAATGGCACGCGCGTGCAGAAGCGTCCGCCAGTGCTGCTCCTTCAGCGGTCCCCTGACCCACTCCGCAGCCACCAGGATCACGTGGGCGCCCGCGTCGGCGAGCACGCGCCCCACCTCCGGAAAGCGCAGGTCGTAGCAGGTCATGAGCGCCATCGTCAGACCGCCCACGTCGAAGGTCTCGGGAGAGCTGACCGGTGCCGGTTCGACCCAATCGGACTCTCGCTGTCCGAATGCGTCGTAGAGGTGGAGCTTGCGCGAGACGGCCCGCACTCCCGCAGCGTCCACGGCAACCACCGTGTTTCGCACGCGGTCGGCCGCGCCGCGTTCGACCAGGCCGGCGACCACCACGACACCGCGATGTGCCGCGATCTCCGTCAGCCCTGCGACGAATGCTCCGTCCAGGTCCTCCGCGTTGGCAGCGAGCGTCGCATCGAACGGATCGACGAAGTAGCTCGCGTACTCGGGGAAGAGCACCACCGCGGCGCCACGAACGGCGGCCTCGCCGCTCAGCTCGTCGATGACGCGGAGGTTGTCGGCTTTGTCCGCCGTGGGCGCGAACTGGGCGACGGCGACACCCACGGCATCCGTTCTCATCGGTGGTGTCCTCTCGAAGGGCGGCCGGGCGTTCGTCCCATCCTCCCCGACCACCGCGTCGGGAGCAACGACCGGCCGCGCCCGCCCGTGTACTCCGGCACGCGAAACCCGTGTTAGGCTATTCCTTGTGCCGCGGGGTGGAGCAGCTCGGTAGCTCGCTGGGCTCATAACCCAGAGGTCGCAGGTTCAAATCCTGTCCCCGCAACCAATCGATGGGATGTGTCATCCGGTCAACGAAGAAGGCGTCCCGATCGGGACGCCTTCTTCGTTTCTGAGCCCGACGCGCGACTCAGTCGACCATCGCGTCGTCCATGTCGTCGAGGAAGCGCGCGACGACACGCAGCTCGTCGTCGCTGTAGGCGTTCATCACATCGCGCATCTTCGCCATGCGCGCGCCCAGGTGACGAAAGAAGTCGCTCCGGGCGCGGTCGGTGAGCACCACGATGCGAGCGCGTCGGTCGGCGGGGTGAGGCCGGCGCTCGATATGCCCGCGCTCGGCGAGGCGATCGAGAAGCTTCGTCGTCGAGGCCGTCGAGATCGCGAGGTGTCTCGCGATCTCATGGGGCGACACCCACTCACCCCGCTGCTCTCGCACGATCAGCATGCGCAGCGCCGCCAGATCGGATCCGTTCATGTCCATGTCGCTGCGCAGCACGCCGTGCATGCGGTCCATAGAATCGCTGAAGGAGCGCACGGCGACGAGCGCGTCGCGCACGAGCTGGTCGCGGTCTGTCGTCGGGATCCATCGGTCTGTCACGCTGGACACCCCCCTCACTCGAAAGGTAGTATCCCTTAAAATCGCTAGCTAAACTAGCAATAAGGAGAAGATCGTGTCCCCGACAGAATACGTGGTCCTGCTCGACGACAACGGGGATGAGATCGGCACGGCGCCCAAGGCGAGCGTCCACGGCACCGACACCGCACTCCACCTCGCATTCTCCTGCCACGTGTACAACTCGCGCGGCGAAACCCTGGTCACACGCAGAGCACTCGACAAGAAGACCTGGCCGGGCGTGTGGAGCAACTCGTTCTGCGGTCACCCCCGGCCCGCGGAGGCGGTGATCGACGCCGTCCATCGCCGGGCGGAACAAGAACTCGGTCTTACGCTGCGCGACGTGCAGCTCGCGCTGCCGCTCTTCCGCTATCGCGCCGTCGACGCGAGCGGCATCGTCGAGCACGAGATCTGCCCGGTCTACACCGCTCTCGTCGACGACGAACCGCGACTGAACCCGCTCGAGGTCGCCGAGGCCCGTTGGGTCGATCCATCCGATCTCGCCGTCTCGCTGCGGGCGACCCCCTGGGCTTTCAGCCCGTGGCTGGTGCTCCAGGCCGAGCAGCTCGGCGTCTTCGAAGAAGCCAGCGTGCGGAGAGCGTCGTGATCACGCTCCTCGACGACGACGCGCGGCAGAGCATCGACGCGGCGATCGATGGCGCCCTCGAGCGGCTCGAACGTCGGGCCGCGCCCCTCGGCGATGGCGCCCGTGCGCTTGCAGCCGCGACGACCGCGGCAGCCGCCGACGGGAAACGCCTGAGGCCGGCACTGGTCGTCGCGGCCTATCGCGCATTCGGCGGATCGACCGACGCGCTCCACACGGCGGGTGCGGCCGTCTGGGACGTCGCCGCCGCCCTCGAGCTGCTGCACACCGCCTTCGTCGTGCACGACGACCTCATCGATCGCGATCTGGAGCGACGCGGCATCCCGAACGTCGCGGGTCGCTTCCGCACTCGTGCGCAAGCCTTCGGAGCGTCGGGCGACCAGGCGGCGACCGTCGGCGACGCCGCGGCCGTGCTCGCCGGCGATCTCCTGCTGTTCGAGGCCAGCCGACTGGTCGCGTGCGCCCCCGTGGATGCTCCGACACGCGTCGCCCTGCTTCAGATCCTCGACGACGCGATCCTCGTCTCGGCATCCGGCGAGCTCGCCGACGTCGAGCACGCCGCCCGCGCGGACTATCCCGAAACCGACGCGCTGCTCGGCGCCGCCCACGACAAGACGGCCGCCTACTCGTTCGAAGCACCACTGCTGGCCGGAGCCGTGATGGCCGGGGCGACCGATGCCGCCCGCGCGCAGCTCTCGCTCGCCGCGGCCGACCTCGGGCTCGCCTTCCAGCTGGTCGACGACCTCATCGGGACGTTCGGCTCACGTCGCCAGGCCGGCCGCGACCCGGGGGCCGACCTTCGCGAAGCCAAGCGCACTCCTCTCATCGCGCTCGCGCGCGACACCGCCGCCTGGCCGCGGGTCAGCTCGGCTCTCGCCGTCGCGCATACGGGTCCGATCGCCGTGCGGCGCGCACAGCGCGAACTCGAGGCCAGCGGCGCACGCGACGACCTGGTCGCCCTCATTCACGACCGCCTCAGCCGAGCGCGCTCGCGGGCCGCCTCACCGTCGCTGCCGCCTGCCGCCGTCGCACTGCTGGCCGAAGTCGCGAACACGATCGAGGGGCGCATCCCGTGAGCGGCGCATCCCTGTACGACCGGTGCGCGCAGGATGCGGCCGCGACCGTGATCACGGCCTACTCGACGTCGTTCGCGCTGGCATGCCGCCTGCTCGGCCCGCGCGTGCGCACGCATGTGCGCAGCGTCTACGCACTCGTGCGGGTCGCGGACGAGGTCGTCGACGGCGCGGCCGAGGCGACCGGCCTGCCGTCACCCACCCAGCGGCTGCTGCTGGACGAGCTCGAAGCCGAGACGCTGGCGGCGGTCGCGCGCGGCTTCAGCACCAACCTCATCGTTCACGCGTTCGCGTTGGCGGCGCGCGAATGCGGGATCGGCCATGATCTCATCCGCCCCTTCTTCGCCTCCATGCGCACCGACCTCACGCGCACGCAGCACGATGACGCCTCGCACGACGCCTACGTGTACGGGTCGGCGGAGGTGGTCGGTCTGATGTGCCTGCAGATCTTCGTCAACGCCGGTCGCAGCACGCCGCTGAGCCCCGACCCGACGCTGGTCGAGGGCGCCCGCCGCCTCGGCGCCGCCTTCCAGGACGTCAACTTCCTCCGCGACCGCGCGGACGATGAGAACCGACTGGGCCGTGACTACCTCGGCCTCCAGGACGGACACCGGGACCGGATCACCGTCCTCGACCGCATCGACGCCGACCTGGATGCCGCGGCCCGGGCGATCGCCGACCTGCCCGTCGACTGCCGGCGCGCGGTGACGACCGCACACGGGCTGTTCGCCGAGCTGGCCCGCCGCCTGCGCGACGACGACGAGACCGTGCGCGTCTCGGTGCCCACTCCCGTCAAAGCAACCATCGCGGCTCGCGCCCTCGCCGGCCGCCCCCCGAAACGGAGCACCCCATGAGCCGCACGGCCCTGGTCATCGGCGGAGGCATCTCCGGGCTCGCGACCGCCGCCCTGCTCGCGCGCGACGGCTGGAGGGTCGACCTCCACGAGGCCGCGGACGAGGTGGGCGGGCGTGCGGGCTCGTGGGAGAGCGACGGCTTCCGCTTCGACACCGGACCGAGCTGGTATCTCATGCCGGAGGTCTTCGATCACTTCTTCCGCCTGTGCGGCACGACGGCGGCCCAGCAGCTCGATCTCATCCCACTGACCCCCGCCTATCGTGTCTACCCCGAGCCCGACGGCGACGCGTCCAGCGCCCCGATCGATGTCGTGTCGGGTCGCGCTCAGGCGCGGGAGCTCTTCGAGAGCCGGGAGTCCGGGGCCGGAGCCCGCCTCGACGAGTACCTCGACTCGGCGCACGATGCGTACGAGCTTGCCGTGTCGCGATTCCTGTACGACACCTACGCCTCCACCAGGGGTCTGCGATCCCCGGCCGTCGCCGGCCAGCTCCCCCGCCTCGCCCCCCTGCTCACCCGCTCGCTCCACGATCACGTCGCGCGCCGCTTCTCCGATCCCGTCCTTCGCCAGATCCTGGGCTATCCGGCCGTCTTCCTCGGGTCGTCACCCTTCGACGCACCGAGCCTGTACCACCTCATGAGCCACCTCGATCTGGACGAAGGGGTCCTCTACCCGCAGGGCGGCTTCACGGAGGTCATCGCGGCCGTGGCCCGTGTCGCAGAGGCCCAGGGCGCCACGCTGCACACGTCGTCGCCGGTGGCGGAGATCCTCACTCAGGACGCGCGCGCGGTCGGCATCCGCCTGGCCGACGGAACGGTGCACGAGGCCGACATCGTCGTCTCCTCGGCGGACCTGCACGCGACCGAGACGACGATGCTGCCCGCGTCGTTGCAGACCTACCCGCAACGGTGGTGGCGACGGCGCAATCCGGGCCCGGGCGCCCTCCTGCTGCTGCTCGGCGTCGAGGGCGAACTGCCGGAGCTGGCTCACCACACGCTGCTGTTCGCCCGCGACTGGCAGAAGAACTTCGGTGACGTGTTCGGCCGTGACACGCGGATCCCCGACCCCGCCTCGCTCTACGTGTGCCGCCCGTCGGCCACCGACCCGACGGTGGCACCGGTCGGCAGCGAGAACCTGTTCGTGCTCGTTCCGATGCCCGCCGACCCGTCGCTCGGGCGCGGTGGGATCGGCGGAACAGGAGCGCCCCTGATCGAGGAAGCCGCGGATCGCGTCATCGCCCAGATCGCCGCATGGACCGGCATCCCGGACCTCGCGGCCCGCATCCGCGTGCGACGCACGATCGCGCCGGCCGACTTCGAAGCCGATCTGGGGGCGTGGCGTGGCGGTGCTCTGGGGCTCGCGCACACTCTTGCTCAGAGCGCCGTCTTCCGACCTCGCAACGCATCGCGAAAGGTCGGCGGACTGTTCTACGCCGGCACTTCGGTGCTGCCGGGCATCGGCCTTCCGATGTGCCTGATCTCCGCCGAACTGGTGGTCAAAAGGCTTCGCGGCGACGACGGCGCGGCCCGCCTGCCAGAACCGAGCGGTGTCGGGGCAGGACGGGGCATCGGCCCCGGCCGAGACGACGCCTGAGATGCCCGGCGCCTATCTGCTCATCCTCCTGGTGTCGCTGGGAGGGATCGTCGTGCTGGATGCGCGCTTGCGACTCGTGCTGTGGTCGGCGGCCGGGCCCGTCGGTCCGACCAGGGGGCGCGCCATCGCCGCGGTCCTCGTCGGGACCGTGTTCTTTCTCGCCTGGGATGCCGTCGGCATCGCCACCGGTGTGTTCGTCAAGGGCGACAGCCCCTATCTTCTGGGGATCGACCTGGCGCCGCACCTTCCGATCGAAGAACCGGTCTTCCTCGTCTTCCTGTGCTATCTGGCGCTGGTCGTCCACGCTGCCGTGCTCCGGGTGCTGACCGCACGGGGCGGGAGGGTGCGGACAACGCCATGACGTACGCCCTGATCGTCGCGCCGTTCGCCGTCCTCGGGCTGCTCGCGTTCGCCGCGACGGCTCGCCGTCCGGCACTGCGCAGGCGGCTGACGGCAAGCGTCGTGACGGCCGTGATCCTCGTCGTGCTCACCGTGATCTTCGACAACGCGATGATCGCGGCGGGCCTGTTCACCTACCCCGACGCGCTCATCAGCGGCATCCGTGTGGGCCTGGCACCCATCGAGGACCTGTCCTACCCGATCGTGGCCGCCTTCGCCGTCCCGGCCATCGCTGAGCTTCTCCGCCCGCGTCGACGCGTCCCTCCCGCCCCGACCGAAACCGAGACGGAGCCCGCACGATGACCGCGACCGCCACCGCACGCCAGCTCCTGGTCTCTTCCCGACCGGTCAGCTGGGCCAACACGGCCTACCCCTTTGCGGCGGCCATGCTCCTCACGACCGGCAGGGTCGACGCGCCCCTGATCATCGGAACCCTCTTCTTCCTGATTCCCTACAACTTGGCGATGTACGGGATCAACGATGTCTTCGACTACGAGTCAGACCTCCGCAATCCGCGCAAGGGCGGCGCTCACGGCGCCGTGCTGGAGCGCCGTCTGCACCGCACCACGCTCTGGGCGGCCGCACTGTCGTGCCTCCCCTTCGTGGTGTACCTCGTCGCGGTCGGCACGCCTGTCTCCTGGCTGGCGCTGGCGGTGAGCCTCTTCTTCGTCGTCTTCTACTCGGCGCCTCCCCTCCGCTTGAAGGAGCGTCCCCTCGCCGATTCCGTGACCAGCAGCATCCACTTCTTCTCCCCCGCGGTCTACGGTCTCGTGCTGGCAGGCGCGACGTGGACGTGGCAGCTGGGTGCCGTGATCGCCGCCTTCGCCCTCTGGGGCATCGCCTCGCACGCGTTCGGCGCCGTGCAGGATGTCGTGGCGGATCGCCAGGCCGGCATCTCATCCATCGCCACGGTCTTCGGCGCCCGCGCCACCGTCCGTCTCGCGATCGCCGGCTACGCCGCCGCGGGCATCGTGATGCTCGGCGCCGCATGGCCGGGCCCACTGGCAGCGGTACTCGCGCTGCCCTACATCATCACCGTGTGGCCGTACCGCAACGTCGCCGACCAGGATGCCGAGCGTGCCACGCGCGGGTGGGATCGCTTCCTCTGGCTCAATCAGTTCACGGGCTTCGCGGTCACGCTGCTGCTGATCTGGTACGCGCTCGGCCGCTGACGACCCCGGCGCGCGCATCCTCGCGCGACCATGCAGAAGGGCCGGAGGCATCACGCCCCCGGCCCTTCGCTCATGCGTGCGAACTCAGCCCTGACCCTCCAGCTGGATCAGCTTCTGCAGCGCCGCCGTCAGCCGTGCGTCCGCTTCGCCGTACTTCGTCCAGTCGCCCTGCGTCAGGGCGCTCTGCCGATCCAGCATCGCCTGCTGCGCGTCCTTGAGCGCCGCCTGGAACTCGACGCTGGTCCCGGTGCCACCGCCGGTCGCACCCGAGCCGGAGCCCGAGCCGGCGGTCGCAGAGGGGCTCGGCGTCGCCGACGGGGTGACGTCGCCGTCCCCGGCACTCGCGCCCGAGTCGCCACCGAACAGCTTGTCGAGCGCATCTTGGAGCGTGCTCTCGAAAGCGACCTGGTTGCCGAAGGCCACGAGCACCTTCTGCAGCGTCGGAAGCTTCGTCGAGCCGGACGACTGCACGAACACCGGCTGGACGTAGAGCAGGCCGCCACCGACCGGCAACGTCAGCAGGTTGCCGTTGATGACATCCGACTGCCCCTGTTTCAGGATGTTGATGAACGCGGACACGCTCGGATCGGCGTCGAACGTGTTCTGCACCTGCCCGGGTCCGGGCACCGGCGTTTCGGCGTTGATCTCCAGCATGCGCAGCTTGCCGTAGTTCGGATCCTTGACGCCCGCCGTGGCCCCGGCATCCGAGTCCACCGACAGGTACCCCATGAGCACGTTGCGGGTGTCGTCACCGCCCGGGATGAACGTCGTGAACATGGAGTAGCTCGCGGCATCCTGGCCCGGCATCTTCATCGTCAGGTAGTACGGCGGCTGCAGCACCGGGTTCTTCTGCGTCGGATCGTTGGGTGTCTTCCAGGCGTTGTCGCGCTGGTAGAACGACCCCGCATCGTCCACGTGGTAGGTGCCGAGCATGGCGCGCTGCACCTTGAACAGGTCGGTCGGGTAGCGCACGTGGCTCATGAGGTCGGCACTCATGTCCGACAGCGGCTTGACCGTCGACGGGTAGATCTTCTGCCACGCCTTCAGCAGCGGATCGGTGTCATCCCACGCGTACAGCGTCACCTTGCCGTCATACGCGTCAACGGTGGCCTTGACGGAGTTGCGAATGTAGTTGACGTCGTCGAGGGCCACGCGCGGCGTCGTGTTCGTCGTGTCACTGATCGCGTCGCGCAGGCTCACGATCGACGAGTAGGGGTAGTTCGCGCTCAGCGTGTAACCGTCCACGATCCAGACGATGCGTCCGTCGACGACCGACGGGTACGGGTCGTTGTCGAGCTCGAGGTACGGCGCGACCTTGTTGACGCGGTCGATCGGATCGCGGTCGTAGAGGATCTGCGAGTCCGCGTTGATGCCGTCGGAAAGCAGGATGTCGGTCGACTGGAACTTCAGCGAGTAGATCAGACGGTTGAACGGGTTGCCGACGTTCGGCCCTCCGTTTCCTTCGAAGGTCGTCTTCGTCTGCGCCGCATCGCCCGTGCCGCGCGGGTAGTCCAGCTCGATGTCGGGGGTGCCCTCCGGGGCGCCCACGATCGAGTACGGCGGCGAGTTCTCGCCGAAGTAGATGCGCGGCTCGTACTTCTCGCTCGTGGTGAGCGCGCCGGTGGTCGGGATGCCGCGCTCGATGAAGACGGGATTGCCGTCGGCCGTGCGCTCATTGCCCTTGGCCGCCACCATCCCGTAGCCGTGCGTGTAGACCAGGGTCGAGTTGTACCACGACGCGGCCTGACCGAGCTGGGCCATGTTCAACTCACGCACCGACACGACGGTGTCCTGGGACTTGCCGTCGATCTGATAGCGGTCGACATCGAGCGGGTTGGTGAACTGGTAGTACGCGCGGTACTGCTCGATCTGACGCACCGTGGGCGAGATGATCGCGGGGTCCATGATGCGGATCGACGCCGTCGTCTGGGCATCGGAGCGGAGCTGGCCGGGTGCGACGTTCGTGACCGCCTGGAAGTCGTTCTTGGTGAGGCCGTCGATGCCGTACGCCTTCTTCGTGGCGTCGATGTTGCGCTGATAGTAGGGGCTCTCCAGCGTCTCCTGGTTCGGACGCACCTGCAGGTTGGTCACGACCCACGGGTACGCCACGCCGACGATCAGGGCAGAGACGACGAGCAGGCCCACACCGATCAGCGGGAACCGCCACCGCCCGATGATCGCGGTCACGAAGAAGAGGACGGCGACGATCGCGGCCGCGATGGCGATGATCGTCAGGCCGGGGATCACCGCATGGTCATCGACGTAGCTCGCGCCGGTGATGCGATCGCTCTGCTGAGTCAGTGTCTTGTAGCGGTCGAGCCAGATGCTCACACCCTGCACCAGCAGGTAGAGGCCCGCGAGCACAGCAAGCTGGATGCGCGCGGCCTTGGAGATGCGCAGCTCACGCTGCCCGACGCGCACCGAGCCGTACAGATAGGCGACGAGTGCCGAGAGCAGGAGCGAGACGAGCAGCACGGCCGACGCGAACCCGAGCACGGAACTGAAGAACGGCAGCGAGAACAGGTAGAAGCCCGTGTCCATCTGGAACTGCGGGTCGAGATCGCCGGTGTCGACGCGGTTGAACCACAGCCAGGCCGTCTCCCACTGCGCCGAGGCGGCGAAGCCCGCAAAGAACCCGAAGAAGACCGGGATGCCCCACATCGCCAGGCGACGCAGCGGCTCCACGACCTCCTGGTAGTGATCGAGCTGAGAGGTCAGACGCGCGTAGACCGGGCGCAGACGGTAGGCGAGCTGGATCGCGATGAAGACGGGCACGGCCATCGCCAGGAAGCCGACGACGAACATGATCACGCGCGCCGTCCACTGCGTCCACAGGACGCTCGAGAACCCGAGCTGGTCGTACCAGAGCCAATCGGCGTAGAGGCTCGCGAAGACGAAGAAGCCCACCACGACGACCGCGATGACCGCGAGCGTGATGGCGATCGCGCGACGGACGGGGTTCGGCGTGGCCTGATTCGGCGCTGAGGTCGTGGTCACACCACCATCCTAGGTGGGGTGATTCTGGCGGGACGCCGACCAACCTTCCAGGATGCCGTGAGCTCAGCGGCAGGTCGGCAGCGCGTCCAGGTCGCCCTTGTCGCGGATCGTCGACAGCACCTGCAGCGAGTCCTTGAGCGTGGCGACCGAGAACACGCGAAGACCGGACGGCACGTGACCGACCACTTCGTCGCAGTTGTCTCTGGGGGCGAGGAAGTACGTCGCTCCGGCGCCCACCGCGCCGTACATCTTCTGGCGGATGCCACCGATCGGCCCGACGGTGCCGGCGGCGTCGATCGTCCCGGTGCCGGCGACCTGCGCGCCGCCGTTGAGGTTCCCATCGCTGAGCGTGTCGATGATCCCCAGGGCGAACATCATGCCGGCGCTGGGCCCGCCGACGTTGTTGAGCTGGAGGGTGACGTCGATCGGGAAGTCGTAGTCGTGCATCGTCGAGATGCCGACGAGCCACGTGCTCTTGCCGTCGACGGTCGCCTGCTTGGGGGTCACCTCGACGTTCTCGCTCGCGCCGGAGCGCTCGATCGCGAGTCGCACGGGAGCGCCCGCACCGGCGTTGATGATGGTGCGCAGTTGATCGGTCTCGGTGATCGCCTGACCGTTCGCGCTGCGGATGATGTCACCCTTCTGCAGGATGCCTTGCGCTGCGGAGTCGTCGGTGAGTGCGTAGACCTCCACCATCGGCTTGACGTCGTAGCCGAGCTGCGTGAGAGCGGCAGCGGTCGCCTCCTTCTGCGAGTCGACCATCATCACCGCGCTCTCCTGGTTGCGCTGCTCCGTCGTCTGCCCCTGGGGGAAGACGTCGTCCAGCGGCAGCACCGCCTTCGCGGGGTCGAACCAGGCGAGGGCGAGCTCGAACCACGACGGGGTGCGCTCACGATTGCCGACGACCTGCACCGTCAGCAGGTCCAGTGCACCGGAGGTGGGGAAGGTCGGCGCGCCTTTCACGGTGATCAGCGGCACATCGGCGCCCGAGGAGTCCGGGGCCGACCCCAGCGTGTTGAAGACGGGGCCCGGACGCTGAATGACGTAGGTGCTCGGCAGCAGTGTGAGCGTCAGCAACGCCACGAGGGCGACAGCGAGAGCCCAGACTCCGACGCGCAGGGGGCGGGACACCGGACGGCGGCGAGCGGGCACGACGGTCGTGCCCTCGTCGAACAGTGCCACAGCAGATCCTCCCGGCCGATCGTTCGCGATCGGCGTACACGGGACATCCTCCGTGGCGGGCCGAGGCGGCCGTGCGGGGAAGTCCAGCCATTAGCGTAGAACGCGACGGTATCCGCCTGCTGAAAGGCGCCTGATATGGCTGATGAGACTCCCGACCGCCCCGAAGACGACTTCCAAGAACTGCTGCGGAACCTGCTCGGTGGTGGAGGCGCGGGCCTTGACCCCGAACAGCTCGAGAGCCTCTCGCGCATGGGCGTGGATCCCGCCATGCTGCAGCAGATGATGGCGCAGATGCAGCACGCCTTCGCCACCGGCAGCGATGACGGCATCGACTGGAGCGCGGCGAAGACGCAGGCTCTGCACCTGGCGAACAAGGACGGGCTCGGCATCACGACGGGCGATCGCCACGATTTCGATCAGGCCTTCGCCCTTGCAACCCTCTGGCTGAGCGAGGCCACGACGATCTCGGACCTTGCGGCCCCGGCACAGGCCATGACCCGCGGACAGTGGGTCGAGACGACGCTTCCGGTCTGGCAGGAACTCGCCGAGCCCGTCGCCGACTCGATCGCGGGGGCGCTGACGGCCGCGATCGACGAGCAGACCCCGGAGGAGATGCGACAGCTCGTCGCCGGGGCGGGCACGTTCATGCGACGCGTGGGCGGTTCGCTGTTCGCCGCTCAGCTCGGCGGCGTCATCGGACGCCTGTCGCAGGAGGTGGTGTCCGGCGGCGATGTCGGCATTCCCGTCATGCCCGACGGCGTCGCGGCGATCCTGCCGCAGAACTTCGCCGACTTCGGCCGTGACCTGGACGTGACCGACGACCAGCTCGCGCTCTACCTCGGAACCCGTGAACTGGCGCACGCTCGTCTCTTCCGTCACGCCCGATGGCTGCGGCTGCACGTGATCACCCAGGTGACCGAGTTCGCCCGCGGCATCCACGTCGACACCACCGCCCTCGAAGACCTCGCGTCGCGCTTCGACCCGTCCTCACCGGAGGAGCTGCGCTCCGCCCTCGAGTCCGGGGCGCTGCTTCCCCAACGCACGCCCGCGCAGGATGCCGCGCTCGTTCGGCTCGAGAACCTCCTCGCGACCATCGAAGGCTGGGTGGATGTCGTGACCGCCGACGCGACCTCGCGCCTTCCCGCCGCGGCGAAGATCGCCGAGGCCGTGCGTCGCCGGCGAGCCGTGGGCGGTCCCGCCGAGCAGGCGATGGCCTCCCTCGTCGGGTTGGAGCTGCGCCCGCGACGACTGCGCGAAGCGGCGGCGATGTGGCGCGCCGTGACGGATGCCGTGGGCATCGAGGCCCGCGACCGACTCTGGGACTACCCCGACCTCATGCCGGGGGCGAGTGACATCGACGACCCGCAGGCGCTCGTGGCGCGTCTGGTGGCCCACGAGCGCGGCGAGGACCCCGAACGGGACGCCCTCGACGAGGCGCTGGACGCGCTGCTGGCCGAAGCGGCCGAGGAGGCGGAGCACGCCACCGGCGACCCCGGCGAGCGCGCCTCCGACGACCACGGTCCGGAGGATCCGCGCCCGGTGTGATCCGACGGGGCCTCCTCCCCCTCACGGGTCTGGACACCCGCACGTGTCGCGGCTGTGGAAAGTCGCGGCACGGGGGCCCGTCTCGCCTCAGAATCGGGACATGCTCCGCTTGGCCGCTTCGTCCCCGCCGCTGTGGCGCACGCCCTCGAGCCTCCAGCTCGGCACGGATCCGGCGATCCGCGTCGACGGCGTGCTCCCCTGGCAGGAGCGGCTCCTCGACGCCCTTGCCGACGGCGTGGCCGATGCGGGACTGGGACCTCTGGCACGCAGCTTCGGGGCCACGGCTGCGGAGGCCGCGGAGTTCACGGGACGAATCGAGCAGGCCCTCATCCGAGAACCACCGACCCCGCGTGCCGTGCGGGTCGAGGTGCCCGAGTCGCTGACGAGCGCCGAGCGTGAAGCGCTGCTGGCAGGGTGGGACGCCGCAGGCCTGGCGCGCGTCTCGATCAGCACCTGGGCCGTCGACGCGCCGCAGCGCGGGGTGCCGGTGATCGTCGTCGCCGACCGGCTCATGGACCCGCGCCGCGCCGCGCGGCTCATGCGCGCCGACGTCACGCACATCCCCATCGAGCTCGCCGGTGACCGCGTGCGCGTCGGACCCGTGGTCATCCCCGGCGCGACGGCGTGCACCGCGTGCGAGCACGCACGCCGCACCGCCGAGGACCCGCAGTGGCCGCTCATCGCCGCCCAGCTGCTCGGTCGTGATCCGGTGCGCACGGATCCCGGTCTGCTGATCGAAGCCGGAGTCCTCACCGGCCGGCTCCTGCGCGACGCCCTGGACGCGCCCACGGAGCGCCCCGGGGAGGCGCATACGAGCATGTCGGTCGGCCTCAGCGTCGCCCACGTGCGGCGGACGTGGCATGCGCACCGCCCGCACGCACGGTGCCTGTGCCGATCTCCTGAAGGAAGCGGGAGCGCTGACGTGAGCGCGATCCCGACCGTTGCGACCAGCTCATCGAGAGGCTACGCGCAGCCCGCGTGACGCCCACGTACGCGAGTCGTCGTTCCTCGTCGATCTCGTCGAAACCGGTGGCGTAGGAGATCGGCAGGAGCCCTTCCGCGAGGCCGAGGAGATGGACGTGATCCCATTCCAGGCCTTTGGCCGCATGCAGCGTGGCGAGAGTCACGGTGCGCAGGGTGGGCTCATGCTGTCCGCGCCCGCGCACCATCAGCTCGTCGGTGAATGCCCGCAAAGTGGTGCCCTCCGTCGCCTGCTCGGCTAGACGCAGGACGGCGGCGCGTGCCTCCCAGGCGTCACGCAGCGCTCCGCCGGCCGGAGGCGGATCGTCGGTCAGTCCGACCGAGCGCAGCACGTCGCGCACCGCCGCGACCAGACCGTTCGGGGTGGGCGCGACGGAGGCGCCCCTCAGCAGCGAGACCGCCTGACGCACTTCGGGCAGATCGAAGAACCGCTTGCCGCCGAGAACGGTCGCGGCGATTCCGCGCGCGGCCAGGGCCGAGAGCACGGGCGCCGATTGCGCGTTGGCTCGATACAGCACGGCGATCTCGTTCGGCTCGATGCCCGACGCGAGCTGGGCGGCCACCGCCGCCGCCACACCTTCGGCCTCCGCCTGATCGTCGTCATAGGCGGTGACCGACGGGACGGGGCCTGCTGAACGATCCGAACGCAGCGCGAGGGCGCCCGGTCGGCCGCGCATGAGCGCGTTCGCGACACCGAGAATCGCCGGGTCGGAACGATAGTTGCGTTCGAGGCGCACCACGGTGGCCTCCTCGTAGCGGTCCGGGAATCCGAGCAGGTAGCGCGGGTCGGCCCCGGCGAACGAGTAGATGGTCTGGCTCGCGTCGCCGACGACGCAGATATCGCGCCGATCCCCGAGCCAGAGCTCCAGCAGGCGGTGCTGCACGGGCGAGACGTCTTGGAACTCATCGACCGTCAGATGGCGATACTGCTCATGCACCGCGGCTGCGACCCGCGGCTCCGATTCCAGCATCCCGGCGCACGCCAGCAGCACGTCTTCGAAGTCCAGTTGACGCCGTTCGTCCTTGACCTTCTCGTAGCGCCGCTGCAGATCCGCCAGCGCCTGCGCATCCAGAGTGTTGCCGAGACCCTCGGGGTGCGCAGCGGCATCCTGATCGATCGTTCGCATCGCGACCTTCCGCCACTCGATGCGGCTGGCGACGTCGCGCAGGGTGGTGCCGTCCAGACGGAGGCCGAGGCTGTCGGCGGCCTGCCCGAGCACACGCACCTTGTTGTCGATGATCGACGGTGCCGTATCGCGGGCGAGCTGCGGCCAGAAGAAGTTCAGTTGCGCCAGCGCGGTCGCGTGAAACGTGCGCGCCGCGACCCCTTCGACGCCGAGCGCCCGCAGACGCCCGCGCATCTCCCCCGCCGCCTTCGCCGTGAAGGTCACCGCCATCACCCGCGACGGTGAGTAGGCGCCGGTGTCGACGCCGTGGGCGATGCGGTGGGTGATCACGCGCGTCTTGCCGGTGCCGGCTCCCGCGAGCACGCAGACCGGTCCACGCAGCATCGCCGCCGCGACCCGCTGCTCGTCGTCGAGGCCCTCGAGAGCACGTCCGCTCACGCGGGGTCCCCCGCCCAGTCGGCGATCAGCCGGTGCGCGATGGACGTCGTACCGGGAAGCAGGATGTCGCCGTCGCCGCGCAGCGCCGCACGGATCTCCTCGCGCGAGAACCACCGCACGTCGACGATCTCCTCGCCGTCGGCGCGGGCCGCGGACATGTCCGCCGCCGTCGCATGGAAGCCGAGCATGAGTGACCGAGGGTAGGGCCAGGACTGAGACCCCCGGTACTGCAGCGCCTCGACGAGCACGCCGGCTTCCTCCTGCACCTCGCGGACGATCGCCGACTCCAGCGACTCCCCCGCCTCGACGAAGCCCGCGAACGTCGAGTAGAGATTGCGATCCGCCCACAGCGCGTTCTTGCCCAGCAGCAGCGACGAGCCGTCCGGAGAGATCACGGCGACGATGACGGCGGGGTCGGTGCGCGGAAAGTGCTCGCGCCCGCACACCGGACAGTGACGCGCCCACCCACCCGTGCGCTCCTCGGTGCGCGCACCGCAGTGGGAGCAGAAGGGCGCCTCGACCAGCCAACGCCCGAGGGCGACCGCCTCGACGAGCAGCCCGGCGTCCGTGGCCGACATCTCGCCGCCGATCGCGCGCAACGATCCCCATGCATCGGCGGGATGCGCGGCCACGGGGATATCCTCGTCGGCGCCGGATGCCGCGAGCAGCACTGCCGCTCCCTCGGCATCCCGCCCGAGGAACGCCCACGACACCCCCTCGCGGATGTGTCCGACGGGTACCGTCAGCAGAGCGCCGTCGCCGTCGAGCGGCGCGCGATCGCCGTGCACCGCGACAACCCGCGTCGACGCCTCGCCCCGCAGACGCGCGAGCACATCCGGTGCACTTCGTTCCTCGGCGCAGCGGTCGATACCGCCGCGCGCAAGCGCGGGAGGACGCACGGGAACAGGCGGCTCAGCCGATGGCGACATCCGGGACCTTCCTCGACGGGCGTGGCGCACACGGGGACGGGGCGCGGCACACCTACCCTGGGGGCATGGCACGCTCACCACTCACTCTAGCCGCGTCGGTCACGTCGGCCCTTCCCCGCGTCGCGGTGGTCGGTGTGGCGCCGCTGACCGAGGGCGTCTCCGGCCGCTACGACAGCGCGATCGCCACTCTTGACGACGGCCGGCGGGTCGTGGTGCGTGTGCCCGTCAACGACCAGGCCGAGCAGGATCTGCTGTCCGAGGCCCGTGCCCTGACCTCGCTGACCGCCGGCGTGCGGGGTGTGCTGCCGTTCGGCGCCCCCGATGTTCTGGGCCAGACGACGGTCGACGGTCGCAGCGCCCTCGTCCAGACGCTACTGCCGGGCTATCGGGTCGATGCGGCCCACGTGCCCGCGGGCCGGGGCGTCGCCACCGCTCTGGCCGCCGCGATCGCGGCGGTCCACGATCTTCCGGTGACCGTGATCCGTGACGCGGGACTGCCCATGCGGACCTCCGCGCAGGTGCGCGACGAGGCCGAGCGCCTCCTGGATCGGGCGGAAGCGACCGGGCTCCTGCCCTTCGGGCTGCTGCGACGCTGGAGCACCGCCATCGGATCCGATCCGCTGTGGCGCTTCGAGACGACCGTTGTTCTGGGCGGCGTCGACCCGGCATCCTTCGTCTTCGAGGACGATGCCGAGGGCACACCCGCCGTCACCGGTCTTCTGAGCTGGGGCGCACTCGGCGTCGGCGATCCGGCGATCGACGTGCGCTGGACGGCGTCGGCCCCGGCTGCTCAAGCCGACGTGCTCGACGAGTACGCGCACCGTTCGCACCGCGCACCCGACGCCCTCCTCGCCGAGCGCGCCCGGCTGCATGCCGAGCTGGAGTTCGCGAAGTGGCTGGTGCACGGTCACGAAGCCGGGCAGCAGGACGTCGTGCGCGACGCCGTGGCACTGTTGGAGTCGCTCGACGCCAACGTTCGCGACGAACCGGTACGGGCGCGCGACGATGTCACTCTCGATCAGGCGCTTGCGGCGACCCAGCGTGTCCCTGCCGGTGCGGGCGAGGCCGCCGACACCTCGATGCAGACCGACAGCTTCGACCCCGAGACCCTCGCCACCTTCCTCGCCGATGAGAACGCGACGGGGATGGTCGAGACGAGCCGCCTGGACACCGTCGCGATCGAGATGTCGGAGTGGGCGCAGCCGGCGCAGCCGTCGACGACGCGGGTTCCGGTGCACACCTCCGACATCCCTGTTCACGATGGCTCCGCACCCGCTACCGGTCAGGGCGAGGCAGCCACGCAGGACGCCCCCGGCGAGCCCTCGGCCGACGACATCGACCGCGACACTGCCGCGCGCAACGCTCTGCGCCGCTGGACCGGCACGGCCTGACACGCGGCGCGCGCCGCCGCGACCTCAATCGCGCAGGATGAGGCCTTCCGCGACGTAGAAGAGCACCACATCGATCTGCTCGCGCGCAATGCCGTGCTTCGCGTGGTACGCCTCGCGATACAGGCGCAGCTGGATCATCCGCTCATCCCGCTCGGCGGCGGTGCGCGGCGCACGGCCCGTCTTCCAGTCGACGATCTCGATGCGCTCGCCGCGCCGGTAGACGGCGTCGAGCTTGCAGATCACGACGTGCGGTCGACCGTCTCCGAGAGCGTCCTCGATCGTGACGTCGATCTCCGTCTCCACTTCCAACGGCCGCAACGATGCCCACTCGGAGGCCAGAAAACGCTCCTGCAGCTCGGCGAGCTCTGTCGATGCCGGACCGCCGTCGGAGACGGCCGCGGTATCGGATGCGTCCTCATCCCACAGCGCGTCATCGAGCGAGGTGCCGGCGCCCACGACGCCCGAGCGCTGCTCGACCCACGAGTGCAAAGCCGTCCCGAGCCGCGACTGGCGATAGGGACGCTCGGGCAGCGGACGGCGCAGGGCCGGCGCGTCGCCGATGAAGTCCTTGAAGCGGGATGCCGGGATGCGCACCGGCGCCGCCGGTCGCGCCTTGCGTTCCCGCTCGGCACGCTCGGCGAGCAGGAGGGCGAGTTCAGCCGTGGGCTCGGCCTGCGCAGCTCGTCGTACCTCCTCGGCTGCGGCGGCGACGGTGCCGCGCCGGGCCCCGAGGGGATCGAGCGGCCACTGCAGGAGGCGGCGGCGACCCTCGAAGGGGTTGTCGCCCGGGTCGACGTCGGGCACGATCGTCCGGCCCAGAGCAGCGGCCATCTCCTCCAGGAAGGCACTCGGGCGACGCGGCGACTTCGTCCCCGACCAGTGCGAAGCGCTCAGAAACAGGTGATCCCGCGCACGGGTCACGGCGACGTACGCGAGCCGACGCTCCTCATCCCGCTGGCGCGCGCGCCCGGCCGCGACGAAGTCGTCCAGCGCACGGGACAGATCCTGCTGCGTCGGGGACTGGTCAGCACCCCAGCGAAAGGCGGGGAGCCAGTCGGCGTCGCCGCGGAACTCGTACGGGAGAACGCCGAACCCGAGCCATCCGCGTGTGTCTTTGGGTCGGGTCGGCAGCTCATCCTCGACCAGTCGGACGACGGCCACGGCATCCCATTCGAGGCCCTTCGATCCATGGATCGTGAGCAGCTGCACGACATCGTCCTCCGGCGGCTCAGTGCGCGGCGCGAACTCATCGAGGCGCTCGGCATGGTCGAGCCAGGCGAGAAGGCTGGGCAGCGACCCGCGCTCATCGGTTGCCAGAAAACCGTGCAGCTCGTCGACGAAGGCGCGCAACTGGTCGCCGGCCACCCGCGCCGGACCGCGTGCCTCGTTCGCGGCCAGCTCGATATCCAGCCGGAGTTCGAGCTCGATCATCCGCACGAGCTCGGGGATCGGCAGTGTCGCGTGCCGACGCAGGCTGGCGAAGACGGCCGCCGCCTCGCGCAGGCGTTCTCGTGCCGCCGCGGTGAAGTCGCTCAGCCAGCCGTGGTCGGCGCCGTGACGGAGGAAGAAGTCGAGAGCGTCGACGAGGGAGCCCTGATCATCCCCCGCCGACGTCCGCATCCGCGCGACGATGTCGGGATGCAGCGGCTGGAGGGCGCCGTCGTGACGGCTGATCCGCCGGGACAGCTCACTCAACGCCCGCAGATCTGCCACGCCGATCCCCCAGCGCGGACCGGCGAGCAACCTGATCAGCGACGACCCCGCACGCGGGTCGCTGATGACCCGGAGCGTCGCGACGACATCGACCACCTCCGGCGTGGACAGCAACCCGCCGAGGCCGAGGATGCGATGCGGGATGCCGCGCCGGCCCAGGGCATCGGTGAAATGCACCATGTGCTTCTTACTGCGAAAGAGCACGGCCCCCGTCGTCGCGGCGCCCGCTCGCGCGCGCTCATGCCGCACGCGCGCGAACCAATCCGCCACCGCGTCGGCCTCCGCGTCGATGTCGGTGTCGATGTGGATCTCCACCTCTCCCGACCCCGCACCCGGACGCGGCCGCAGGCCCTCGACGGCGACCGGAACGCTCTCGGCGAGGGGCGCCAGCACGGCGTCGGCCGCACGCAACACGTCGACACTGTTGCGCCAGCTCGTCATCAAAGCGAAGGTCTCGGCCGCACCGGTGGTGCTGAATGCCGTCGCGAAGTCGCCGAGGTTGCCGGCGCTGGCCCCTCGCCAGCCGTAGATGGACTGATGGGGGTCGCCGACCGCCATCACCGCCGCGTCGCGGAAGGCGGAGGCGAGAAGCTGGGTCTGCACGACGGACGTGTCCTGGTATTCGTCCAGCAGCACGACGCGATAACGGTCCCTCAGCTCCTCGCCGACCGCCGGGTGCGCATCGATGATGTCGCAGGCTCCGGCCACCTGGTCGGAGAAGTCGATCACGCCGTGGCGGAGCTTTCGCCGGGCGTACTCCCGCGCCAGGTCGGCGAGGAGGTCGAGTGCGCCCACGGCGACCTGCGCTTTGGCGATATCGGCGTACACGGTGACGCGGGCCGACGTCGAGGGGCGTTCCAGGACGTCGGAGAAGCGCGTCGGGAAGCGCGCCAGCTCGTCGAGGTCGACCCGGTTGTCGGCGGCGTCGCGGGCGATCCGCAGTGCGGCGTCGATGATCGAGCGCAGCGCCTCCTCGCGCACCTCCAGCCGCGGATCGTCGGACTCGAGCACGACGCGCCGCATCAGCAGCCAGGCTGCGGACTCGCTGAGAACCGCGGCCTCGGCGTCACGACCGAGTCTCACGGCGTGCTCACGCACGATGCTGTCGGCGAAGCTGTTGTACGTGGAGACGGTCGGCCGCTCCAGCAGTCCGTCCGCCGACAGGTCGTCCGCGACCGCGGCGGCGCCGGTGACGGCGACGAGCTGATCGAGGACGGCGAACCGGGACGGCGACGGCGCACCGCTGCGCTCGATCTCACCGAGGACGTCGAGATGCCCCCGTGCATGGAGCGTCTCGAGGTGGGGAACAAGCCCACGGCGTTCGAACTCCGCGAGCCGCTGCAGTCGTCGATGCACGCGCTCGGCCAGCTCGCCCGCGGCCTTGCGGGTGAACGTCAGACCGAGCACCGCATCACGCGGAACGAGGCCGTTCGCCACGAGCCAGACGACCCGCCCCGCCATGGTCTCGGTCTTGCCGCTGCCGGCGCCGGCGACGACGAGCGCGGGCGAGAGGGGCGCGGCGATCACGCGCGCCTGTTCATCGGTGGGCGGGAACTGACCGAGTGCGGCCGCGAGTGCGGCGGGCGAGACGATGCTCATGAGGCGCTCACCGCGTTGATCGTGTGGATCCGACAGAGGCCGTAGGAGTGATCGTCGCGACAGTGCTCCTCATACGGAGCCGAGAACTCCGCGCCGCTCATGACGATCGCCGCCTCACGCACCCGCGCGATGAACGCGTCGCGGGCGGCGTCATCCAGCGGCGGCTGGCGGGGTTCCACGTAGTCCTTCGTGGCCGCCGACGGGCGCAAGACGAGCAGCTTCGCGCCGCCGGGCGTAAGACCGGCGGCCTCGGGGATGGCGCCCTCATCGAGCGCGAGCTGATACGCGGCGAGCTGCGGATTGTCGACCACCTTCGCATCGGTCTGCGGTTCGCGCTTACCCGTCTTCAAGTCGACGATCACCACCTCCCCCGAGGCGGTGCGCTCCACGCGATCGATGTACCCGCTGACGATGGCGCCGTGGCTGCCGGCCGGGTCGAGGGCGACCGGAACCTCGAAATGCGGCTCCGAGCCGATGACGGTTCCGCCCGCGGACTCGAACCGCCGCAGATACACCGACAGTCGTCGGACGAGTTCGCGTGCCCGCGCGCGCTCCGCACGCTCCCGCCAAGCGGACTCGAACTCCAGTTCGCTCCAGCGCGCGTCCACGATCGCCCACAGCGCATCTTCGTCGGAGTTCTCGGCACGTTCCATCGCCGCATGCACCAGCGTGCCGAGGCCCGCCACAGCTCCCCCGTCATCGGCCCCCAGGTCGGCGAGCAGCCAGTTGAGCTGGCACTCCTCCACGCTCTGGAGCCGCGACGGCGAGACGCGCACGTCCTCCCGCGTGAGATCGCGCAGCGGTGCCGTGGATGTCACGGGCGCGATGCCGTACCACTCTTCGGGGGCGGCGCCGGGGACGCCGGCCGCAGCGAGCAGCCGCAACTGCTCGGCGGCGGCGCGCTGCGCGGACGGGTCGGCTCGACGCTCCGAGAGCGTGCGCCGGTGCTGAGCCACGAGGCCTCGCAGGGTCAGGGGGTGCGCGGCGGAGCGCGCCGCCGGCTGAGCCGGCGGAAGAAGCTCGAAGAGCGGACTCGGCCCCGTATCGTCATCGTCGACGGCGGTCACGACGAGTCGTCGGCGCGCACGGGAGCAGGCGCGGGCGAACAGCCGCAACTCGTCGTGCAGCACGCCGCGTCGCCGATCGAGCGTCTCGGTGGCATCGGGCGCCGCGCCGGCGGCGAGTGCCGCCAGCCGCCAGGTCTGCAGCAGGCTCCCCCGCGCGCGGAGGTTCGGCCAGACGCCCTCCTGGACGCCCGCGACCACGACGGTGTCGTACTCGGCGCCGACCGCGCCGGCCGGGGTGAGAATGTCGACGGCATCCGCGGTCGAATCGTCGGCCAGCCGGTCCTCGGCGACGTCGGAATCGAGGATGCCGCGCAGAAACGCCCCGGGTGAGGTGCCGTCCGCTCTCTCACCGTGACGCTTGGCGGCCTGGAAGAGGGCCACCAGCGCATCCAGCTCGCGGCCGGATTGCGCGGCGAGCGGACCGGAGCCCTCCGCGGCGGCGACCCATGCCCGCTCAACGCCCAGACCTTGCCACGCGCTCCACAGGATCTCGTGCGCGGTGGGCGCCTCGGCGCCGCCCGCATGAACGAGGTCCCATTGGGCGTGAACCTCGGCGAGGGTGCGCGCGATCCGTTCGGCGCGGCGTCCCTCTCGCGTGTCGAGCAGCGCGAACGCGACGGGATGCCCCAGTGCGGACACGAGCAGATCGGCGCTGGAGGTGACCGGCTCGTCGGGGGTCTGCTCGCCCACCGACGGGTCACCGGCCAGCGCCGACAGCCGCAGGGCGGCGCGCAGTCGCCGGATCTCGACCGGATCCATCCCTCCGGCGCGGAGGGCGTCGACGGCGTCCTCGAGAGTCCAGGCGGTGGGCTCGATCTCGGCCAGCAGCGCGACGCGCAGCAGATCCGCCACTGCCCGGGCCTGAGCCAGAGGTCGCTGCCCGCGGGTGCGCGTGGGCACCTCGCGGGCGGCGAGCTCGGCTTCGAGTGCCGCAACCTGTCGGCTGTCGTGGGCGATGACGGCGCACGCCGACCAGGGCACCGCGTCGTGGACGTGGCGCTCTCGGAGCAGGCGCGCGATGACGTCGTGCTCTTCCGACGCGGAGCGGGCCGTGACGGTGCGGACGCTGCCGTCTTCACCCTCCTCCGGAGCATCACCGGTGGCGGGAGGGCGCAGGCGGTGCGCGACCACCCCGGCGGCACCGATCCGGGCCGTGACCGCGGCGATCAGACGTCGCTGGGCCTCGGAGCCGCGGTGCATGTGGTCGAGGACGTACACGGGCCCGGCGGCTGCCAGGCGCGAGAAGTTCTCCGGACTGGCGCCGCGGAAGCTTCCCGAACCGACATCCGGATCACCGAACGCGAGCACCGCCACGCCCCGCGCACGGCAGGCCTCGAGCAGTTCCACGCCGCCGAGAGTCAGCTCCTGGGCGTCGTCCACGACGATCGCCCGCAGTCGCTCCAACGCGGCGAGCCCCGGCGCGCCGGCCGGAAGCGTGCGGACGAGGCCCAGCGCCTCACGGACGAGGCCCGCGGCGTCGCGATGGGCTCCGCGCATGCGGTCGCGCGCATACAGGTACTCCCGCGAGAAGGATGCCGCCGCCGCCCACTCCGCGACGCCGTGCCGCGCCGCAAGATCCGCCAGGTGATCGGCGGAGACTCCGAGCTGCGCGCACTCGGCGAGCAGAGCACGCAGCTCGGCGCGGAACGTGCGCGTGGAGCGCACGGCCGCCGGCAGCGAGAGCGGCCACCGCACGATCCCGTCGATCTCATCCTCGGCGTCTCCGGCCAGCAGATCGGCGATTACCTGGTCCTCGTCCGGGCCGGTCAGCAACTGGGGCACCGGCTCGCCACGATGGACGGCCTCGGCGCGGACGATCTGGTAGCCGAACGCCACGATCGAGCGCGCCAACGCGCCGGGTGTGGCGACGCCGACGGCGAGGGCGAGGCGGTCTCGCAGCGCAGTCGCGGAGGCGCGCGATGGCGTCAGCACGAGCACCTCGTCCGGCTGCAGGATGCCGTGCGCTTCGTCCGCCGACGGCCGAACAAGCGCGCCGACCCGTGCGATCGCGGTCGTGGTCTTGCCCGATCCCGGCGCGCCGACCACGACGCCCGACGCGTCGGCGGGAAGGTCGATGACGGCACGCTGAGCGGCATCCCACGTCACACGATCCATGCCTCTCACGCTAGCCGGAGGCGCCGACACGAGCGTTCGCGCACAGCGAGCGGCGCAGCGCCTCCGGCGCGATCCCGCGCCCGATCCGGTGTCGTAGAGTCGAGGTGCGGCCGGCTTACCGGTCCGCCCCGCACGCCGACGGCGGCGGGGTCATGAACAGAAGTGAGGCAGTCACCGTGGAGATCCGCATCGGCATCGCGAACACCGCTCGAGAGCTCAGCTTCGAGTCGGCCCAGTCGGCGGATGCCGTGACGAGCACGATCCAGAAGGCTCTCGAGGCCTCGGAGTCCTTCGTCACCTTCACCGACGTCAAGGGCAACACCTACATCGTCCCGACGACCGGCATCACGTTCATCGAGGTCGGCACGGAGGAGTCCCGCCGCGTCGGCTTCGTCGCCTGAGCGTCAGAGGACGACCCGTGGACATCCTCCTCGCTTTCATCTTCGGCGGCGCCTACGGCGCAGTGATGCACTATCTGATGCCCGGACGCACCGCGCGCGGTAGCGCCGTGGCACCGGTGCTCGGTGCTGTCCTGGGTGGTCTGGTCTGGATGACCCTCACCTGGGCCGGTCAGACGACACTCGACCCGTGGCTGTGGATCCTCTCGATCGCCGTCCCCGCGATCGTCGTCCCCGCGGTTCTGGCCGTCCTCACGCGCACGCGTGCGAACCACGATGCGCGCGAGCGGCTACGGCTGAAGATCTCCTGAGCTCGCTGCTGCGCCGCGCGGGGCTGACCGTCAGGCGTCCAGGCCCATCGCCGACATGCGGCGTGAATGAGCACCGAGCAGGTCGGTGAACACCGGCTCGACCTTGCGCTCCTCCGCGGCATCCAGGGTCTGAGGACGAAGCGCGGCGCGCGCGATGAGGAGCGTGTCGCCCACGAGGCGACGACCCCACAGCGCCAGCAGCGACTTCCACTGCTCGTCGGCGGCGATCGCGTCGGTGATGATGTCGACGAGGGCTTGCCGGTCGTCGTCGCCGCGCAGGATGTCCGCGACCCGCCGACCGGTCACGCCGTAGCTGGAAGACAGCGCGAGGTAGAAGTCGTCGAGCATGCCCGCCGTGATGTGCACCGAGAGCATCGTCTCGAGCGAGCGTGCGCCGTGCGTCGACCGACGAAACGCGTCGAGGGGCTCACGGAAAGGCAGCATGAGGTCGAGGGGATCGTCGCCGCGTTCGCGGATCAGCGCGAGGATCGCGCGGTGCTTGTGCAGCGCCGCCCCGGCCGCCACCGAGATCGACTCCTTCTGCGTCAGCTCGGGGGTCGGTGCGATCAGCTCGCTGAGCGTCTCGAAGTAGCCGAGCTGGAGGTAGGCGGCTTGGCCGAGGAAGGTGTCGATGTCGGGAGCCAGCTCTTCGAAGTCGACGCGCCGGACATCGCCGAAGTCGCCGCGAGAGCGCACGCGCAGCGTACGTGCGACGGTGCGATCGCGCTGCCAGGGCCAGGTCACCACGCCCCCAGCCTAGATGCGACCCGCCGCTTCCGAGGTAGTCACGACACCCTCCGGTAGGCTGGTCAGGTCTCGGCGATGGATCGAGACCCCCGCGCCTGCGGATGAGTAGAAGGCGTGGACTTCCTCACCGGCGGCTTCTCACCGCCAGACAGGCACGTACTGTGACGACATTCGCTGAACTCGGAATCGATCCAGACATCGTGGAGGCCCTCGCCTCCAAGGGCATCGTGGACGCCTTCCCCATTCAGGAGCAGACGATTCCTCTGGGGCTGCCCGGCCAGGACATCATCGGTCAGGCCAAGACGGGCACCGGCAAGACCTTCGGTTTCGGCATTCCCGTGGTCCAGCGTCTCGGCCTCGACCCGGCGCCCGGGGTGAAGGCGCTCATCGTCGTGCCCACCCGTGAGCTGGCCGTCCAGGTCTACGAAGACATGGACATGCTCACCCAGAACCGCTCCACGAGCGTGGTCGCCATCTACGGCGGCAAGGCGTACGAGGGTCAGATCGACCAGCTGAAGGCCGGCGCGCAGATCGTCGTCGGCACCCCCGGTCGCCTCATCGACCTCAACAACCAGCGCCTGCTCGATCTGAGCGGCGCGGTGGAGGTCGTGCTCGATGAGGCCGACAAGATGCTCGATCTCGGCTTCCTCGCCGACATCGAGAAGATCTTCCAGAAGGTCGCACCGGTGCGACACACCCAGCTGTTCTCCGCGACGATGCCCGGCCCGATCGTCGCTCTCGCACGCCGGTTCATGAGCAACCCGATCCACATCCGGGCGACCGATCCCGACGAGGGTCTGACGCAGGCGAACATCAAGCACCTGGTCTACCGGGCGCACTCGCTCGACAAGGATGAGGTGATCGCCCGCATCCTGCAGGCAGAGGGTCGCGGCAAGACGGTCGTCTTCACCCGCACCAAGCGCGCCGCTCAGAAGCTGGTGGACGAGCTGAACGACCGCGGGTTCAACGCGGGCGCGGTGCACGGCGACATGAGCCAGGAGGCGCGCGAGCGGTCGATGGCCGCGTTCAAGGCCGGCAAGAAGGACGTGCTCATCGCGACGGACGTCGCGGCGCGCGGAATCGACGTCGACGATGTGACCCACGTCATCAACCACACGATTCCGGACGACGAGAAGACCTACCTGCACCGCGCCGGGCGCACCGGCCGTGCGGGCAAGACGGGTATCGCCGTCACGTTCGTCGACTGGGACGACCTGCACAAGTGGGCGCTCATCAACCGCGCCCTCGAGTTCGGGCAGCCCGAACCCGTCGAGACGTACTCCTCCAGCCCGCACCTGTTCACCGACCTGGACATCCCGGCGGGCACCAAGGGCCGCATCGCCAAGGCGCCCAAGACGGAGTCGGTGCGCACGCAGCGCCCGGCACCCGAGCGGGCGGTGGATGCCGCGGCCGACGGGACCGGTGAGGCCGGCACGCGTCGTCGCCGTCGCCGTCGCTCCGGATCGTCAGCGGTCGGCTCGACGTTCGCCGAGGGTGCATCGGCGGGCGCGGATGCCGCCGCATCCACGTCCGATGACGCTTCCCGCTCCGCCGACGGCGCCGGTACGCACGACGGCACCGGCAGCGAGCACCACGACGGCAAGCCCGCCCCCGCGCGTCGCCGTCGGCGTCGCCGCGGCGCGGCTGGCGGCGCGCCGGCCGCTCCCCCCGTCGCCGGCGCCTGACCCCACGGCCCGCGGTGGCCACCGCGCCGGACGCTCACGCCGCACGAACTCCGCAGAACCGCACGTCCTCCGCATCCACATCGGCGATCCGATGCGGAGTTCGTCACCATCTGCGGAGTTCGCGCGTCCCGGCCCGGCGCCGGGGGCTGTTCACCGCCCTGCGGGCTCGGGGTCCGGCGTCTGTGGCGGATACACCCAGGTGACCATGACGACCGACACGATCATCAGCAGGAACCACGACACGAGTTTCGTGATCGACACAGGGTGCCACCCGTCGAGCTGGTCGGGGTACGCCCAGGCGCCGGCCCAGGTGCCGATGTTCTCCGCGAGGTAGATGAAGACCGCGACGCCGGCGTAGGCCGCCAGCAGCGGCACGCGGAGCGTGCGACGCCAGACGCGCGCGTGCATCATCGTCCGCGCCCAGAGCAGGACGACCGCGACGAGCAGCACCCACCGCAGATCCCAGACGAAGTGGTGCGCGAAGAAGTTCACATACATCAGCGCCGCGACGATCGTCGTGATCCACCGCGGCGGATAGCGGACGAACGCAAGGTCGAAGAGCCGGTAGACGCGCACCATGTAGGACCCGACCGCGGCGTACATGAACCCGCTGAACAGCGGTACGCCGCCGATCCGCAGCACGCCTTCGGCTGCATATGACCACGATCCCGCGTCGGTCTTGAACAGTTCCATCACGGTGCCGGACACGTGGAAGAGGACGATCACCCAGAGTTCGCGGCCGGTCTCGATCCGTCCCACGAGCATGGTGATCTGAATCAGCACGGCCGCGAGTGTCAGCGCGTCGTTGCGGGCCATCGCGGCGTCGTCGGGCCACCACAGTCGCGCCGCAACGATTACCGCGAGAAGCGAGAAGCCGAACACACAAGCCCAGGCCTGCTTGACGATGAACACGGCGACCTCGATGAGCATCGCACGCACGCCGCGGGCGGGTGCGCCGCGCAGCACCCGGTGAGCGGCCGCGTCGCTCCGCCGCTCGAGCGGAGTGGAGTGCTGCATCGCGCCGTCAGGCGAAGACGGGCGCGCTGCCCGTCGCCCTCCCGATGATGCGCTGCACCATCTCGTCGGCGGTCGTGAACTCGCCCGGCTGGTTCGGCTTTCCCAACCCGTGATAGTCGCTGGAGCCGGTCACGATGAGATCCCTCTCCGCCGCGAGCGCGCGCAGCGCCCCGAGAGCCGGCTCGCGATTCTCCCGATGACCGAGTTCGAATCCCGCGAGCCCGGCGTCGAGCATGCGACCCAGGAGCTGGGCGGGGAGCAGGCCGCCGCGGCCTGCCGGATGAGCGATGATCGGCACACCTCCGGCATCCACAACCGCGGACACCGCGGTCACCGGATCCGGCGCATACAGGTCGACGTAGTAGTCGCTGCCGGGGTGCAGGATGCCGGCGAAGGCCTCCCCCCGATCGCGGACGTAGCCGCGCGCGATGAGCGCGTCGGCCAGGTGCGGGCGCCCCACGGTCGCCCCCACCGTCGTCTGGGCGAGGATGTCATCCCAGGTGAGGTCGTAGTCACGACCGATCCGCTCGGCCATCGTCTGGGCGCGTGTCAGACGCGAGTGGCGGATCCGGTCGGTCAGCGCACGCAAGCCCGTATGCTCCGGGTCGAACAGGTAGGCGAGCACGTGGATGCTGCGCCACTCGTGACGAGCCGACAGCTCCATGCCCGGAATCAACGTCATACCCAGCGAGGCGGCCGCCTCCGCGGCCTCCGACCAGCCTGACGTGGTGTCGTGGTCGGTCAGGGCGGCGGTGTGCAGACCCACCGCATGCGCGGCGACCATCACCCGCGCCGGAGCCTCGGTACCGTCCGAATGGTCGGAGTGCAGGTGCAGGTCACTGGGCCCGCGAAACCGCGGCATCCGCTCCTGACCCGACGACACGACCATCCCCCGAGCGTACCGCCGGCTCATGCGGGGCTCCCGCCTGCGGCATTCACGGTCCGGGAACTCCCAGGAGCACTGGCGTAGAGTCCCCCACGTGCTGCGCCTGCTCGGAATCCTCGTGACGGTGGCCGCCGCGATCGCCACCGCGGTCGTCACGTGGCCGCAGTTCTTCCGCCTCGAGCAGACCTTCCCGTTCGCACAGATCGTCTCCCTGCGCCCCGCCCTCGTCGTGGTTCTCGCTGTCGTGTTCGTGCTCGGTCTGCTGCTCGCCCTCGTGCGACCACTCCGGGCGTTCGCGGGCGCGATCGCCGTCATCGCCCTGCTCGGTGCCCTCGCGAACGGCGGCGTCCTCCTCGTGCGCGGCGTGGGAAACGGAAGCCTGCCGGCGGCGACGGATTCCAGCATCCGCGTGATGACCTGGAACACCGCCGGCGCCGCCACCGATGCCGATCTCATCGCCCGAACCGCTGTGGCGATGAAGGCCGACGTCGTCGCTCTACCGGAGACGACCATCGAGACCGGTGAAGCCGTGGCAATCGCCATGCGCGAGATGGGCGCACCGATGTGGGCGCATCACGAGAACTACGGTGAGCGTCCTGGATATCCGGACTGGGCCGCGAACTCGACGACCCTGCTCATCTCCCCCACCCTCGGCGACTACGCCGTCGTGGCGTCCACCTCCGACGGCGCGACCAACACCTCGGCCGTCCCCAGCGTCGTCGCGATGCCCATCGACGGCAGCGGACCCACGATCGTCGCCGTCCACGCGGTCGCGCCGCGTCAGGACCGCATGTCGGACTGGCGCAGCGACCTGACCTGGATCGCCAATCAGTGCGCGAGCGATGACGTGATCATGGCCGGAGACTTCAACGCCACGGTCGACAACATGGCCCGTCTCGGCGTCGACGGCGGCGACCTGGGCCGATGCACGGATGCCGCGGCACGCACCGGTTCCGGCGCGGTGGGAACGTGGTCCACGTCGCTGCCACCACTGATCGGCACCCCGATCGATCACATCATGGCGACGGCGAACTGGAAGCCGACCGGATCGGTCGTGCTCGGCTCGCTGGACGCGAGTGGCAGCGACCACCGTCCGCTCGTCGTGCAGTACGAGGCCCAAGGGTAGGACTCGGGGCCGCCGGCCGCCCTCCGACGAAGGGCGGAGGTGCGAGACTTGTCCCATGAGCACGAGCGAGAGCGACACGATCGCCACGACCGACACCGCCGGCGCACCCGTTGAGAACGCCAACCGCAAGCAGCCCTTCCCGCGAGGCTTCCTCGACGCCATCTCGACCGGCTGGGCCGAACGGCCCGAGCTCACACCCTCGCCGCGACCGCAGGTCCCGTACACGGCGGCGCGGCGTGCGGCCGTGTCGGCGGCCTTCCCCGGGCAGCGTCTCGTGCTGCCGGCGGGAACATACAAGCAGCGATCCAACGACACCGACTACCCGTTCCGCGCCCACTCGGCGTTCGCCCACCTCACCGGCTGGGCGAGCGACAGCGTGCCCGACTCGGTCCTCGTCTTCGATCCGCGTGAGAGCGGCGACGGCCACGACGTGACGCTCTACCTGCGCGAGCGCGCCGACCGGACCACGGCCGAGTTCTACAGCGACGCGACCATCGGCGAGTTCTGGATCGGGCCGCGCCCCGCCCTGGCGGGCGTCGCCGGCGAGCTCGGACTGACCACCGCCCCGATCGAAGACTTCGCGGCGACAGAGGGTGACCTCGTTTTGGACGAGGACCCGGAACTGACGCGCGTCGTCTCCGAGCTGCGGCTCGTCAAAGACGACTACGAGATCGCCCAGCTGCGCCTTGCCGTCGAGGTCACCGCTCGCGGCTTCGACGACATCGTCGCCGATCTCCCGCGAATCATCCAGACCCGGCGCGGCGAGCGTGCGGTGGAGGGCATCTTCCACCATCGCGCCCGCATCGAGGGCAACGGCGAGGGGTACGACACGATCGCGGCATCCGGTCCGCACGCCTGCTACCTGCACTGGACGCGCAACGACGGCGCCGTCCTTCCCGGCGACCTCATTCTCATCGACGCCGGCGCCGAGGTCGACAGCCTCTACACCGCCGATATCACCCGCACGATTCCGGTCAGCGGCACCTTCTCCCCCGTCCAGCGCATGATCTACGAGACCGTTCGGGAGGCGGCCGACGCCGCTTTCGCGGCGGCACGGCCCGGGGTGAAGTTCCGTTCGGTTCACGAAGCGGCCATGCGTGTCATCGCGGAGCGCGTGGCCGCGTGGGGCCTGCTGCCGGTCACCGCAGAGGAAGCGCTCGATGCCGACAACGGCGGTCAGCACCGCCGCTACATGGTCCACGGCACGAGTCATCACCTGGGGCTCGACGTGCACGATTGCGCCCAGGCGCGCCGCGAGATGTACTACGACGGGATTCTGGAGCCGGGGATGGTCTTCACGATCGAGCCGGGGCTCTACTTCCAGATCGACGATCTGACCGTGCCGGAAGAGTTCCGCGGTATCGGCGTGCGCATCGAGGACGACATCCTCATGACTGCCGACGGCCCGGTGAACCTGTCTGCGGGCATTCCGCGCACCGCCGACGAGGTCGAGGCCTGGGTCGCGGGGCGTACCGTCACCAGCTGAGGGCGTTCAGAAGCTCTGATGCAGCCACGGGACGATCAGATCCGCGAGCTCGGCACCGATCTGGTCGGCGGGTCGGCGGCGGCCCTTGACCTCGAAGGAGTGGGTGCCGCCGTCGATCCACACGGTGCTGGCGTCTCGGCACCCGCTGAGGGCCTGATCGTACTGCGCCCGGGGCTGGATGAACGGGTCGTTCGTGCCTTCGACGAACAGCTGGGCGACGGTGATCTGCGGAAGGTGGTCGGCGCGGAGCTTCTCCGGTGCGCCGGGCGGATGCAGCGGATACCCGAGGTACACCAGCGCCGCGGGCGCGATCGTTCCGGCCGCGGCAGCCATCGACGCCATGCGTCCGCCGTAGGACTTGCCCGCCGCGACGAACGGCACACCGGCAACCGCCTGGCGCGCTGCCGCCTCGACGGCGGTCCAGGTCGCGATCGCGTGCGAGGCGGGGCCCGGCATCTTCCGGCCCGCTTGCGCGTACGGGAACGCGAAGCGCATCACGCTCACGCCCTGGCGTGCGCAGGCTGCGGCCAAGCCGAGCAAGAACGGGTGGTCCATTCCGGCCCCCGCACCGTGAGCGAGCGCCATCACGACCCACGGGTCGAGCGCCTCTTCCAGCGACGTCGAGACCTCGACGGCGCCTGTCGGCAGCGCGACCTCCATCACCGCTCCGGCGGTGTCGGTCCCTGTTCGCCGCCGTCTCCGGCAGCCGCATCGTCCGTCGGAGGGGTCGCCGGTTCGGCCGGACTGGTCGCGGGCGGTGCCAGGCGTTCACCGTACTGCGGCGGATCGACGCGCTCACCGTATTGCGGAGGCGTGCTCGTGTCGGGCGTGGCTGCGGGTACCGGGGCCGTGGGCGGGCGGTGCGTGGCAGCCGGCGCCACCGTTCTGCCGACGACTTCCCGGGCGCGGTGGATGCTGCGCGGGAGAACCGTCACCTCGTAGCGGTCGGCCAGCACCTGGGTGATCGACGTGTAGTCGCGCCGGCGGCGGACGATCGAGTAGGTGATGATGCTCATCAGCATGCCGAGTGCGATACCCACCAGCATGACGCCGATGAAGAGCTGGATCGCCGCGTTCGGCGTACCCAGCACGAAGATGGCAGAGAAGAGCAGACCCAGAAGGATGCCGTTCACTGCTCCCGAGCGCGCGGCCGCGGCGTACCCGAGTCGTCCCGTGACGGTCTCCACGGAGCGCAGACCATGGCCGACGATCGCGATATCGCGGGCGGGGATATCCGCCTCCACGAGCTGGGACACCGCCTTCTGCGCCGCCGGATACGTCGCGAAGTCGGCGATCTTCTCGCCGTGTTCCTGGGGTATTCCGCCCAACATGCTCACCCGACCATCTTGGCATGCGCACCCTGTGCATCCGCCGCGGCGCGAGGTGCGTGTGCCCCGGCTCACAGCAGGCGCAGACTACGCTGGTCAGGTGAGTACGCAGAGGGTTTTCGTGGCACGCCTGGTGGGCTGCACCGTCTTCGACCCCGCGGGCGACCGGCTCGGCAAAGTCCGTGACGTGGTCGTCATCTACCGAAAAGACGATCCGCCGCGTGTGGTGGGCCTGGTCGTCGAGATCCCGGGGCGTCGCCACGTCTTCCTGTCGATCGGGCGCGTCACCTCGATCCAGTCCGGTCAGGTCATCACGACCGGACTCATCAACGTTCGACGCTTCCAGCAGCGCGGCGGCGAGGTGCGCGTCATGAGCGAGCTGCTCGGTCGTCGGGTGTACTTCACCGACGCCTCGGGCCATGCCGTGATCGAGGACGTCGCGATCGAGCGCAACCGTCTCGGCGAGTGGGACATCGGTCAGCTCTTCCTCCGCAAGCCCAAGACCAGCGCCTCCCCGTTCGCGAAGGGACCGACGACGTTCGCGAGCTGGGGCGATGTGCGCGAACAGGCAGTGCCCGGGCAGGCGCAGTCGGCGGAGCAGCTCGTGGCGACCTTCTCCGAGCTCAAGCCGGCCGACCTCGCCAACACCCTGCTCGACCTGCCCGACGAGCGCCTACTCGAAGTCGCGGAGGAGCTCTCCGACGACCGTCTCGCCGACGCTCTGGAGGAGATGCCCGAAGACGACCAGGTGCATATCCTCGAAGCTCTCGGCGATGAGCGCGCCGCCGACATCCTCGATCAGATGGAGCCCGACGACGCCGCCGACGTTCTGGCGCAGTTGCCGGAGGAGCAGCGTGAAGAGCTTCTCGAGCTGATGGAGCCGGAGGAGGCGGAAGACGTCCGTGCCCTCCTGAAGTACGGCCCCGACACCGCGGGCGGTCTGATGACGAGCGAGCCGATCGTCCTGTCCGCCGATGCGACCGTCGCCGAGGCACTCGCGCTGATCCGCCGCCACGAGCTGCACCCCGCCCTGGCCGCGGCGGTCTTCGTGACGCTCCCGCCGTACGAGACTCCGACGGGGCGTCTGCTGGGCACCGTGCACTTCCAACGGATGCTGCGATATCCACCGCACGAGCGACTCGGCGCGATCATCGATGACACGCTCGACCCGGTGCCCGTCACGGCATCCGCCGCCGAAGTGGCACGTCTGCTCGCGAGCTACAACCTCGTCTCCCTCCCCGTCGTCGACGCGGCGCACCGCCTCGTCGGCGCGGTCAGCGTCGACGACGTGCTGGACTACCTGCTGCCCGAGGACTGGCGCTCTCACGACGGCGACGATGATGCGCTGACCACCCCCGCGACCACCGCAACGCTCCCGAGGAGGCTCTGATGGCGAAGGACCGCCGCACCTTCTCGCTAGACGCGCCGCGCGGGCGCGCGGGCATGCTGAGCCGCAGCCCGCAACCCTCTCGCGACCGGTTCGGGCGCTTCTCCGAATCCTTCGCCCGCGCGATGGGAACCTCCGGGTTCCTCATCGGCATGACGGTGTTCGTCGCGGTATGGCTCTGGTGGAACACCGCGATGCCGCGCGACATGCAGTTCGACGCGGCGGAGAACAACTTCACGCTGCTCACCTTGATCCTCTCGCTGCAGGCGTCCTACGCCGCTCCCCTCATCCTTCTCGCCCAGAACCGGCAGGACGACCGCGACCGCGTGCAGATCGAGCAGGATCGTCAGCGCGCAGAGCGCAATCTCGCCGACACCGAATACCTCGCCCGCGAGGTCGTCGCGCTGCGCATGGCGATGACGGACGTCTCCGAGCACGTCGTCACCCGCGACGTGCTGCGCCAGGAGTTGAAGGCTCTGCTCGAGTCGCTGGAGGACTCCCGGGACCGCGACCACCGCGGCGAGAAGGCCGACCAGCCGTGACGTCTGCTCTCGCAGGCGCCGGCGACGCCACCGGTGGCGAGAGCGATGCGCGCACGGATGCCGTCCGGCGGGCCGTCGGCGCGGTCATCGACCCGGAGCTTCGCCGTCCGCTCGCCGAACTCGACATGATCCGCAGCGTCGGTGTCAGCGGCGCGCGCGCCCGTGTGGAGATCGCGCTGACGATCGCGGGATGTCCCGCCGCCGATCGCATTGAGCGTGATGTGCGCGCGGCGGCATCCACCGCGCCGGGCGTATCCGATGTCGAGGTCGTCGTCGGGGTGATGTCGCCGCCAGAGCGCCAGGCGCTGACCGCTCGGCTGCGCGGAGGCCGTGCCGCGCGGACCATGCCGTTCGGGCCCGACGCCCTGACGCGCGTCATCGCGGTCACGAGCGGCAAGGGCGGTGTCGGCAAGTCCAGCATCACCGCGAACCTCGCCGTCGCCCTGGCCCAGCGCGGGCTCGCCGTCGGCCTGATCGACGCCGACGTGCACGGCTTCTCGATCCCTGGACTGCTCGGTCTCGTGGATGCCGAGGGCCGCCCACCCGCACCCACCCGCATCGACGACCTCATGCTCCCGCCCGTCGCGTTCGGCGTGAAGGCGATCTCCATCGGGATGTTCCTCCCGCGAGACCAGCCCGTCTCCGCGGCCGTGGCCTGGCGCGGCCCGATGCTGCACCGCACGGTGCAGCAGTTCCTGACCGATGTGTTCTTCGGTGACCTCGACGTGCTCCTCATCGACATGCCCCCCGGAACGGGCGACGTGGCGATCTCCGTCGGGCAGCTGCTGCCGCACGCCGACGTGCTCGTCGTCACGACACCGCAGACCGCGGCATCCGACGTCGCCGTGCGCAGCGGGCTCGTGGCGGCGCAGACCGGTCAGCGGGTGATCGGCGTCGTCGAGAACATGGGCGCGATGACGCTTCCCGACGGCAGCACCCTCGATCTGTTCGGAGCCGGTGGTGGTGACGCGGTGGCGGCGTCGCTGTCCACGGCGGATCACGTCGTTCCGCTGCTCGCCTCCGTTCCGCTCAGCGTCGATCTGCGCCGCGGCGGTGACGAGGGAGCCCCGGTGGTCGTTTCACGACCGGAGGATGCGGCCGCACGCGCGATCGCCGCACTGGCCGAGCGGATCGCGACGACACCGCGCGGCCTTGCCGGCAGGTCGCTGCCGGTCACGCCGCGCTGACGATCCGCGCTTAGGTGGCCTCGTCGTCGAACGGGACCACACCGTCCGGATCGAACGTCGACAGCGGGAGCGCCGACGCGGTGGCGGCGATCGCTGTGCCGACGGCGGCGGCCCGGACCGTGGGAACGGGCGCATCATCGAGGAGGGCGTCGCGGATGATGCGGCGGGGGTCGTACTGACGCGGGTCGAGGCGACGCCACTCCACGTCGTCGAAGTCGTCGCCGAGCTCCTCCTTCACGCGCGTCTTCGCGCCGCTGAGCCACTCGCGCGCGCGCACGGTGAACTTCGCCAGGGTCTCCGCGTACTGCGGGAGCCGCTCGGGTCCGACCAGGAGGGCGGCCACGATCAGGAGCAGGACGAGCTTGTCCCAGTCGAGGCCGAAGAACATGCCTCCAGGTTACCCGTGTGCCTGTCGGATACGACGCCGACCGCCCCGTACGCTGGGCAGAGGAGGAACCACATGGCCGATCAGGACGCGATCCGCAGGTATGTCGACGACGTCACCGTCGAACCCGAAGCGATCGAGCGTGCCCGCGCGCACGCGCTCGAGCTCGGTGCGGACCCGATCAGCCCGGCGGTGGGAGCCCAGATCGCGGTGATCGCCGCAGCGACGGCGGCCTTGAACGTCGTGGAGATCGGCACGGGTGCGGGGGTGTCCGGCCTCTGGCTGCTGCACGGGGCGCCCCGCGCGACTCTCACCACCATCGACAAGGAGCCCGAGCATCTGGTTGCGGCGCGCACGGCATTCGCCGATGCGAAAGTGCTGCCCGCTCGCGCCCGTTTGATCACGGGCCGCGCCAGCGACGTGCTGCCCCGGATGAACGAGGCGTCCTACGACATCGTCCTCGTGGATGCCGATCCGGAGAACGTCATCGACCACGTCGAACACGGCCTGCGCCTCGTGCGCGCCGGCGGAACCGTGCTCATTCCTCGGGTGCTCGCCGGCGGCGCGATCGCCGACCCGGTGCGGCGCGATCCCGTGACGACGGCTTTTCGCACGCTGATCCAAGAGACCCAGGCCTCGCCGGCGGTGCTCGGTGCGCTCTCCATCGTGGGCGAAGGCCTCCTGCAGCTGACGACCGTCGCCTCCGAACTGCGCTGATCGTCCGCCGCGGCGGCCCATCGGCGCATCCCGGACACGGAAAAGGGTCGGTCCGAAGACCGACCCTTTTCACCGTGGGAGATCGTCAGGCTGCGCCGACCACGTCGCCGAGCACGCCGTGAAGTTCCTTGGCCTCTTCGTCATTGACCGAGACGACGAGTCGTCCGCCGCCCTCGAGGGGGACACGGACGATGATGAGGCGCCCCTCCTTCACGGCCTCCATCGGTCCGTCACCGGTTCGCGGCTTCATGGCTGCCATCGCGGGCTCCTTTTCGTCGTCGGACTACCTGTCAAGTTTATCGGTATGCCGAGACACCGGCCGCACGCGGCGTGCCGGAGGGTCGCGATCAGGGGATCTGGGTGTACGAGTTCCCGATCGCCAGCATCTGGTAGATCCACCACCATTGGCCGATGAGCCCGACCAGGAGCACCCCCCACCGCCAGAGAGGATGCCGCGGGGCGGCGATGGCTCCGTAGAGGGGCGCGAGAGGCAGGAGCAGGCGGAAGATGCTCGACTGCGGAAAGAACACCACCAGCAGGTACAGCACGTAGCTCGCCGACCAGAGCCGCATCTCGGACCCGAGCCGGCGCACGTGCGGCTCGAAGGCGATCACCGCGGCGATCGCCACGACGGCCGCCGCGAGTGCGAGGTATGCGACGATCTCGGGGAGCCCCCAGAGGCGGAACCAGAGCGCAGCTCCCTGCACGAACCCGTCGAAGGGCACGAAAGCGCCCTCGCCGATCCACCCGCGCCGCCACGACAGCTCGGTCTCCATATACGCAGCCGGATCGCCCGTCACGGCGCCGGCGATCACCTGCCACGAGAAGCCCACCGCCACCGCGAGAACGCCGAGCGCGACGATGTGCACGACCTGCACGGTCGGCAGCGGCTCGCGGCGCCGGCGCAGCCACCGCACGACACCGTAGGCGCCGAGCAGGAGCGCGAATGCGAGCACGCCGGGTCTCGTGTACCCCATGACGACGATCAACGGGTACAGCCACACGAACCGGCGCCGCACGAGAAGCCACAGGGCCAGGAACAGCCACAGCAGGAAGAGCGACTCGGCGTAGCCCATCTGGAACAGCGCTGCGAGAGGGGATGCCGCGAGGAGCGCGACCGCCCACAGCGCCGTGTCCGCCGTGAGCTTCTCACGAAGGAGGTGAAAGAAGACGAGGCAGGCCCCGTACCCGGCGACGAGGGCGAGGACAACGGCGGCGAGGGGGTAGTTTCCCGCGAACACGACCGACAGAGCCCGCGTGAGCGCCGGATAGACGGGCATGAAGGCCCACGCGTTCTGCGTGACCGCTCCGGTCGCATCGACGGGAAGGTGTGCGGGGTAGCCCGCGCTGCCGACGACCCAGTACCACTGCGCGTCCCAGCCCATCGAGAGGGTTCCGATCGTGGCGTCTGCGCCGAAACGCGACGTCGGGCCGGACAGTTCGGCCGCGATGAGCAGGAACGCCGTGGTGATCAGGCGGGCTGCGACGTAGACGATGGCGACCGCGACGGCGGGGCGCAGGACGAGGAGCCGTCCGAGCGGTCCGATCCCTCCCCGCGGCGCCGCCTCGGCGGTCAGCGCCCGTTCAGCCATGCCCGCAGGCTCCGCTCGACGTCCTCGATCTGGGCGAACGGAACCCGCTCTTCGTCGTGGTGGGCCAAGATCGGGTCGCCGGGTCCGTAGTTGACCGCGGGTACCCCCAGAGCGGAGAACCGCGCGACGTCCGTCCAGCCGTACTTCGGGCGCGCCTCAGCACCCACGGCGGCGAGGAACTCCTGTGCGAGCGGTGCGTCCAGTCCCGGACGTGCGCCCGCCGCGGCATCCACGATCTCGACGTCGAACCCGTCCAGCACGCGGCGTATGTGAGCTTCGGCGTCGGCGACGCTGCGGCTGGGCGCGAAACGGAAGTTGACCTCCACCTCGCACAGGTCGGGGATGACGTTGCCCGCGACGCCGCCCGAGATGCGCACGGCGTTCAGTCCTTCGCGGTAGACGAGCCCGTCGACGTCGATCTCGCGCGGGCGATACTCGGCCAGGCGTGCCAGGATCGGCGCCGCGCCGTGGATGGCGTTCTCCCCCATCCACGAGCGGGCGCTGTGGGCGCGGACCCCACGGGTGCGGGCGACGGCGCGCAGGGTGCCGTTGCATCCGCCCTCCACCTGCCCGTTGGAGGGCTCCCCCAGAATCGCGAAGTCGGCAGCGAACAGGTCGGGGCGCGTGCGCGCCAGACGCGTGAGACCGTTGAGGTCCGACGCGACCTCCTCGTTGTCGTACCAGAGCCAGGTGATGTCGACGCGGGGATCGACGAGTTCGGCGGCGAGCTTCAGCTGCACCGCCGTGCCCCCCTTCATGTCGACGGTCCCGCGACCCCACAGGTAGGACTCGCCGTCGATCTTGATGTCGCGCGTGGGCAGGTTCGCGTTGATCGGCACGGTGTCGATGTGCCCCGCGATCGCCACGCGCTGCGCGCGCCCGAGGTGGGTGCGCGCGACGATCGTGTCGCCGTCGCGATAGACGTCGAGGTGATCCAGCGGCGAGATCGCAGCGAAGATCGCGTCGGCGAGGGTCGCCTCGTCGCCCGACACGCTGGGAATGTCGCAGATCGCTCGGGTCAGGTCGACGGAGGAGGCGGTGAGGTCGAGCACGGGCATGGGGCGAGTCTATCGAGGGGTCCGGCTTCGATAGCCTGGAGGGCATGAGCGAACAGCGGACGGTATGGGGCATCGGCCTCGCGACGACGAGCGAGAACGGCACGATCCTGGACACCTGGTTCCCGGAGGTCCACACCGGCACCGGCGACGACGCCGACACGGCGTCCGCCACGGCGGCATGGGCCGAGTACGCGGGCCCCGACGCGCGTCGCGCGGTGCGTGTCGAGATCGTCACGGTCTCGATCGACCTCGACGCCGCACCGGCGTCCACTCCCGACGCCTATCTCCGTCTGCACGCGCTGTCGCACCGGGTCGTCCGCCCCAACGACGTGAACCTCGACGGCATCTTCGCGCACCTTCCCATCGTCGCGTGGACGACGGCGGGCGCGATGCACCCCGACGACGCAGAACGCCTGCGACCGGCACTGCAGCGCGCCGGCATCCAGGTGCACAGCCTCGACAAGTTTCCCCGCCTGCTCGACTTCGTGACCCCTCCGGGCGTGCGCATCGCCGATGCCTCGCGGGTGCGGCTCGGCGCCTACCTCTCCCCCGGCACGACGGTCATGCACGAGGGCTTCGTGAACTTCAACGCCGGCACGCTGGGCTCCTCGATGGTCGAAGGGCGCATCTCCCAGGGCGTCGTCGTCGGCGACGGCTCGGACATCGGCGGCGGCGCGTCGATCATGGGCACGCTGTCGGGCGGCGGCACGCACCGCGTATCGATCGGCGCACGCACACTCCTCGGCGCGAACGCGGGCATCGGCATCTCGCTGGGCGACGACTGCATCGTCGAAGCCGGTCTCTATGTCACCGCCGGATCCAAGATCGTGCTGTCCAACGAACCGCCGCTGCACGATGGATCGCGCCCGATCGTCAAGGGCGCTCAGCTGTCGGGCCAGAACAACCTGCTCTTCCGCCGCAACTCGCTCACGGGTGCCGTCGAGGCCGTCCGCCGCGAGGGCGTCGGGGTGACGCTGAACGAGGCTCTGCACGCCTGAGAACGCCGGCGGCGCGGGATAGCATCTGGTCATGAGCGACCGGATGCCGAAGACGACGTACGAACGCGAACTGAAGCGACTGCAGGCGCAGCTGGTCGACATGCAGGCGTGGGTGCAGAGCACCGGCGCGCGCATCGTGGTGATCTTCGAAGGACGCGACGCCGCCGGCAAAGGATCGACGATCAGCCGGGTCTCGCAGTACCTCAATCCTCGGGTCACGCGCGTCGTGGCGCTTCCGACGCCGACCGAGCGCGAGAAGAGCGAGTGGTACTTTCAGCGCTACATCGCCCACCTCCCCGCGGCCGGCGAGATCGTGCTGATGGACCGGTCCTGGTACAACCGCGCCGGTGTCGAGCACGTGATGGGGTACTGCACGAACGCGGAGTACCACCGGTTTCTGCACCAGGTGCCGATCTTCGAGCGGATGCTGGTGGAAGACGGCATCCTGCTCAAGAAGTACTGGTTCAGCGTCTCGGACGTCGAACAGGAGAAGCGATTCCGCTCCCGCAACGACGACCCGATGCGACGCTGGAAGCTCTCCCCCAACGATGTTCTGTCGATCACCAAGTGGGAGGACTATTCGCGCGCGAAGGACACCATGTTCGTTCACACCGACATCCCGGAGTCGCCGTGGTTCGAGGTCGACAACGAGGACAAGCGTCGCGGCCGCATCAACATGATCCATCACCTGCTCTCGCAGATTGCCTACGAGGAGGTCGAGCGCGCACCGATCGCGATCCCGGCTCGCCCGGCATCCGGCGGATACGAACGCCCTCCGCGCGAGCTGCAGAACTACGTCCCCGACTACGCCGCGACGCTCATCGGCTGATCACGCGCACAGAATCGGACATCGGCGACAGAATCGGATGCCGCGCCCCGCACGATCCGATTCTGTTGCGCAGATCCGAACCCGCTGCGGCGGGACCCGGACTCGGACTCGCCGCTCAGTCGCGGATACGCACCGACAGACACGTGACGCAGCCCTCGAGTTTCTCGAACTCGGTGATGGGGGTCGCGACGACCCGCAGTCCACGCGCCTCGTACCGGGCCGCGGTCTCGGGGGCGTCGGAGGACATCAGCACCTCGTCAGGGCCGAGGACGACGACAGCCGTCCCGTGCTCCTCGGGCACGGCTTCGAACGTCGCGAAGGCGGCCGGGTCGTCAACGAGGGGTTCGAAACCGACCACGGTCCCGTCGGGCAGCGCCGTCACGCCGCTCTTGAGGTGGAGGACCCGTTCGACGGGAACGGCGATGACCTGCCATCCCCGCGGCGCCAGCAGCGCCGTCAGCTGCGCGATGCCGTCGGCGTTGGTGCGCGAAGATGCACCGACGTACACGGTCGAGCCGATCTTCAGGACGTCGCCGCCGTCGAGGGTGCCGGGGGCGACGATCTCCGCCGTCTCCAGTCCGGTGGCGGCCACGGCATCGCGCACCGTGGGGGCCTCGCCACGCCGCGACTCGGCGCCGGCGCGGCAGAGCACGACGAGATCGCCGAAGACGACGACGGCATCCTCGACGAACACCCCATCGGGCTGCTCATCGGCCGGGTCGATCTCGATGATCTCCCATCCGCGCGAGCGGAAGACGTCGACGTACGCCTCCCATTGACGCTGGGCCAACGCGGGGTCGACCGAGCTTCGCCCGATATGCGTCACCTCACCGTCGGCGAGACGCGGAGACGGACGACGAACGAGCAGACGCGACATGGCTCGACCCTAGCGGATCGGCCGGTGCACGCTTCGCACGCGGCGCGCGGATGCCGCGTCGGTCAGACGGCCCCGGGATAGTTGCGTTCGCCCGCGCCCACGTAGAGCTGCTGGGGACGCCCGATCTTCGTCTGCGGGTCGTACTGCATCTCACGCCAGTGAGCCAACCAGCCGGGCAGGCGACCGATCGCGAACAGCGGCGTGAACATGCGCGTGGGAAAGCCCATCGCCTTGTAGATGACGCCGGTGTAGAAGTCGACGTTGGGGTACAGGCGACGCTCCTTGAAGTAGTCGTCCTCGAGGGCGACCTGCTCCAGCTCCTGGGCGAGGTCCAGCAGCTGATCGTGCACTCCCAGCTCGGCGAGGATCTCGTCGGCGGACTCCTTGACGAGCTTCGCGCGCGGATCGTAGTTCTTGTAGACGCGGTGGCCGAAGCCCATCAGCTTGACCCCGTCCTCCTTGTTCTTCACTCGCTCGACGAAGCGCTGGACGCTTTCGCCGGAGTCCTGAATGCGCGCGAGCATGTCGAGCACGGCTTCGTTCGCGCCACCGTGCAACGGCCCGTAGAGGGCGTTGATTCCCGCGGAGATCGAGGAGAACTGGTTGGCGCCGGTCGATCCGACCAAACGCACCGTCGAGGTCGACGCGTTCTGCTCGTGGTCCTCGTGCAGGATCAGCAGACGCTCGAGCGCCCGGGAGGTCACCGGGTTCACCTGGTACGTCTCCGCGAGGTTGCCGAAGTTCAGCCGCAGGAAGTTGTCGACGAAGCTCAGCGAGTTGTCCGGGTAGAGGAACGCCTGACCGATGCTCTTCTTGTGGGCGTACGCCGCGATGACCGGCAGCTTCGCCAGCAGGCGGATGGTGTTGAGCTCGACGTGCTCGGGGTTGTTGGGGTCGGACTGGCCCTCGTAGTACGTGGACAGCGCCGCCGTCGCCGCCGACAGCACCGACATCGGGTGGGCCGTGTGCGGAAGGGAGGAGAAGAAGCGCTTGAGGTCCTCGTGCAGCAGCGTGTGGTGACGGATCTTGTCGTCCCACTCCCCCAGCTCATCCGCCGTCGGCAGCTCTCCGTACAGCAGCAGCCAGGCGACCTCGAGGTACGTGCTGTTCTTCGCGAGCTGCTCGATCGGGTAGCCGCGATAGCGCAGGATGCCCTGATCGCCGTCGATGAAGGTGATCGCCGACTTGGTGGCCGCCGTGTTCACGAAGCCATAGTCCAAGCTCGTGTAGCCGGTCTGCTTCGTGAAGGTCGAGAAGTCGACACTGGGTGCGCCGGCGGTGCCGGAGAGAATCGGCAGTTCGGCGGTGCGGTCACCGACGGTGACGGTGGCCTTCTGGGGGTGTCCCGCGTCGCTCACGAAGCCTCCTTGCGGTGGGTGGGGTCTTTTACAGCCTACTGGGCGCGCGGTCCAACTCAGATCGCACGCAAAGGAACGGGCTATTCGTAGGAGGTAATCTACGACGTCGGCGACAGCCGCTGGGCTGCCGCAGCGATCCGCTCGTCGGTCGCCGTCAGCGAGAAGCGGACGTGCTCGGGAAAATGTGCACCGTAGAAGTGACCCGGTCCGGCCAGGATGCCGAGATCGGCCAGGCGGTCCATGGTCTTCCACGCGTCGACGCCCTCGGTGGCCCAGAGATACAGACCGCCCTCGGAGTGATCGATGCGAAATCCCGCCGCCACGAGAGCCGGGCGGAGCACTTCCCGACGAGCGCGGTAGCGCTCGCGCTGCGCGGCCACGTGGATATCGTCGGACAGCGCAGCCGTCATCGCGCTCTGGACGGGCCCGGGGAGCATGAGACCGAGGTGTTTGCGTGCTGTCAGCAGCCGCGATACGAGGTCGGCGTCGCCGGCGAGGAAGGCGGCACGGTATCCGGCGAGGTTGGACTGCTTGCTGAGCGAGTACACCGACAGCACGTCGCGCCGGTCTTCTCCGACGACGCGCGGATCGAGGATGCTGGGGATCGGAGCGTCTGCCCAGGGCCCGTCCCATCCGAGCTCCGCGTAGCACTCGTCGCTGACGATGACGGCGCCCAGCTCCCGCGCACGCGTGACGGCGGCACGCAGCTCGTCGATGCCGAGCACACGTCCGTCCGGGTTGCCGGGGGTGTTGAGCCACACCAGGCGCGTGCCCGCGGGCCACTTTGCGGGATCGTCGGCGGCGAGGGGCGTCGCCCCCACCAGCTTCGCCCCGACCTCGTAGGTGGGGTACGCGGCACGGGGGTGGACGACGATGTCGCCGGGGCCGAGGCCCATCAGCAACGGAAGAAGTGCGACGAGTTCCTTCGAGCCGACCGTCGGGAGGACCTCGTCGACGCTGAGACCAGGAACCCCGCGCCGCCGGCCATACCAGGCCGTGATCGCGGAGCGCAGCGCCACGGTGCCGACGGTCTGAGGATAGGCGTGGGCGTCCGTGGCATCACGCAACGCCGCCGCGACGACCTCCGGCGTGGGGTCGACGGGAGAACCGATGGAAAGATCCACGATGCCGCCCGGGTGCACGCGGGCCCGCGCGGCGAAGGGAGCGACGGCATCCCAGGGGTAATCGTCGAGGTCGCGGACGGCCATCAGTGCGTCTGCGGCGGGAGGGCCGAGATGACCGGGTGATCCTTGGCGATCACACCGACCTTGGCGGCACCGCCGGGCGAGCCGATGTCGTCGAAGAACTCGACGTTGGCCGTGTAGTAGTCCTGCCACTCGGCCGGCAGGTCGTCTTCGTAGTAGATCGCCTCGACGGGGCACACCGGCTCACACGCGCCGCAGTCCACGCACTCGTCCGGGTGGATGTAGAGCGAGCGCTCGCCCTCGTAGATGCAGTCGACGGGGCATTCGTCGATGCAGGCACGATCCTTCACATCCACGCAGGGCAACGCGATCACATATGTCACGTCTCGAGTCTAGTTCGTGCTCGCCCCGTGGTCGTGAAGAGCAGACCCCGACGGGGTCGTTGCGCGGGGGGACAGGCGCGGCCATGCCACGACGACGGCCACCATCACGGGCACGGCCACGGTCCAGATCACTCCCGTGGAGAACTCGCCGTCGGCGGGCGCCGGAACCACGACCGATCCGCCCGGGCCGCGTCCGGACAGCACGAGCGTCGTCAGCATGACGCCCAGCCCTGTTGCCAATGCCGCCCAGCGGTCACCGGTCAGCACCCGCACCGCCAGCAGCAGCGCGCCGGTGCCGATCACGGCGACGATGAGCCCCAGAGGCACCGGGCCCCACAGCGCGGACTGACCGATGGTCCCGGCGGCCCCGTAGAAGAGGCCGATCACCGCGGCGACGGCCCAGCTCCCGATCCGTGCGATTCTCACGCCGCGATTCTACGTGGCCCACCCCAGCGCCCGGAGCACCGCAGCCACGAGCGCCGCGGCGATGACGACGATCAGGAAAGGGGCGCGCAGCATGAGCAGCCCCGCAGCGACGACGATCGCCGGCACCCGCGCATCGGCGACGATCTGCGGGCCGGCCCCCAGGGTCTGCACGGCGACGAGCGCAGCCAGCAGCGCCACCGTCAGCAGGTCGATCGAACGCTCGGCCCGGGCCGAGCCGAACCATCGCGCGGGGATCGCGTACCCGAGGGCCTTCAGCGCCAGGCACACGAAGGACGCCGCGAGCACCGCCGTCCACGTCGTCATGATGCGCGACCCGCGAACGCGTTGGTCCACCCCACGGCGATGGCGACCACGGCGGCGACCAGCACGGGAAGTCCGGGCATGAGCACAGGTGTGAGCGCGGTGGCCACAACCGCGGCGGCGACGCCGACCGCGACCGCTTGGCGGCGACGCAGACGTGGCCACAGCAGCGCCAGGAAGGCCGCAGCCGCAGCCGCGTCCAGCCCGTAGGCGCGAGGATCACCGAGGACGTCGCCGAGCAGCGCACCGCCGAGTGTCGAGATGTTCCATCCGACGTAGATGCCGACGCCCGTGATCCAGAAGCCCGTTCGGCGCGCTGCGGGGTCTCCGTGAGCCAGCGCGACCGCCGTGGACTCGTCGATCGTGACCTGGGGTGCCACGAGGCGGCGCCAGCCGTGCCCGACCACCGGGGCCATGCGCAGCCCATAGGCGACGTTGCGCACGCCGAGCAGCGCGGCCGAAGCGATCGCCGCGGGCGCGGCGGCGAGCCCTCCCGCGCCGAGAACGCCCACGAACGCGAACTGCGATCCCCCGGTGAACATCAGCAGGCTCAGCACGCACGTCTGCCACACGTCAAGACCGGAGGCGACGGCCAGAGCGCCGAACGAGACACCGTAGGCGCTCGTCGCGACGGCGACGCCCACAGCCTCGCGCCGCGCGCGACGCACCGCGTCAACGGGCTCAGCGGCGGCATCCATGCCCACCATCCTTTCGACCGTCCGCGCGTTCGTCAAACCGAACGCGAGTTTGTCATACTGAACGCCATGGAAGAACTGGGACGACGCATTTCCCGCGTGCTGCGTCGGGAGCGTGAACGCGCCGGACTCACCGCCGCTGAGCTCGCGCGGCGGGCGGGCGTGAGCAAGGCGACGGTGTCACAGCTCGAGTCGGGCACGGCCAATCCCAGCGTCGAAACGCTGTGGGCCGTTGCGACGGCGCTCGGCGTGCCGTTCTCCGTCTTCGTCGACGAGCCCGACGACACGCCAACGCTGATCCGCAGCGGGGATGCCGACGGCATCCGTGCGGCGGATGCGACCTACGAGGCGGTGCTCCTCGCCGCCGGAGCCCCGCACGCACGCAGCGACCTCTACCTCCTGCGCGTCGAGCCGAATGAGCCCCGATCCTCGCTGCCGCACACGGTGGGCACGGTCGAGCACGTCGTACTGATCAGTGGGTCGGCGCTGGTGGGGCCCGCCGATGCGCCGATCGAGCTGGCGCCGGGCGACTACCTGCGCTACCGCGGGGACGCGCCGCACGTCTTCGCCGCGCTCAGCGCCGGCACTCGCGCCGTGCTCGTCTCCGAGGTGCGCTGATCGCGCATACCACCGTCTCGGACCCGAGCCCGCAGACGACGAACCGCCACGGCCCCGCCCTACGCGCGGATGCGGCGCGGGCGAAGCGTGGCGGCTCGACGAACAGTGGGAGCGTGGCGGTCAGTTGCCGTCCTGGCGCTTCGCCCGAGATGCCGCGCGGCCGCGCTCGGTCGCGTCGAGCACGACCTTGCGGATGCGCACCTTCTCGGGCGTGACCTCGACACATTCGTCGTCGCGGGCGAACTCCAGCGACTCCTCGAGCGTGAGCACGCGCGGCGGCGTCATCGATTCGAAGGAGTCGGAGGTCGACGAACGCATGTTCGTGAGCTTCTTCTCCTTCGTGATGTTCACGTCCATGTCATCGGCGCGCGAGTTCTCGCCGATGACCATGCCCTCGTAGACCTCTTCGGTCGGCTGCACGAAGAAGCTCATGCGCTCCTGGAGCGCGATCATCGCGAACGGGGTCACGACACCCATCCGGTCGGCGACGATCGAGCCGTTCTGGCGCGTCGTGATCTGGCCCGCCCAGTCGTCGTATCCATGCGAGATCGCGTTGGCGATGCCGGTGCCGCGGGTGATCGTGAGGAACTCGCTGCGGAAGCCGATCAGACCGCGCGAGGGCACCACGAACTCCATGCGCACCCAACCGGTGCCGTGGTTCGTCATGTTGTCCATGCGGCCCTTGCGCGCCGCCATGAGCTGCGTGATCGCGCCGAGGTGCTCCTCCGGCGCGTCGATCGTGAGGTGCTCGAAGGGCTCCTTCAGCTTGCCGTCCTCACCGCGCTTGGTGACGACCTGGGGCTTGCCGACGGTCAGCTCGAAGCCCTCACGGCGCATGTTCTCGACGAGGATCGCGAGAGCCAGCTCACCGCGGCCCTGCACCTCCCACGCATCGGGGCGGCCGATGTCGACGACCTTGAGCGAGACGTTGCCGATGAGCTCGCGGTCGAGGCGATCCTTGACCATGCGCGCGGTCAGCTTGTGACCCTTGACCTTGCCCATCAGCGGCGAAGTGTTCGTGCCGATCGTCATCGAGATGGCCGGGTCGTCGACGGTGATGGCCGGCAGCGGACGCACATCCTCGGGATCGGCGATCGTCTCCCCGATCGTGATGTCGGCGAACCCGGCGATGGCCACGATGTCTCCGGGACCGGCGTCCTCGGCGGGGTAGCGCTCCAGCGCGCGGGTCTTCAGCAGCTCGGTGACCCGGGCGTTGCTGGTGGTGCCGTCGGAGCGCACCCAGGCGACGGTCTGACCCTTCTTCAGCGTCCCGTTGAACACGCGCAGGAGCGCGAGACGTCCCAGGAAGGGGCTCGAGTCGAGGTTGGTGACCCACGCCTGCAACGGCGCGTCGTCGTCGTAGGCCGGAGCCGGGACGTGCTCGAGGATGGCCTCGAACAGCGGCTCGAGGTCGTCGTTGTCCGGCAGCTCGCCGTTCGCGGGCCGGTTGCGCGAGGCGGCGCCGGCACGACCGGACGCGTACACGACCGGGACGTCCAGCAGCGCATCGATGTCGAGGTCGGGCACGTCGTCGACGAGGTCGCCAGCGAGCCCCAGCAGCAGGTCGTGGGCCTCCTCCTCGACCTCCGCGATGCGCGCGTCGGGGCGGTCGGTCTTGTTGACCAGCAGGATGACCGGAAGCTTCGCCTCGAGCGCCTTGCGCAGCACGAAGCGCGTCTGCGGCAGGGGACCCTCCGAGGCATCCACCAGCAGGACGACGCCGTCGACCATCGAGAGCCCGCGCTCGACCTCGCCGCCGAAGTCGGCGTGACCCGGGGTGTCGATGACGTTGATCGTGACCGGCACCTCGGTGTGCAAGCCGTTGTAGGTGATCGCCGTGTTCTTCGCGAGGATCGTGATGCCCTTCTCGCGCTCGAGGTCGTTCGAGTCCATCGCCCGCTCCTCCATGTGCTCGTGGGAGCCGAAGGAGCCGGTCTGACGGAGCATCGCGTCCACGAGCGTGGTCTTGCCGTGGTCGACGTGCGCGACGATCGCGACGTTACGGAGATCCGGACGGAGGGCGTGCGCCATGAAATGACCTAACGAGAAAGGGAGACGCTCCGAGCAGAGCGCCTCCCATTCTACAAGCCGGATGCCGCGGCGTCCTCCGCCGCGCTCCGCGCACCTCTATCAGGCGTGCGCAGCGGCATCCCCCGGCGTCTCATCGGCGTCCACGCCGGCGGCGAGATCGGCCAGACGCTTGTCGCGACGCTCACGCTGGATGTCGGGATCGGGCACCGGCACCGCCGCCAGCAGGCGCTTGGTGTAGGCCTGCTGCGGGCGACGCATGATCTGATCGCGACTGCCGACCTCGACGAGGGCCCCGTGGCGCATGACCGCGATCCGGTCGGCGAGTTCGTCGATGACCGCGAGGTCGTGGCTGATGAACAGGCACGCGAACCCGCGCTCGCGCTGCAGGTCCTTCAGAAGCTCCAGCACCGTCGCCTGCACAGAGACGTCGAGCGCGCTGGTGGGCTCATCGGCGACGAGCACCTTCGGGTTCAGCGCGAGCGCGCGGGCGATGCCGACCCGCTGCTTCTGCCCACCCGACAGCTCGTGCGGGTAACGCGACGCATACTCGCGCGGCAGACGCACCGAGTCCAGCAGCGCCCGCACGCGCTTGTCGAGGGGCGCGCCCTTGATCTTCTCCGACAGCTTGATCGGCTCGGCGATCGAGTCGCCGATGGTCATACGCGGGTTCAACGAGCTGGACGGGTCCTGGAACACGATGCCGACCTCATGGTGGAGGGCGTGCAGCTGCTCGCGGTTCGCGTGGGAGATGTCCATGCCCGCCACGGTCAGCCCACCGGAGTGGATCGGCAGCAGACCGATCGTGGCACGGCCGATCGTCGTCTTGCCCGAGCCGGACTCGCCCACGAGACCCAGCACCTCGCCCTGGTAGATCTTCAGGTCGATGTGGTCGGCGGCGCGGAACGCCGGCACGCGGCCGCGCTTCGGGTACTCGATCGCGACGTCGTCGAACGAGACCACGACGGGAGTGGACGGCGTCGCCGCATCGGGCGCCTGCAGGTCCTCCGTCGTGATCCGCGGCACGGCCGAAAGCAGCGCCTTCGTGTAGGGATGCTGCGGGTCGGCGAACACGCCCGCGACGGTGCCGGTTTCGACGATGTCGCCCTGGCGCATCACGACGATGCGATCGGCCATGTCGGCAACGACGCCCATGTCGTGGGTGATCAGCAGAATCGCTGAGCCCAGCCGGTCCTGCAGCTTGCGCATGAGCTCGAGGATCTCGGCCTGAACGGTCACGTCCAGCGCGGTGGTCGGCTCGTCCGCGACGAGCAGCAGAGGGTCACACGACAGCGACTGCGCGATCATCGCACGCTGGCGCTGACCACCGGACAGCTGGTGCGGGTAGGAGTCGAACGCCTTCTGCGGGTCGGGAAGCTCGACCAGTGTCAGCAGCTCGACGGCGCGGGCCTTGGCCTCGGCCGGCGAGACGCCGAAGTGCTGGCGCAGCGTCTCCACGATCTGGAACCCGACCGTGAGCACCGGGTTCAGCGCCGTCATCGGCTCCTGGAAGATCATCGAGATCTGGTTGCCGCGGATCTCCTGCATCTCGCGCGGCTTCATCCCGATGAGCTCGCGGCCCGCCAGCTTCGCGCTACCGCTCACCCGCGAGTTCTTGGGGAGCAGGCCCAGCAGCGACATCGACGAGACGCTCTTGCCCGACCCGGACTCACCCACGATGGCGAGCACCTCGCCCGCGGCGATCGAATACGAGACGTGCCGGGCGGCGGGCACCCAGTAGCCGTCGACGCCGAAGTCGACGTTGAGGTCGGTGACCTCGAGCACCGGACCACTGTCCGGCTGGTGCGCCTCGGTCGTGGGCAGCATGCCGCGGGAGGTTCTCATCGGCGGTTTCCTTCTGTTGTGCGTGCGAACGGACTCGTGGTCCGGAATGCGACGATGGGGTAATGACAGATGACGTGGGCCTGTACCGATCGACCACGAACACCGTGATCGCGATCGGCGCGTGGGTGGCCTTGGCGGTCGGCGCGACGCTGGTGGTTCTGCTCGGCGAGGCCCGGTCGACGCACCAGCTGTGGGCTCTGCTGCCGCTGGCGCTGATCGCGCTGCTGGTGGGCGAGCTGTTCTGGCGTCCGCGAATCGTCTGGGACGAGCAGGCCATCACGCTCGTGAACCCCTATGCGACCACGACCGTCCCGTGGACGATGGTCGTGGACATCGACACCCGCTTCGCGCTGACCGTGGTGACGCCCTCGCGCCGGTACCGATCGTCCGCGGCGCCCGCGGCGGGCGCACTCACCATGCCGCGCGGGGGGCGCGACAGCCTCGGACCCGACCAGAAGGGTGGGATCCTGCGGAAGTCCGACGCGCTCGGCACCGATTCCGGTGACGCGGCGTACATCATCCGCGGCGTATGGCACCAGCTCGTGGAGAGCGAACGAATCCCGCTCGGCCGTGCCGGCAGCGACCGTGCACGCGTCCGCGTGCACGTCGCCGCCCTGGCGCTGAGCCTGCTGCTGGCCGCGGCGACCTTTCCGGCGCTGCTGAACCTCTGACAGCATCCGGTCTTACTCCGGATCCTGCAGAGTCGGTGTGCCGGTGCGCGGGTTCTGCGCCGCGGCATCCATCAGCGTCGTCGGAGCCGCGACATCGGGCTCCACGCCGTCGGCACGCTCCTTGGTGCGCCGACGCGAGAACCGGCGACTGCGCGGGTCGAACGCCTCGCGAAGGGCGTCGCCGAAGATGTTCGCCGAGAGCGCCAGCGTGACGATGAACAGCGCAGGCCACCAGAACAGCCACGGGCGCACCGTGAACGCCGACTGGTTGACACCGATGAGCAGACCCAGCGACACGTCAGGAGAGCGGATGCCGTAGCCGAGCAGCGAGATCGCCGCCTCGAGCAGGATGGCGCCGGCGGCCAGAAGCGATCCCGACACGATGATGACACCGGTCGCGTTCGGGAGGATGTGTCGGAAGATGATGCGGGCATCCGAGGCACCGGCGACGCGCGCCGCCTCCACGAACTCGCGTTCGCGCAGCGAGAGGAACTCACCGCGGACGAGACGCGCGATCACCATCCAGCTGAAGAAACCGAGCATCGAGCCCAGAACCCAGACTCCGACCGCGCCGGCCCAGTTGCCGACGACAGCGGCGATGACGATGGCGGGGATCACGATGAACACGTCGGTCAGACGCATGAGCACCGCGTCGACCCATCCGCGGAAGTAACCCGCGATCGCACCGACCGTGACGCCGACGATCAGCGCGATGCCGGTGATCAGCACCATCGCGACGAACGAGTTCTGGATGCCGCGCATGGTCATCGCGAAGTAGTCGCGCCCGATGCGGTCCTGACCGAAGGGGTGATCGCCGAGGGAGAACGGGAACAGACTCAGGGTCGGCTCTCCGCCGTTCACGCTGTTCGACAGATCGTACCAGTTGTACTTCCACCAGCCGGGGATCGGGCCGAGTCCCACCGCACTGGTGGCGAAAGCAACGACTGCCAGAAGGACGATGGCCGCGATCAGGCCGACCTTCTGCGAGAGGAAGCGGCGCCAGATGATCCGGCTCTGGCTGATCGAGCGCTCTTCGACGTCGCCGGGGGTTTCGGAGATGGTGCTGGACATCAGCGGACCCTCACTCTCGGGTCGAGTGCCGCGTACGCGAGATCGGCAAGGAAGTTGAACAGAATGGCCATGAAGGCGATGACGATGAAGTAGCCCATCACCGGGTACAGGTCACCGGGACCGAGCGAGCGCTGGAAGAGGGCACCCATGCCGGGGATCGCGAAGATGAACTCCGTGATGATCGCTCCACCCAGCAGGCCACCGAGGTCGGTCGCGACGAGCGTCGTGATCGGGATGAGGACGTTGCGGAAGGCGTGGCGCACGACGACGACGCGCTCGGGCATGCCCTTGGCGCGGGCGGTGCGGACGTAGTCCTGGCTGAGCACCTCGATCATGCCGGCGCGGGCGTAGCGCGTGTACCCCGCGAAGGAGATCGTCAGCAGCGAGATCGTCGGAAGCAGCAGGTGGAAGAAGACGTCCAGACCGACGCGCCACATGTTGTCGGGAGCGTATCCCGGCGTCGAGGAGCCGACCGTGGCGATCGGGCGTCCGTTCATGTCCTCCATGTAGCCGGGGAAGGACTGCATGAATCGGTCGATGAGGATGATGACGCTGATGATGACAGCGACGAGCACGCCGATGCGCATGTTCTGCGCGCGGTCGTCGCCGCCGACGAAGAAGCCGGCCGCGAAGCCGACGGCCAGTGCCACGACGAAGAGGATGCCGATGGTGGCGAACGTCGAGACGTCGAACAGGCCCTGCAGCGCGAAGTAGCTGATGATGCCGGCGACGGCGACGATGCCGGCGGTCAGCAGCGCACGGCGCTGATGGATGCCGGCGATCAGCACGGTGACGCCCAGAGCAGCGCCGGCGCTCAGCACGATGATCCCGACCGGGCCGAACCCGGGCGTCAGGAACCAGCCGGTGACGCTCATGTAGAGCAGAAGACCCGTGGTGAGCACGAAGCTCGTCCCGCCGGAGGTGATGCGACGGCGGGCATCGCCGCCGACGACCGCCTGCACGATCAATGCCACGACGATACCGACGATCACCGCGACGACGATCGGGATCACCGGGTCTTGCAGGAAGTCGTTGAAGCCGATGGCGACAAAGTTCTTGAGAAGCGCGGCGGCGAGGAACGAGGGCAGCGAGTACAGGAACAGGCTGAGGACGGTGAACGACACGTCGAAGCCGCTGTTCTCGCGCAGAGCCGACAGGATTCCGGTGGAGATACCGAAGAGGATGGCCAGCAGCAGTGCCGCGGTGACCATTTGGACCGTCGACACCATGGCGATGGGCAACACGTCGGTGACCGGCGCACCCTGGAAGGTGGTGCCGAGGTCACACGCGTTCGCGAAGGGGATGAGACACTTGGCGGCTCCCCCGACCCACATCGCCCAGCGCAGCGGTGGGGCGACATCCAGGTTGGCGAGCTGGATGCGCGCTTCGATCAGCTGCTGCTTGTTCGGATTGTTCGAGGCGCGCAGATCCTCGAGCGGATCCGTGGATATCGCGACGAGGTTGAACATCACGAACGATGCCGCGAGAAGGATGAGGATCGACACACCGACCCTACGGAGAATGAAACCGACCAAAGGTCACTCACTTCGACGTGCGACAAAACGACGGCATCGGGTTGCGATCGTCTGTTTCATCGGTTGACAGACAGGGGCCAGGGTGGCGCCTTCGGGATCTACCGTAGACGCCACCCTGGCGTGGGTACTACTTGGTGTTGGTGCTCTGCTTGACGGACCACTCCCAGTTGTTCCAGATCGGACCGGTCTGGTTGCCCATGTACTTCACACCGTCCAGCTTGCTGGAGATGCCGTAGATACCGGGTGCCTGGAACAGCGGCAGACCGTAGCCCTCGGTGAAGGCGGTCTTGTCGATGTTCAGCATGAGCTGGGTCAGCTTGTCCTTGTCGACGGTGGTCTGCGTGGCCACGGCGTCGTCGTTGGCAGCGGTGAAGCGGTTGTAGTTACCGCCACCGTCCGAGGCGAACAGCTGCGGGATCTGCGCCGTGCCGATGCCGGCCGAGATCCAGCCGAACAGCGACGCGTCGTAGTTGCCGCCGGCGAGGAGCGTCGACCACTTGGGGTCTCCGCCGTCGACGACCTGGAAGCCGGCCTTGGCCGCCGAGGACTGGATCGCCTGGAACTCGTCCACGCGGTTCGGGTTCTTGGTGTTGTAGAGGATCTTCACGGTCGGCGTCTTGCCGGCGAGGAGCTCCTTGGCCTTGGCGATGTTCGCGTCGAGCTTGGACGGGTCGTACTTGTCCGAGCCGTTCTGGGCGACGGTCGTCGCGTACTCCGACTGGCTCGGCAGCCACAGCTGCGAGTCGAGGACCTTGGCGTCGGGGTTGACCGGCGTGACGATCGCGTCGAGGATCTGCTGGCGCGGGACGGTCAGGAGGAAGGCCTCGCGAACCGTCGGGTCGCTGAAGACCTGGGAGCCGAAGTTCAGGTCGAGGTGGTCGTAGGAGACCTGGTCACCGGTCATGACCTGGGCGCCGGAGACGGCCTCGAGCGACTTCTTCGTGTCTGCGGATGCCTGCGGGTAGACGAGGTCGACCTCGCCGTTCTGCAGAGCGGTGACCTGCGCGGCGGCGTCGCCGATGATGCGCATGACGAGCTTGTCGATCTTCGGGGCGAGGTTGCCCTTGTAGTTCGGGTTGTGCTCGAACGTCAGCGACTGACCCGGCGTCCACGCCGAGAGCACCCACGGACCCGAGGTGACCAGGAGGTCCTTGTCGGTCGGGAACGACGTGATGTCATAGCCCGTGTTGACGAAGTCCGCGGCCTTCTTCAGGGTGTCGTTGGGGGCGACGGGCGCCTTCGGGTCACCCTTGGGCAGGCCCTGGAGGAGCTTCGTCAGGTCGGCGGCCGTCGAGAGGCCCGCCTTCTTCGCGACGACGTGCGCAGGCTGCGCGATCGGGTTGAAGATGTCCCAGTCCACGTACGGCTGGGAGTACTTCAGCGTGATCGACGTGTTGTCGTCGCCCACCTCGGGGAAGTCGGTCGAGTTGATACCCGCCGTCGAACCCGCGATCTGGAAGTACTGCGTGCCGCCCGTGACGTTGCCGTCGGCGTCGGTGGTCGCGTCATCGTAGTGACCCGAGGCGATCGCCCAGGCGAGCACCATGTCGTCAGCCGTGATCGGCTCGCCGTCGGACCACTTGAGGTCCTTCTTGAGCGTGTACTTCACGGTCAGCGGGTCGTCCGAGGTCTTCTCGTACGTGCCGAACGACTCGTCCTTGACGAGGTTGAAGCTGTTGTCCGGGTAGAAGAACCCGCCCGTGGTCAGGTAGACGTACTGACCGTTGGTGTCCAGGTTGCCCTGCGGCGTGTTGCTGTTCAGCGACGTCAGGTCGTTCACGATGGCCATCGTGACGGTGCCACCGGTCGGCGCAGCGTTGGTGGCGTTGCCGCCGCCGCTGGCCGTGCAGCCCGTCAGGGCGAGGGCGCCGGCCGCGGTGACCGCGGCAAGTGCTCCCCAGCGTGACTTCTTCAATTTTCCTCCTGGGTAAGGGATGGATGCGCAGGCGGGTGAAACACCCACGGCGCGGATACCGAAACCATAAGTTCTGATCAGCGTTGATCAAAACCGTTAGGGAAAACGTTACAGACCCTTAACTCAGTTCAGGGCGGATATGGCAATCTGACAAGGTGAGTGATTCCGGGGCCGCCGAACTGCCAAGGCTGAGGGGTAAGCGCGCCCGGTTGTGGTGGGAGATCAGCATTGTGCTCGCTCTTTCGGTGGGGCGCTCGGCGGTCTCCTCGGTGCTCGCACTCGTCCAGGCGCTGACGCGCGACCAGGCCCTGGCAGACCAGTCGACCTCCCTGAACCCGGGCGCGAACGCGGCCCAGTTCTGGGACGTCCTCAACCAGTTCCTGGCCCAGCTCTTCGCGTTCGCCCCCATCGCCCTGGCGATCTACCTGCTCTGGGAGCCCGGCCTCTCCGCCTTCCGGCGGATCGGCTTGGACTTTCGCCTCTTCGGACGGGACCTCGGCGCAGGCGCACTGCTCGTCGCCGTCATCGGCATCCCGGGGCTCGGCCTCTACGTCGCCGGGCGTGCGCTGGGCATCACCGTGCAGGTCGATGCCGCGCCGCTCGACTCCTCGTGGTGGACGATTCCGCTCCTCCTGCTGGCCGCCGTGCGTGCCGGCCTGACCGAAGAGGTCATCTTCATCGGCTACCTGTTCGACCGTCTGCGGCGGCTCGGATGGGGGACGTGGACGATCATCCTGTCCACGGCGGCGCTGCGCGGCGCCTACCACGCCTACCAAGGCTGGGGACCCATTGCCGGCAACATCGCGATGGGCGTCGTGTTCGGCTGGGTCTACCAGCGCTGGGGACGCGTCATGCCCCTGGTGATCGCCCACACCCTCATCGATGTCATCGCCTTCGTGGGCTATCCCCTGGCCGCCGCCTGGTGGCCCGCCGTCTTCGCCTGACCCCGCCGACCTTCACCCCCTCCCGGCATCCCACACCCTCCCCCTCCCCTGTCCGCGAGACACACGCTGCGCACCGACGCACGCGCCGTGTACCGGTGTTTCGGTGCCGGCGCCGTGTCTCGCGGAGGCGGCGCTCACTCCTCCCCCGGTGCCGCTGCGACGCAGATGTCCACAGATGGCGGCTCGGGAGGGATGCCGCGGCGCGGCGCGCTGTGCACTGAGAACATGCCGCCGTTGAAGACCTTCGCCGATGTGCGACAGTGCCCGGTGCCGCTCATCTCGCGCGCCGCCGAACCGCATGTCGACCGCGCAGTCCGCAGCGGGCATCTCGTCCGTGTCGTGCGCGGGGTCTACGCGCCCGAGACTCTCTGGCGTGAGCTGAAGCCGTGGGACCGCTACCTCACGCGCGTCCATGCAGCCGCACGCTGCTATCCCGACGCGGTTTTCGTGCGGGAGTCCGCCGCGGCGCTGCGCGGTCTGCCGGTGTTCGGCGAGCCGCCGCACGTCCATGCGGTTGCGCTGGATTCCTCCGCAACGCACGCCGTCGGCGCGATCCGACTTCACGCGGCCGAGCGTCCCCCGCGGTTCGAGAACCTCGGCGGCATGCTCGTGGCGACGGGCCTGGAGATCGCCGTGGATGCCGCACGCCTACGGCATCCCGCTGTCGCTCGCGCCGTGGCGGACGCAGCCCTTCGCGCAGACCCGCGTCTCACCACCGGGCACATGCGGGCGCTGAGCGAGACCCACCCCTCCTCACGGGGCCGACGTCGCGCGCGCGACGTCTTCGACCGCGCATCGGCGGTGCCGGAGTCGCCGCTCGAGTCTGTGAGTGCGACCGTGATCGAGGCACTCGGGTTCGCCCTGCCGGACATGCAGCTTTGGGTCCGTGGTCCGGAGCCGGGAGAAGACGATCGCGTCGATTTCGCATGGTCGTGGAAAGGGCGCCTCATCGGGGGTGAAGCCGATGGCGACATCAAGTACAGCGGGACGCTGGGCGACGCCCGCGCCGCGCTACGTGAACGACATGTCCGCGACGCGCGCCTGATGCGACGCGGCGTTCACACGGTCCATCACTGGGCATGGGCAGACGTGTCCGAACCAAGCCAGCTTCGCGCCATCTTGCTCTCCGCGGGCGTGCAGATCGTCCGTCAGCCGAATCTGCCCCTTCTCGGTTCGCTCGGCGGCGCACTGCGTGGGCTGCCCTGAGCCCGCCTCCCCCGGCCACAGCCCCCTGCCGCCGCCTGCCGCCGCGACACACCGCCTGCGCACCGAGACACCGGGGTACGTACCGTGTCTCGGTGCGCAGCGCGTGTCTCGCGGTCATGACGGCGGCGCGCAGCGGCGGGCGGCGTCAGGCGAAGGCCTCCACGGGCGGGCAGGCGCAGACGAGGTTGCGGTCGCCGTAGGCGTTGTCGATCCGGCGCACCGGCGGCCAGTACTTCGTGCGCACCAGACTGTTCACGGGGTAGACGGCGAGCTCGCGCGGATACGGATGCGACCACTCCCCCGCGATGACCGACTCGGCGGTGTGCGGGGCGTTCACCAGCGGATTGTCATCGGCCGGCCAGGTGCCGGATGCCACGGCGTCCGCCTCGGCCCGGATGGCGATCATGGCCTCGATGAACCGCTCGAGCTCTCCCAGGTCCTCGGACTCGGTCGGCTCGACCATCAGGGTCCCCGCCACCGGGAACGACATCGTCGGCGCGTGGAAGCCGTAGTCGATCAGCCGCTTCGCGACGTCGTCCACGCTCACACCGGTCGCTTCCTTCAGCGGCCGCAGATCGAGGATGCACTCGTGCGCGACGAGCCCGCCCTCCCCCGCGTACAGCACCGGATAGTGGTCGCGCAGGCGCACGGCGATGTAGTTCGCCGCGAGCACCGCCGCCCCGGTCGCCTCCCGCAGCCCCTCGGCGCCCATCATGCGGATGTACGCCCACGAGATCGGCAGGATGGATGCCGAGCCATACGGCGCCGCCGAGATCGGACCGCCGTCGAAGACGAACCCGCCCGCGTGCTCGGCGCGCTGCGCCAGCGGGTGCGACGGCAGGAACGGCGCGAGGTGCGCCTTCGCGGCCACCGGGCCGACGCCCGGTCCGCCGCCGCCGTGCGGGATGGCGAACGTCTTGTGCAGGTTCAGGTGCGAGACGTCTCCGCCCAGGTCGCCGAACCGGGCGAAGCCGACCAGCGCGTTCATGTTGGCACCGTCGACGTACACCTGACCGCCGGCGTCGTGCACGGCGGCGGTGATGTCGACGACGTCCTGCTCGTAAACGCCGTGCGTCGACGGGTACGTGATCATCAGTGCGGCGAGCGCGTCGGCGTGCGCGGCGATCTTGGCCCGCAGGTCGGCGAGGTCGACGTTGCCGGCCTCGTCGCACGCGACGACGACGACCCGCATGCCGGCGAGCACGGCGGATGCCGCGTTGGTGCCGTGGGCCGACGACGGGATGAGGCACACATCGCGCTGCTCGTCACCGCGGGAGTGGTGATAGCCGCGGATCGCGAGCAGTCCCGCCAGCTCGCCCTGCGAACCCGCGTTGGGTTGGAGGGAGACCGCATCGTACCCGGTGATCTCCGCCAGCCACGACTCCAGCTGCTCGATGAGCACCAGGTACCCCGCGACGTCGTCCGTGGGAGCGAACGGGTGCACGCGGGAGAACTCGGGCCACGACACCGCCGCCATCTCGGTCGCCGCGTTGAGCTTCATCGTGCAGGACCCCAGCGGGATCATGCCGCGATCGAGCGCATAGTCCCGATCGGCCAGCTGCTTGAGGTAGCGCATCATGGCGGTCTCGGAGTGGTGAGCGTGGAAGACGGGATGCGTCAGGAACTCGTCGGTGCGCCGCAGCGACTCCGGCATCGACGCGGCACCGCCGCCGGCGGCCCACCCGAAGGCGCGCTGTGCGCGTCCTCCGAAGACCTGGGCGAGCGCATGGAGCTCACTCAGCGTCGTGGCCTCGTCGACCGAGATGCCGACCGTGTCGCTGTCGCGGAACCACAGCTGGAACCCGCGCTCGCGCGCCGCACCCACGACCTCACCGGCCCGGCCTGGAACCGACACCACGAGGGTGTCGAAGAAGTCCTCGTGCAGCACCTCGTTGCCGGCCTCCACGAGCCAGTCACGCAGCAGGTGCGCCTTTCCGGTGACCTCGTCGGCGATGCGACGCAGTCCGTGCGGACCGTGGTAGACGGCGTACATCGAGGCCATGACGGCCAGCAGCACCTGCGCCGTGCAGATGTTGGAGGTCGCCTTCTCGCGACGGATGTGCTGTTCGCGCGTCTGCAGCGAGAGGCGGTAGGCCGGGCGGCCCTCGGCATCCACCGAGACGCCGACGAGGCGGCCCGGCAGCTGGCGTTCGAGTCCGGAGCGGACCGCCATGTACCCGGCGTGCGGGCCGCCGAAGCCCATCGGCACGCCGAAGCGCTGCGTGGTGCCCACGGCGATGTCGGCGCCGAGCGAGCCCGGCGAGCGCAGCAGCGTCAGCGCCAGCAGATCGGCCGCGACGACGACCAGGCCGCCCTGCGCCTGCACGGCGCCGATCACGGCGGACGGGTCCCACACGCGTCCGGAGGCTCCGGGGTACTGCACGAAGGCGCCGAACGCGCCCGCCGCGTCTAGGGGCACACCATCGGCGGCAAGATCGGCCTCGACGATCTCGATGCCGAGAGCCGCCGCACGATGAACGAGCAGGGCCTTCGTCTGGGGCAGGGCGTCGGCATCCACGAGGAACACGGGGCTCTGCGCCTTCGAGGCGCGGCGGGCGACGAGCATCCCCTCCACGACGGCGGTCGCCTCGTCGAGCATAGAGGCGTTGGCCGTGGCGAGACCGGTGAGGTCGGTGACCATCGTCTGAAAGTTGATGAGGGCCTCGAGCCGACCCTGCGAGATCTCCGGCTGGTAAGGGGTGTAGGCCGTGTACCAGGAGGGGTTCTCGAAGACGTTGCGCGCGATGACGGACGGAGTGAGCGTGTCGTAGTAGCCGAGCCCGATCATGGCGCGCGCCGGGCGGTTCTGCGACGCGAGCTCACGCAGCTCGGCGAGCGCCTCGGCCTCGGTGGCGGCGAGCGGGATCGCACTGTCCACGACGGGCGCGGCGTGGATGGATGCCGGGACCGCCCGCTCGACGAGGGCATTCACGCTCTCGTAGCCGAGCACGTGGAGCATCTCCGCCTGGGCGGAGGCGTCCGTGCCGATGTGCCGATCGCGGAAGGGGGCCGTGTTCACTCCTCGCCGCCCGTGAGTGCGACGTACGCGGCCCGATCCAGGAGGCCGTCGACATCGGCCGGGTCGACCTGGATCTTCACGAGCCATCCTCCCTCGAACGCGCCGCTGTTGACGAGAGACGGGTCGTCCACCACGGCGTCGTTGACGGCGACGATCTCGCCGGACAGCGGCGCGTAGAGCTCACCGACCGACTTCGTGGACTCGATCTCGCCGCACACCGTGTTCGCGGTGACGGTGGAGCCCACCGCGGGCAGGTCGACATAGACGACGTCGCCGAGCTTTTCGGCGGCGTAGTCCGTGATCCCGACGGTGGCGACGTCGCCCGCGAGGGCGACCCACTCGTGTTCTTCGGTGTACTTGAGAGCGGTCAGGTCGGTCATGCGGTCCTCCGGTAGAAAGGCAGGGCGGTCACGGTCGCGGGGATGAGAGTGCCCCGCACGTCGATGAAGAGCGAGGTGCCGGGCTCGGCGAGAGCCGGCGGAACAAAGGCCATGGCGATGGGGTGTCCGAGCGTCGGGCTCAGTGCCCCGCTCGTGATCTCACCGACCGAGGTGCCGTCGGCATCCATGACGGCGTACCCCGCGCGGCCGGCGCGACGCCCCTCGGCGACGAGACCGACGAGCACGGGCAGGTCGGTGGATGCCGTGACGACGGCCTCCTTGCCGACGAACTCGCCCTTGTCGGCGGAGACGACGCGTCCGAGCCCCGCCTGAGCGGGTCGGATCGCGGTCGACAGTTCGTGGCCGTGCAGAGGCATGCCCGCCTCCAACCGGAGCGTGTCGCGGGCGGCGAGCCCCGCGGGGACGAGCCCGAGCGGCTCCCCCGCCGCGAGCAGAGCATCCCAGAGTGCGGGGGCGAGCGCGTTCGGCACCATCAGTTCGAAGCCGTCCTCACCCGTGTACCCGGTGCGGGCGATGAAGAGCTTCTCGTCTTGGAACCGGCCCTGCGACCAGGCGTAGTAGCCGAGGTCGGCGATGGCGGGTGCCACGTCGGTGACACCGACCGTCGCCTCCACGATCTCTCGCGCGCGCGGACCCTGCACGGCGATGAGGGACATCTGGTCGGAGATGTCCTCGACGACAGCGGGCGTGTGTGCGGCCCGGGCAACGAACGCCTCCGCGACGAGCGCACGGTTGCCGGCGTTGGAGATCACCAGGAAGTCATCGTCGCCGGTGCGGTAGACGATGACGTCGTCGATCACCCCGCCGGTCTCATCCAGCAGCAGCGAGTACTTCGCCTTGCCGACCTTCATGGTCGAGATCCGTCCGGCGAGCGCATAGTCGAGGAAGGCCGCGGCTCCCGAACCCGTCACGAGAAACTCCGCCATGTGCGAGATGTCGAACAGACCGGCGGCGGTGCGCACAGCGTGATGCTCGGCGAGATCCGAGGTGTAGCGCACCGGCATGTTCCAGCCGCCGAAGTCGGTGAACGAGGCGCCGAGGGCAGCATGGCGATCGGCGAGGGCGGTGGTGCGAAGGTCTGGCATGAGTTCTCCCCGGGACATCGGGCGGGCGGATGCCGGGACCGGCAGCCGGGAACTCCCCCTCTGTCATCGGCCTGAGAGTTTCGCCGGACCCGCATGCGCGGAACCGGCTTTCACCGTCGGCGGATCCCCCACTGCGGGATCACTTTCCAGAGCGGCCGGACGCGAGCGGTACGCGGACCTGAGAGATTGGCGGGGAGGCTTGCTCCTTCGGTGCCCGGATCCTCGAAAACACTGGATGCCGGGGCTCTCCCGCACACGTCATGCGGCCTGTCTTCAGTTGCCCTGTCAGCATAGCGCCTGGCTCGACGGGCACGAACGACTATCGGGTGCAGCGCCCCGACGCGACGGTCGGCGAGTCGGCCGTGACCCGTTCGAGCTCCGGGCGCAGCACGTTCGTCGTGGTCGCGTAGCCACGCCCCTCGCCGTCGGCGCCGCGGGCGAAGACCACGCCGACGACGTCGCCGGCGGCATCCAGCAGCGGGCCGCCGGAGTTACCCGGCTGCACGTCCGCCTGCAACGCGTAGATCTCCCGCGGACTCACCGACGAGTCGTAGATGTCGGGCACGGGTACCGTCGATACCGACAGAATCCCCGCCGACACGTTCGTGAACGGACCGCCGTGCGGGTAGCCCTGCACGGCGGCCTGTGTTCCGGCCAGGGCCGGGTCGGCGACCGTGAGGGGCGTCGCCGGCAGGGCGCCGATGGAGATCACCGCGAGGTCGGTCACCGGGTCGAAGAGCACGATGCGCCCCTCCCCCGCGCGACCGCCGGGCAGTTCCACGACGGGCGTGTCGACCCCTGCGACGACATGAGCGTTGGTCACCACCAGTCCTGGCGCTGCCACGAAACCCGACCCGGTCATCGAGACCCCGCAGGCGTAGGCGGTGCCGCTCACGCGGGCGACGGACGCGGCGGCGTTGCGCAGAGCCGGATCGCCGAGCGTGATCGGCGGATCGGTGGGCGTGACGATCGCTCCGATCGCCGCCTCCAGCCGCGGCAGGCCGTCCGAGAGAAGAGCGCCGCGCGCCTGGGTCAGTGCGTCCTGGACCGGGGGCGGCGTGATCGCCTGGAGCGCACCGATGACGCGCGAGGAGGCGACCGCCGACGACACGTACGGAATGCCCGCGGTCGCAAGCCCCGAGGAGACGAGCACGAGAACCAACGCGGTGGCCACCGTGGTCAGCACGCCGCCGAGCAAGCGCTCCAGTCCCCGCAGCCGCGCGCGGTCGACGCCGCGACGAATCGCCATCCCGATCGCGGTGCCGGCCGCGGTCCCGACGACGACGAGCCCGATCGCGGCGACGGCGAGCGCCGCGGTGCGCCAACCCCCGGAAGGGACGACCGTGGACAGCCACGGCGTCGCCAGCGGCAACAGCCACAGAGCCGCGGCGGCGCCGGCGATCATCCCGATGACGCTGCCGAGGCTGGCGAAGAATCCGCGCGCCAGACCGGACGCGAGGGCGAGGAGCAGCGCCACGACGGCGATGATGTCGACGATCAGCACGGGGAACCTCCGCGCACACCGTAACGCGTACGGCTCCGCGATTCCTGCACGAATGCTGCCGGTCGAGCGCGATCGGGATTTTCGGCGGCGGCGCGGGTTTGCCCTTCAAGTCCAGATGACTCTAAGATCGTCTTCGAGGTTATGGTCATCATGACAAGAACAAGCGCCCCGACCGACACGATCCGTGTCGCCGTCTCGACGGTCATCTTCAGCCTGCGCAGCGACGAGTCGGGACGCCTCGCCGTCGTGCTGCCGCTGGTTCGTCGCACGCGCGATCCGCACGAGGGACTCTGGGCCCTTCCGGGAGGCTGGCTGGATGCCGCCGAGAACCTCGAAGCTGCGGCCTCTCGAACCCTGGCCGAGACGACCGGCCTCGCCCCGAGCTACCTCGAACAGCTCTACGCGTTCGGCGACGTCGGCCGCGCCCCGGGTCGCGTCGTGTCCATCGTCTACTGGGCGCTGCTGCGCGAAGGCGCCCAGCTTCCCGCGGACGCCCACAACGTGAGGTGGTTCGACGCGGCGCATCTGCCGGCCCTGGCCTTCGACCACAACCACATCGTCGACTACGCGCTGTGGCGTCTGCGCAACAAAGTCGGCTACAGCCGCATCGCCCACGGGCTGCTGCCCGAACTGTTCACCCTGTCTGATCTGCGCGAGGTGTACGAGGCGATCCTCGAACGCGACCTCGACCCGGCGAACTTCCGCCGGCAGGTGGAGAACTCGGGGACGCTGATCCCCACCGATGCGTTTCGCACCGGCAGCCACCGGCCGGCGCGTCTCTACCGCTACAACCACGACGTGGAGCTCGCCGAACGCGGGCCCCTGCCACCCGGCGCGGTCGCCGACGCCGCACCATCCGTCCTTCCCGAAGAGGTCACGATATGAGCGCCACCTTCCTCACCCTCCAACCGCGCCCCGACGGCGAGGTCGACCCCAGCGTCGACCACGCCGTCCAGGCCATCGTCGCCGGCGCGTCGACGGCCGAGACCTGCAACACCGATCTCGCGGCGGGACCGTGGGCCTTCGACGCGCGCCCCGGATACGGACCCGGCTCGTCGATGGGCGACGTGATCCCGACCGGCGCGCCCCGTCAGGGTGAACTTCCGGCGGAGTACCGCACGGCATCCGAAGACGAGCTGCACGCCCGTATCCGCGCCGCGAAGGCGACCCTCGGCGAACGCGTCGTCGTGCTCGGCCACTTCTATCAGCGCGAGGAGGTGGTCACGCACGCCGACTATGTCGGGGACTCGTTCCAGCTCGCGAACGCGGCGCTGGAACACCCCGACGCGGACGCCATCGTGTTCTGCGGCGTGCACTTCATGGCTGAGACGGCGGACCTGCTCTCCCGCCCCGAGCAGGCCGTGATCCTCCCCAACCTCGCCGCCGGCTGCTCGATGGCCGATATGGCCTCCATCGACGAGGTCGAGGAGTGCTGGGAGCAGCTCGAAGACGTCTACGGCGATCTGACCGCCGCTGACGCCGACGGGCGTGTCCCGGTGATCCCGGTCACCTACATGAACTCCTCGGCGGCGATCAAGGGCTTCGTCGGGCGGCACGGCGGCATCGTCTGCACCTCGTCGAACGCGCGCACCGTGCTGGAATGGGCGTTCGCCCGCGGGCGCCGGGTGCTGTTCTTCCCCGATCAGCACCTCGGTCGCAACACGGCGAAGGCGATGGGCGTGCCCCTGGCGCAGATGCCGATGTGGAATCCCCGCAAGCCTCTCGGCGGCTCGAGCGCCGACGAGCTGGACGGCGCCCGGGTGATCCTCTGGCACGGGTTCTGCTCGGTGCACCGCCGGTTCACGGTCGACCAGATCGACAAGGCCCGCGCCGAGCACCCCGACGTGCGCGTGATCGTCCACCCGGAGTGCCCCATGGCCGTCGTCGACGCGGCCGACGAGGCGGGATCGACCGACTACATCCGCAAGGCCATCGCCGCCGCCACCGAGCCGACGACTTTCGCGATCGGCACCGAGATCAACCTCGTACAGCGTCTCGCGGCGCAGTTCCCCCAGCACGAGATCTTCTGCCTCGACCCGGTGGTGTGCCCCTGCTCCACGATGTACCGCATCCACCCCGGCTACCTCGCCTGGGTGCTCGAGCGCCTCGTCGCCGGCGACGTCGTGAACCGCATCACGGTGCCCGCCGACGTCGCCGACCCCGCACGCGTCGCCCTCGAGCGGATGCTGGCGGCCAAGCCGTGAGCGTCGACGTGCCTGACGTCGTCGTGGTCGGCTCGGGGATCGCGGGGCTCACCGCGGCGCTGCACGCCGCGGCATCCGGATGCCGGGTGACCCTCGTCACGAAGGACGTGCTCGAACACGCCAACACGCGCTACGCCCAGGGCGGCATCGCGGGCGTCATGTTCGACGACGACAGTGCCGCCGCGCACGAGCACGACACTCTCGTCGCGGGGGCCGGGCTCAGCGATCCCGCCGCCGTGCGCGTCCTGGTGAGCGAAGGGCCCGAGCGCATCCGTGAACTCATCGAGCTCGGCGTCGCGTTCGACCGCGGCAGCGATGGCGCTCTCGTGAAGGGACTGGAGGCCGCACACTCCTACCCGCGGGTGCTCCACGCCGGGGGCGACGCGACCGGGAGCGTGATCGAGAAGGCGCTCGTTGCACGCGTGCGCGCCAGCGGGGCCCGCGTCATCGAGCACGCGTTCCTCGTCGATCTGATCCTCGACAGCGACGGTCGCGCGTGCGGCGTCGACCTCCTGGTCGGCGACACGCGGCGCGATCGGATCCCGGCGGATGCCGTCGTGCTGGCGACCGGGGGCGTCGGTCAGCTCTACGCCCACACCACCAACCCCGCCGTCGCCACCGGCGACGGCATCGCCGCGGCCGTGCGTGCCGGCGCGAGCGTGCGCGACCTGGAGTTCGTGCAGTTCCATCCCACCGTCCTGTCCGTCGAGGGCACGGAACCCTTCCTCGTCTCGGAAGCCGTGCGCGGCGAAGGGGCGGTCCTGCGCGACCAGGAGGGGCGGCGTTTCATGCTCGACCTCCACCCCGACGCCGAGCTCGCGCCCCGCGACGTGGTCGCCCGCGCGATCGCCGCGGTGATGGAGGGCCAGGGCGGCGAGCCGGTGCTCCTCGACGCGACCGGCCTGGGCCTGGACACCGCCGCGACAGGATCGGCGCGCAAGAGGGCCGGCGCCTTCCTTCGGCGCCGGTTCCCCACGATCGACGCCGCCGTGCGAGAGCGCGGGCTGGACTGGTCGCAGGAGCCGATTCCGGTGACGCCGGCCGCGCACTATCTGATGGGGGGCGTGGTCACCGACCTCCAGGGGCGCACGAGCGTCGCGCGACTGTATGCGGTGGGCGAGGTCGCGCGCACCGGCGTGCACGGCGCGAACCGACTCGCCTCGAACTCGCTGCTGGAGGGAGCCGTGTTCGGTGCACGTGCCGGTGACGCGATCGTCGGCGACACCGCGTCCGGTACGTGGCCCGTCACCGCGTCGTCCGCTGCGGCGACCGCCCCGGCGGGAGATTTCGCCGCAGCGGCGGCGCCGTGGCATCGAGCTGCACTGCAGGAGCTGATGTGGGAGCACGCGGGGCTCGTCCGTGATGCGGTGGGTCTGCGCCACGCCGCCGCCGTGATCGACAGCTGGCGGGTCGGGCAGCGCACGCCGCGGACGGAGGCGGAGTTCGAAGATGCCAACCTGCTCCTGGTGGCCGCCTGCCTGGTGGATGCCGCGCTCGCCCGCACCGCATCGGTGGGCGCGCACGCGCGCCGCGACGAGGATGCGGCCGCGCGATCCGCCCCGGCGCGCCGCGAGCTTCAGGGGTCGGCATGCTGACCGCACGCCAGATCGAGCGCGTCGTGATCGCCGCTCTCGAGGAGGACGCGCCGTGGGGTGACGTCACCAGCGACTATCTGATCCCGGCCGATGCCGTCGCGACGGCAGACCTGGTCGCACGAGAGGCCGGCGTGTTCAGCGGCGGCGACGTCTTCGCGGCGGCGTTCGCCCTCACCGACCCCGCCATCGCCGTCACCGTGGCGACTGCCGATGGCGCGGCCTTCGGCGCAGGAGATGTGCTCGCGACCGTCAGCGGGCCGGCGCGCGGCGTCCTGACTGCCGAACGGGTGGGTCTCAACCTCGTGCAGCGCATGAGCGGCATCGCCACCCTCACCGCGCGCTACGTCGACGCGGTCGCCGGCACCGGCGCGCGGATCGCCGATACCCGCAAGACGACTCCGGGGCTGCGGGCGCTCGAACGCCACGCTGTCCGCAGCGGCGGCGGTCACAACCACCGCTACTCGCTGTCGGACGCCGTGATGGCCAAGGACAATCACCTCGCGGTGCTGACCGCCGGCGGCGGCGATCTGACGACCGCACTGCGTCGTGCACTGTCCGCCCTGCCCCACACGACCCACGTCGAGGTGGAGGTCGACCGGCTGGAGCAGATCGAACCCGTCCTCGCCGCCGGCGGCGGCGCCGCGCGCATCGGCACGATCATGCTCGACAACTTCGCGCTCGACGACCTCCGCGCCGGGGTCGCGCTCATCGCCGGACGCGCCACGGTCGAGGCGTCGGGCGGAGTGAGCCTGGACACCGTGTCCGAGATCGCGGCTACGGGCGTCGACGTGATCTCCGTCGGCGCCCTGACGCATTCCGCCCGTGCCCTCGATCTGGGCCTGGACGCCCGCGTCGCGAGCAACGGCGGCGGTACCTGACCCGCGAGGAAGCGATGTTCTATCTCGATCACGCTGCCACCACCCCGGTACGTCCCGACGTGGTCCAGGCGATGCTGCCCTACCTCGGCGATCGGTTCGGCAACCCGTCCAGCCACCACACCGTCGGTGAGGCCGCGGCATCCGTCCTCTCGGACGCGCGACGGCGCGTCGCCGCCGTGTTCGGCATGCGCCCCGCCGACATCGTCTTCACCTCGGGTGGCACCGAAGCGGACAACCTGGCGGTGAAGGGCATCACGATCGGCACGGCGCTGCATCGCGGCGGCGGACGAAGCGCTCCGATGCACGTGATCACCACGCCCATCGAGCATGAAGCCGTCCTCGCCTCCTGCGGGTACCTGGAGCGTGTGCACGGCGCGAGCATCACCCGGCTGCCCGTGGACGCGACGGGCCTCGTCGCGCCCGCGGACATCGCCGCGGCGCTTCGCTCCGAGACCGCGCTCGTGTCGATCGGCTACGCGAACAACGAGGTCGGCACGGTTCAGGATCTGGGCGCGATCGCAGCGGTGACGCGCGCGGCCGGCGTCGCGCTGCACGTCGACGCCGTACAGGCGGCGGGCTGGTTGCCGCTGGCCGACACCGGAGCCGATGCGATCTCGGTCGCCGGACACAAGATCGGGGCTCCCCCGGGCATCGGCGTGCTCGCGATCCGAGGCCGCGTGCCTCTGGAACCGTTGCTCCACGGCGGCGGCCAGGAGCGCGAGCGGCGCAGCGGCACCGAGAACGTCGCCGGCGCGGTCGCGATCGCAACCGCCCTGGAGATCGCGGAGCGCGAGCGCCTCGCCGCAGCGGCACGCGTCGGCGCGCTGCGCGACCGCTTCACCGCCCGCGTGCTGGCCCTCGTCCCCTCCTCGCAGCTCACCGGTCACCCCGTGCGTCGCCTGCCCTCCTTGGCCAGTTTCACCTTCGCGGGAACCAGCGGCGAGTCGGTGCTGCTCGAGCTCGAACGCCGTGGCGTCGTCTCCTCCAGCGGCTCCGCGTGCGCCGCCGGAAGCGACGAGCCGTCCCATGTGCTGCTCGCGCTGGGCATCACCCCGGAGCTCGCCCAGACCGCCGTGCGCTTCAGTTTCAGCCATGACTTCGGGGCCGGCGATGAGGAGCGGGCCGCAGCGCTGCTCGATGCCGCCGCGGACGCGGTCGCCGCATCGGTGACGGCTGTACGATCGGGGCCGTGAGCACACCCGTCGTCACCGTCATCGTCCCCGGACGCGACGTCGCCGCCTACGCGCAAGAGGCCGTGGACTCCCTCCGCGCCCAAACGCTCACGAGCTGGCGCGCCATCTTGGTCGACGACGGATCCCTCGATGCGACCGGGGAGGTCTTTGCGGCGGCGGCGGCATCCGACGATCGTTTCCATGTCGTCAGCCATCCCGTCGCGCGCGGGCTGTCGGCTGCCCGCAACACCGGGCTGGAGCTCGTCGAGACACCGTTCGTCGGATTCCTGGATGCCGACGACGTGCTCACCCCGCGCGCACTGGAACGCTTCGTCGACACGCTCACGCGCTCCGGCAGCGACGTCGTCGTGGGCGCCTACGTGCGACTGCGCGCCGATGAGGCCGGCACCTACCGTCCCGGCCCCGTGCAACCGTGGGTTCGCGCCGCCACCGATCCGCCGCGGCTCGCGACGACGCTGGCCGCGCATCCCGAGGTCTCCGGCAACATCGTGGCCTGGTCGAAGCTCAGCCGGGTGGAGCTCTGGCGGCGGACGGGGCTGCGCTTTCCCGAGGGCAAGCTCTACGAGGATCAGCTGGTCGCGCAGCGTCTCTACACCGCCGCGCGCGCCATCGATGTCATCCCCGACGTCGTCGTGCACTGGCGAGAGCGCGCCGATGGTTCCTCCATCACGCAGAACAAGAATCTGCTCCCCGTGCTCGAGGACTACCTCGACGCCCTCAGCGGTGGTATCGCCGTGCTCGACGGCGCCGGTCAGCGCGCCGCTGTCCGCGCCCGCGTGCGTCTCATTCTGGAGATGGACGTCCCTCCGCTCGTTCGCATCGCGCAAGACAGCCCCGACGACGCCTACCGACGCACGCTCGGCACGTTCATCCGCGCCCTCCACGACCGTGCGGATGCCGAGTCCATCGGTCTCGACGACGCCGCGGCCCGGTTGCGCAGCGCGGCTGAACTGTGGTGAGACGAGCCGGAGATATTCTGAGCGGATGACCGATTCCGACGCCGCTCACCTCCCCGATCGTCCTGCGGGTCCCGATCTCGCCGCGATCCGTGCCGAGATCGACGAGCTCGCAGCCCTCTCCACGGAGGAGCTCGTCAACCCGAAGCCGAAGGCGATCGCCGAGAACGAGCCGATCCCGTACCCCACGGACGCGATCGGGTCCGAGGACTGGAGCAAGCCGGCCTGAGAGGCCTCAGGCCTGTTCGCGCGCCTGCGCCTCCATGCCCGCGATCGTCGCGGCCGCCATCTGCTCGAGCGCCAGCTCGGCGTAGAGCCCACCCTGCGCCAGCAGTTCGCTGTGGGTCCCGGACTCCACGATGCGCCCCGCCTCGACGACGTGGATGACGTCGGCGCCGACGACGGTCGACAGCCGGTGCGCGATCGAGATGGTGGTGCGCCCGCGGGCCACATTGTCCAGCGCTTCCTGCACGACCCGTTCCGAGACGGTGTCCAAAGCCGACGTGGCCTCGTCCAGCAGCAGCACCGGTGGATCCTTCAGCAGTACGCGCGCGATCGCGATCCGCTGCTTCTCGCCGCCCGAGAGCCGATAGCCGCGCTCGCCGACGACGGTGTCGTAGCCGTTCTCGAAGCTCGCGATGGCGTGGTGGATGTTCGCCGCCGTGCACGCCGCCACGAGCTCCTCGTCGGTGGCATCGGGCTTCGCGTAGCGGAGGTTGTCGGCGATGGTGGCGTGGAACAGGTAGGTCTCCTGTGACACGATGCCGACGTTCTCCACGATCGAGTCCTGGGTGAGCCCCCGCACATCCCGCCCGGCGAAGACGACGGCGCCCTCGGATGCTTCGTACAGACGCGGAGCAAGGTAGACGATGGTGGTCTTGCCCGCGCCGGACGGCCCCACGAAAGCGATGTGCTGGCCGGGCTCGGCGACGAAGGACACTCCGTCGAGAGTCGGGCGGGTGTCGCCCGCGGCATCCGGATAGCGGAAGACGACGTCGCGGAACTCGACACGTCCGATCGGCCCGGGGGCGCGCGCGACGTCGATCGCGTCGGGAGCGTCGACGATGGCCGGCGTCAAGTCGAGGTACTCGAAGATGCGCGCGAACAGGGCCCGGGAGGTCTGCAGATCCAGCGCCACACGCATCAGCCCCATGAGCGGTTGGAGCAGGCGCGCCTGCACCGTGGTGAAGGCGACGACGGTGCCGGCCGTGATCGCGCCGGTACCGCCCGCGATGAGGTAGCCCGACACCAGATAGATGACGGCGGGCACCGAGGCCATGATGACCTGCACGACGGCGAAGAAGCCCTGTCCGCTCATGGCCCGGCGCACCTGGAGACGGACCTGGTTGAGGTTCTCTGCGCGGTAGCGCTCCGACTCCGCCCGTTGGCGGTTGAAGGCCTTGGACAGAAGGATGCCGCTGACCGACAGCGTTTCCTGGGTGATGCTGGTCAGTTCGCTCAGCGACTCCTGCGTCTGCCCCGCGATACGGGCCCGCACCTGCCCCACCCGCCTCTGCACGAGCACGAGCGCGGGCATCATGATCACGGCGATGATGGTCAGCCGCCAGTCGATCAGGATCATGGCGACGAGGGCGGAGATCACGGTCACCGTGTTGCCGAGGATGCTGGTGATGGTGTTGGTCAAGACGTCCGAGACGCCGCCGACGTCGTTCTGCAGCCGCGACTGGATGACCCCGGTCTTCGTCCGGGTGAAGAAGCCCAGCTCCATCGCCTGCAGGTGATCGAACAGGCGCACCCGGAGGTCTCCCGTCACACGATTGCCGACCGTCGAGGTGAGCCAGGTCTGGGTGACACCGAGCACCGCGGAGAACAGGAACAGCCCGATCATGGTGAGCACCAACCGCAGCAGGAGCGCGAGATCGGGAGGCGCACCGTCTGTGGGAAACAGCGCGTCGTCGAAGATGCGCTGCACGATGAGGGGCGGGACGACACCGATCGCCGCGCCGACGACGACCATCACAGCGGTCGCGAGGATGCGCAGGCGGTAGGGGCGGAACAGGCCCACGACCCGAGCACCCAGGTTCGGGATCGCCGGGGCCTGTGCGTTCAGTCGCCGTTGCGCGCCTTCGTCGACGCCGCGGAACGCCGCCGGACGACCACCCGGCCCCATTCCCCCCATGCCCATACTCACCGGGTCACTCTAACCCCGTGCCGGAGGGGCGGCGACTCAGCCGAGGCCGGCGACGAGATTGATCACCGATGCCAGGATGACGGCCCCGAACAGGTAGGCCAGCAGCGTCTGCGCGACGATGATGCGCCGGATCTCATTCGCGGACACATTCGTGTCGGACACCTGGTAGGTCATCCCCAGGCCGACCGAGAAGTAGCCGAAGTCGGAGTACGTCGGCGCATCGTCCTGATTGAAGTCGATGCCACCCGCCATCCCCGCGGCGACGCGTCCGTAGTAGACGCGCGCATAGCGCAGCATGTAGTCGACCTGGATGAGCGCCCACGAGCTCACCACGGCCGCGATCGCCACCCCCGCGACGAGGAACGCGCGGGCGTGCCCGCTGCTCCCACTCCCGATCAGCACCGCGACCACGCCGCCGAGGCTTGCGACGCTGCCCGCGAGTGCGATCAGGCGCGCGACCGGCCGGCCCGGGTCGACGCTCGTCGTGTGCGAGCGCGTCTGCTCGGCATCCATCGGCCAGACCACGCTCAGCAGCCACACCACGTTGATCGCGGCCACGACGGCCCATCCGGCGAGAAGACCGACGGAGAGCCCGGCACCGACCGACGCGACGACGGCGACCACGGCCCCGACGGAGAGGGAGAGGGGGCCGCGGACGGCCACCCGCGACGGATGACGACGAGAGCTCATGCCTCGATGCTCCCACCGCGACCGGGAATGCCGTGTCCGACCCTCCCGTTACAGTGGACAGTCGCCCCGCCCGCCGGGAACGCGTCCCGACGACACCCAGGAGCCCGATGACCTCTCCCGACATCGCCACCGCGCCTGATGCGCCCGCTCAGGTCGGAGCCAAGGAGAACCGCGTCATCTGGTTCCTGCTGGCCGCCGCGTTCGTGGCGATCCTGAACGAGACGACGATGGGCGTCGCGATCCCGCACCTGATCGGCGACCTCGGCATCACCGCGGTGGCCGCACAGTGGCTCACCACCGCGTTCATGCTGACGATGGCGGTCGTGATCCCCACCACCGGTTTTCTGCTGCGGCGGTTCACGACGCGGGCGATGTTCGCGACCGCGATGGGTCTGTTCTCCGCGGGCACGCTGATCGCGCTGATCGCCCCGGGCTTCGAAGTACTCGTCGCGGCCCGTGTCGTCCAGGCGTCGGGCACCGCCATCATGATGCCGCTGCTCATGACGACGCTCATGACTGTCGTCCCCCCGCACCTGCGCGGGCGGATGATGGGTCGTGTCAGCGTGGTGATCTCGCTGGCCCCCGCCATCGGACCGACGATGGCGGGCATCGTGCTCGACAATCTGACGTGGCGGTGGATCTTCGCGATCGTCCTTCCGATCGCGCTGGTGGCCCTGGTCGTGGGTGTGCGCTGGATCCACAACCTGGGAGAGAGCACGCACACGCCGATCGACGTCCTCTCCGTGCTCCTGTCCGCCGTCGGGTTCGGCGGGGTGGTCTTCGGGCTCAGCCAGATCGGTGGACACGGGACGGATGTCGCCGCCGCGGAGGCGGCGACCACGACTCTCGTCGTCGCGCTGGGCATCGGACTGGTGGCCCTCGGACTGTTCGTCTGGCGTCAGGTGATGCTGCAGAAGCGGGATGACGCACTCCTCGATCTGCGCATCTTCCGCTCGAGCAACTTCTCCCTGTCGGTCGCGCACTTCGCGGTGATGTCGCTGGCGTTCTTCGGAACGCTGACTGCGCTCCCGCTGTATCTGCAGAACACCCTGGGACTGTCGGCCAGCGCCTCCGGCCTCGTCGTGCTGCCGGGAGCGCTGGCGATGGGCCTTCTCGGCCCGGTCATCGGACGCGTCTACGATCGCTGGGGCACCCGCGTGCTGCTGCTTCCCGGCACGATCATCGTGCTGACGATCCTGTGGAGCTTCACGATGCTCACCGAGTCGACCCCGGTGTGGATCCTCGTCGGCACCCAGACGTTGCTGTCGATCGGGCTGGCGATGTCCTTCACGCCGTTGTTCACGGCCTCGTTGGGCTCGCTCGAGCCGCGGTTCTACTCATACGGCAGCGCGATGGTCTCGACGATCCAGCAGGTCGCAGGGGCAGCCGGCATCGCCCTCCTGATCTCGGTGATGTCGTCGGTGGCTGCGGGTGCGGCTCGGAGCGGAGTGGCCGAGGCGCCCGCCGGAGCTGCAGGCGCACGAGCGGCGTTCCTGCTCGCGGCGATCATCGGCACGCCCCTGTTGATCAGTGCCTTCCTCATCAGAAAGCCGGATGACGTACCGGACGGGCCACCCGCGCACTGAGCTGACGCGCGCCGACCCTGCGCGAACCGGACGGCAGAGCTCGGGACGTTCAGCCGATACTGCAGGACCCGCCACCGCAGCACGATGCGGATGCGTCGACGCTCGCGTCCACGAGTGGGAGAAGCGTGATGGCACCCTGAGCGCTCGAAGCGTCGTCGTCGACAGCGACCTGGGGCTGGTGAGAGGTGGTCATCCGTCGATCATACGTCGCTGTCGCGACGAGCGGCCTCGAGGACGGCGAACTGACCGCACCCTGGCAGGCGGTGACGGATGCCGGGTCACGGCGGTGATGATCTCCCCCGCCGGACGACCACGCCGCCTTCACGGGAAAGCTCGTCGAGGAGATCGGCGATGGGCAGCACGACGGCCCGACCGCCTGAGCGGGACGGCTCTCAGTCCCAGTCGAGGTAGTCCTCGATGAACCACGACGTCTCGCCGGGGTGGGTCAGGGGAAAGAAGTGGCCGGCGCCGTCGACCGCTTTCACGCTGACCAGCCCCGGCGCGGCCTCGCGCAGCGACTCTCCGCCCTCGACCGGCGTGACGCGATCCGCGGCTCCCTGGACGATGAGCACGGGCGTGGCATCCGCGACGGGCTGCCAGGCCGCGCCGTCCGTCGCCGCGAGCGCATCCGCCTGCATCTGACGCACATCGGTCTGCGGCGAGAACGAGTCCCCGAACACGGCGCGTACCTCCGTGTCGAAGTCGTCACCGGACGGAGCGTCGTGGGCGACGCCCAGCAGCAGCACCCCGCTCACATGGTCGTGATGGTCGATCGCGACGGTTCGAGCGACCGCACCGCCGAATCCGTGTCCACCGATCCAGGCTTCCGAGATCTGCAGGTGGTCGAGGACGTCCACCACGTCCTGGGCGAGTTCGTGCAACGTCGGCGCTGTGGAGCGTCGTGTGGCGATGCGCACCACGCGGAAGTCCTCTTCGACCAGGATGCTGGCCAGCGCGCCGAAGTAGGCGAAGTCCAGTCCCGCCTCAGGCAGCAGAACGATGGCGGGGCCGGTGCCCTCATCGAGGTAGCTGATGTCGCGAACGTCGGCATCGAAGATCTGTCGAAGGTTCTCGGTCACGATCCTCCATCCTAGGCGGCGGCGAGTATGCACGGAGCATCTCCGTCCCCGCGGCGATGCCTAAGCTGGAACGGTGACGTATCCCACGGCACGGTGGTGCCGCAGCCGGCGAGGGAGCGCCCTGTGCACGCGAGCGTCCGGGCATGCGGGACTGCACAACCGCGTCGGCACGTCGCAGATGTGGTCGGACGTCGACGCCGACCCGCCGACGTGCCCGGCCTCCGGTGCCGAGGCCATCAGCGCGCCACGCCTGGCAGACGACTCCCCGGCCGCCGGTTTTCCCGATGGGCGGGCGCGGTGCCTCGGGTGCGATGCCTTCGTGCCGTTGGTCGACGGCCGCCTGGGCGCCCATGACCGATTTCGCGGCACCGAGGATGTCGCGGAATCCGCCGCTCGCGCCGAGTGGTTCAACACCTTCGGCTGGGAGTGAGGCGGGCACCGCGTCTCAGACGCCGAGCTTCTTCGCCGCCTTCTTGGCCGCCTTGTCGACGACTTTCCGCGAGCGTGCACGGGCCTTCTCGGTGCGGTCAGTGAGAACAGAAGATCACGGGCGGTGGAAGGGATCCGCGTACAGCCGCTCGGGCACGCGGAACCCGTAGATGGCGCGCCCGGTGGCCCAGATGGCTGCGGCGCCCGCGCGTACGAGATCGATCGGCCGGGACCCTTCCGACACGACGTGGATGTCGGCGCCGTCGATCCGCACGGCCGCATCGCGGACGGAGGTCACCTCTCCCTGGACGACCGTCTCCGGGTACTCCTCGTGCAACTCCCGCAGATCGCCGAGGATGAAGGTGGGCCGCGCCGTCGGCGGAGCGGCGAGCACGTGCTTGGGTCGGTCGATGCCGGTCAGCACCAGCACCGAGTCGAGCCCCGCAGCCTGGGCGCCCGCGATGTCGGTGTCGAGCCGGTCGCCGATGAAGAGCGCCTTGTGTGCCGCGAAACGCGCGACGGCCTCATCGAAGATCGGCCGCTCCGGCTTGCCCGCGACGACGGCGAGCCGACCGACGGCCGTATGCACGGCGGACACGAGTGTTCCGTTTCCCGGCGCGATGCCGCGTGCCTGCGGAATCGTCCAGTCGGTGTTCGTGGCGATCCACGGGATGCCGCCGGCATCCTCCGGCGTCGCCAGAGCGTACGCGGCTTCGGCGAGCTGCTCCCAGCCCACCTGGGGAGCGAATCCCTGGACGACGGCCGCGGGGGCGTCCTCGGCGCTGCGGGTCACGACGTAGCCGGCCTTCTCGACTTCGAAGACGAGGCCGTCACCGCCGACGACGAGGATCGTGGATCCCGGTGCGACGCGATCGCGCAGCAACCGCATCGCGGCCTGCGGACTGGTCACGACGTCTTCGGCGCGTGTGGAGTCCAGCCCCAGCTCGCGCAAGTGTTCCGCCACGACGGCGTCACGTCGGGACGCGTTGTTGGTGATGTACCCGAGGCGCCGCGACACAGCCGCCGCATTCAGGCTGTCAACGGCATACGGCAGGGCCCCCGGGCCGGCGTAGACGACCCCATCGAGGTCCGCGAGCACCGCGTCGACACCGTCGAGCGGAGTGCGAGGCGCGCGCTTCGAGAAGAGGCCCATCAGCGCTCCGCTTCCTCTGCATCCGACTCGTCGTCGCCGGAATCGTCGCTCTCGACCGTGGGAGCGATGTCCTCCTCCGCCGGCAGCGCGATCTCCTCGATCTCGTCGATCTCGATCACCTCGAGATCCGCATCAACGGCGCCGAGAGCCTCCGCGGCCACCTCGGCGCGTCGCTGCCACTGCTGCGCCTCATCGACGCGGCCAAGCTCCTCGAGCACCGCAGCCCGCGCCGCGAACAGCGCGGGGCTCCACGAGAAGGCACGATCGGGGTCCAGCTCGGGGATGTCCAGTTCGCTGAGTGCGCGCTCCGTCTCACCGAGGTCCAGTCGAGCCCCCGACATGGCAATCGCCAGCTCCACGCGCACTTCGGTGGTCAACGTCGAACGATCCACCGCGCGTCCCACTTCGAGTGCACGATCAGCGCGGCCCACGCCGCGTTCGCTGTCGACGAGAAGGGCGATCTGGTCATCGCGGCCGGAGATGCGCCGGTACGTCCTCAGCTCACGCACCGCCAGGGCGAAGTCGCCCAACGCGTACGCGGTGATGGCGACAGTCTCACGCACGATTGCGATGCGCCCAGCGCTGCGGGACGCGGCGAGGGCATGCTCGTGCGCACGGACGGCGTCGTCGTCGATGAGACGTGCTGCCATGGCGAGATGACGCGCGACCTGTTCGGCGTTCTCCTTCGACAGCGTCTTCAGCTCGTTGCGCGCGGATGCCGGCAGGTCCTGAGGAGTGACATCGTCGGGCAGCTGCGGCCCCGTGGGGCCCGTGCGACGCTCCGAGCCCTGCGGCGGCCGGGAACTGCGACCGGGCACACGGGAGGTCCGATCGCCATCGCGCTGTGCGTAAGGCTTGCGCTCGCCATCGCGAGGCGAATAAGGCTTACGCTCGCCGTCGCGCTTCACGTACGACTTACGCTCACCATCGCGAGGAGCGAACGGCTTCCGCTCGCTATCGCGCTTCACGTAGGGCCTACGCTCGCCGTCGCGAGGAGCGTACGGCTTACGCTCACCATCGCGAGGAGCATACGGCTTACGCTCACCATCGCGAGGAGCATACGGCTTACGCTCACCATCGCGAGGAGCATACGGCTTCCGCTCACCATCACGCTTCACGTACGGCTTCCGCTCACCATCGCGAGGAGCATACGGCTTACGCTCACCGTCACGCTTCACGTACGGCTTCCGCTCACCATCGCGAGGAGCATACGGCTTACGCTCACCGTCACGCTTCACGTACGGCTTCCGCTCACCATCGCGCGGACGCTGGCCGTCGCGAGGGCCCGCGCCCGATCGTGCCGACGAGGTTCCATCGGAAGACCTCCGGCGGCGCTCGGGTGTCGCATCCGGGTTCTCGGGATCGCGCTCCTGTGCCATCGAAGGAGTTCCTTTCAGTCGTGTTAACGGGAAATGGCCACCCAGCGTTGGGTGGCCATTTCCTGAAAAGAAGTCCGGCGGTGTCCTACTCTCCCACAGGGTCCCCCCTGCA
>NZ_RBWZ01000014.1:0-109217 GCF_003634765.1 Microbacterium sp. AG790
AGTGCGGGAACTAGACAGCTCCACTCTCGACCGGGAGGTCCTCACCCGTCTATCGCGTCACACCTCAACCAACGTCCCTGGGCAGCACAGCTAGCTCGATGATGTGCTGCCATTCCTCGATATCACGGAGCGAGCGCAGTCGCTCATTGAGCAGCTCGAGCTCGGTGGGACTGAGGCTAGGTAGCGCTGCGGTGATTACTTCCTCCGCGTGGGTCACCGCTAGGAGGTGCTGATGGGCAGTCTCTTGCCGCTTGAATATCGCCCTAAGCGCATCGTGATCGGCCGCGATTGCCTCTTCACGACGAAACAGCGCGCGCTCAATCGATGACAGCGCCTCTACCAAAGCGGATGAGTCCGGCGACTTGTAGGTGAAGAACTCCGCGCCGAGTGGAGAGTCGAGTGCGTCAGCGATGCCGATGGCTTCGCCAAGCCGAACGGAGCGTGCGCCGGACTCGATGCGCGAGATCGCGGACGCATCCACAAGCAACCCGCGGCTCGCTAGCCGCTGTACGAGGTCCGATTGGCTGAGCGCCAGCGACTGTCGGCGCTCCCGCACCCATTTGCCGAAAGCGGGTTCAGCTTCGTCAAGTTGACCGTATTGCACGACGCCCATCGTATGCGCTTGACGCAAGTGAGCACCAGTGGTAGACCTGAATTGTCCAAGTCACATGACTTGCTCCATCCACAAGAGGGGAAGTGTCCAATGTCCACCATGACCGCGTCCGCACCCGCGGACATCCTGTTCGTCCCGGAGGTCGCCGAGTATCTGCGCCGCTCGGTCGACAGCATCCGGTGGCTCATCAACACCAAGCAGCTCAAGGCAGCGAAACTCGGCGGACGTGTCGTCGTCCGGCGCATCGACCTCGAGAAGTTCATCAACGACGCATTCGCGGATGCCAGCTGATGCCGAAGGACCCGACCGCCAACGCTGCGATCAGGAGCATCGAGACCGCTGACAGGACCGCGGCGCTCGTCTTCCGCGGCGCAACCTCCGAACGTGTCTGGCTCGACCGAGCCACCGCACGTACCCTCGCCGGCATCCTCCATGTCCGGCGCGACCCGGCCGGCGAACTTCACGGCCGCATCAAAGAAGAAGCCGCCGCCCTGCTGCAACAGGACGACGGCCAAGCACTCACGAAGGAGCACTAACTCATGACCATCGTAACGGTCCCGACCCCCAGCGTCGCCACCCTGATCAGCATGACCGCGGAGATCGAGGCGCTCAAGGAGCAGCGCACGTTCGCCCTCCGCGACCTCATCGACGACTGCGAGTTCATGGACATCCCCGTCCTGCAGCTCTACTACTTCCACGTGCGCGAGAACGACCACGCATCACCCGGCGACGTCTTCCACATCACCGACGTCCACCACGAGTGGAAAGGCGGAGACGACGAGACCACCGCCCACCTCGCCGCCAGCTGCGACCACGAATGGTGCCGCCCCGGCGATCGGGTCAAGTTCCCGAAGCACCATCACGTCGGCAACCGGACCTTCTACACCCGCCGAGGAGACCACGTCCTCGCCGGCATCGAGACCGTGGTGGAGCCGAAGATGTTCGGCGAGCTCAGACCCGTCGACGTCTACACGTTCATCCCCGTCGCCTCGGAGCGATCGCGATGAACGCCGCGTGTTGCGACTTTGAAGACTGCATTCTCGCGGAGGACCACGCCAACGGGTTCACCGATCTCCATGTACGTGACGTCGACCACAAGTCTGTGACGATCGCCTTCTCGCTCGAGGGGCACGTCAAGAGCGCCGCGTGGGTGCCCAACATTTCGGAGTTCACGTTCGATCCCGATTCGATCACCGACGACCTCAACGAGCTCGACGAACTGATCGCCGGACTCACGGAAGCTCGTGTCGCGATCGCGGAGTGGCTGACAGTATGAACGATTCCGACAAGCATGTTGCTGATGCAGTGCGGGCTGAGCTCGCCCGGCAGCGCATCAAGACCCCACACGTCGCTGACGCCCTCGGCGTCAGCCGTCCAACTCTCTACTCGCGGCTTGCGGGGAAGTCGTCCTTCACGATTCGAGAGCTCGACCGGATCGCCGACGTGATCGGTGTGGACACGCTGCGGCTCATCGAGTCGGCAATTCTCGGAAAGCGCATCGGGGACCCCATCGAGACGCAGGAAACCGAACCCGAGCCACCACTCCAACACGACCCATTCGCTCAACCTCCGCGCGCACGCCGGCACAACGGAAGGGCGTACTGATGCACACCCCGATGGACGAATCTGCGTGGTACGCCTGCGAGGCCGCGACCATCGCGGTCCACGGACGCGATCTGGCTACCGGGACGGTCACCGCAATCCTGCTGCTGGACACGTGCGGTGAGGTCGCGCAGGAGATCGACCGCGACCTCGCGAAGGCGCTCGCGTTGCGCCTCCTCGACCTCGCCGACGACCTGCCGGAACCCGTGAGGATCGTTCGGCGAGCCGCCGACGTCGACGAACATCTGCGTGAGCTTGACGACTAACGAGAAGGGCCGGCCTGCACGGGTCGGCCCTTCTCACATGAAAGGAGGTGCTCGTGAGTGACTTCAGATTCGCGGGGCGTTGGCTCAACGACCGTCGCGTCATGGCACTCAGCGGCGACGACTTCCGCGCGTTCGTGACGGCCGGGACGTGGATGGTCGAGAACCGCACCGACGGGGCGATCACGGATGCCGACCTCGACTACATCCCTCGGTTCACACGATCGAGTATCCCCAACCTGGTCGCCGCGGGACTGTGGGCGAAGTCGGCCGAGTCGTCGTGGCAGATGGTCGAGTACATCGGCACGCAGACCAGCCGCGCCGAGTTCGAAGTGCTCGACAACATCCGAAGGGCAGAGCGCGAGAAGAAGGCTCGCCAACGGGCCGCGAAGAAAGCCAGTCCCGGGGACGGTCCCGGGGGACATGTCCCGGGGATGTCCCGCCGGACTGGAAAGGATAGGACAGGACAGGAAGGACAGGCCGGCGAGGAAGGAAGCGAAGCTCCACTCGAAGAGCACGTGGATCTCGTGAGCGGTGTGGTCTCCTCATGGCCGACTGCTGTCCCTGGTTCCCCTGGTGAGTGGGAAAGCCCGGATGCTCCTGGGTCAGTGCTGGGGTCGGTGGCATGAGCGTGTGGGTCGAGAAGCCAGCAGACACGGGCTCCGCCGTCTGGGGGTGCTCCACCTGCGACCGCGGCGCCTGGTGCTCCGACCACACCACAGCCCGCCTTGAAGCCCGTACCCACGCGCGCGGCCACGGCGAGAGCACGGTCAACGTCATCCGCGCACACCGAGGCCCCACCGCCGACCAGACCCGCGACAACCGCATCCGAACACTCCGCAGCGCCGGACACAGCATCAGGCAGATCGCCGAAACTGTCGGGATTTCCAACGCCGGGGTCACCAAGTCCCTCGCCCGCACCAGGGCGAACGCATGACCGAGAAGCACCGCGACCCCGTGTGGCGGCACACGACCCGCATCATCCGCGCCCAAGTCCGCCAAGCATGGGCACGAGGTGAGGACGTCGCATGCTGGCGACACGGCGACATCATCCCTGAGGGCACACCCTTCGACGTCGGCCACATCTCACTGCACGGAGGCAACACCATCGACAACGCCGCACCCGAATGCCGACACGGCAACCGCAGCCACGGCGGCAAGATCGGCGCCCGCATCACCAACCAGCGCAGACGCGCCAGAACGACAGGACTGGTCACACCACCATGGGCATGACGAAGGAACCGAAGGCGGGAAGCCCCGCCCTCGAGATCGCCTACCTGGCGCTCGCCATCGCGTCCACCATCGCGACCATCACCGGGCTGCCGTTCGGCTCACCCACGTTCGCGATGGCCGCACTCGGCATCGGGATGATCCACCACGAAGGACGGCGAACCCGCGTCTTTTTGGCGCGAGTCGCTCGGCTCCCCGCCTACGGCTCAACACGCGCCCCTCTCCCTGTCGATCGGGCTCGGGAGGTGTCGTGACGAGCGGCGGCGTTGTGGTTGCGCCCACGGGCGTCGTGCCGTCGGTGGCGGACCTTCAGGACGAGGCGACGTGGCTGGAGTGGCGTTCGCGCATCCCGGTGGCGGCGCACGTGACGGAACTCGTCACGACCGACCAGACGAGGGCGGAGTTCTTGGAGGGTGCTCGTCTTCTGCGGATGGACGTGCGACGTCGGGGTGGGGATGGCTTTTCGGGGCCGTCGCCTATCCAGTTGGTCATCGCGGACATGCTGAATGCCGGTAAGAAGTTCAACGGCATCATGGAGCCGCGACGCACGACGAAGACCACTGCAGTCCAGGCCGTGATCCTGGGGCGCTGCAGCCTGCGCGAGGACTACCTCGTCGGTTGGACGTTGGCCAAGAAGGACGGCGGGCAGAAGACCGGCGAGCGGTTCCGCAAGGACATCGTCACGCACGTTGAGCGCCTGTACCCGGACCCGAAGACGCGCCCGTTCATCATCAACACGGGCAAGGGCACCGAGCACATCCGCTGGCCGAACGGCTCGTACTTCAACGCGTACGCGCCGGGGAACGAGGCGTTCACGTCCGGCGCGTACGACGTCGCCTGGGTCGACGAGGCGCAGGACGCGACGCCGGAGATGGCCGAGGACATGATGACCTCGATACCCCCGACGCTCGATGGTCGGTTCCTGCCGCAGATGATCGCGTCGGGTACAGCGCCCGACTTCCAGCAGGGAAACCTGCTGTGGAAGCTGCTGACCATGCCCGGTGCCGGCGTGGTCCGGCATGGCATCCCCGAGGACACCGACCCCGCGGAGCTCGAGGCGTGGGAGCCGGATGAGGAGCACCCGCACGCCCGTGTGCGTGAGCTGATCGAACTGAACCATCCGGGCATTGGCTACACGACTCCCCTGTCTGACGTGCTCGACAACTTCCACGCGATGTCGTCGAAGGCGTTCCAGCGTGAGTACCTGTCGCTTCCCGGCGAGGAGGGGTCGGCGACGGCGCTGATCAAGCAACCGCTGTGGACGAAGACGCGAACCGAGAAGGCGTTCCCGAAGTCGATGCCGTCGGTTGTGGCTCTCGCGATCGCTATCCATCCAGACGGCAAGTGGGCATCTCTCGCCGCAGCTTGGCACGGGACGAAGGGACGCCGGCACGTGGCACTGCTGCACCACCAGGAAGGCGTCGACGGGTTCGGCAAGAATGTACTTCTCCGGGCTCGGAAGCTGAACCGTCGCGTGATCTTCGATCCGGGCCGCCCGGTCGAGAACGTCGAGATCGCGCCGCTCGTCGCTGGCCGCCCGCCGATGCGCACCCGCCCGCTGGCACGGATGGAGATACCTCGGTCGGCGGTGCTGTTCATGCGGTTCCTCAACGCCGGCGACCTCGTCACCTACCACGGGCAAGACCCGCTCGACGCCGCCGCGGAGATCGTTGTGCGCCGCGCGTTCGGCCAGACCGGGGCGTGGGCGTTCGGCAGGCCGGACGAGAAGACCCAGCCCGACGACGACATCACACCGATCGAGGCAGTCGCTCGCGCCCTCTACGCGCTCGACGACGAGAAGGGCCCCGGCGGTGTCCCGGAGTTGGTAGGCGTCTAGCACACTCCCGGGTGGTAACCGTTAACGCTCAGAGGCCCGTCACCGTGGAGACATGGCGGGATTCTGGGCATGGCTGATGGGGGACGTCTCCCCCACCTCCGCCAGCGGCGCGCCCGCGCTCGCCGCCCCCGGCTCTGGCGACAGCCTGCAACAGGCGATCGTCGGCGACATCCTCGGAACCCTTCCCGAGGAGCTCGTCACCCGCGTGACCGCCGCCCGCGTCCCTGAGCTGAAGCGGGCGTTGAAGGGCCACCAAGCGCTTGTGTCGCCGCTGCGCTTCGAGAAGTTCGAGAACGACACCAAGGCCGACCCCCAGCCGTACTGGGTCGGCTCCTGCAACTACCCCGGCATGTCCCGCCACATCGCCATCAAGAAGCTCGTCGAAGAACTGTACTGGGAGGGCTTCGGTGTTCTCGGGTGCCGCCTCGCGACGGACGACACGGTGTGGGATTGGGTACCCGTGCCCCGGCATCTGTGGTCGATGGACCCGTCGACGCAGCGCGTTACCCTGCACGACTCGATTCCGGCCGAGTACCGGATGCGCGTCGTGCTCGTGCCGCTCGGCGCGAACGGTGTCATGGCCGACGGGATCGACTCGATCCGCCAGGCCCGCAAGCTCGAGAAGGCACGACAGACCCGCCTCGACGCACCGCCCGCCGCGACCGAGCTGCACATCACCGATCCCGCCTTCGATCAGATGAAGCGTAAGGAGAAGGAGACCCTCGCGACCTCGTACGTCGAGACCCGCGCGAAGCACTCCGTCTCCGTCACGCCGAGCTACATCGAGGTCAAAGAGCGCGGCGTGTCCGGGCAACTCGACCTGTTCGAGGACGCGAAGAACTCCCTGCGCCTCGAACTCGCGATGCACGGCGGCGTGCCGGCGTCGTTCGTCGAGGGCGGCAAGGAAGGCAGCGACCTCTCCTACTCGAACGAGCAGGACCGCCAGTCCGAGATGTGGACGTACGGGTCCGCCGAGTACGCCTACGCGATCGCCGCCGCACTTTCCGGCGACGACGTCGTCGGCCCCAATGCCGAGGTCCGCGCCGACCTGTCGCACTTCTCCGTACCCGCTCCCACATCCATCGACCCGGAGGCCGGCGACGCCTCCCAGGAGACAGCATGACCAACACGACCGAAGCGGGCCTGTTCTCCCGCGTCGCAGGGACCCGCGAGATCGAGGGTCTGCTGCTCCCGTTCGGCGAGCTCTCCCGCCCGAACCTCTCCGGAACCGAGCCGGTCATGTTCAGCGCTTCCGCCGTCGCGCTCCCCCGTGACCCGTCGATCGTCACCCTGAACGATGAGCACGACCGGTTCAACCCGCTCGGCCGCGGCGTGCAGTTCACCATGACCGAGGCCGGCGTCGTAGGCCGGTTCGCGATCGCCAACACCGATGAGGGCGACGCGTTCCTCGCCTCCTACGGTGACGGCACAGGCAAGCGCAAGCTGTCCGCCGAACTTGGCTCTCTCGTGCGCAACGGCATCAACGCCGTCCGCTCCCGCCTCACCGGGGCGGCTGTCTGCGCCGAGGGTGCGTTCGAGTCCGCCGCCCTGTTCTCCCTCGCTCCCGGTCAGAACGTCGAGTTCACCACCGAAGTGCCGGCCAGCGACGAGTACTCCGCACCAGACCGCGACAACAGTTCGCGCACGGTGTCGGAGTTCACCGACTCCGAGGGCGTCCGCTGGCGGCGCATCGAGGAGTACTCCAGCAAGTCCACCGTCGAGAAGATCACCGACGCCGAAACCCCGGCCGAGGACAACACCACCAGCTCCGAGGAGGAGACCATGACCGCAGCTGCCGCTCCCGCGGAGCCTCAGACCCCGGCCGCACCGGCCCTGTTCAGCGGAGCACCCGCACCCGCCGCCGACCCGGCCGACGTCGACATGAACGCGTTCTTCTCCGCCTTCCACGCGATGAAGACCGCCCGCTCGGTCGACACAGAGAACGCGCTCATGGCGCTCGCCGACATCAAGACGACCGACCCCGGCGCGTCCGGGCTTGGAGCCGGCCTCGCGCCGAAGGCCTGGGTCGGCCGGCTGTGGCAGGGCAAGCGGTACGTCCGCAAGTTCATCGACCTCGCCACCCACGTCTACGGCCCGATCGACATCAACGGCCGCGAGGGCTACCGCCTGAACGACACCGACGGCTTGGTCAAGAAGCGCACCACGGGCGAGAAGACCGAGCTGCCGACCGGTTCCGCGACGAGCGACAAGCGCAGCTCCACCCGCGACAGCTACGGTTACGCCGCCGACGTCGCGCAGGAGTGGAACTACCTCTCCGGCGGAGCGGACGTCATGCAGCAGTTCTGGCAGGGCGTCGCCGACAGCTACGCGAAGGTCACCGACGTGGACGCCCGCGACACCCTCATCCGCGTGGCCATGAACCGCGACGGCGCGGCCCTGTCCGCCCTCGTGGCTCCCGAGTCGCTGCCTGCCGGCACGCCCGCCAACTCCGCGTACTACCCCGGTGTGGTGCAGCTGATCCAGGCGATCGAAGCGATCAGCGACGCGGACGATGACCCGGCCTGGGCGATTGTCAACCCGGTGCTGTGGAAGCAGCTCATCTACACGCCGAAGGATCTGCTGCCCGAGTTCATCTCCCTCGCCGTCACGCCCGGCTCCGGCCAGGCGTCGGTCGAGGGGAAGGTCGTGGTCAAGAAGGCCCCGCAGTCCGCCTTCCCCGGCACGAAAGCGACCGACCCCCAGGTGGCGGCTGGGTCGAAGGCGGCGGTCGAGTTCAAGGAGCTCGGTGAGACGCCGATCCAGATCGACGCCGTCGAGGTTGCCAAGTTCGGCCTCGACCGCTCCATCGTCGGGTTCCTGGAGACGTTCATCGAACGCCCGGAGTCGACCGTCTTCATCGGCACCAAGCCCTGACCATGGCCGACTGGTTCAGCGACGCCGACCTCGAGGACGCGCACGACGCGTTCCCGGAGCTCCCGATCGAGAACGAGACTCTCGCCGGGATGCTCCTGGACGTCGCGCGCGAGCAGGTCCTCGCGTTCGCGGCGGACGATGAACCGGTCGTGCAGGTCACGGATCTGCTGCACAACCTCGGGGTCGAGGACGCGACGATCGCTCAGGTGATCACGCTCCTCGACCTCGAGGCCAGCAGCCCCGGCGTGCCGACCCGGTACGTGTACGCGCAGCTCATGCAGGCAAAGAACCTCTGGCTCGCGGGCAAGGGCGAGGACGGCCCTGAGGGGTTCACGTTCTCCCCGCGGCCGCTGTCGAAGGACATTCAGCGGGTCATCCGCCCGACCTCCGGAGTCGCCGATGTTTTCTGACCCCGCCACCATCCGCAACGATCTGCGCGACCGTCTCAAACCGCTGTTGCCGGCGAACTGGCGGATCATCAACAACCTGTCCGAAGCGATCGACACGGTCGTCACGGTCCTGTACTTCGAGTTCACCGAGGTCAGCTCGTCCGTCAACGGGACGGCGCTGGACCGGTTCACCGTCGCCCCGAAGTTCGACCTCGTCGTCGCCTCCGCCGGGGCCGGCGACGAGGACGGGGCGGACGCCGACCTCGTCACCCTCGCACACGCTCTGCAGCAGTGCGACGACATCTATTGGGACACCGCGAAGAAAGAACGCCTCAGCACCGGGGCGCTCGCCTGGCGGTTCCCCCTGACCCTGCTCTCAACCATCGAGGAGTGACCATGGCCGACGCACCCAACGTCGCAACGTACAACAAGTCCGGCACGATCAAGATCGGCGCGGACAACTACACCAAGGGCGTCGACTCTTTCGCGCTCGTGCCCACCACCCCGACCGCGCAGCACACCGACATCGGCGGCGGTGTCCAGTCCGTCGTCGGAACCCCGACCTGGGTGTGTCAGATGTCGTTCGCGCAAGACTGGGCCTCCGAAGGCTCCCTCTCGCAGAAGAGCATCGAGTGGGCCGGGCAGACCAAGACGATCGAGTTCACCCCGCAGACTGGCGCGGAGGTCGTGACCGTCGAGGTCGTGTTCCAGCCGTCGCAGATCGGTGGCGCGGCGGGCGGCATCAACAAGGCCACCCTGAACCTCGGCGTCAACGGGCAGCCCGACTTCGGAGCCTGACCATGGCGAGCAGCGGCCGCATCAGCCTCCTGGTCGACTCGCCGCTGCGCGACATGCTCCTCGCCGCCCGCGAGCTGCCCGCCGACGTCCGCAAGGAGATCGGCGTCCAGACGAAGAAGGCGGCCGAGCCGATCTGGTTCGAAGAGGTCCGGGACCGGGCGGCGACCCGACTGCAACAGCGAGCGCTCGTCAACAGCGCTCGCGTCGGCGTCACCGCCCGGAACCTGTTCCTCCGCTCCGGCTCCGTTGGGAAGCTCTCCGACGGGACCCCGGTCTCCGTCGTCGCGAAGGGTGCGGAGTACGGCGGCAACCCCGCCAAACGAATCATCCAACGCTCCCGACGCGGCAAGAAGTATCCCCGCCGCATGGGCTCCGTGTTCGGTGCACCCCGCCGCGGAGGCAACGTCTTCAACCCCGCCGCCGGCGACTCGATCGTGAGGTTCTCGTCTCTGATGATCCAGACCGCCACCCGTACCGCCCTCGACCACCTCGAACTGAAAGGACGATGATGGCCTCCGTCCACGAGATCGGCATCGCCGCGGATACCCGCGGGTTCGACGAAGGCGTCCGCAGCGGCATCATCAAGCCGCTCGAGCAAGCCGAGGACGCGTTCAAAGACCTCGAACGCGCCGCCTCCGATGTCGGTCGCGACGGCGCTCGCGACGTCTCCCGACTCGAGGAGGCACTGCAGGACGCCCGCAAGGAATCCGAACGCACCGAGAAGGGTCTGCGAGACGTCGGCGACACCGGCGAGAGGGGCTTCAAGCGACTCGGCGAGAAGGGGGCTGAGGTATCTGGGGAGCTTCGGCAGAACCTCGGCGAGACGTTCTCCTCGTTCCGCGGTGACCTCGAAGACCTCCCACAGATAGCGCAGGACACCCTCGGCGGCCTCGCCGGGTCGGGTGCGCTCGGCGGGATCGGAGGTCTTGCTGCCACAGCCGCAGGCGCGGCGGGCCTCGGTCTGATCATCGGCGCGATGGATCAGATCGACGAGAGGAACCAGGAACTCGCCCAGCGGGCAGGAGAGATGGCGCAGGCGTTCATCGACGCCGGCAGCAACGTCCTCAGCGCGACGAGCATCGCCGCCGCATCCGCCGACGTCATCACGGACGAAGACAAGCGCAAGCAAGTTCAGGCCTACGCCGACGCACTCGGCATCGACCTCGCCACAGCAGTGCGCGCGTACGTCGGCGACGCGAACGCGATGAAGGTTGTCGACGCTCAGGCAGGGAAAGCCAAGGAAGAGAACCTCGCGATCGCAGACGCGCAGAAGCAATCCCTCAAGGAGCTCACCCCGGAACAGCAGAAGAGCCTTCAGCAGAACATGGCTGCGATCGGCGCTCAGCGGGAACTAACCGGCGTCATCGACCAGGCAAACACGAAGTTCAACGACCAGCAGGCCGTACTGAAGGGGCTGATCAATGACGCGCAAGGAGCGACCAAGGAAGTCGACGATCTCGGAAACGCGGTCTACACCCTGCCCGACGGCACCCAGATCATGATCGACGCGAAGACCGAGCAAGCGACCACGGATATCTCGAAGTTCAAGGGCGACCTCGACGGCATCCCCGAACTCGTCACCAGCAAGCTGCAGATCGATATCGACACCAGCGACTTCGACCGAAAGATGGCTGCCATCAACCGCCGCGCCGCGGAAGGGGTCTCAGTCGTCGTCAACCCGACTCTCGGAAGGGTGATCCAGTGATCACATTCACCCGCTACCCCTACACCGGCCCCATCGACCAGCTCGACGTCCCCTCGATCGATGCCCCGTGGACGTCCGCCCGCGAGTCCCGCACAATCGAGCACCAACTGCTCGAGTCTTCAAAGACGCTATACACGCTCCGGCCGCCTCGACCATCTGCCGGAGCTATGACGCTCCGCTTTCCCGACGCCGCCAGCGCACACGCAGCGCGGGACTTCTTCTCGACCGCGGCTGAGTTCGATATGTACCCAGTCGACCCGCCCGAGCTCTCCGCACGCTTCGTGGTCACGGGCGGCGATATCGCCATCACTCAAGAGACCGGATCCTGGACGCTCACTCTTCCGTGGCGGGAGGTCATTGCATGAACTCCGTCCACTACGAGTACGAGGCTGAGGTCCGCGACGGCAACCAGTGGATCGCTCTGCCCGCCACCGACATCGTCCCCTCTGCGGATCTGGACCGGGTCCCCTTCGCTGCGGCCACAATCACCGCTGGTGGGCTCAGTGAACAGCAATGGGCTCTCCTTGACCCGCGCCTCGTCGATCCTCATGAAGGTGGTCAGGTGCGCTGGCGAGTGCGGCAGCTCGATCCGGCAGGTGCTGTCATCGGATACTTGCCACGGGTCGGCGAAGCAACAAACCAGTGGGCGACGATGTACGTGCGAAGCGTCACTCGGGATCTCAACGTGGCCACGATCATGCTCGGCGGCGGCGAAACGATGGTCGACGATCGTCTCGTCATCGAGGACACCGGGCGTCTGACGTCGAGATACGAGATCTCGAACGTGCTCGCTCAGCCCAGGACGCTCGGCGGCTACGTCGACGCTCTTCTCGGACTCACGTTCGGTGCCGGACATGCGAATCCTGCCGATGATGCGGCAGCCGCGGTGCTTTCAAGATCCGCCGGCCCTGGAACTCGTCTGTCAAACCCTGAGCACGTCGAGATACCTATCCCCGCGCCAGCCGGAGCGTCGTTCATGCAGATCATCGAGACCGAGCTGTCTTCACTCGGCATGCGCCTGTTCGACGCCTGGGGCCTCGGCTGGTACGTCGCCAGCCGCGACAAGGTCGCACCAAGCGATCCCGTCAACCTGCGATGGGCATCCCACGACGACGATCTGCCCGCCGGCGTCGAGCCCATCATCCTGTCCTTCAACGACACCGTTTCTCGAGACGGCGACTGGGCCGACACCGTGGTCGTTGTCGGTGAGTCTCCGGCGTTCGACAGCACCCGCACATGGCGGCACTTCGCCGAGGGAAGCGCACGGTCGCGGGGTCGCGTAATCGAGATCACGGCAGGAGAGCCATCGGGAAACCTCGCTGATTCGGTCGTCAGTCGAACGTTCCGGCGAGGCCGGGACATCGTGGTGACCACGCAAATCCGCACTGAAGCGACACCGGGCGCACCGATCGAACTGCACCTGAAATCGGGTGTGCTCGCCGCGGAAGTTGTGTCGGTCGAATGGCAGACAGGGCGGGGCGAAATGACAGTTCACGCGCGATCAGCGCAGCAGATCAGCGTCGACATCACCGATCGCCAGAACGCTACTCGGGTATCCGCCGAGAAGGCGATGAGTGAGGCAGAGAAGCTCGCGGCTCAGGCGTACGAGAAGTCCGTTCAGGACACGACAGCGCAGATCGCGGAGAACAACCGGCAGAAGCTGTGGGAGTTCCGACGGGGTTGGGACGGTAGATTTTGACAAGCCCGGAGAACATGGTCAACGAGTTCCTGCCCCAGCTGCGAGCTCACGTCATCCGCAGGTACGGGTGGCTCGAACAGCGCGGGAATTGCCTGGTCACGATCGACGATCTCATCCAGGTCGCGTCGATCGCACTTCTCCGCCACATCGACCGGTGGCCGAGAATCGCCGCTGACCGAGGGTGGGACCCAAGCAACAATGACGGCGCCTTCTTCGTCATGCTCAAGGAAGACATCAAGCGCAAGATCATCCGATACCGGCGATACGCTGGCGACCCCGCCGAGGGGGAGATCGACCCTGTCGCGACCAGCTTCGACAATCGACCCGCGATCGAAGGCCACGAGCTCGAGACCACCGAAGCCGAGTACCGAACATCGCTCCACGCCCCGAACATGCTCCCCCACTGGAAGATGGTGCAAGCGGACATCGTCGACTACTTCGTGTTCCTCCGCAAGCGGGAGAAGATGAACATCGCACTCCGCTACTTCGACGAACTCTCGCACGCCACCACCGCTGAGATGCTCGGGATCAGTGTCCAGTCCTCCAGGCAGACGATCACAAAGGTCAAGGCTGAGTGGATCAACCACGCCCGCAACCAGTTCCGTGACGAGCAGCTTCTCACGCAAGAGAGGACACACGGCATCGTCTGGGAGCCGTCCGAAGCGCTCGTCGCTTACATCCGCGACCGGCACAGGATGGACATCGACGAGTACCTCGGGATCGTCACCATCGCTTTCCGCGAAGACGTCGGTTACCTCACCGAGATCCTTAGCGAGGAATACCACTACGGGGCGACCGCGCACGCCGCTTCGCGCGCCCTATCTCCGTACCAGGAGGCGCAAGTCGACAAATGGATCGCAGCGGGGATGAGTCAGGCTGACATCGCCCGTGATCTCGGCGTCGCCTACCATCACGTCAACGCTTACGTGAAGAGCGGCAGACGGTCCGTCAACCCTGCCTGATGTCGTCCTCACTGGATAGTCTCTCGCTATGACGCTTCCCAGACCACGCTTCGTTACCGACGTCACTGTCGAGAGCCTACCCAACGGCATCCTCGTCACCTGGGGGCTCGGCGAGGAAGTGCCCGGTCCGGTCGAGTTCTTCGGATATGAAGTCGAGTACTACGCTCCGGACGGTTCGGCGGGCAAACAGATCGGCGTGAAGGTCGTGGAGAAGGTCACCGCCTACATCTGGGAAGGCAGCACGGGAGCCAACTACGCTGGCACTAATGTCAAGTTCGAAGAGAGTCGAATGCTCGCTGTATATCAAGACGCCAGTATCGGACTCTCCCAAATTGGCACTCTCAGGGCGGTCTTCCACGTCAACGGCTCTGACATTCAATGCGGTATTCCGGTCACCTTGATCTAGATGTTCAGGGGTTGACGCGGTTGGCTAGGGCGCCGACAACGGTTGCGGTGAGCTCGTGGTCTCGTCGACGATCGCGGTGCTGAGCGCGACGAGGGAATGGCCGATGCTTACCAGAGCGGTCCCCGTGGCGACCATCAGATGCGCTACCACGTCCTCGACCGCGGATGCGTCCGGTCCCTGCGGCAAATCTCGAGCCGTGAGCCGGAGGTCCTTCACAATCTGGTGGAGTTCTTCGATGGTCTTGGCGACCTCTGTTGCGTGAGCCGCAGGCATCGTCGGCACCTAGTTCCTCTCACGTTCTGCGACGCGCTGGGCATATTGCGCGGCCTCCTGCCGATCGACGATTCGGGCGGCGTGCGCGTCGATGGCGCGATCAAGGGACCCGTCTCGCATCCACATCTCGTGCTCGCGTAACGCTGCACGGGTGCCGTGCTGGACGCCGAATCGGATGAGCACGTACGTGACAGCAAGCGAGGCAAGCGTGATGATGATGTAGACGATGAGGAATTGCTCCATGAGCGTGAGCCTAGACCGCGCGAGAGTCGCAGCGACCGCACCTCACCTGTAGCGCCGGGGCTCCTCCGGTAGCGATTCCACCCATCGCCGGAGATCTCCGGCCGCGAAGACTGGCTTCGTCGAGATGTACCTCACGATCAGGTCACCCCGACTGACCGCCTGGCGCAGCAGTTCGGTGCTCACCCCGACGGCGATGGCAGCCTCGGGGTACGTATAGGCGAACTTCGTCACCGTGAGGGCGTTCGCCACCTCTTCGTGGATGATGTGGCGCAGCTCGTTCGTCGTGTGAACGATGTGAACAGGCTCCGCCGTCGTGGCAACTTCGCCTTGCCGCGGCCTCTCTGGATGAGCCTCGAGGTACTCGTCAAGGTCCTCCCACTTACACGGCAGGTGAGACCGAGTGGTCTCAAACTCGTGGAACGATGAGGTGCCCTCGTAGCGGACCCTGATGCTGGAGTAGTAGTGCCTGCCGGGGTCTATGATCAGCACCTTCTCCGCGGGGTGGGTTGTACCTCTGAAGTAGGCCCACCACTCTTGGGAACGGATACCGAGTTCTCCGCCTATCGGCATAGCGCCGAGGCTACAGCAGCGCTCGCTCGGTCCGCAGGAAGTCCGCAGAAATCTCATCGAACGCCCCTAGCGCGTCGCGTGGTCGGCGTGTGTCCCGCGTAATCACGCGGCTGACACCGACCACAACACTTCACATTTGAGGCGGGATACTACGAGCTGTACTTCGGCGTCTGAGCGACGCCCGCACGAAGAGCCCGTCGGCACCGCGCCGGCGGGCTCTTCGCCGTCGTGCGGCGCTCCCTCAGACTGCTTTCTCAGCGGAAGCGCCTCGCGGACGATGCCGCGTGCTCCGTAGGATCGTCGCGTCGCTCTCCCCCGCACACCACCCCGGCCGCGGGCAGGCAACGACAGAGACGAGGATCCATGTTCGCCGTCACCACCAATGACGTCCCCGGCTACCGCATCACGAAGGTGCTCGGCGAGGTGATGGGCTTGACCGTTCGCTCGGCGAACTTCGGCCAGAACTTCACCGCCGGCTTCCGCTCGCTCGCGGGCGGTGAGATGCCCGAATACACGAAGGTCATCTACGAGTCGCGCTTCGAGGTGATGCAGCGGATGTGGGCGGAAGCGCAGCAGCGGGGCGGCAACGCCGTCGTCGCGATGCGCTTCGACTCAGGAGCCATCGGGAGCTTCACAGAGTTCTGCGCTTACGGCACGGCCGTCGTCGTGGAGCCGATCGACCCGCCCCAGGGGTGAGCGCGGCACGGCGGCCGAGCGACGGAAGAGTGTGGTGCTCGACGCGTCGCGCCCGCTAGATTGAGCGCACCCGATAGCGTCACGCACCAACCCGGAGGTGCCCGTGGGCGTGCTCTCCCGCCGCCAGTTCCTCGCCGTCGTCGGCGGTCTCGCGGCCGCCGGTGCGCTGCCGCGCGACCAGTTGGCGCAGGCTCTGGCGACGGCGCCGCCGCGCGCGGCGATCGCCGAGTCTCCGTCGACGCTCGCTCGCACGATCCTGCAGGGCGCGGTGCAGAAGGGGTCCTACCGAGGGCTCGTTGCCGGTCCGGGTGAACCCCATCTGCCGCGCCTCGACGTGCTCCGTCGCGGCGCGACGGCCGGACGCGCGGCATCCCGTCGATCGCTGCTCTACCTCGCGCACCTGTCGGACATGCATGTGATCGACGCGCAGTCCCCAGGCCGGATCGAGCCGATGATCGTCCAAGACCATTCGGCGTGGGGCTCGGCGTTTCACCCGCAGGATCCGCTCAGTCCGCACGTGATCGCGGCGATGACGAAGTCGATCTCGGACCTGCGCTACAGCCCGGTGACCGGCGCGCCCATGGATGCCGCCGTCGTCACCGGAGACAGCGCCGACATGCACTCTCATCGCGAGCTGCGTTGGTACATCGACCTCCTCGACGGCCTGAGCGTCGACCCGCGCACGAGCGACACGTTCCAGGGCGTGCAGGCCTGGGCAGAGGCCGTCTGGGCCTACCGTCCCGCTGATCCCACCGGCGGTGCGTTCGGCGCCTACGGGTTCCCCACGCTGCCGACTCTGCTCGATGAAGCCATCGCCCGCCCCGTCGCCTCGGTGGGGCTGCCGGCACCGTGGTACACCGTGTACGGCAACCATGAGACGCTGCTGCTGGGCACGTTCGACCTCGACACCCAACTGCGCGCACTCGCGGTGGGCGGTCGCAAGTCCTACACGCTGGAAGCGACCGCCGCGATGGCGCTGGGCGGCTACGCGGCGCGCACGAGCGCCGTGCAACAGACGCTGGACGCATGGGGGCTCGAGCTCGGGCTACGCCCGGGATTCAAGGGCGTACCGGCGAACCGCGACCGCGCACTGTTCACCCAGCAGGAGTTCATGCAGGAGCATTTCCGCACGGCCGATCGTCCCGGTCCCGTGGGCCACGGCTTCACCGATCACAACCTGAGCTCGGGCGAGACTTGGTGGAAAGCGGACCTGTCCGCGAACGTGCGGGTCTTCGGGCTCGACACGTGCAATCAGGTCGCCGGCCCTGACGGTGCGGTCCCGAAGAACCAGTTCGACTGGCTTGAGGCCGAGCTCGCCGCGGCGACGAAGGAGCGCCGCCTGGCCATCGTGCTCAGTCACCACAACAGCGACACGCTCGAGAACCGCGCTCAGCGTCCCGGTCAGGACGAGGTGCTGCTCGGAGCAGACGAGTTCGTGGCGATGCTCACGCGGTACCCCGTCGTCGTGGCATGGCTGAACGGGCACACGCACCTGAACCAGATCCTCGCCCATCCCGCCCCGACCGGTGGCGGCTTCTGGGAGATCACCACGGCATCCTGCATCGACTTCCCGCAGCAGCAGCAGACCGTCGAGCTCGTCGACAACCGCGACGGCACGCTCTCGATCTTCACGACGGTCGTCGACCATGCGGCCGATCCGGTTCCGGGAAGCGGCGGCGACTACCTGGCGCTCGCGTCACGGAGCCGGGAGCTGGCGTCCAACGACTGGGCCGAGACGCCGCTCATGCGACGCGGCTCACCGCTCGACCGCAACACCGAGCTGCTGCTTCCTGCGCCGTTCGATCTCGACACCATCAGCGACGCGGCGTTGGAGACGCAGCATCTGACCGCTCGTGCCCGCATTCTCGCGCACGAAGGAGCTCTGTCGTGACCTCGCGCCCGTCATGCGCCCTGGTCGTGGTCGCCGCTGCATCCGTGGTCGGCGTCCTGACCGGGTGCTCTCAGATCGCTGCTCTCGCCCCGGTCGGCGGCAACGCACTCGCCGTGGTGCGCTTCGGAGCGATCGACGTCCTGCAGCAGAAGAACATCGCCGTGCTGACCGCGCCGGTCTGCGCGCTGGCAGAATCCGGACCGGTTGTCACCTGTTCCGGGACCAGCATCGATGGTCGGCAGATCACGGTCACCTCGAGCGTCGCATCCGACGCGCAGCTGGTCGTCGCCGTCGGCGGCGAGACGATCTTCTCCGGCGCGCTGACCGAGGTGCTCGACGAGGCGGCTCGCGGATGAACATGTTGCGCTCCCGGGCACGTCGCGGCGTCATGGCTGCGCTCGTGGTCACGTTGCATGCCGGCTTGCAGGCCGCGTTCGTCGCCGTGGCGCCCCGGCTGCCGCTGGATGCCGGGGCGATCGCCCTCGCCGCCGCATCCGCACTCGTGATGCTCGTGGCCGCCGCTGCCCTGTGGACACTTGCCCTGCGCGCGGTGGCCCGTGGCACGCTCCTGACGCTTTTCATCGTGGGGCTCGTCGTCGGAGCATCCGCCGTCGTGGCACCCGTCGCGCTCCCGGTGGTCGTCGCGCTCGCGAGCCCGCTCATCGCGGTGGGCTCGCCATCCACGGCAGCAGCGATCGCGCGTCGGCATCCGTGGCGCACGCTGGCCTGGGTGATCGTGACGGCTGTCGCGGTCGTGCTGGCGACGATCGTCGCGATGCTGCTCGGGCTGCTCTCCCCCGGTGCGCCCGGGGCTGCGCTGGCCTGGGTGCTGATCGGTGTCGGCGCCGTCGGGCTGATCGGCGCCTGGGTGCGATGGGCAGGTGCGAGGACCTCGCCGGGGCCGGCTCAGCCGTAGAACAGCTTCTCGAAGTCGCGGCGCGCCCGTCGCGCCGTGCGCAGCCACTCCTCCTCCACCAGGGTCGCCGAGCGTGCTGGATACTCCAGAAGCCGCCCGATGCCGTCCAGCTTGCCGCGGTCGGTCGGCAGCACATCGCTGGTCTGCCCCGACAGCAGCGTGTTCGCCGACCTCAGCCGACTGGCCAGGCGCCACGCGTCGTGCAGGCGCTGCGCAGCGGCATCCGGTACCAGCCCGGCCACCCGCGCCGCCTCGAGGGCCTCGAGGGTGGACGTCGTCCGGAGGGGCAGGACATCGTGCGCGTGTTCGTGCTGCAACACCTGCACGAGCCACTCGACGTCGCTCAGCCCGCCGGGCCCCAGCTTCAGGTGACGCGCGCGATCGACACCCTGCGGGAGACGCTCGTTCTCGACACGGGCCTTGATCCGCTTGATCTCCCGAAGATCCTGCACCGCCGGTCGTGCGGGGTAGCGCACCTCGTCGGCGAGGGCCATGAAGCGACTGATGAGCTTCACACTGCCGGCGACACCGCGGGCTCGCAGCAGTGCCTGCGCTTCCCACGACAGCGACCAGCGGCGGTAGTACTCGGTGTACGAGTCGAGGGATCGCACAAGGGGCCCGTTGCGACCCTCCGGCCGCAGATCGGCGTCCAGATCGAAAGGAACGCGATGGTCTTCGGAGTACGAGCGGAGGCCACTGACGAGTTTGATCGCCAGATCGTGGGCGCGCTGCGGCTCGATCCCGTTGGCTTCGTAGACGTAGAGGACATCGGCATCCGATCCGAAGCCGAGCTCGGCGCCGCCGAAGCGACCCATCGCGATGACGGAGAAATCGAGGGCGGCGTCCTGCGGGGCGACGATCTCGCGCCGGACGGCACGGAGAGTGGCCTGAATGGTCACCTCGCTGACCGTCGTGAGACCCTGTGCCAGCTCGTCGATGGTGAGGGTGCCGAGGATGGCGCCGAAGGCGAGGCGCAGCAGTTCGCGCCGACGTAGCGCGCGCACCGCTCGCATGGCGTCGCCGACCGTCTCGTGGCGTGTCTGGATCGCCCGCGCCTCCTCCTGCAGCGCGTGCCCGCCGCGCGGACGCAACTGCTCGTCTGAGTCGAGCCAGGCCACCGACTCAGGGATCCACTCCATCAGCTCGCCGATGTACCGCGAACCCGACAGCACGCGCGTGAGACGCTCGGCGGCCCCGGAGGAGTCCCGCAGCATGCGCAGGAACCAGGGTGTGTCGCCCAGGCGTTCGCTGATGCGTCGGAAGGCCAGCAGACCGTAGTCGGGGTCGACGCCGTCGGCGAACCAACGGATCATCACCGGCATGAGGTGACGCTGGATCGTCGCCTTCCGGCTCAGCCCGCCGGTGAGAGCGCCGATGTGCCGGAGGGCACCCGCCGGATCGTGGAATCCGATCGCCGCCAGCCGGTCGTGCGCCTGATCCGGCGACAGCTGATGCTCGTCCGAACTGAGCGCCGCCACCGCCGACAGCAGCGGACGGTAGAACAGACGCACGTGGATCTCGCGGACCTCGCGTTTGATCCCTTCCCACAGCGCCCACACGGCGGGTCCGGTCTCGGCCAGCCCGGAAGAGCGGGCCAGCACACGCAGGCCCTCGGGGTGCTGCGGCATCAGGTGGGTTCGTCGCAGATCCTTCAGCTGCATGCGATGTTCGAGTACGCGCAGCATGCGGTAGTCGCGGGAGAAGGTCGCCGCATCCTCACGGCCGATGTAGCCGGCGCCCACGAGGGCCTCCAGCGCGTCGAGCGTGCCACGCTGACGAATGCTGTCGTCGGTCAGTCCGTGTACGAGCTGCAGCAGCTGCACCGTGAACTCGATGTCGCGGATGCCGCCGGGTCCGAGCTTGAGTTGATAGGCGACGTCGGCGGGAGGGATGTGCTCGGTGACGCGTTCACGCATGCGCTGCACGCTGTCGACGAAGTTCTCCCGGGCGGCGCTCGTCCAGATCTTCGGCTGGACGGCGGCGACGTATGCGTCGCCGAGCATGCGATCACCCGCGAGCGGACGGGCCTTCAAAAGGGCTTGGAACTCCCAGCTCTTGGCCCACCTGTCGTAGTACGACAGGTGCGAGTCGAGCGTGCGGACGAGGGCGCCCTGTTTGCCCTCGGGTCGCAGATTCGCATCCACCTCCCACAGCGGGGGCTCGATCTCCATTCCCGAGATGCCACGCATCGTCTGTACGGCGAGTCGCGTCGCGATGTCGATGACGCGGCTCTCCCCCACCTGTTCGACGAGCTCATCCGAGCCGCCGCCGACGAAGATCACGTCGACATCACTGACGTAGTTGAGCTCTCGAGCGCCGGTCTTGCCCATCCCGATGATCGCCAGCCGTGTGGCGGAGACCTGCTCCCGGGGGAACAACCCGGAGCCCGGCGCACCGCCGGCGACGCGCGTGCGCGCCACGCAGAGCGCTGCCTCCAGAGCCGCCCCGGCCGCGTCCGCAAGGCTTGCGGCCACCGACGCCAGGACGTCGACCGCATCCTCGGCGCCGAGATCGTACGTCGCGATGCGTGCGAGCATGCGGCGGTAGCGCACGCGCAGCGCCACCCACGCGCTCTCACCGCCCGTGGCGGCGAAGCCATCGGCATCCGCTCCCACAGCGTTCGTGAGCTCAGCGCGAAGTTCGTCGGCTGTCGGCAGCGGCGCACCCGCACCCGTGAGATGAGCCAGCTCGTCGGGATGGCGCAGGTAGAAATCCGCGAAGCCGCTCGAGGCGCCGAGCAGCCGCCAGACGCTCGAGGAGACGCGACGCAGGGCCTCTCCGACGGCCGGTGCGTCACGTCGCGCGATGCGCGCCAGGGCGGACAGAGCGGCGTCGGGGTCGCCCGCTTCCGCGGCCCCGCGCAGAATCTCCTGCCGGTCCATCCCGAGCGCATCGACCAGCTCGGTCAGCAGCGCATCGGCGTCGCCGAGCTCACCGAACCCGTCGCGCGCCAGCTGTGTGAGAACCGACGTGCGCTCGTTCGAGGACACGGCTCAGAGCATCTCCAGGTTGCTCTTCAGCTCGAACGGCGTCACCTGCGCGCGGTACTCCTGCCATTCGCGGCGCTTGTTGAGCAGCACGTAGTTGAAAACCTGCTCGCCGAGGGTCTCTGCGACCAGCTCCGACTCCTCCATGTACTCGAGGGCGTGGTCCAGGCTCGCGGGCAGTTGCGCGTAGCCGAGCGCGCGGCGCTCGGAATCCGTCAGCGACCACACGTTGTCCTCAGCCTCGGGAGGAAGCTCGTATCCCTCCTCGATGCCCTTGAGGCCGGCGGCCAGCATGAGAGCGAAGGCAAGGTAGGGGTTGGCCGCAGAGTCCAGCGCCCGGTACTCGACGCGCGTGGACTGCCCCTTGTTCGGCTTGTACATGGGTACGCGCACGAGAGCGGAGCGGTTGTTGTGGCCCCAGCAGATGAAGCTCGGGGCCTCGTCACCGCCCCAGAGGCGCTTGTACGAGTTCACGAACTGGTTCGTGACGGCGGCGATCTCGTTCGCGTGGGTCAGCAGGCCGGCGATGAACTGACGACCGGTCTTGGAGAGCTGGTACTGCGCACCCTCTTCGTAGAAGGCGTTCTGGTCGCCCTCGAACAGCGACATGTGCGTGTGCATACCGCTGCCGGGCTTGCCGGAGAGCGGCTTCGGCATGAACGTCGCGTAGACGCCCTGCTCGATCGCGACCTCCTTGACGACCGTCCGGAAGGTCATGATGTTGTCGGCCGTAGCGAGGGCGTCCGCGTAGCGCAGATCGATCTCGTTCTGACCGGGGCCGCCCTCGTGGTGGCTGTACTCGACGGAGATGCCGAGGTCTTCGAGCATCCGCACGCTGCGGCGGCGGAAGTCGTGCGCCGTGCCTCCGGGCACATTGTCGAAGTATCCGGCCGAGTCGACCGGCTCGGGACCCTCGGCGCCGAACGACGACGACTTGAGCAGGTAGAACTCGATCTCGGGATGCGTGTAGAACGTGAACCCGGCATCCGCCGCCTTCGCGAGCGTGCGCTTGAGTACGTGACGGGGATCGGCGACCGCCGGCTGCCCGTCAGGGGTCGTGATGTCGCAGAACATGCGACCCGTCGGATCGATCTCCCCGCGCCACGGAAGCGTCTGGAACGTCGTCGGGTCCGGGTGTGCCAGAAGGTCGGACTCGTAGGACCGCGTGAGTCCTTCGATCGCCGAACCGTCGAAGCCGAGTCCCTCGGTGAACGCCCCTTCGACTTCGGCCGGAGCGATCGCGACCGACTTCAGGGTGCCGATCACATCGGTGAACCACAGGCGGACGAACTTCACGCCCCGTTCTTCGATCGTGCGCAGTACGAAGTCCCGCTGCTTGTCCATCGCGTCCTCTCAGATGCCGCTTCTCAGATGCCGCTTCGAAGGGAAGCCGGGCCCACGCCCAGACTATCGGTCCCCGTTCGTGGCGACGTGTCGCCGGGCGCGCGTCAGTCGTTCTCGCGCTCGTCCTCCTCGGCCCACTCGCGAGAGCGCTGGGCGAGCAGCTGCGGAGCGTTGGCCGCCTCGTCGGCGGTGTCGAACGGGCCGGCGCGGTCGATCGCCGGTGACGCGAATCCGCGCTCCACGGCGCCGGTGGTGAAGTTGTACCAGTACTTGTCTTCGCCTGAGGTCATGGCGCGTCCTTCCTGTCGGGGCCTTCGCCCTCCGGTCCCGACCTGCGGGCTCTGGCTCGATCCTAACGAGCGGTACCGACGACCTGGATAGGCTGGACGCCATGACGACGAAGGCGACCCGCGCGGTCGGTGTGGACATCGGCGGAACCGGCATCAAGGGTGCCCTCGTGGATCTCGAGGGGGGAAACCTCCTCAGCGAGCGTGTCAAGGTGCCCACACCTGCCGGCGCCGAGCCGGATGACGTGCTGGCCGCCGTGAAGACCGTGCTCGAGACGCTGGGTGTCAGCGATGCCGACGTTCCTCTGGGCGTCGCCTTCCCGGCGATCGTGAAGAACGGCAAGACCTTGTCGGCGGCGAACGTCGCCGAGACGTGGGTGGGCTTCGAAGCCGAGAAGTTCTTCGAGGACGGGCTGGGGCGAGAGATCCACTTCGCCAACGATGCCGATGTCGCCGGTGTGGCCGAGGCCCGCTACGGCGCCGCGCGCGACGTGTCCGGGCTGGTGCTCCTGACGACGCTCGGCACGGGCATCGGCACCGCGATGCTCTACGACGGCGTGCTCATCCCGAACGCGGAGCTCGGTCACCTGCAGCGCGCCAACCACGGCAAGGATGCCGAGGCGTGGGCCGCGTACTCGGCGATGGAGCGCGACGAGCTGACGTGGAAGAAGTGGGCCCAGCGCCTGCAGTGGTACTACAGCTACCTCGAGTTCCTGCTCAGCCCCGACCTGTTCATCGTCGGCGGTGGCGTCTCGAAGCACGCCGACGAGTTCCTCCCGATGCTGACGCTCACGACACCGATCGTGCCCGCGACGCATCGCAACAACGCCGGGATCATCGGGGCCGCCGCGCTGGCCGTCTGACAGACAGGGGCGAATGGGCCGGCCTGTACGCCGGGTTCTGTCCGGGAGCTCACGCTCCGTGGACGGTCATCTCTCTCGGCGACACGTTGCCGTGCCGCTCCAGCGGCCTACCCGGGGACTCGGCGAGCCGCGTCGGCATCCCCTGTCTGGCCTTGCTCCGGGCGAGGTTTACCGTGCGGATCGTGTCACCACGACCCCGGTGGTCTCTTACACCACCCTTTCACCCTTACCTCGGCACTCCGACGAGCGGAGTCCGGGGCGGTCTGCTCTCTGTGGCACTGTCTCGCGGATTGCTCCGGGTGGGTGTTACCCACCGCCCTGCCCTGTGGAGCCCGGACGTTCCTCGGTGCGGGTCACCCCGCCACGCGACCGTCCAGCCGACCCATTCGCGATCTCGATCCTACTGGTCGGTGCCGAGTGATCGTGATACGGTGTCGCCACGAGACCCGGCTGGGGGGTTTGGGCTCGCATCGCCTGGGGGAGGCAATCATCATGCGTAAGTACGCACTGTCCGCTGTTCTCGCTGTCCTGCTGCTGTCGGGAGGTGCGACGGCTGCGGCCGCCGCCGATACCGACGGATACGGGCCCGACACGCCGTCGGCACCGACGCTGGTCGGCACGATGGTCGCACCGTCGTGCGAATCCGATGTTCCGTGGATCAACTATTCGGTCGTCATGAACGACCCGGGCGGACTCGCGACGAGCAACACGGCCCGTATCGTGCTGAGCGACGGCAACCAGTCCACGACCATCCCGCTCGGCGAGTTGGTGAACGGGCGGCTATCGGGGCGCGTGCTCTGGCCCGGCGCGTCCGTCGACGCGAACGGCGTTGGCAACGGATGGCCCGGATGGGCATTCGAGAACGGCCAGTGGGTCGCGTCATCGGGCAACTTCGCCTGGACGCGGGGTGACATCTCCGCCGTGGTCGAGGTCAACCCCTCGCTGCGCGTCGCTCTGTCCTACCCGCCGTCGACGTCGGCGTGCTTGACCGACCCGGCCGGTGTGGGAACCTCGGGAGCCGTCGCGGCGGCGGGCATGTCACTTCCGGCGACGGGAGGCAACATCGCCGCCGTGCTCCCGCTGCTCGGCGGGGCGGTCGTCCTGCTCGTCGGTGGCGGCGTGCTGCTGTACGTGCGCCGCACCCGTCGCGCCCGTGACTGACGACACCACCGGCTCAGCGGAACATCGCGAGAGTGTCCGTCGGCGTCCCCGTCGGCGGCGCGTCGCGGTCGTCCTCGTGGTCTCCGTGGGCGTCGTGGTGCTCGGGGCCGCGTGGCTCGGCATCCGCGGGTGGATGGCGAAGGGTGAGCTCGATGACGTCGCGGCGCTTCAGCCGCGACTGAGCTCAGCGATCGCCGCGGGCGACGCCGGCGCCCTCACCGCCGTCGTGACCGACGCCGAACAGCACGCGCGTCACGCCGCGGAGTTGACGACCGATCCCGTGTGGCGAGCCACCGAGGCCGTCCCCGTCGTCGGCGCCAACACCGCCGCGGTGCGGATCGTCGCGGAGAGCATCCGCGATATGGCCGCCGCTGCCCAACCGGTGCTGCGCGCGGCGGCGCAGCCGCACAACGGTCAGGGCGGGCTCGACCTGTCGGCGGTATCGGCGGCCGCGCAGCCGCTCGACGAGTTCGCTGCGGTCTTCTCGCGTGTCGACGAATCACTGACTGGCATGTCGACCGACGATCTGGTCGAGCCCGTGGAGACGGCGATCGCACGGATCCGCGCGGCGGTCGCCGCGGCCGCGCCGACGGTGGCAGAGGCAGCCTCCGTGGCGCAGATCATGCCGGCGATGCTGGGAGCGCACGAGGCTCGAACGATCCTGGTGATGGTGCAGAACTCTGCCGAAGTGCGAACCGGTGGAGGCATCACGGGCTCCTTCATCCTGCTGCGCGCCGACGGCGATCGGCTCGAGGTGCTCGACCAGGTCGACTCGAGTGTCTTCCCGCATCGGGAGACGCCGATCACCGAGCTGCCCGCCGATCTCGTCACTCTCTACGGTCAGGCTCCGGGGCGATTCGTCATGAATGCGACCATGACTGCCGACTTCGCCTTGAGCGCCCGACTGGCGTCGACCTGGTGGCAGTCGATCGGCCGTCGGACTCCGGATGCCGTGATCGCCATCGACCCTGTGGTGCTCACCGCGATGCTCACGATCACGGGGCCGATCACCCTCGCCGACGGCACGGTCGTCGATCCGGCCGATGTGGTCGGTGACGTGCTCGTCGCGCCGTATCTCGACAAGACCCCCGCGGAGCAGACGACGGTCCAGCGCGACCTTTTCGACCGCCTCTTCGCCCGGATCACGTCGTCCCCCATCGACCCCTTCCGCTGGGCGCGAGCATTCGCGAAGCCGATCGCCGACGGACGCATCTCGATCTTCAGCACACACAGCGACGAACAGCTCGCCGTGGCCAACGGAGCGTTCTCGGGAACGCTGGGGAGATTCCGGGACGCGGGGCCGGATGCCGTCGGCGTCTACTTCAACGATGCGACGACCGGAAAGATGGACACTTTCCTCCACGTCGATCTCGCGCCGTCCGTGCGGGACTGCCGGGCGGATGGTGCCGCCGACGTGACGGTGGCCGTGACCCTCACGAGCGCGGCGCCGGCCGATGCGCGCACCTTCGCAGAGTCGATGACCGGCGCCGCCAACCCTGCCGCTCCCGGAGACATCACGACCGACGTGACGGTGATGGTCCCCCGCGAGTGGTTCGTCGCCGGTGTCACGCTCGACGGTGCGCACGTCGCCGCGACCGCCGCGGACGGGAGTGACGCCGCCGCCTCGCTGGCACGGGTGACATTGGGTCCCGGTGAGCGGAAGACGCTCACGTTCGCGTTCGTGGCGAAGAACGGGGCGCAGCTGCGGCCCGCGCTCGTTCACACCCCGATGATGAACGAGGTCGGTGTCGCCGAGGCAGCGCGCACGGGGTGCGGTTGAGCGCTTCTGGCGAGGAGAACACCGCGGCGGTGTCAGCTCTTGGCCGCATCCTGCGCGACACGAAGATCGAGCGGGAAGTCGATCGGGAACCCGCCGAACAGCAGACGCGCCGCGCCGTCGGCGGCCTGGCGCACCGCGTCCGCCACGGCGTCGGCGTAGACGACAGGCGTGTGGACGATGATCTCGTCGTGCAGGAAGAAAGCCAGGTGCGGGCGCCGTTCGAACACGGAGACGGGACCCACCGCTGCGTCCGTCTCGTCGACCGACGGAAGCGCCGCCAGCCGACCACGGAGGTCGGCGAGCCACGCGAGCGCCCATTCGGCTGCGGTGCCCTGCACGACGAAGTTGCGGGTGAAACGCCCGCGATCGCGCGCGGCGCGGCGCGCTCGTGTGCGATCCGTCTCGGTAGCCTCCGGCAGAGCTGCGGCGGCCTGGATGTCGCGCCAGTGCGCCGATGCCCGGGGGCTGGTCCGTCCGAGCCAGGTCGACACCACACCGCCCTGCTCCCCCGTCGCCGCCGCGGCATCCACGAGGCCCATGGCGCGGGGGTAGGCGCGCCGCAGGGCAGGCACCAGCCGTCCGCTATCGCCCGTCGTCGCGCCGTACATCGCCCCCAGCACGGCGATCTTCGCCTCCTGTCGCGTGTGGACGACACCGCTGTTGACGATGCCCTCGTACAGGTCCTGTCCGCGCGCCGCGGCGGCCAGGGCTTCGTCCGAGGACATCGCCGCGAGAACCCGGGGTTCGAGTTGCGCCACGTCCGCGACGACGAGTGTCCACCCGGGGTCCGCGCGGACGGCGGGACGCAGTTGACGCGGAATCTGCAGCGCTCCTCCCCCGGACGACGCCCACCTCCCGGTGACCACGCCGCCGGGGACGTACACGGGACGGAACCGACCGTCCGGGGCCCACTCGTCGAGCCACCCCCAGCCGTTCGCGCTCATCAGCCGCGTCAGCTTCTTGTAGACGAGCAACGGCGCGATCGCGGGATGGTCGTACTCCGCGAGCTCCCACCGGTTCGTCGAGTCTGCGCTGATGCCGACACGGTGAAGACTGCGCAGCAGCTTGGGCTGTGAATCGAGGTTGGCGGTCGGGTCCTGGAGCGCGGCACGCACTCGCGCCGCGGCCTCACGCACGCGTTCGGGCTGCTCTCCCGGCGGCGGTCGCGTACCGAGCGTCTCCTCGAGGATGCGCTCGTGCGTCCGACGATCCCACGGCAGTCCGGCGCTGTGCATCTCGACGGCCAGGAGGGCGCCGGCGGATTCCGCAGCCACGAGCAGGCGCAACCGTGCGGCGTTCGATGAGCCGCGTATCGCCAGCTGCTGCCGGCGGAATTCGGCGAGCACCTCCTCCGGATCATCCGGGACACCGGCGGGTGATGTTCCCTCGACGTCGAACAGGGTCGGCGCTGTCACCGGCTGCGCCTCTTCCGTGCCGGCGACATCCCACTGCGTCGCCGCCCGGAGCTCATCGGCGTCGGCGACGAGCGTGCTGCGGCGGAGGATCGCGTGGGCCAGGCGAAGATCGTGACAGCGCGCGACCAGCGACGGTGTCGCCAGGATGCCGGGATACCAACGGTTCGTCTCCGACCACACCCATCGGGTGCCTGCGTCATCGGCGTCCCACCAGCGTTCGCGCGGGCGGCGTTGCACGTGTGTGACGTCGAGGTCGGCGTCGACCGTCGTGATGACGACGTCTTCGCCCTCGCGCGCCACGAGACGCCAGCGCGGCGCGCGCGCAGCCGCGCTGCTGACCGTCACAACCCCGATTCGTCGGTGCGCACCAGGATCGCGCCGCACTCCGGGCAGGTCACGACGTCATCGTCGGATGCCTGTCGAATCGTCTGCAGGTCAGTGCCGGAGAGCACCATGCGGCACGCCTCGCAGGTCTTTCGATGCAGCAGACCGGCCCCAACGCCGCGGGCGGCGAGACGGTCGTACATCGCCAGCAGATCGGCGGGCACGCGCGCGGCGACCGCCGCGCGGTCGCGCGACGCCGCCTCCCCTCGGGCGGTGGCCGCCGCGACGGCCTCCTTGGCCGCTGCGCTGAGACGAGCGCCTTCCTCGTTCACCGCGGCGATCGTCTCTTCCTGTGCGGAGACGGCGCTCTGGGCGGCCTCGAGTCGCTCCATCAGCTCGAGTTGAGCGTCCTCGAGGTCGCTCTTGCGCTTGGTGAGCGAGGCCAGTTCGTGCTCGAGGCCCTGGGCCTCCTTCGCATTCGCCGACGCCGCGAGTCGTTCGGTGTCGCGGGCCGCTCGCGCATCGACCACCGCGACGTCCGACTCCACGCGGGCGAGTTCGGCGGTGATGTCGTCACGTCGCCCCAAAAGGGTCGTCAGTTCCGCCGACAGGCTCTGACGGCGAGCGAGCAGCTCCTGAACGCGGCCCGCCTGCTCGGGGGTGCGACGGGCGTGCTCGGCGGCGCGGATCGCACCGTCGAGGCTCGCGAGTTCGAGCAGGAGCTGCTGGTCTGCGGGTCGGGACTTCACGGTCCCAACCTACCGCGACACGTGGACAGCCCGTCCCGTGCGCGCTCGCGCCGCACTAGCATGACCACACCGACGGCGGCGCTGCGAGGGCGTCGTTCGTTCTCGCGGAGGAGACACCATGAGCCTGATGCGCACGAAGTCGATCGAGCGCTCCATCGCCGACACCGAGGAGCCGGAGTTCCGGCTTCGCAAATCGCTGTCGGCTCTCGATCTCACGGTCTTCGGCGTCGGCGTCGTGATCGGCGCCGGCATCTTCACGCTCACCGGTCGCGCCGCCCATGAGGTGGCCGGCCCCGCCGTCGTCGTCAGCTTCGTCATCGCGGCGATCGCATGTGCCCTGGCGGCGATGTGCTACGCCGAGTTCGCCTCCACGGTGCCGGTCTCGGGCTCCGCGTACACGTTCTCCTACGCGTCGCTCGGCGAGCTGTTCGCCTGGATCATCGGGTGGGATCTCATCCTCGAGATGTTCCTCGGTGCGAGTGTCGTGGCTCAGGGCTGGAGCGCCTACCTCGGCGTTCTGCTCGGGCAGCTCGGCATCCAACTCCCCGCGGCGATCGGCTACGGCGGCACCGTCGACGTGATGGCGATCGTCCTGGTCATCGTGCTGGGCGCCCTCATGACGCTCGGCATCCGTGAGTCGATGCGCGTCAACCTCGTGCTCGTCGGGGTGAAACTCTTCATCGTCCTGTTCGTGATCGTCGCGGGCATCATGTTCATCAACCCCGCGAACTACGCGCCGTTCGTCCCGGATGCCGCGCCCCGCGAAGCCGCGACGGGTCTCATGCAGCCGCTGCTGCAGTTCATCTCCGGCTCGGCGCCCATGGCGTTCGGCGTCGGCGGCATCTTCGCCGGAGCCGCGCTCGTGTTCTTCGCGTACATCGGGTTCGATGTGGTCGCCACCACGGCGGAGGAGACCAAGAACCCGCAGCGGGACCTTCCCATCGGCATCATCGCGTCTCTTGCGATCTGCACGCTGCTGTACTGCGCGGTGGCGCTCGTCGTGACGGGCATGGTGCGCTTCGACGAGCTCGACCCGGCCGCGGCGCTCGCGAACGCCTTCGCTTTCCATGGGCAGACCTGGATGGCGACGGTGATCTCGGCGGGAGCCGTCGCCGGTCTGACGACCGTCGTGCTCACGTTGCTCATCGGTGCGACCCGCATCATCTTCGCAATGTCGCGCGACGGCCTGCTGCCCCAGCGCCTCGCGAAGGTGCACCCGACCCGTCGCACGCCCTGGCTCATCTCGATCATCGTCACTGTGGTCGTCGCACTCGTGGCTGGGCTCACCCCCGTCGGAGTCCTCGAGGAGATGGTCAACATCGGAACGCTGTCGGCGTTCGTGCTCGTCTCGGTCGGAGTGGTCGTGCTGCGCCGCACCCGGCCGGATCTCCCCCGCGGCTTCCGAGTCCCGTGGAGCCCGGTGCTGCCGATCCTGGCCGCGATCATCTGCGTGTACCTGATGCTCAACCTGACCGTGGAGACGTGGCTGCGGTTCCTCATCTGGCTGGTCATCGGCTTCGTGGTGTACTTCGCCTACTCGCGCCGCCACTCGCGGCTCGGAAAGGACGGCGATCTGTATCTCAACCCCGCGGAGCCGACGGTGGTCGGACGCGACGAGTGAGCACCGCGAACTCGTAGACTGTCGAAGTCAGGGCCTTTAGCTCAGCTGGTAGAGCGCCACGTTTACACCGTGGATGTCGTCGGTTCGATCCCGGCAGGGCCCACTCATGATTCGATGTCGTGGCCGACGAGGTTCTCGAGAATGGCGGCCAGGCTCTCCCGTGCGGCCTCATCGAGCGGAGCGAACAGTGTCTCTCGTACTGCGTCGGCGATGCGATTCCCCTCGGCCAGGGCTGCTCGACCGGCCGCGGTGAGGGTGTGCTCGATGCGCCGACCCCGCCCCGCCGTCCGCTCGATCAACCCACGGCCGAGCAGGCGATTGGCGAGGGTGCCGAAGGCCTGATCGCTCTGGAAAGTGGCTGACGCCAGCGTGTGCCCGGTTGCTCCCGGCATCCGATCGATCGCGCGCAGCGCGTCCCATTGCACGAGCGTCACACCGGCGTCGCGCAGTGCAGCGTCCAGTGCCCGATGGTTGCGATACTGCGCGCGCTTGATCGCCTGGCCCAGCAGTTCGAGATTCGTTGCCACGGTGCTAATGTATCAACATTCGTAGATAAACATATTGATAAGGAAATGATCGTGACACTCAGACATCTCACCCGCACCGCACTCGTTCTGCACGGCGGCGGTGGTCCCGCAACCGTGGCGCCGATCGTCGCCCACCTGGGCACATCGATGCGTGTGATCGCGCCCACACATCCGGGTTGGGACGGGACGGCCCGCACCGACGACATCGCATCGATCGCCGATCTTGCGAAGGTCTACCTCGCACGTCTGCGCGCCGACGACGAGCGCGACGTCGTCGTCGTCGGTTCGTCGATCGGCGGGTGGATCGCGCTCGAGATGGCTGTGCAGGCAGCCGGCGACCCACAGGATGGTGGAACGGTCGGCGCGATCATCAGTATCGACGGGACCGGCCTCGTTATCGAGGGCGAGCCGGGCGCAGACTTCTTCGCGCTCGACGCGCGCGGCCTCGCGGAAGCGGCGTGGCACGACCCCGAGCGCGGATACCGAAACCCGGCGACGATGTCGGAAGCGGAGCGTGCCGTGCAGCAGTCCAACCGGCAGGCGATGGCGGCGCTGACCGGCCCCACGATGAGCGACGCGACCCTGCTCGAGCGCGTGGGCGCGATCGAGGTCCCGACCCTGCTCCTGTATGGCGCGAGCGATCGGATCGTCACACCGGCCTACGGTCGCGCAGCCGCGGCGGCGATCGGCGACGCATCGTTCGCAGAGATCCCGGCCGCAGGGCACCTCCCTCACCTCGAGGAACCTGCGGCGACGTGGGCGATCATCGACGCCTTCCTCGCGGCACCGGGGAGTTTGCCGTGACGACTCCGTGCGTGACGCGCACCGCGCAGGGGCCACTCGCTGCCAGCGCGATCCACTCCAGCGAGATGTGACTAGGCTGATCCAGGATGCGTTGTCGACGCTGCACAAAGCCGCGCGTATCAGAAGCCCCGTCCCTGGCATGATCTGCCAGACGAAGAAAGGTGTCTCGTGACGGTCAACGATCAGGATCCGTACTCCCAGGGCCCGCAGGACAGCGACCCCGAAGAGACGCACGAGTGGCAGGAATCGCTCCAGCAGCTCGTCGACAGCAAGGGCGCCGGGCGTGGCCGCGAAATCATGCTCAGCCTGCTCAACAAGTCGCACGAGTTGCAGCTGAACGTTCCCCAGGTGCCCACGACCGACTACATCAACACGATCGCTCCGGAGAACGAGCCCGAGTTCCCCGGTGACGAGGAGCTCGAGCGCCGGTATCGCCGGTGGATTCGCTGGAACGCTGCACTCACGGTGCACCGCGCTCAGCGTCCGGGTATCGGCGTCGGCGGTCACATCTCGACCTACGCGTCGTCCGCGTCGTTGTACGAAGTCGGCTTCAACCACTTCTTCCGGGGTCTGGACGATCCCCACGGCGGTGACCAGATCTTCATCCAGGGTCACGCCTCCCCCGGCATCTACGCCCGATCGTTCCTCGAAGGACGCCTCTCGGCCGATCAGCTCGACGGCTTCCGTCAGGAGAAGTCGAAGGCGCCCGACGGCATCCCTTCCTACCCCCACCCCCGCCTGATGCCGGAGTACTGGCAGTTCCCGACCGTGTCGATGGGTCTCGGCCCGATCAACGCGATCTATCAGGCGATGACCAACAAGTACCTCACCAACCGAGGGATCAAGGATCTCTCGAACTCGCGCGTCTGGGCCTTCCTCGGCGACGGCGAGATGGATGAGGTCGAAAGCCGCGGACAGCTCCAGGTCGCGGCCAACGAGGGCCTGGACAACCTGACGTTCGTCGTGAACTGCAACCTGCAGCGCCTCGACGGCCCGGTGCGCGGAAACGGCAAGATCATCCAGGAGCTCGAGGCGTTCTTCCGCGGTGCGGGCTGGAACGTCATCAAGGTCGTCTGGGGTCGCGGCTGGGACGAGCTGTTGCAGGTGGACACCGATGGCGCGCTCGTTCGCCTCATGAACACCACCCCGGACGGTGACTTCCAGACGTACCGCGCCGAGGACGGCAAGTTCATCCGCGACCACTTCTTCGGTCGCGACGAGCGCACCGCGGCGATGGTCACCGACTGGTCCGACGAGGACATCTGGGGAAAGCTGCGCCGTGGCGGCCTGGACTACCAGAAGCTTTATGCGGCGTACAAGGCGGCGACCGAGCACAAGGGACAGCCGACGGTCATCCTTGCCAAGACCATCAAGGGCTACGGGCTCGGTCACCACTTCGAGGGGCGCAACGCGACGCACCAGATGAAGAAGATGACGCTCGACGACCTCAAGCACTTCCGCGACTCGATGCGCATCCCCGTCTCCGACGCCCAGCTCGAGGAGAACCCGTACGCCCCGCCGTACTTCCACCCGGGCATGGAGGACGAGACCATCCAGTACATGGTGGAGAAGCGTCGCGCGCTCGGCGGGTTCCTGCCCGAGCGCCGCACCCACCACGTACCGATCAGCCTCCCGGACGACAGCGCGTACGCACTGCCGAAGAAGGGATCCGGAACGCAGGAGGTCGCCACGACCATGGCCTTCGTGCGCCTGCTGAAGGATCTGCTGCGCTCGAAGGACTTCGGCAACCGCATCGTGCCGATCATCCCCGACGAGGCGCGCACGTTCGGTTTGGACGCCTTCTTCCCGACCGCCAAGATCTACAACCCGAACGGTCAGAACTACACGTCGGTCGACCGGGAGCTGCTGCTCGCCTACAAGGAGAGCCCGCAGGGTCAGATCATGCACGTCGGCATCAACGAGGCCGGAGCGGTGGCGGCGTTCACCGGCACGGGCACCTCGTATGCCACGCACGGCGAGCCGCTGATCCCGGTCTACATCTTCTACTCGATGTTCGGCTTCCAGCGCACCGGCGACGCCCAGTGGGCCGCCGCCGACCAGATGGCGCGCGGTTTCATCATGGGTGCCACCGCCGGCCGCACGACGCTGACCGGTGAGGGTCTTCAGCACGCCGACGGCCACTCCCACCTGCTCGCGTCGACGAACCCGGCCACGGTGTCGTACGACCCCGCGTACGGGTACGAGATCGCCCACATCGTCCGCTCCGGCCTGGATCGGATGTACGGCGGCAACCACCCCGACCCGAACGTCATGTACTACATCACCCTCTACAACGAGCCGCTCGTGCAGCCGGCCGAGCCCGAGGGTGTCGACGTCGAGGGGATCGTCCGCGGCATCCACCGCATCTCGGAGGCCTCCGGCGACGGACACCGCGTGCAGCTGCTCGCGTCCGGCGTGGGCGTGCCGTGGGTGCTCGAGGCGCAGCAGCTGCTGCGCGAGGACTGGGGAGTGGCTGCCGATGTGTGGTCGGTCACGAGCTGGACGGAGCTGCGCCGCGACGGACTCGCCGCCGACGAGCACAACTTCCTGAACCCGCTCGCCGAGCCGCGCACGGCGTATCTCACCGAGAAGCTTCGCGACACCGCGGGCCCCGTCCTGGGGGTGAGCGACTACATGCACGCGGTGCAGGACCAGATCCGCGAGTGGGTTCCGCGCCGCTACGTCACCCTCGGTGCGGACGGCTTCGGCTTCTCCGACACCCGGGCCGCCGCGCGTCGGTTCTTCAAGATCGACGGACCGTCCATCGTCGTCCGCGCCCTGCAGGCGCTGGCCGATGAGGGGCTCGTCGACCGGGCGCTGTCGGCACAGGCGATCGAGAAGTACCGCCTGCACGATGTGACCGCCGGAACGAGCGGGAACGCCGGCGGCGAAAGCTGATCGATTCGATGCCCGCCCGCCCCACCCCTCAGGAGAAGGCGGAGACACTCGCGTGGCTCCGCCGGGTCTCCGGAGACCTGGCCACGGCGACCATCAAGCGGCTCGAAGAGTCGCTGCCCTGGTACGCCGACATGCCGCCGGCCCGCCGCTCGGCGGTGGGCCTGGTGGCGCAGGCGGGCATCGCTTCGTTCATCCAGTGGTACGAGGATCCGGGTTCGACGCCTTGGATCGCTGCCGACATCTTCGCCGCCGCTCCCCGTGAGCTGCTGCGCAGCGTCAGCCTCACACAGACGCTCCAGCTCATCCGCGTGACCGTGGCCGTCACGGAAGAGCGTGTCGCCGGAAAGGCGGAGGACCTCCGCGAGAGCATCCTGCTCTTCTCCCGCGAGGTCGCCTTCGCGTCAGCCGACGTGTATGCGCGCGCAGCTGAGGCTCGCGGGCTCTGGGATGCGCGCCTGGAAGCCCTGGTCGTCGACTCCATCCTCACCGGCGAAGCAGACGAGGAGCTTCCCAGCCGCATCGCCGCCCTCGGGTGGCATGGTCACGGCGAGGTCGCCGTCCTCGTCGGCACCACTCCGCCGCAGCTGGACGTCGATCATCTGCGTCGCGTGGCGCGCAAGCTGGGCGTCGATGTCCTGATCGGCGTGCAGGGATCTCGTCTCGTGCTCGTGATCGGCCGCGCCGTGCTGCCCGGACGTGAGCCCGTCGCCGAAGAGCTGCCGTTCACCGAGATCGCCCTGCGCCTGGAGCCGGGCTTCGGTCCCGGCCATCTCGTGCTCGGGCCGACCGTGCCCGCATTGGTGGATGCCGGGCTGAGTGCCCGCGCCGCGTTGGCGGGCTTCGCCGTGGCCGGCGCCTGGCGCCATGCCCCCCGTCCGGTCGAAGCCGACGACCTTCTGCCCGAACGCGCCCTTGCCGGCGACGCGATGGCCAAGGCGACGCTCGTCGAGCGCATCTACCGACCTCTGCAGGCGCACTCGGCTGATCTGGTGGCCACCCTGTGGAGTTATCTCGACAACGGTCGCTCCCTCGAGGCGACTGCCCGTGAGCTGTTCGTCCATCCGAACACGGTGCGCTACCGGCTCAAGCGGGTCTCCGATGTCATCGGATGGGATGCGACAGGCCCACGAGAGGCCCTCATTCTGCAGACGGCTCTCATCATCGGCTCGATCGGCACGGAGGCGACGCGACGGCGCGGTAGCGCCGCGCGACGGTCGGTGCGCGCCGATTGACACCGTCACGCTTGTCGATCTCAGACAAAGCACTTCGCGTTTGTTGTGACGTCGTCGCCAGCGCGGCGGCGAAGAACTTGGAAGGATAGGCACGTGATCATCACCGTCTTCCCCGGGCAGGGCTCGCAGACCCCGGGCTTCCTGACACCCTGGCTCGAACTCGAGGGTGCCCGCGAGCGCCTCGAGCGCTACGCCGAGGCCGCGCAGGTGGACCTCGTGGCCGCCGGCACCGAGTGGGATGCCGAACGCATCCGTGACACGGCGGTCGCACAGCCCTTGATCGTGGCGGCGAGCCTGCTGTCCTACGCTGCTCTCCAGGATGCCGCGGGCGCCGCGCCTGCCGGCGTCGCCGGTCATTCGGTCGGCGAGGTCGCCGCTCTGGTCGCCGCCGGCGTCGTCAGTGAGGACGACGGCATGCGTCTGGTCGGGCTGCGTGGTCGGGCCATGGCCGATGCGGCCGCGCAGGAGCAGACCGGAATGAGTGCGATCCTCGGCGGCGACCGCGACGGCGTGCTCGCGCTTCTCGACGAGCTGGAGCTCACCCCCGCCAATCACAACGGCGCCGGCCAGATCGTCGCCGCAGGCGCCCAGGACGCCCTCGCAGAGCTCACCGCTCACCCCGTCGCGGGCAGCCGTGTGATTCCGCTGCAGGTGGCCGGCGCGTTCCACACCTCTTACATGGCACCGGCGGTGGCCACGCTGCGCACGGCGGCCGCGGAGGTCGCGGCATCCGACCCGGCGCTCGCCCTCTGGACGAACCGTGACGGCGCCCGTGTGGCCTCCGGTCGCGAGGCGCTCGACCTGCTCGTCGCGCAGGTCTCCTCTCCCGTCCGCTGGGATCTGTGCATGGAGTCCTTCGCGGATGCGGGCGTCACCGGCATCATCGAGCTCGCGCCGGCCGGAACGCTCACCGGACTCGCCAAGCGCGCCCTGCGCGGTGTGCCCACCGTGGCCGTGAAGACACCCGACGACCTCGCGGCAGCCGCCGCCCTGCTGACAGGAGGCGACGCGTGACCGACGCGCCCACCCGACCCACTCTCGTCCAGTCGACGGGACCGGCTCACACCCGCATCTACGCGTACGGCGCGGCCCGCGGCGAGAACGCGGTTCCCAACGACGACCTCGTCGGCCCCATCGACTCCAGCGACGAGTGGATCCGCCAGCGCACCGGCATCATCACACGTGTGCGGGCCGACGCGGCGACCACGGCGATCGATCTGGCCGCCGATGCCGCCGCCGAGGCGATCGCCGGCGCCGGCATCGACCCGTCGCTCGTCGACGCCGTGATCGTCGCCACGATCTCCAACCCGAAGCAGACGCCCTCGGTATCGGCGATCGTCGCCGACCGCATCGGCGCCAACCCCGCGGCTGCGTACGACCTCAATGCCGCCTGCGCGGGCTTCGCGTACGGTGTCGCCCAGGCGGACGCTCTCATCCGTGCGGGCGCGGCGCACTACGCCGTCGTGGTGGGCGCTGAGAAGCTCAGCGACGTCGTGGACCCCACCGACCGCTCCATCTCCTTCCTGCTCGGCGACGGCGCCGGCGCCGTCGTCGTCGGCCCCAGCGACTTCCCGGGCATCGGCCCCACGGTCTGGGGATCTGACGGGTCGAAGGCGGATGCCGTCGGGATGAACCACACGCTCACGGAGTTCCGCGACGGAAAGGCACCCTGGCCGACGCTGCGCCAGGAGGGGCCGACGGTCTTCCGCTGGGCCGTGTGGGAAATGGTCAAGGTCGCGCGTCAAGCTCTCGAGGAAGCCGGTGTGCAGCCGTCGGATCTCGCAGCGTTCGTGCCCCACCAGGCCAACATGCGCATCATCGACGAGTTCGCCAAGCAGCTGAAGCTTCCCGACACCGTCGTGATCGGCCGCGACATCGAGACCACCGGCAACACTTCAGCGGCATCCATCCCCCTCGCCACGCACCGCCTGCTCGCCGAGCACCCGGAGCTGTCGGGCGGCCTCGCACTGCAGATCGGTTTCGGCGCGGGACTCGTCTTCGGCGCACAGGTCGTCGTCCTTCCCTGACGGCCCGAGATACCCGGTCGCGGCGGTCGCCGCACCTAGACTGAACGTCGGCCCCGCAGGGCCCGTGACACCCCGATAAACAAGGAGAATCCCATGGCATTCAGCAACGACGAGGTCCTCGCAGGACTCGCCGAGCTCATCACTGACGAGACCGGCATCTCGGCGGACGAGGTCGCGCTGGAGAAGTCGTTCACGGACGACCTCGACATCGACTCGATCTCGATGATGACGATCGTCGTCAACGCCGAGGAGAAGTTCGGCGTGACCATCCCCGACGAAGAGGTCAAGAACCTCAAGACCGTCGGCGACGCCGTCACCTTCATCACCACCAACCAGGCCTGACCTCAGGCCTCGCCACCTGCACCCCGGTGGGGGCCGTCGTGCCCCCACCGGAGCATCCGAGGAGACCATGAGCATTCCCCGAATCGTCGTCACCGGCATCGGCGCATCCAGTCCCATCGGCGGGACCGCGCCGGAGAGCTGGTCCGCGCTGCTGGGTGGCGCATCCGGCGCCCGCACCCTCGAGTACGACTGGGTCGAGCAGTACAACCTGCCCGTCACGTTCGCGGCCCAGGCTGCGGTGCGTCCCGACACCGTGCTCGAGCGTCCGATCGCCAAGCGCCTCGACCCGTCCTCGCAGTTCGCGCTCGTCGCGGCGATGGAAGCGTGGGCGGATGCCGGGAGCCCGGAGGTCGACCCGGAGCGGCTCGGCGTCGATTTCGCGACCGGCATCGGCGGCCTGTGGACCCTCCTGGACGCGTGGGACACCCTCCGCGAGAAGGGCCCGCGTCGGGTGCTCCCGATGACGGTTCCGATGCTCATGCCCAACGCTGCTGCGGGCAACCTGTCGCTGCACTTCGGTGCGCGCGCCTATGCGCGCACGGTCGCCAGTGCGTGTGCCTCCAGCACGGAGTCGATCGTCAACGCCATCGAGCACCTGCGTGACGGCCTCGCCGACGTGGTGATCGCGGGAGGCACCGAATCGGTGATCCATCCCGTCACCATCGCGTCCTTCTCCTCGATGCAGGCGTTGTCCAAGCGCAATGACTCCCCCGAGACGGCATCGCGTCCCGGCAGCATCGACCGCGACGGGTTCGTCATGGGCGAGGGCGCCGGTGTGCTGATCCTCGAGACCGAGGAGCACGCCAAGGCGCGCGGCGCGAAGATCTACGCGGTCGTGGTCGGCGGCGGTGTCACGGCCGACTCGTATCACATCACGGCGAACGATCCCGAGGGTACCGGCGCCGCGCGTGCGGTGAACCTCGCGCTGGCCATGGCCGACGCGTCCCCGGACGACGTGACCCACATCAACGCCCACGCCACGTCGACGCCGGTCGGAGACCCGAACGAGTACGTCGCGTTGAAGAGCGTGTTCGGCGACCGCATCGATGAGATCCCGGTCTCGGCGACGAAGGCCTCGACCGGTCATCTCCTCGGCGGCACCGGCGCTCTGGAGGCCATCTTCACAATTCTGGCCATCCGCGATCGCGTCGCGCCCCCGACGATCAACATGACCGAGCAGGACCCCGCTGTCCCGTTCCGTCTCTCGGGTGCGCCGACTCCCCTCGGTGACGGCCCGCAGCTCGCGATCAGCAACTCGTTCGGCTTCGGCGGACACAACGCCGTCGCCGCCTTCGCTTCGGTCTGAGCAACGCGCGTGAAGACGCCCCCGCATCCGTGAGGATGGCGGGGGCGTCTTTCGTGTCAGACGGGGATGCGCGGTCTCGGTCTCCGGGAAGCCGTCCGAAGCCGGTACTGGCGCCTCGACCCGTCTGAGGTCGACGTGGTGGGCCTCAGCCCACCTTGTGCAGCCACACGACGCGAGCGTCGTCGCTGGCGTGGCGGAACGGTTCGAGCTCTTCGTCCCACGTGGAGCCCAGCGCGACCTGCAGCTCGCGCTGGAGGTCGTAGGGGTCGCCGGCGGCGATCTCCATCGCGTAGCGGATGCGATCCTCTCCGATCACGACGTTTCCTGCCGCGTCGGTCTGGGCATAGTGGATGCCGAGGTCCGGCGTGTGCATCCACCGCCCGCCGTCCGAGCGTGCACTGGGGTCTTCGCTCACCTCGAACCGCAGGTGCTCCCATCCCCGGATCGCGGTCGCGAGGGCGGCGCCGGTGCCGGCGGGGCCCTCCCAGTAGAACTCGGCGCGGCGGCTGCCGGCGAGAACGGGCTGGTCTGCCCACTCGAAGTTCACCGCGCGTCCGAGAGCGCGCCCCACTGCCCACTCGAGGTGGGGGCACAGCGCACGTGGCGCGGAGTGGATGTAGATCACTCCGCGCGCCTGTGGGGTCGACGTGGTCGCCATCGCGATTCTCCGTTTCTTCAGGTACGTCTTCCCCTACGACCTGAGTGTCGGATGCGTGGCGCCTATGTGGTTGTGGGCCCATTATGGCCGATAACGACGCGGAATCACAACCGTGTCATTGGTAGGGCGGGTGGGACTTGAACCCACGATCGTCGGGTTATGAGCCCGCTGCCTTGACCAGCTTGGCCACCGCCCCCTGTCCCCGGAAGTCTAGCGGGGGCGCGGGTCGTCCCGATCGCGCACGGGAGGCTCCGGCCACACCTTCGCGACGGCATCCGTCAGACGCTGAGACCCGGGAGACACCGCGTCGGTGCTGCCGCGCGTGATCGGAATCTCCTGGCTGTCACTGATGACCTGCGGGTGGTGACGGGCCAGCTGGAAGACGCCGCTCACGGCCAGCGCGCCTGCGACGACGAAGCCGCCGTACGCCCAGAGGGGGGCGCCGTCGGCCTCGCGCAGCACCGCCAAGCCGATGACGATGGCGACGATCGGGTCGATGACGGTCAGGCCGGCGATCACGAGGTCGGGGGGGCCCGACGCGTACGCCGTCTGCACGAAGTAGGCGCCGATCGCGGTGCCGGTCAGCAGTGCGGCGATGCACACGAGCGTGAGCCACTCGAAATCGCCGGTGCGGATGCGGCTGAGCACGACCTTCGCGAGCGTCGCGACGAAGCCGTACATGATGCCGGCGGCGACGATGTAGAACAGGGCGCCGATGCGGGTGCGCAGCCACAGCCACAGCGCCGTCAGCACGATGGCGACGCCGGCGAGGATCAGAAGAACGGTGATCAGTTGCTCGTCGCTGATCGGCGTCTCGGTCGCGTACAGGGCGGCGATGGTGACGAACACGAAGATACCGGCGACGCAGAGGCCGATGGCGGTCAGTGAGCGCCGCGTCGGCTTGAGGCCGCTGATGCGGGCGTTGAGCAGCGTCGTGATGACCAACGAGACCGCGCCGAGAGGCTGCACCAGGATGAGGGGGGCGAACGACAGTGCCGTCAGCTGGCACACGATGGCCAGTCCCAGCATCACTGTGCCGGCCACCCATGACGGCCTGCGCAGCAGGTTCCAGATCTGTCCGCCGGTGAGTCCGGTGCCGCCGGCGGTGGACGTGAGCCGCTCGACCTTCTGTACGCCGCGGTGCTGATACTGTGCGCCGAAGGACATGAAGACCGCGCCCAGCAGCGCGAGCGGAATGCCGATGAGGATGCCGGGGTCCGCGAAGACGCCGACGAGCTTGTCGGTGACGTCTCCGAGGTCGTTGAGGGCGGCATGCACCCCTCGACACTAACCGCCAGGTGTGCTCGATAGGCTCAGGACGTGGCTGTTCTTCCGATTCGCATCATGGGCGATCCCGTCCTGCACTCCCCCGCCGACCCCGTCTCCGAAATCACCGATGAGATCCGCACACTGGTCGCCGACATGTTCGAGACGATGGATGCCGCCCCCGGCGTCGGTCTCGCGGCCCCCCAGGTAGGGGTGGGCCTGCGCATCTACACGTACAGCTACCAAGACGATGACGGGCAGCCCTGGCGCGGAGTCATCCTCAACCCAGAACTGTGGATGCGTCCGTCGGTGCCCGGGGCACCCGACCCGGACGACGAGTCGGAGGGGTGCCTGTCGTTCCCGGGCGAGCGCTTCGCGTTGCGCCGCTCCGACGAGGTCCTGGTCACCGGCATCGATCTCGACGGTGAGCCGATCCGCATCCGGGTCGATGGCTGGCGCGCGCGCATCATGCAGCACGAGTTCGACCACCTCGACGGCATCCTTTATGTGGACCGCCTGGACGACGGCGACTGGAAGACCGTCCAGAAGATCGCCCGCAAGCGCGGCTGGGGTCGTCCGGGGGCGTCCTGGACGCCGGGAATCGACGATCTCGACGCCTGATCTTCGATCGACGCTGCGCGAGCTGTCCAGTCTGAAGCCTCGCGCCGGGCAACGAAAACGGCCCCAGAGTGGAGTCTGGGGCCGTTCGCTCCCCGGCTTGGACTCGAACCAAGAACCTGCCGGTTAACAGCCGGCTGCTCTGCCAATTGAGCTACCGAGGATCAATCACCCGCGAGCGGGCAACCCGTCCATATTAGCAAACGTCGAGGTGTGCTCGTGACACGTGGCACGTTTTCACGAGACCATGCGGGTGCCGCCGTCGGGTGTCCACAGCAGATCGGTCGTGCCGTGCCCGTACCCCACGGGCAGGCCGGCCCGCAGCACCAGCACATCGCCGTCCAACTCCCGCACGGCCTCGGCGTCGTTGGTGACCATCAGGATCGCCATGCCGTCCTCGTCGCGCCGACGCAGCAGCGCATCGCGCGCGGCTTGTCTCACCTCGACGTCGAGGTTGGCGTACGGGTCGTCGCCGATGAAGACCCGTGGTTGCAGTACGAGTGCGCGCGCGATCGCGACGCGCTGTCGCATGCCTGAACTCAGCTCGTAGGGGTACCGGGTGGCCGCCCCGAGGGGAAGCTCGAACTCGTCCAGCAGCCCGGCGACCCGGACGGCCAAGGCTCTCTGATTGACGCGGCGATCTCGGCTCGTGATCGGCTCGCCGATGACGTCGCCGACGGTCAGCCGTGCCGGAAGCCCGGCTCCTGCGCGCTGCGGGACATACCCGGTGTAGTAGGCGCGCACGCGTGCAGCGCGTCCCCTGCGCCGGATGGCCGTGCCGTCGACCCAGGCGTCGCCGCCGACGACCGCGAGCGAGTCGTCGTCCGCGCCGGCGAGCAGGGCCGCAAGCGTGGACTTGCCTGACCCGGTCGTGCCCATCACCGCCAGCGCGCGGCCCGGGTCGACCCGGAAGCTGACTCCTTCGACGACGCGCACTCCGGCGCGCGCGATCGACAGGTCGTCGCAGCGAAGAGCGGCAGGATTGTCGGTGGGGGCACGACGCGGCATGCGCTCATCCTGCCTGCTCTCGCCCGCGCGCGCCACCGCGCCCGTGCGCGTGCGGCCGCGCCACCCGGTCAGAGCGGAGCCTCGGTCAGAGCGCGCCGGCGCGCATCCAGCTCGCGCAGCGCCAGCCGCACCGCCCGACCCTGCTCCGAATCGGGGGGAAGCCGCTGGATCGTGCCGAGCAACTCGTTCTTCTCCCGGTCGACCGCGCGCAGGCGCAGCTTGCGTGCCAGCCCGCGCGTATAGGCCGCTGCCTCTGCCTCGGTCAGTGCGGGGAAGTCCGCGGTCAGCAGTTCCACGGCGAGCGAGCGATACGGTTCGCGCACGGACTCCACCGCCGTCGACGCCCAGCCGATGCGTCTGCGGTCGCCCTGCGCCAGGAGGGACTGGCGCACCGCGTCGAGGGCGGGAATCTGCATGGGCAGCGCGAGGGCGGCATCCACCTCCTCGCCGTCGACGAGGTGACCGTACTGCAGCACACCCATGAGGGCATCGCGCTCGAGCGTTGCGTCGGCGGTGCGTGGGAGTGTGCGCAGGTTCATCCGGAGTGCGGGTTCGTCGACCACGGGTGTGGGCGCGGTCCCGTCGGAGCTCGAGGAGTTCGCGGACGCGGTCGACGTGGGGCGGTGTGCGTCGCCCTCGCGGCGTGCGCTGTCTCGCGCGGCGCGGTCGACCTCGCGGCGGACATCCTCGGTGTCCATGCCGAGACGGCGGGCCAGCACTCGCGTGTACTCCGGCTGCAGCAGCGGGTCGCGCAGCTCCCCCACGACGGGTGCAGCGGCCCGCAACGCCCCGACACGACCCTCGACGCTCGCGAGGTCGAACCCCGAAAGACGCTGATCGATGACGAACTCGAACATCGGCACCTTGGTCTCGAGCATGGCACGCACCGCCGCGTCCCCGCGTTCCAACCGCAGATCGCAGGGGTCCAGCCCCTGCGGTCCGGTGGCGACGTAGGTCTGCGCGTTGAAGCGCTTGGCATCGGCGAAGGCGCGCAGCGCCGCTTTCTGGCCCGCGGCATCCGGGTCGAAGGTGAACACGACCTCGCCCGCCGCCGTGTCGTCGCCCATGACGCGGCGCAGCACGGTGATGTGATCCGAGCCGAAGGCGGTGCCACAGGTGGCCACAGCCGTCGTGACGCCGGCGAGATGGCACGCCATGACGTCGGTGTAGCCCTCGACGACGACGACGCGGTGCGAGCGCGACACGTCCTTCTTCGCGAGGTCCAGGCCGTAGAGCACCTGCGCCTTCTTGTAGATCGTGGTCTCGGGGGTGTTGAGGTACTTCGGGCCCTTGTCGTCCTCGTACAGGCGTCGTGCGCCGAAGCCGATGGTCTGTCCGGTGACGTCGCGGATGGGCCAGACGACGCGTCCCCGGAAGCGGTCGTAGACGCCGCGCTGACCCTGCGACACGAGTCCCGCGGCCGACAGCTCCTCATCGCTGAATCCCTGGGCGCGCATCGCGTCGCGCAGGTGGTCCCAGCCCTTCGGCGCGTACCCCACGCCGAAGTGCGCCGCGGCGCCGGCGTCGAATCCGCGCTCACCGAGGAAGCGCCGCCCGGCGTCGGCCTCCGGCGATGAGAGCTGGCCGCGGAACCACTCGGCGGCGGCCGCGTTCGCCTGGTACAACCGCGTGCGCCCGCTCGTCTCGGGGGCCGCTCCGCCGTCCTCGTAGTGCAGCGTGTATCCGATGCGCGCCGCGAGGCGCTCGACCGCTTCGGTGAAGGAGAGATGGTCCATCGCCCGCAGGAACGAGTAGACGTCGCCCGACTCGCCGCACCCGAAGCAGTGGTAATAGCCGACCTGCGGGCGCACGTGGAAGCTGGGACTGCGCTCGTCGTGGAAGGGACAGAGCCCCTTGAGCGATCCGACACCGGCGGACTTCAGCGCAACCCGCTCGCCGACGATGTCGCCGATGTTGATGCGGGCCTTGACCTCGTCGACGTCCGACTGCCGGATACGCGCCATCAGTGCCCCTCGGCGGGCCAGAGCCCTGCGATGGGCTCCGGCAGGGCGAAGCCGCTGGGGGCGATCGTGCGGCCGTCGCCGGAGCGCAGGCCCAGCTCGCGCAGATCGACGGGCCCGATCAGACGCGCGTGCCATTCGATCGCGAAGCGGTCGGTGAAACTCGCGACCTGGTCGACGATCACGCGCTTGCGCGCGGTGTCGGTGGATGCCGCGGCGAAATCCTCCGCGTGCAGGCGGTCGAGGTGCTCGGGGCGTTCCCACAGCGCCGTCGCGAGACGCTTGAGCACCCGGCGCTGCTCCTTGTACAGGCCGCGCCGGCCGTCGATCGTCACGACGAACGCTCCGATGATGCCCTTGAGCACCGCCATCTCGGCCTCGATGACGCGCGGCACGATGACGCGTCCGTGATACCGGGTGAGGACGGGGGTCGAGTAGTGCTCCCGGGTCGCCGTCGTCGCCGCGCGTGCGAAGCGACCGATGAGGTCGGAGGTCAGGTTCTTGAGCCCCGCCAGCGCCGCGCGCGACCCGTCGAAGCCGGGCAGCCACTCGGGAATCCGCGTGAGTCGGTACAGCGCGTCCGCGAGCTCGTCGCGGGTGAATCCGAAGCCCACCCAGGCCTGGATGGCGGTCAGCAGCGCCTCGTGCTCCCGCACGTCCGCGAGCCGCGCGGGATCGAGGTAGCCGTTGAGCACGGCGTCCTCGAAGTCGTGCACCGAGTAGGCGATGTCATCGGAGAGATCCATGACCTCGGCCTCGATGCAGCGGACGCGACCCGGCGCCCCGTGTCGCATCCAACGGAAGACGGCCTCGTCCTCGGGATAGACGCCGAACTTCTCGCGCCCGCCGGGGTCGGGAACGCCATGCTCGACGGTCCAGGGGTACTTGCATGTCGCGTCGAGGCTCGCACGGGTCAGGTTGAGCCCTGCGCTGCGACCCTCGGCGTCGAGCACCTTCGGTTCGAGGCGGGAGAGGATCCGGAGGGTCTGGGCGTTGCCCTCGAACCCTCCGATGTCCTCAGCCCAGTCGTTCAGTGCGCGTTCGCCGTTGTGGCCGAACGGCGGATGCCCGATGTCGTGGCTCAGACACGCGGTGTCGACCACGTCCGGCGACAGCTCGAGCGCGATCGCCAGCTCCCGACCGACCTGCGCGACCTCCAGCGAGTGCGTGAGACGGTTACGGGCGAAGTCGGCGGGGCTGGCGGGGCTGAGCACCTGCGTCTTCGCCGCGAGACGGCGCAGAGCCGCGGAATGCAGCACGCGAGCCCGGTCACGGGCGAACCCGTCGCGCTGTGAGCGGTGCCGCTCGGGGATGAAGCGTTCGGCGTCGTGGTCGTCGTATCCGGAGGGGCGGCCCGAGGCGATGGCCACACCGCTCGCGTCACCCGCCACTGGTGTCGACCTCCGCGTCGGCGAGGGCGCGTGCCGCGTCGCCGGTCATCTCGCGGCTCTGCAGCCAGCCGTCGGGCAACGCCGGCCGCTTCGGCGTGCCGGCACGCCCGCGCTGGCCCTCGGCGGCTGCACCGGGGTACGGTGCGTCGAGGTCCAGCGTCGCCAGCAGATCGTCGATCTCGGCGAGGGTCGACACGGTCGCCAGCTGTGCCCGCGTCTCACCGCCGACCGGATAGCCCTTGAAGTACCAGGCGACGTGCTTGCGGATGTCGCGGCATCCGCGGCCCTCGTCCTCGAAGAACTCGACGAGCAGCTCCGCGTGGCGCCGGAAGGCGGCGGCGACGAAACCGAGTGTCGCGTCCACGGGCGCTGCGGCCGCGGCAGCGGGGCCGCCGAGACCGCGGGCGAGATCGCCGAACAGCCAGGGACGCCCGAGGCAGCCGCGACCGACCACGACGCCGTCGCACCCGGTCTCGGCCATCATCCGCGCGGCGTCGTCCGCCGACCAGATGTCGCCGTTGCCCAGCACCGGAATGCTGGTCACGGCCCGCTTGAGCTCGGCGATCGCCGCCCAGTCGGCCTGGCCGGAGTAGAACTCGGCGGCCGTCCGAGCGTGCAATGCGAGGGCGGCCACACCGGCATCCTCCGCGATGCGCCCCGCGTCGAGGAAGGTGAGGTGGTCGGAATCGATGCCCTTGCGCATCTTCACCGTGAGCGGCACGTCGCCGGCGGCACGTGCGGCGCGGGTGACGATCTCGCGGAACAGACCCAGCTTCCAGGGCAGTGCCGCTCCCCCGCCCTTGCGGGTCACCTTCGGGACGGGACAGCCGAAGTTGAGGTCGATGTGGTCGGCGCGGTCCTCCTCCACGAGCAGGCGGACGGCCGCCTCGGTCGTAGACGGGTCGACGCCGTAGAGCTGGATCGATCGCGGCGTCTCGGACTCGTGGTGCGTGATGAGTCGCATGGTCGTCGCGTTGCGTTCGACGAGGGCGCGCGTCGTGATCATCTCGGACACGTAGAGCCCTGCGCCGTACTCGCGGCAGAGCCGGCGGAACGCCGTATTGGTGATTCCGGCCATCGGCGCGAGGACCACCGGCGCGTCGAGCGCGATGGGACCGATACGCAGCGCGGGGCCGGTGGAGACGGAGAGGGACATCCTGTCCATTCTCCCAGACTCGCGCGGCCGTCGAGGCGGTCGGCGGTCGTATCGTGGACAACATGGCCGAGACACAGACTGCGGATGTCCGCGAGATCCCCTACACCGACGCGACGGGCGCCGAGCACACCCTTTCCGAGTTCGGCGACAAGGCCGTTCTCGTCGTGAACGTCGCCTCCAAGTGCGGTCTCGCGCCCCAGTACGAGCAGCTCGAGGAACTGCAGCGCACCTACGGCGAGCGGGGTCTGCAGGTCGTCGGATTCCCGTGCAACCAGTTCATGGGTCAGGAGCCCGGCTCGATGGAGGAGATCCTCGAGTACTGCTCGGTGACCTGGGGTGTGAGCTTCCCGATCATGGACAAGGTCCGCGTGAACGGCTCCCACGCGGCGCCGCTGTACAAGGCGCTCAAGAAGGCCAAGAACGTCGAGGGCGCGAAGGGGCCGGTCATGTGGAACTTCGAGAAGTTCCTGGTGACCCCGTCGGGTGAGGTGCACCGCTTCCGGCCGCAGACCAAGCCTGACGCCCCCGAGGTCATCGCGGCGATCGAGTCGAGCCTGCCCGCCTGAGCCCCCGCGTGCGGGCGTTTCGACTCGCTGCGCTCGCTCAACGACCGGGTGGAGCCGAGTCCTCCGGTCGTTGAGCGAGGAGCGCAGCGACGAGTCCAAACGTCGTCCGACGCGGGCCGGGCGTTTCGACTCGCTGCGCTCGCTCAACGACCGGGAGGAACCCGGCGTCAGGCGTCCTGCTTCTCCGTCCACACCTGGCGGGTGATCTGCGCGAACGCATCGGCGGGCTGCGCTCCGCTGACGCCGTACTTGCCGTCGATCACGAAGAACGGCACGCCTTGGATGCCGTAGGCCTGCGCCTGCGCCTGGTCGGCGCGCACATCGGCGAGATGCCGGCTCGACTCGAGGGCATCGCGCACCTCATCGGCGTCGAAGCCGACCTCGGCGGCGAGGGCGACGAGATCGTCGATGCGCCCGACGTGCTTGCCCTCGGTGAAGTAGGCCGACATGAGCCGCTCGGCCATATCGTTCTGACGGCCCTGTGCCTTGGCGAAGTGCAGCAGTTCGTGCGCCTTCACCGTGTTGGTGTGCTGCAGCAGGTCGAAGCGGTACTCCAGCCCCGACCCGGCGGCCACACCGGTGACCTGGTCGAGCATCTCGCGGACGCGCTCCCGCGGCATCCCCTTGTGTCCGGCGAGGAAGTCCAGTTCATCGCCCTCGAAGTCGACCGGTGTGTCCGGCGAAAGCTCGAAGGAGTGGAAGGTCACTTCGACCTGCGGGGCGTCGGGGTCGGCCGCCGTCTGTGCGAGGCCGGCCTCGAGGTTGCGCTTGCCGATGTAGCACCACGGGCAGGCGATGTCACTCCACACGTCGATCGTGATCTTGTCTGTCATGCCTGGTGCAACCTCTCTCGTGCGCGGGTCTATTCCGCGGAATCGGCCGTCGGCGCGTCGACGGCTCCACCGAAGCGGCGGCTGCGCCCGAGGTACAGCTCGATCGCGCCCCAGAGGTCGGTACGCGAGAAGTCGGGCCACAGCGTGTCGAGGAACACCATCTCCGCGTAGGCGGACTCCCACAGCAGGAAGTTGGAGGTGCGCTGCTCGCCGCTGGAACGCAGGAAGAGGTCGACGTCGGGCATGTCGGGCACGTAGAGATGCCTGCGCAGCGTCTTCTCCGTGATCGCCGACGGCTTCAGCCGTCCGGCGGCGATCTGCTCGCCCATCGCCCGCATGGCGTCGACGATCTCGTGACGGCCGCCGTAGTTGATGCACATCGTCAGCGTGAGCGTGTCGTTGCCGGCGGTGAGCTGCTCGGCGTACTGCAGTTCCTTGATGACCGATCCCCACAGGCGCGGCTTGCGTCCGGCCCACCGGATGCGGACGCCCCATTCGTTGAGCTGGTCGCGTCGGCGGTGCAGTACGTCGCGGTTGTAGCCCATGAGAAAGCGCACTTCCTCGGGCGAGCGGGCCCAGTTCTCGGTCGAGAAGGCGTAGACGCTGAGGTGTTTCACGCCCGCCTGGATCGCTCCCGCGACGACGTCCAGGAGCACTTCCTCCCCCGCCCGGTGTCCTTCGATGCGCGTGAGTCCCCGGCGGTTGGCCCACCGGCCGTTGCCGTCCATCACGATCGCGACGTGATGGGGCACACCGCCCTTGGGAAAGCGGGGCGGGTGGATGCCGGTCCAATCGAGGGGGCGGTACGGCACGGCATCGCGGTGTGTGTAGGGCTTGGGGCTCAACGGGTGCTCTCCACGTGGGACAGGGATCGGATGCCGCGCTCGAGGTGCCACTGCGCGTAGGCGGCGACCAGGCCGGATGCCGAGGCGGTGGCGGCGTGGGTCGCGGCATCCACGACGTCCCATTCTCCCGCGATCAGCGCGCGCAGCAGCGCACCGGTCTCGGGTCGCAACCGCGCGGAGCCGGCCGGGGCGCAGTCGCCGCACACGACGCCGCCCAGCTGCGCCACGAACCAGTCGTGCGGACCGGCGGCTCCGCACCGGGCGCAGTCGAACAGCGCCGGGGCCCAGCCCGACAGCGACATCGCCCGCAGGAGGTACGAGTCGAGCACGGAACGAGACGCCCGGCCGCCCTGCGCCAGGGTGCGCAGCCCTCCCACCAGAAGCAGGTACTGCTGGGGGGTGGCTTCGGCTTCGTTGAGCCGGTCGGCGGTCTCGACCATGGCATGCGCCGCCGTGTAGAGGTCGTAGTCGGCCACGATCGCGGCGCCGTAGGAGCCGAGCGACTCGGCCTGCTGCACGATGTCGAGCGAGCGGCCCTGGTAGAGCTGGACGTCGGCGACCATGAACGGCTCGAGGCGGGCTCCGAACTTCGACGATGTGCGGCGCACGCCCTTCGCGACAGCACGCACCTTGCCGTGGCGACGGCTGAGCATCGTCACGATGCGGTCCGCTTCGCCCAGCTTGTGGGTCCGCAGGACCACGACCTCGTCGCGGTAGGTGGGCACTCCTCGATTATCCCCGCCGGTGCCGACATCGGGCCGCATTGGAGACAATGGTCAGGTGACGCAGCAGCTGTTCGTGATCCCCCTCTGGGCCGACCTCCTCGCCGTGGGCCTCGGCGGCGTGCAGGGGGCGCTGTTCTCGTCGGGCTTCGTCGGACAGCGCCGGCTCGACCTGCTCGGCGTCGTCATCGTCGGCACCGTGATGGGCATGGGCGGCGGCATCATCCGCGACCTGCTGCTGAACGTCGAGCCCGCGACGCTCAAGAGCAACTGGTACCTCATCACCGCCGTCGCGGCGGCGTTGGTGGGCATGCTGCTGGCCAACATCTTCGAGCGCCTCAACGCGGTGATCGTCGCCCTCGACGCGGTGGTCATCGGCCTGTTCGGCGCCTTCGGCACGTCCAAAGCGTTGGCGCTCGGCCTTCCCCCGGTGCCCGCGGTGTTCGTCGGCGTCTGCGCGGCGGTGGGCGGCGGCATCCTTCGCGACGTGATCATGGGCCTGCCGGTGGCGATCATGCATGTCGGCTCCCTGTACGCGGTCGCCGCCGCGGTCGGCTGCGCGCTGCTCGCCTTCGCGCACGCGGTCGGCGCGCCGCTGGTCGCGGCCGCGATCGCCTCGGTGGTGGTGACGACCGTCATCCGGCTGCTCGCGGTGATCTTCGACATCTCGCTGCCCGAGCAGCGTGCACTGTATCGGCGCAAGGTCGCCGTCGAGACCAGTGCGATCCCGATCATCCGCTCCTGAGTCGTTTCGACGCGCCGCGCGCGCTCAACGACCGGGGCTGAGAGGCCTCCCGGTCGTTGAGCGCGCAGCGCAGCGACGAGTCGAAACGCGGCGTCAGACGGCGGCGAGCGAGCCGGAGCGCTCGCGCGTGCGGATCGCGCGGTTGACGCAGGAGACGATCGCCTTCAGCGACGCTGTCGAGATGTCGCCGTCGATACCGACGCCCCACAGCCGCTCACCGTCGACCTGCAGTTCGACGTAAGACGCGGCCTGCGCGTCGCCGCCGGCGCTGAGCGTGTGCTCGACGTAGTCGTAGAGCGTCACGTCGAAACCCTGCGTCCGTACGATCTCCAGGAACGCCGAGACGGGACCGTTGCCGACGCCGCGGGTCGCGATCGTCTCCTCGCCGTCGCGGAGGGTGACCTCCAGCGACACCTCGCCGGACATGTCGCTCTGCGTCCGCGTGGACAGCAGCTCGAAACGGCCCCACTTCTCGTCCGCGTTGCGCGCCGGCAGATACTCGTCGGTGAAGATGTCCCAGATCTGGTCGCTGGAGACCTCGCCGCCCTCGGCATCCGTCTTGGCCTGCACGACGCCGGAGAATTCGATCTGGAGTTTGCGGGGCAGGTCCAGCGCGTGATCCGTCTTCAGCAGGTACGCGACACCGCCCTTGCCGGACTGCGAGTTGACGCGGATGACGGCCTCGTACGAGCGACCGAGATCCTTCGGGTCGATCGGCAGGTAGGGCACGGCCCACTCGATGTCGTCGACGGTGACCCCGGATGCCGCGGCCCGCGCCTCCATCGACTCGAAGCCCTTCTTGATCGCGTCTTGGTGCGACCCGCTGAACGCGGTGAACACGAGGTCGCCCGCCCAGGGGCTGCGCTCGGGCACGGGCAGCTGATTGCAGTACTCGGCGGTGCGCTTGACCTGGTCGATGTCGCTGAAGTCGATCTGCGGGTCGATGCCCTGCGTCAGCATGTTGATGCCCAGGGCTACCAGGTCGACGTTGCCGGTGCGCTCTCCGTTTCCGAACAGGCAACCCTCGATGCGGTCCGCTCCGGCCATGTAGCCGAGCTCGGCGGCGGCGATGGCCGTGCCGCGGTCGTTGTGGGGGTGCAGCGAGATGATGACGTTCTCGCGGTGGGCGAGGTGACGGCCCATCCACTCGATCGAGTCGGCATACACGTTGGGCGTGGCCATCTCGACGGTCGCCGGCAGGTTGATGATGACCTTGCGCTCCGGGGTCGGCTCGAAGATCTCGATCACCTGGTTGCAGATGTCGACCGCGAACTCCAGCTCCGTGCCGGTGTAGGACTCGGGTGAGTACTCGTAGTACACCGCGGTCTCGGGGATGCGCTTCTCGAACTCACGGCACAGGCGCGCGCCGTTCAGCGCGATGTCGATGATGCCCTGCTTGTCGCTGCGGAAGACGACCTCGCGCTGCAGCACGCTCGTGGAGTTGTAGAGGTGCACGATCGCCTGCTTCGCGCCGGCGATCGCCTCGTACGTGCGCTCGATCAGGTGCTCGCGCGCCTGCGTCAGCACCTGGATGGTCACATCGTCGGGGATCAGGTTCTCTTCGATCAGCTGGCGCACGAAGTCGAAGTCGGTCTGGCTGGCCGAGGGGAAGCCGACCTCGATCTCCTTGTAGCCCATGCCCACGAGCAGCTCGAACATGATGCGCTTGCGCTCGGGGCTCATCGGGTCGATGAGGGCTTGGTTGCCATCGCGCAGGTCGACGGCGCACCAGCGCGGTGCGGTCGTGATGCGGGCGTCGGGCCACGTGCGGTCGGGCAGGTCGACGCGGATCTGCTCGTGGAACGGGCGGTACTTGTGCGTCGGCATGCCGGAAGGCTGCTGCATGTTCTTCATGGGGTTCGCTTCTCTTCGTCAGATGGTGCGGGCCGAGTGTCAGACGATGACAAGCTCCGCGACGAGGAGGGCCCTAGAACGAGGTCTCGTCGCGGCGGCTAAGAAGGAGGCCGAACGCGCGCATGGGGACAGCGTACACCTGCGCGACGAGCTCGACGAAACTCACGGGATCAGCGCCAGGGCTCCCCCGGGATGTCCCTCGGCCAGCAGCGCGAGCGCGGCGGGGGCGTCCTCGAGCGGGAAGGTGCGCGCCACGGGGACGGCGAGCGTCCCGGCGTTCGCCGCCGCGATGAGGCCCGCGCGCGCCTCGTCACGGAAGCGGGCGCTTGCCGGAAGGGCGCCGGCGATCCAGCGGAACCCATCGGCGTTCGCCCGCGACGGCGTGACGATCGTCACGATCCGGCCGCGATCGGCCACCAGCGCAAGCGACACGTCGACGGCCTCATCGGTGCCCACGGCATCCAGCGCCGCGACGATCGGAACGTCACCGGCGATCGCGACCACGCGCTCGAACAGCCCCGGACCGTACGCGACGGGGTCGCCGCCGAAGTGGCGCACTCGCTCGAAGGAACTCTCCGCCGCCGTCCCGATGACGTGGATGCCGCGCAGCGCCGCCAGCTGCAGCACGGCCACACCCACCGCCCCCGACGCGCCGTGCAGGAGGATCGTCTCCCCCGGCTTCGCCGCGACGACGTGCAGCATCTCCGCGGCGGTGGTGCCGGTCAGCAGCAGATTCGCCGCTTCGGGGTGGCTGAGCGGCTCCGGCTTGCGGAACACCTTCGCGGCATCCACCGTCATCTCCGTCGCGTAGCCGCCCTGCACCCGGAAGGCCACCACCTCGTCGCCGACGGAGGCAGATCCCGAACCGATCTCGGTGTCGGGTCCGATCGCGGTGATCTCGCCCGACACCTCGTAGCCGATCGGCACGGGCCAGGACTGCCCGTTCTCGGCGGCGACATGCTTCGCATCGGCGGGGTTCATGCCCGCTGCGCGCACACGGAGCGTCACTTCGCCGCGGGTCGGGGCGGGAACCGCGACCTCCGCGAGCTCCCACGCCTCGGGGCCGCCTGCCCGTACGGCCCGCCACTGCCGCGCCGTTCGCCGCGTCATGTCAGAACCCCAGCCTTCCGAGCTGCTTGGGATCGCGCTGCCATTCCTTGGCGACGCGCACGTGCAGCTTCAGGAACACCTTCGTGCCGATGAGCGGCTCGATCTGCGCTCGCGCCCGCGCGCCGACGGCGGCCAGCCGCGAGCCCTTGTGGCCGATGATGATCGCCTTCTGGCTGTCGCGCTCGACGACCAGGTTCGCGTAGATGTCGGTGAGCTCGCCCTCGTCACGGCGCGAGATGTCGTCGATCGTGACGGCGATCGAGTGCGGCAGCTCGTCGCGGACGCCTTCCAGCGCCGCCTCGCGGATGATCTCGGCGATGCGGTCCTCGAGCGACTCGTCGGTGACGATCCCCTCCTCATAGAGCGCGGGACCGGTCGGCATGAGCGTGAGCAGCTCGTCGGCGAGCACGTCGAGCTGTTCGCCCGCGACGGCCGACAGCGGGATCACCGCGTCCCAGTCCTCGCGCAGACTGTCGACCTCCATCAGCCGTTCGGTGATCTCGTCGCGGGAGGCGATGTCGGTCTTGGTGACGATGGCCACCTTCTTCGCGCGCGGGTATCCGTCGAGGGATGCCGCGATGCGGCGGTCGCCGGGACCCACCTTCTCCGTGGCGGGCACGAGGAAGCCGATCGCGTCCACGTCGCCGAGCACCTGTTCCACGAGGTCGTTCAGGCGCTGGCCGAGGAGCGTCCGGGGCTTGTGGATGCCGGGGGTGTCGACGATCACGAGCTGGCCGGCCGGGCGGTTGACGATGCCGCGGATCGCGCGCCGGGTGGTCTGCGGCTTGTCGGAGGTGATCGCCACCTTCTCGCCGACGAGGGCGTTCGTCAGCGTCGACTTGCCGACGTTGGGACGGCCGACGAAGGTGACGAACCCGGAGCGGGTCTGGGGGCTGGAACTCATCGGTGGGCATCCTCCCGGTCGGTGCGGTTGTCGTCGCCGAAGGCGGCGTCGACGGCGAGCAGGCTGGGGGTGGGTTCGACGAACACCGTGGCGAGGCCCCGCCCGCGCCCGCGGGAGGCGCCTCCCGTCAAGCGCAGCCCGGAGTACTCCGCGGTCGCACCGGGCAGGGGCACACGGCCGAGCAGCTTCCCGAGCAGGCCGCCGATCGAGTCGACGTCCTCGTCTTCGAGCTCGAGACCGAACAGTTCGCCGACTTCATCGAGGCCCAGGCGCGCGCTCACGCGGTACCGTCCCTCGCCCAACTCGACGATCTCGCTGGAGCGGGGATCGTACTCGTCGGAGATCTCGCCGACGAGCTCTTCGATCAGGTCTTCGAGCGTCACGAGACCCGAGACGCCGCCGTACTCGTCGACCACCAGGCACACGTGCACCGCATCGCGCTTCATCTGCTGCAGCAGCGTCTCGGCTTTCATCGATTCGGGCACGAACACCGCCGGCCGGGCGATCTGGGCGACCGGGGCGTCCCGCCATGCGGTCTCATCGCGGAACGCGAACTGCACGAGGTCTTTGAGGTAGACGACGCCGGTGATGTCGTCGGCTTCGCCGTCGGCGACCGGAACCCGTGACACGCCCTTGTCCAGGAAGAGCTGCATCGCCTGCTGCGTCGTGGCGGCGGCATCCATCGTCACCATGTCGGTGCGCGGAACCATCACCTCGCGCACGTACGTGTCGGTGAACTCGAACACGGAGTGGATGAGCTCGCGGTCGTCCTCTTCGATGAGGTCCTGCGAAGCGGCCTCGTCGACCATGCTCAGCAGTTGCTCCTCACTCGCGAACGAGGCGCCGCGGTGGATGCCGGGCGTCACCCGGTTGCCGACGAGCACGAGCAGGTGTGCGAGGGGGCCGAGCACGATGCGCGCGCCGCGCACGAGCGGGGCGCACGCCTGGAGCAGTCCGCGGGCGTGCTGGCGCCCGACGGCGCGGGGGCTTGCACCGACCAGGACGAACGACACCACGGTCATCAGCACCGCGGCGGCGAGCATGGCCCACCAGATGCTGTCGAACGCGATCGTGAAGGCCACCGTCACCACGACGGCCGCCGTCGTCTCGGCGAGGATCCTGATGAACACGACGGCGTTGCCGTGGGCTTCGGGATCGGCGCCGATCCGCCCGAGAGCGGTCGCGCTGCGTCCTGACGTCGCCATCTCGGCGAGGTCGGCGCGCGAGGTGACACCCAGCGCCGCGTCCAGCGCCGCCATCAGACCGCCGAGCGCGACCAGGAGGGCCGCCGCGATGAGCAGGAGGATCTCGGTCATGCGCGTCGTCGACGCTCCGAGACGTGGAAAGCGGCGATCAGGTCGCGCTGCAGACCGAACATCTCGCGCTCCTCCTCGGGCTCGGCGTGATCGAAGCCCAGCAGGTGCAGCAGCCCGTGCGTGGTCAGCAGGATCAGCTCGTCGACGGTCGTGTGGCCGGCTGCCTGAGCCTGCGTCTCGGCGACCTGGGGGCAGAGCACGATGTCGCCGAGCAGTCCCGGCGGCGTGGGCTGTTCCTGCGTGCCCGGTCGCAACTCGTCCATCGGAAAGCTGAGTACGTCGGTGGGGCCCGGCTCGTCCATCCACTGCACGTGAAGAGCTTCCATGGCGCCTTCGTCGACGAGGAGGATCGCGACGTCGGCATCCGGGCTGACGTGCAGCTCCGCGAGGTTGTTCTCGGTCAGGCGCAGCAGCACGGTCTCGTCGATGTCGACGCCGGACTCATTGGTGATCTCGATGGTCATGAGCGTCCTCGCTGTGTTCCGTGGGGGCCGTGGTGTCCCCGGCTGTCCCGGGGTGGCAGGTGGTCTCGCGGTCCGCCGGAGCGCGGCACACCGCTGCGACGCTCGGTGCGATTGGCGAACTCGGCGGCTTCGTCTCGTTCTCGGCGGGCGGCCAGGCGCTGCTCGTCGTACACGCTGTAGGCATCGACGATCCGGCCGACGAGGCTGTGGCGCACCACGTCTTCGCTGGTCAGCAGCGAGAAGTGGATGTCGTCGATATCCTTCAGCACGCGCGTCACGAGCCGCAGCCCCGAGGCTCCCTGCGGCAGGTCGACCTGGGTGATGTCACCGGTCACGACCATGCGGGTGCCGAAGCCCAGACGCGTGAGGAACATCTTCATCTGCTCGGGCGTCGTGTTCTGGGCCTCGTCGAGCACGACGAACGAGTTGTTGAGCGTGCGTCCGCGCATGTACGCCAGCGGGGCGACCTCGATCGTGCCCGACGCCATGAGCTTGGGGACGATCTCCGGGTCCATCATCTCGTTCAGCGCGTCATAGAGCGGCCGCAGGTACGGGTCGATCTTGTCGGTCAGGGTGCCGGGCAGAAACCCCAAGCGTTCCCCCGCTTCCACCGCCGGCCGCGTCAGGATGATGCGGTCGACCTCCTTGCGCTGCAGCGCCTGGACGGCTTTCGCCATCGCGAGGTAGGTCTTTCCGGTTCCGGCGGGACCGATGCCGAAGACGATCGTGTTCTCGTCGATCGCGTCGACGTAGCGCTTCTGACCGAGGGTCTTCGGGCGGATCGTGCGTCCACGCGAACTCAGGATCGCCTCGCCCAGGACGTCGGACGGGCGTTCGCCGGTGTCGGCCCGGAGGATGCGATTCGAGGTCTGCACGTCGGAGGGCTCCAGGCCCTGACCCGCGCGCGCCATCGCGATCAGCTCGTCGACGAGTGCGCGGGCCCGCGCAACGGACGCGGCGGCGCCGGTGAGAGTGATCTCGTTGCCGCGCACGTGCACCTGCACGTCGGGGTGTTCGCGCTCCACGACGCGCAGCAGTCGGTCCTGCGGTCCGAGCAACTGGACCATCGCCACTCCGTCCGCGAGAATCCGGTCGACCGCGTGCTCGGTCGCGTTCGCGTCGTCGGCGGAATCAACCACCGAGGCTCCCCTCGTCCAGTCCCCCGGCCAGCACATGCGCGTGGACGTGGAAGACCGTCTGACCGGCGCCCGGCCCCGTGTTGAACACCAGGCGGAAGTCGCCGTCTGCGTGCTCGGCGGCCAGAGTGTTCGCGAGTGCGATCATCTCGCTCATGAGGGCGGGATCGGACGCGGCCAACTCGACGACGTCGCGGTAGGCGGCACTCTTCGGGATGATCAGCAGGTGCACGGGCGCTTGGGGTGCGATATCGCGGATCGCGAACACGTTCTCGGTCTCGGCGAGGATCTCGGCCGGGATCTCGCCCTCCAGGATGCGCGTGAAGATGGACGGTTCGCTCATACTCCGAGTGTAGTCAGCGCCCGTCACCAGCGGCCGAGGCGGGCGTTGACGACGGCGAGGGCAGCCGGCCCGGCCGTCGAGGTGCGAAGCACCGTGTCGCCGAGGCGGACGGCGGTGGCTCCGGCATCGGCCAGGGCGTCGAGTTCGTCGGGAGCGATGCCGCCCTCGGGGCCGACGACGAGCACGACCTCCGCGCTATCGGTCAGCGACAGGGTGCTGAGGGGCACGGACGCCGTCGGCTCCAGGACCAGCACGCGGGCATGTGCGGCACGTGCGGCGAGGCCGGCGACGGACACCGGCGTCGACACGCGCGGAACCCAGGAGCGGTGCGCCTGCTTCGCGGCCTCGCGGACGATGCTCTGCCAACGCGCGACGCCTTTGACGGCCTTGTCGCCGCCCCAGCGCGACACGCTGCGCGCCCCCTGCCACGGCACGATCTCGTCCACGCCGAGTTCGATCGCCGCCTGCACGGCGAGCTCGTCGCGGTCGCCCTTCGCGAGCGCCTGGGCGAGAACGAGACGTGGGGTCGGCGCCTCGGTGACAGAGCGGCCGGTCACCGTCACTGCGACGCGCTTGGGGGCGGATGCCGCGACGATGCCCGTGAGCCAGACGCCCGCACCATCGCCGACGGTGACCTCCTCACCGACCCGGACGCGGCGGACGACCGCCGCATGATGGGCCTCGGCGCCGGTGATGACGATCTCGTCGCCCAGAGCCGCGTCGGCGACGGCGGGCCCGTCGGTCGGCGGTTCGTCGACGAGGAAGTGCAGTGCCATCTCAGCCGCGGAACCGGTCGCGCAGCTTCGAGAACATGCCCTGGTGGAACTGCGCCAGGCGGGGCGCCGGGGCCTTGGTCTTCTTGGCGAAGTCCTCGATGAGAGCGCGCTCCTTGGCGTCGAGCTTCGTCGGGGTGACGACCTGCACACCGACCCGGAGGTCGCCGCGCGTTCCGCCGCGCAGGGGCGTGATGCCGCGGCCCTTGATCGTCAGGACGTCGCCGGACTGCACGCCGGATCGCACCTCGAGGTCGACCTCGCCGTCGAGCGAGGAGATCGTCGTGTGGGTGCCGAGGATCGCGTCGGGCATCGAGACCTCGAGGGTGGCGAGCAGGTCGTCGCCCTCACGGCTGAAGACCTCGTGGGTGGCGACGGTGACCTCCAGGTAGAGGTCGCCGTTCGGACCGCCCGCCGGGCCGACCTCGCCCGAGCCGGGCAGCTGGAGGCGCAGGCCCGTCTCCACGCCGCCGGGGATGTCGACCGACACCGTCCGCCGTGCGCGCACGCGGCCCTGTCCCTGGCACGTCGCGCAGGGGTACGGGATGGTCGTGCCGTAGCCCTGGCACGTGGTGCAGGGCTGCGAGGTCATGACGTTGCCGAGAAGACTGCGCACGGTGCGCTGCACCTGACCCGAACCGTGGCAGATGTCGCACGTCGCCGGCTGGGTGCCCGGCTGGCAGCACGATCCCTCGCAGGTCTCGCACAGCACCGCCGTGTCGACGTCGATGTCACGGTGGGTGCCGAAGACGACATCGCCGAGATCCAGCGTCACCCGCACCAGCGCATCCTGGCCGCGCTCACGCCGCGATCGCGGTCGGCCGGCCCGTGCTCCCCCGCCGCCGAAGAACGTTTCGAAGATGTCGCCGAATCCGCCGAAGCCTGCGCCGCCTCCGCCGAAGGGCGAGCTGTCGCCGCCCATGTCATAGCGTTGGCGCTGCTCCGGGTCGCTGAGGACGTCGTACGCGTGGGTCACGAGCTTGAAGCGCTCCGACGCGTCCGCTCCGGGGTTGACGTCCGGGTGCAGCTCGCGCGCGAGACGCCGGTACGCCTTCTTGATCTCGTCGGGGCTCGCATCGCGGGACACGCCCAGGACTTCGTAGTGGTCGGCCACAATCGCCTTTCCTGCCCTGCCGGGCGCGGGTCGGTGTTCGGGAGCGCGACGCTCAGCGGGACGTGTCGTCCTCGTCGAGCAGTCGGCTCAGATAATGCGCGACGGCGCGGACCGCCGCGAGGTTGGTGGGGTAATCCATGCGGGTGGGGCCGAGGAGGCCGACGCGGGCGCGGGTGCCCGTTGCGTCGTACTCGCTCGTGAGGATGGAGGCCTCCGTGAGTCCGAAGGGCTCGTTCTCCCGACCGATGCTCGCGGCGAGACCGTGCTCGTCGGCGACCATCTCGCCCATCAGACGCAGCAGGGTGACCTGCTCCTCGATGGCCTCCAGCAGCGGGTAGATGCTGCCGCGGAAGTCGCCCTCGCGCCGCGCGAGGGTCGCACTTCCGGCCATCACGAGCCGGTCCTGCCGGAAGTCCTCGAGCTCCTCGCCCACGATGCGCGCGACGGTGCGCAACGCGGCGTCGATGCGGGTGCCGTCGGCAGCGGATGCCGAGAGAGCCTCGATGGCGGCCGCGGCCTCGCCGACGGGCTTGCCCGTGACCAGCCGCGCGATCGCGGTCTTGACCTGTCGGGCGGCATCCTCGGTGAGCTCCTCGGCCAGGAAGGCCACGCGCTGGGAGACTCGCCCGGTGTCGGTCACGACGATGACCACCACGCGCGGGCCGCCCAGATGGACGAACTCGATGTGCGTGACGTTCGCGCGCGCGAACGACGGGTACTGCACGATGGCGACCTGTCCGGTGAGCTGCGTGAGGGCGCGCACGGTGCGCATCAGGAGCTCGTCGAGATCGCCCGGATCGCTGAGGAACGACGAGATCGCCGAGCGCTGCGCCGTGGACAACGGCCGCAGGTCGGCGAGATGGTCGACGAACACGCGGTAGCCCTTGTCGGTGGGTACGCGTCCGGAGGACGTGTGCGGCGCGGCGATGAGCTCCTCGTCCTCCAGGAGCGCCATGTCGTTGCGGATGGTCGCCGCGGACACGCCGAACTGGTGACGTTCGACGATCGCCTTGCTGCCGACGGGCTCATGGGTGTCGACGTAGTCCTGCACGATCGCGCGGAGGACCTGCAGGCCGCGTTCCGAGACCATCGCTCCTCCTTGTTGGCACTCAGGGTCGTCGAGTGCCAATATTACCGCGATCGCGCGGTCAGGCGGTGAGGGCGCGCACCACGGCATCCGCCAGCAGGCGGCCGCGGCGGGTGAGGACGACGCGGCCGCGCACGGCGGAGGACCCGTCGATGAGCCCGTCGGCGATGAGTGCCGCGATCGCGTGACGACCCTCTTCGGTCAGCTCGGACACCGCGATGCCCTCGGCGATCCGCGACCGCAGGAGCACGTCCTCGAGTCGCCGCGCAGCGGCATCGGGGCGCTCCCGCGCCGCCGCGGGCGACGTGCCGGCGGCAAGGCGCTGCGCATACGCCGCGGGGTGTTTGACGTTCCACCACCGCAGGCCGTCGACGTGGCTGTGCGCGCCGGGGCCGTAGCCCCACCAGTCGGTGCCGCGCCAGTACGCGAGGTTGTGGCGGGAGCGGTGACGGGGCGCCGTCGCCCAGTTCGACACCTCGTACCAGCCGAACCCGTTCGATGCGAACGCCTCGTCGGCCAGCTCGTACATGTCGGCCTGGAGGTCGTCGTCCGGCGCGGCGACCTCTCCGCGGCGGATCTGGCGCTCGAGCTTCGTGCCCTCTTCGATGATGAGCGCGTACGCGGAGATGTGGTCGGGTGCGAGCGCCACAGCTGCCTCGACCGAACGACGCCAGTCGTCCAACGCCTCCCCCGGCGCGCCGTAGATCAGATCGACGCTCACATCGAGGCCGGCCGAGCGCCCCGCGTCGACGGCCGTCTGCACGCCGGCCGGATCGTGGGTGCGCTCGAGTGCGGCGAGCACGTGGGGCACGGCCGACTGCATGCCGATCGACAGCCGGGTCACGCCGGCCTCCGCCAGCTCGTGTGCCATTGCGACGGTCACCGTGTCGGGGTTGGCCTCGACGGTGACCTCGGCGTCGGCGGCCAGCGCGAAGGCGGAGCGGATGCCGTCGAGCATCCGCGCCAGATCTCCCGCGGGAAGCAGAGTGGGCGTGCCGCCGCCGAAGAAGACGGTGGATGCCGCGCGGAGGGGCCCCCGCGCCGACAGCACGCCCCGTGAGAGCGCGATCTCGCGGAGAACCTCGTCGGCGTACGCGTCCTGGCGCGCGCCCCGGAGCTCCGTGGCGGTGTAGGTGTTGAAGTCGCAGTAGCCGCAGCGCACCCGGCAGAAGGGCACGTGCAGGTAGACGCCGAAGTCGCGGGCGGGGTCGATCGAGATATCGGGCGGCAGCGCGCCGTCGATCGGCGCGGGGTCACCGAGCGGGAGGGCGGAGCCCATCAGGCCGGCGTCGTGTACAGCGGAGAGATGGCTTGCAGGTATCCGCGGAACAGCTCACGACGGCGTCGCTTCACCAGCGCCGGAACGACGCGGTAGAGCGTGGCGACGGGACGGTCGAAGGCACGCACCGTGAAGCGTACTTCGTCGTTGTCCGCCCAGGTCACGACGAACGACTCCTCGCCGCTGACGACGGAGTCGCCGACCGTCCCCAGAGCGAAGCCGACGCGCCGGGGCTCTTCGATCGCGTAGATGACGCGCAGCTCGCCGTCCGCGTTCATGCCCTTGACGTGTCCGCGCACCCGCACCGTCGTTCCCGCAGCCACGTACGGGGTCCCGTCGGCGTCGAAGCGCTGGTCGGCGTCCAGGCGACTCGCGACCATCGGATTGCCGTCGACGTCGTAGCCCACGCCCGTGTACATCGGTCCGGCAGCCGGACGCACGTCCGAGATCGTGAGGCCCGCTCCGCGCAGCGCCGTCCACGACAGCAGCGCGTCGGCCGACGACTCGAAGCGGGCGTGGCCGCTGCCGAGCAGCCAGGAATCCTCCGCCGGAACGCTGCTCTCGGGCGGATAGCTCATGAGGTCGTGCGCCTGCGTGGCGCCGACGGCGGCGTAGTCGACAGTGTCGTCCTGAAAGCTTCCGCGACGCATGATGTCCAGCCTAACCGGGGCGTCCGGCTTACTTCTTGTCCTTGCCTTCGACATCACCGGAGAGCGCGGCGATGAAGGCCTCCTGAGGCACCTCGACGCGACCGACCATCTTCATGCGCTTCTTGCCCTCCTTCTGCTTCTCCAGCAGTTTGCGCTTGCGGGTGATGTCGCCGCCGTAGCACTTGGCGAGCACGTCCTTGCGGATGGCGCGGATGTTCTCGCGCGCGATGATCCGCGCGCCGATGGCGGCCTGGATGGGCACCTCGAACTGCTGGCGCGGGATGAGTTTGCGCAGGCGTTCGGTCATGAGGGTGCCGTACGCGTACGCCTTCTCCCGGTGGACGATCGAGCTGAACGCGTCGACCTTCTCACCTTGCAGCAGGATGTCGACCTTCACGAGATCGGCCTCCTGGGATCCGGCAGGCTCGTAGTCGAGGCTCGCGTAGCCCTGGGTCTTGGACTTCAGGTGGTCGAAGAAGTCGAAGACGATCTCGCCGAGCGGCATGTTGTAGCGCAGCTCGACCCGGTCCTCACTGAGGTAGTCCATGCCGAGGAGCGTTCCGCGGCGCTGTTGGCAGAGCTCCATCACCGTGCCGACGTAGTCCTTGGGCAGCAGGATGCCGACCTTGACGACCGGTTCCGAGACGCTCGCGACGCGGCCGTCCGGGTACTCGCTCGGGTTGGTGACCGTGACGGATTCGCCGGTGTCGGTCGTGACCTCGTACGTCACTGACGGGGCCGTGGTGATCAGGTCGAGGCCGAACTCGCGCGACAGACGCTCCGTGATGATCTCGAGGTGCAGCAGGCCCAGGAATCCGCAACGGAACCCGAAGCCCAGCGCGACGGAGGTCTCCGGCTCGTACTGGAGTGACGCGTCCGACAGCTTCAGCTTGTCGAGCGCCTCACGCAGATCGGCGTAGTCGCTGCCGTCGATCGGGTAGATGCCGCTGAAGACCATCGGCTTGGGGTCGGTGTAGCCGGCCAGCGCTTGTCCCGCGGGCTTGCGGTGGTTGGTGATCGTGTCGCCGACCTTCGACTGGCGCACATCCTTCACGCCGGTGATGAGGTAGCCCACCTCGCCGACGCCGAGGCCCCGGGTGGGAACCGGCTCGGGGCTGGAGACACCGATCTCGAGCAGGTCGTGGGTCGCTCGCGTGGACATCATCTGGATGCGCTCGCGCGGTTCGAGTTTGCCGTCGACCATGCGGACGTACGTCACGACGCCGCGGTACGCGTCGTAGACGGAGTCGAAGATCATGGCGCGCGCCGGGGCGTCGGCGTCGCCGACCGGCGCGGGGATGCGCTCGACGATGCGGTCGAGCAGCTCCTCCACCCCCATGCCCGTCTTGCCCGAGACCCGCAGCACGTCGGCGGGGTCGCCGCCGATGAGGTTCGCAAGCTCCGCGGCGTACTTCTCCGGATCGGCGGCGGGCAGATCGATCTTGTTGAGCACCGGAATGATCTGGAGGTCGTTCTCCAGCGCCAGGTAGAGGTTCGCGAGGGTCTGCGCCTCGATGCCCTGCGCGGCATCCACGAGAAGGATGGCGCCCTCGCAGGCGGCGAGCGAGCGCGAGACCTCGTACGTGAAGTCGACATGGCCGGGCGTGTCGATCATGTTCAGTGCGAAGGTGCCGTCGGTCGTCGCCCACGGCATGCGGACGGCCTGCGACTTGATCGTGATGCCGCGCTCGCGCTCGATGTCCATACGGTCGAGGTACTGCGCACGCATATCGCGGTCCGAGACCACGCCGGTGATCTGCAGCATGCGGTCGGCCAGCGTGGACTTGCCGTGGTCGATGTGGGCGATGATGCAGAAATTGCGGATCAGCTCTGGAGGGGTCGCAGACGGCTCGAGAGGCTTCAGGGCGCGCGGTGACATGTCCCGAGCAGTCTACCGGCGTCTGCGGCGACGCCCCCGCGCCGCTGCGCGCGGGACTCTAGCGTGCCCGTCGCGCGACGCGCCAGGGCCGCGCAGGATGAGAAAGAGTTAACCGCTCATTCTCTTGCCGCCGCGATCCGCGCCACAGAAGCTCGATCTCACGTTCGATGGGACCGGATGTCGTGCGGCGTTCACTTCGGTGAAACCTTTTCGTCTCACAGCCACCTCATCATCGGCACTCAATCACCGAAGAGGACCGCCGTGTATGCGGCTGTCCGCTGTTGCATGCGAAACCAGGGAGAACACGTGTCAGATCCGACACCGGACGCCATGCGTCCCACCGCCGAGAGGCGGAAGCGACGCTCGATCGTCGCCGCCATCACCGCCGGAGCCCTCGCCCTCACCGGCGCGGGTCTGGCCGCTCTTCCCGCTCGGGCGGCGGTCTCCGCGGACGCCGCCGTGCTCATCAACGAGGTATACGGCGGGGGCGGCAACAGCAAGGCCACCTACACGCACGACTTCGTGGAACTCGTGAACGTCTCGTCGGCGCCGGTCAGCCTCGACGGCTGGACGCTGCAGTACGCCGCAGCAGGCGGCGACAACAAGTTCTCGGCGCAGCCCCTCAGCGGCACCATCGCCGCCGGACGCACCTTCCTCGTCCAGGAGGCGAAGGGGCAAGGCGGGACGACGCCCCTTCCCACACCGGATGCCGTCGGCTCGCTCGCGCTGAGCGGGACGACCGGCAAGGTCGCCCTGGTCTCGAGTGCGACCATCGTGACCGGACCGAGCGACGCCGATGTCGTCGACTACGTGGCCTGGGGCTCGTCCGCGACACCCGCGGCCGGCTCGCCCGCACCTGGCACCGAGAACCCGACCAGCATCTCGCGTAACGCATCGCACACCAACACCGCCGTCAACAGCGCGGACTTCGCCGTGGGCGCCCCCACTCCGCAGAACTCCGCCGCCGGCGCGGAGCCGACGCCTGGGCCGACCGGTACCGCGTCCCCCACTCCCCAGCCGAGCGCAACGTCGACGCCGACGCCGACTCCGCAGCCGACGTCGACGGCACCCGCGGGAACCGACACGATCACGCCGATCGCCGCGATTCAGGGATCCGCCGACAAGACGCCGCTGAACGGTCAGACCGTCACGACGGAAGGCGTCGTCACCGCTCACTACGCGACGGGCGGCTACAACGGCTACGTCATCCAGACGCCCGGAACGGGCGGCACGGTCGATCTGAGCACCCACACGGCATCCGACGCCATCTTCGTCTACGCGAAGACTTCGGCCGTGGCCAGCGAGGTCGCCCTCGGCGACACCGTGCGCGTCACCGGCAAGGCGTCCGAGTTCAACGGTCTGACACAGCTGACGGTCGATGCAGGCACGGCGCGCAAGATCGATGCGGCTGCGGCCCCCAAGCCCGTCGTGCTCAGCACATGGCCGGCCTCGACCGCGCAGCGGGAGAGCCTCGAGTCGATGCTCGTGAGCGTCACCGGCACCTTCACGGTCACCAACACCAACAACACCAACCGTTACGGCGAGGTGGGCCTGGCCGCAGGATCGGGCGTGCTCCGTCAGCCGACGGACGTCGCTCGCCCCGGCAGCTCCGAAGCCGCCGCGGTCACGGCGGACAACCTCGCGCGCGGCGTCGTCCTCGATGACGGCGGTTCGCTCGACTACGCGGCGCGTGCCAACAACGGGACCGGCGCGCTCCTGAACGGCGACCTGACTCCGGCCTACGTCTCGCTCGACAAGCCGGTCGTCGTCGGCGGCACCGCATCGTTGAGCGGCGCGTTCGTGCTCGATTACCGCAACAACACGTGGAAGCTGAACCCGGTGTCCTTCCTCGCCGGCGATGGCAAGACGCAGGGGCAGGCGAGCTTCACCAACCCGCGCACCGCGGCTCCCGCCTCGGTCGGCGGTGACCTCAGCGTGGGTTCGTTCAACGTGCTCAACTACTTCACGACGCTCGGCTCGTCCGATGCGTCCTGCCAGCCGTACACCGACCGCGCCGGCGTCGGCACGAACGTGCGCGGCGGCTGCGACCTCCGCGGCGCGTGGGGTGCGGCGGACCTCGCCCGCCAGCAGTCGAAGATCGTCTCGGCCATCAACACGCTGGACGCCTCGGTGGTCGGTCTCATGGAGATCGAGAACTCGGCCAAGTCCACGCCGGCGACGCCGGACAAGGCCGTCTCGACCCTCGTCGCGGCGCTCAACGCCGCTGCGGGAAGCGAGAAGTGGGCCTACGTCCCGGCATCCGCACAGCTGCCCGATGCGTCGCAGCAGGACGTCATCCGCAACGCGATCATCTATCAGCCCGCCCGGGTCGCCCCGGTCGGCGATGCGCTCGCGCTGGGGACGCAGTCCGGCTCCGGGCAGGCCTTCGACAACGCACGCGAGCCGATCGCGCAGAAGTTCGCTCCTGCCGCTGGCGGCGAGCCGTTCCTCTTCGTCGTGAACCACTTCAAGTCCAAGGGCTCCAGTGGCGCCAGCGGATCGCAGGCCGACCAGAAGGACGGACAGGGCGCCTGGAACCCGGCGCGCGTCGCTCAGGCGACCGCGCTGCGGGACTGGGTCTCTTCGATCACCACGACCGGCGAGGCAGCCGTCCTCGTCGGCGACTTCAACTCCTACACCCAGGAGGACCCGCTGAAGGTCCTCTACGATGCGGGCTACACGGATGCCGAGTCGGCGCTGAAGGTGGGGCGTTCCACCTACTCGTTCGACGGCCTCGCGGGCTCGCTCGACCACGTGCTGCTGAACGCGGCGGCCGGCAAGCGTGTCACGGGAGGTGATGTCTGGAACATCAACTCGGGCGAGTCGGTGGCGCTGGAGTACAGCCGCTACAACAACCACGGCACGCTGTTCTGGCAGGACGTTCCGTATCGCTCGAGCGATCACGATCCGCTGAAGGTCGGTCTGTCCGCACGCAAGAGCGCACCGACGAAGATCGACATCCTGACGATCAACGACTTCCACGGTCGCATCGAGCCCGGCAGCCAGGGCGAGGCCGGAGCGGCCGTGCTCGCCGGAGCGGTCGCTGCCAAGAAGGCGAAGAACCCGAACACGTTGCTGGTCTCGGCCGGCGACAACATCGGGGCGTCGACCTTCACTTCGCTGATCCAGCAGGACAGCCCGACCATCGACGCGCTGAAGGCCGCGGGGCTGGAGGTGTCGGCGGTGGGCAACCACGAGTTCGACCGTGGCTTCACCGACCTGAAGAGTCGCGTGCTGCCGCGTTTCGGCGGCAACACCGACCCCGCGAACGTGACCGACGCGCAGATCACCGCCGGTTCGCCGTTCGCGCTCGGCGCCAATGTGTACAAGAAGGGGACGACCACGCCTGTCCTGCCGGAGTACACCGTGAAGACGATCGGCGGCGTGCGCGTCGCCTTCATCGGCACGGTGACCACCGATACGGCGCGGATGGTCGACCCGAAGGGCATCGACGGCATCGAGTTCGGTGACCAGCTCGATGCGGCCAACCGGGTCGCCACGACGATCGCCGACGGCAACCTGGCCGACGTCACCGTGCTGCTCACGCACTCCGGCTCGTCGGTGTCGAACCAGTGCGACGCGGTCGCCACCGACCCCTCGGACTTCGGCACCCTCATCCGCGGGGCATCCAGCCACATCGATGCCATCGTCTCCGCGCACACGCACCAGACCTACGCGTGCAACGTGCAGGTGGGCTCCAGCGGGAAGCTGCGACCGGTCATCCAGGCGTCGGAGTACGGCAAGGCGCTCGGACAGCTCTCGCTGCAGTACGACACCGACGCTCACGAGCTGGTGTCGGCGACCGGATCGACGCAGGCGCTCGCCAAGGCCTACCCGGCCGATGCGGCGGTCGCCTCGATGGTCGCCGCCTTCACCGCACAGGCCAACACGATCGGTTCCAAGCCGGTGGGCGTCATCACGGCTGACATCCTGCGCGGCGGGAAGGGCGGCTCGGATCGCGGAGTCGAGTCGACGATGGGCAACACCGTCGCCGACATCTATCTGTGGGCCACGAGCACCAACCCGGGCTACGCGGGCACGAAGGCGCAGATCGCGCTGATGAACCCGGGCGGACTGCGCGCCGACCTCGTGCGCAGCGGCGACGGGACGGTGACGTTCAAGGATCTGGCCGCCGTGCAGCCGTTCGCGAACACGCTCGTCACGGTGACCCTCACCGGTGCCCAGCTGAAGGACATCCTGACGCGCCAGTGGCAGTCGACCGGCGACCGTCCCAAGCTGCACCTGGGCGTCTCGAAGGGCTTCACCTACGAGTACACCGAGGATGCACCGCTCGCCGGCCAGACGGCGTCGCGGTCGGGACACATCGTGTCGATGTCGCTGGACGGGAAGAAGATCAGCGACGCCGACACCTTCACGGTGGTGACGAACTCGTTCCTCGCCAACGGCGGGGACGGCTTCACGCCGTTCGCGCAGGGAACAGCCCGCACGGACACCGGTCAGGTCGACCTCGACGCGACCCTCGCCTACGCGGCGGCGGTCACGCCGATGACGCCCTCGCCGCTCGGACGCGCTGTGCTGGTCACCGCCACCACACCGACGCCGGGCCCGACCTCGAGCGCGTCCCCGACCGGTTCGCCCTCCACGACGGGCGCCCCGACCGGTGCGCCGTCTCCGTCGCCGTCGACGACGCTGCCGAGCACCGGCGGTGCCGCGGCGGGTGTGTCGACCGCGGGGCTGTCGGCCGATGGGCGCATCGAGCGCGGCGCGTCGTTCACGGTGACGCTCACCGGGCTGGGCGCGCGCGAACAGGTGGTCGCCACGCTGAACAGCGATCCGATCGTCATCACCGGCATCCCGGCCGCTGATGCCGCGGGCCGCGTGACGTTCACCGTGACGGTGCCGTCGACGCTCCCGCTGGGTACTCACCACCTCATCGTGTTGGGTGCCGACGGACGGGTCGTGCTGAACCTTCCGCTGCAGGTGGTCGGTGAAGGCACCCTCGCCACCACGGGCGCCGAGCTCCCCTGGGGTCTCGCGCTCGGCGGAGCGTTCTTGCTCGCGGCCGGCCTGCTGCTCGCGATGACACGTCGTCGTCGGAGCCTCATGGGCTGATCGCTCGCACCCGAGGCCCCGGCCCCGCTTCGGCGGGTGTCCGGGGCCTCGTGCGTGTCTGCGTGCACGTCGGATCCCGGGCCGCGCCCACTGCTTAGGCTGAAGACCATGGCGACGACGGTGGTGATGGTGCACGGCATCCGTACCTCGGCGACGATGTGGCGCGCGCAGGTCGAGCATCTGCGTGGCCGCGGCATCGACGCGGTCGCACTCGACCTCCCGGGCCACGGTGCGCGGATGGGTGAGCCCTTCACGCTCGACGGCGCATTCGCGACGATCGACGGCGCGGTGCGCGATGCCGCCACACGCGGCCGTGTGCTGCTCGTCGGCCACTCCATGGGCGGTCTCGTGTCCATCGAGTACGTCGGCGCGGCGGAGCGCCCGCCGGTCGACGCGTTCATCGCGGCATCCTGCACCGCGATCCCGCGCGGCGTGGCGCTGCAGACCTATCGCACGCTCGCTCGCGGCTTCGATCGGCTTCCCCGCCGCGGCGCACCGATCGCCGAGTGGGTGCTCGATCGCACGCTGCCCGTCGAGACGCGGGCCGACTTCGGCGCCGGTGGGTATGCGTATGACGCGCAGGACACCGCGCTGCGCAGCCTGTCGGTGCTCGACCTGCTCGCCGCGCTGCGTCGCATCGCGGTGCCGACGTGGTTCGTGAACGGGCAGTTCGATCAGTTGCGCATCAACGAGAGGCTGTTCACGTCTCTGGTGCCCGCCGCGGAGCTCATCGTGGTGCCGCGTACCTCGCACCTGGTCACCGCGATGCGTCCGCGGGTCTTCAACGCCGTTGTGGATCTGGCGCTGGCGACGATGGATGCCGGGACTCAGCCCGCACCATCAGGGTCATGAGTCCGCCGAGCACCGACAGCACGGCGCCGCCGAGGAACAGCAGCCAGAACCCCTCGACGGCGGCGACCAGGCCGGCGCCAACGAGCGGTCCGAGCAGTTGCCCCAGGCTCGCCGCAACGGTGACGAAGCCCAGGTCGCGCGCGCTGTCCTCGGCGAACGGCAGGAGGTCGGTGCCGAGTGCGAGCCCGACGGCCATGTACGCGCCGTACCCGACGCCCAGCAGCGCGGCCGCCACGAGGGCGATGTCGAAGGACGGGAACACTGCGAGCAGCAGAGCAGCAGCGCCCTGCACGAGGGCGGCGGCGACCGTCATGCCGCGTCGGCGTCCGGTGCGATCCGAGACCGCCCCGGCGACGACGGATGCCGCGACGACGAAGACGGTGTAGACGACGATGAGCAGCAGCAGTTCGTCCTGTGCGTCGGCCGGGTCGCGGTGCAGCCCGTAGAGAAGGAAGAACAGCAGCAGGCCGGTACCGAGGGCGTTGCCGATGTTGACGACGAGACGCCCCCACAGCATCCACGCGAAATCGCGGTCCCGGAAGGCGGCGAAGCGCTCCGCGGCGGAGAGACGGGTGCGTGCGGTGGCGGAAGCGGCGGGTGCGGGCGGGTCGGGCAGCAGCAGGGCGCCGAGGCCGCCCGCGATCAGCAGGACGCCGCCGAGGACGAGATAGCCCGCGATCACGCCCAGGCCGAGAAGGACGATGACCCCCACGCCGACGACGACTCCGAGGGCCTGCGAGGACGAGATCGAGGCGGAAGCGGTGCCGCGCTGCTCGGTGAGCTGGTCGGCGATCATCGCGGTGAACGCTGCGGATGCGACGGCGACACCGACGGAGACGCCGATCCACGAGATCGCCACCGCCCACGGGACCGTGGCGAACGCGAGGCCGATCAGCGAGACGGCGCCCAGTACCACTCCCCCGAGCGCCCACGGACGACGCCTGCCGAAGGCGCCACGGGTGCGATCGCTCATGCCGCCGGCGAGCGGGCCGGCGATGACACCCGCGAGGCCGCCGGCGGCGAGGATCAGTCCCGAGGACACCACCCCCGAGATCCACCGGTCGGCGTCGCCGGGGGTGTTCAGCTGCAGCGGGATGAGCAGCTGCAGCGGGGTCAGCTGGGCTGTCCAGATCGCCAGCCACGCGAGGGTGAACAGTGTGAACCATGCGGCACCGGCGCGTCGGGGCGCGTTCCGGGTGCTCGGGTCTGGCGAGGCGGCAGTCACGGCGACTCCTTCGTCGGCGGGCCTCGTCGATGAGGCCGAACGAGCCGATCATGCCGCACGCCCGGTGCCGCGGCCCGCATTGCGGGGGCGGCGCGCGGCGACCTGATAGACTCGGTGATTGGCTTGCGTGTGGGTCCCACCCCGCACGCCGCCGGAGGCGTCCCTCTACCGCTACCCCGGCACATCCATCGAAAACCGAACGAAAGAGCCGTCGAACGTGGCGAACATCAAGTCGCAGATCAAGCGCAACAAGACCAACGAGAAGGCGCGCGAGCGCAACAAGGCCGTCAAGAGCGAGCTGAAGACCGAGGTGCGTCGCACCCGCGAGGCGATCGCCGCCGGCGACAAGGCCGCTGCCGAGAAGGCGCTCGCGAAGGCGTCCAAGAAGCTCGACAAGGCTGTGAGCAAGGGCGTCATCCACGAGAACCAGGCCGCGAACCGCAAGTCGTCGATCGCGAAGCAGGTCGCCGCTCTCTGAGCCGCATCCACATCATCGAAGGCCCGTCCCCGCATCCGCGGCGGCGGGCCTTCGTCATGGGTGGGCACGGTGCACGCGCGTGCGCGTGCGCGTGTTCGTCGGTCCTGTCTGGTCGTTCATTCGTGCCGGATGCGACCAGACGGGACGGATGAGCGCGGGGTCGGGTGCGCCGCAGAGTGACGGATGCGGCATCCCCCGCGCTCAGGCGCCGTAGGGGGCGCGGGTGGCGATGATCGTGATGAGGCGCTCCACGGCGAAGACGGGATCGCGTGAGGCGCCTTTGACCTCGGCATCCGCCCGCGCCGCCGCCTGGATGGCGAGGCCGAGGCTCGCCTCGTTCCACCCCGTGAGGTCACGGCGCGCGCGATCGACCTGCCAGTCCTTCATGCCGAGTCGAGCCGCGAGCGACGCGGACGACTCTCGGATGCCGGCGACGCGCGCCATCGTTCGCAGCTTCGAGGCGATCGCGGCAACCAGCGGCACCGGATCGGCGCCGCTGGCGAGGGCGTGGCGAAGAGCCACGAGAGCATCGCCGTACCGGCCGGCGATGGCGGTGTCGGCGACCGTGAACGCCGAGGTCTCCACGCGGCCGCCGTAATACCGCTCCACGATCTGCTCGGTGATGTCGCCGGGCACGTCGGAGATGAGCTGCTGGCAGGCCGCCGCGAGCTCGGTGAGGTCGTCGGAGAATGCGCCCACGAGCGCGCGGAGAGCAACCGGCGCGATCTTCTTGCGCGCCGTCTGGAACTCCCCGGCCGCGAAGTCGAAGCGGTCGGAGTCGCGCTTGACGGCCGGGCACGCGATCTCGATGCCGCCACCGGTACCGGATCGGATCGCATCGAGCAGCTTCTTGCCGCGCACGCTGGAACCGGTGTGGCGGAGCACCACCGTGGCGCCGTCCTGGGGGGCCTCGATGTAGGCAAGGGCCTCGGTCAAGAAAGCGTCGGAGCACTTCTCGACGCCTCCGACGCGCACGAGCCGCGGCTCGCCGAACAGCGACGGCGACGTGAGGGTCAGCAGGCTTCCGGAGGTGTAGTCGTCGGCCCGCAGGTCGGAGACCTCCAGGCTCGCATCCTCCGCGCGGAGGAACTCGCGGATGCCGGCGGTCGCCCGCTCCGCGCAGACGTCCTCGGGCCCGGAGACGAGCACGACGGGCGCCGGCTGCGGCGACCGCCAGGAGATCTGCGGGATCGCCGACGCGGTGCGCGCGCCTCCGCGAGAGGCGGGACGACGCGGCGCGGAAGGCATGAACACCAGCCTACCGACGGCTCGCGACACCGAGGCAGCGCCCGGCGGCAGCTCACGGAGATCCCTTCTCGTGCCACAGTCGCACGCTCGATGCCTCGGTCCACAGCATGAGGAGACCTTCCGTGTCGGTGCGGGCCAGCCGCGCGCCCAAGGATTCGAGCATCGCGAGCGTCTCGCTTCGCGGATGTCCGTAGGTGTTCGCTCCGACCGAGATCAGCGCCACTGCGGCGTGGAGTCGTCCGTACAGCCGCGGTTCCTGGTCGGCGCTGCCGTGGTGCGAGACCTTCACGACCGTGTAGGCGGCGCGCAGGGATGCCGTCGCCATCAGGCGCCGCTGACCCTCGGCAGAGAGGTCACCCAGCATCAGCATCGGAGGCACGGTCGGGCCGGCGATGTCGATCACGACGCTGCCGTCGTTTCCTGCGGCGGTGCGCGGCTGCGGCCACAGCACGCGCCAGCGGGCATCGCCGAGGGTGCCGGTCATCCCCGCGTCGGCACGGACGAGGTGGGCTCCCGCGTCGCTCAACCGGGCCAGTGTGCGTTCGTCGTCGGGCGCACCTGTCGGTCCGTGCAGAACGGTGTCGACGCGGCCGGCGACCGCGCGCGTTCCTCCGTCGTGGTCGTGGTCGAAATGGGTGAGAACCAGAAGGTCCACCCGGTCCACACCGAGCGTCTCCAGGCAGCTCGTGAGCGCCTGCGGATCGGGGCCGGTATCCACGAGCGCGACGCGACCGGCGGCGCGGATCGCGATCGCATCGCCCTGGCCGACGTCGCACACCGCGATCGACCAGGCGACGGGAAGGCGGGCGCGAAGACCGACCTGCGCGGCGGGGCCGGTTGCGGCCACGACGACCGCGGTGACGGCCAGGACCACGACTGCGGCGACCCGCGCCGGTCGCGGTGTGCGCAGCAGCAGGACGACCACGGCCGCACTGGCAAGGGTCAGGGCGGCCAGGCCCCCGACGCCCTCGGGCCACCAGATCGCGCTGCCCGGCAGGGTGCTGAGTGTCGTGGCGGTGGCGGCGATCCAGGCGGCCGGCACCCAGGCGAGCGCCGCGAGTCCCGCACCCAGGAGGGGGATGCCGGCGCACAGGCAGGCGGCGAGCCCCAGAACGGTGCCCACCGGCGCGGCCGGCGCGGCGAGCATGTTCGCCGCCACACCGTAGATCGACACCTGGGGCGAGATCAGCACGATGATGGGGCCGCACGCGAGCTGAGCGGACAGCGGCACGGCGACGAACAGAGCGAGTGTGCGCGGCATCCACCGCGAGAGGCCATCCGCGAGGGGCCCGGCGAGGACGAGAAGCGCGGCGGTGGCGGCGACCGAGAGGGCGAACCCGATCGAGCGCGACAGCCACGGGTCGAGCAGGAGCAGGAGGACGACCGACGCTGTCAGCAAGGAGAGCCCCGCCCCGGTGCGACCCAGCATCAGGCCCAGCATGGCGATGGCGGCCATCGTCGCCGCGCGGATGACGCTCGGCTCCGGCGAGACGAGGATCACGAACGCGACGAGGGCGCCGAGGCCCGCGATCACCCGGAGGGCACGGCGCGCTGCGCACAGGGCCGCCAGAGCGAAGGCGATCCCGACGACCAGGGCGCAGTTGGCTCCGCTCACGGCGGTGAGGTGCGACAGCGAAGAGGACTTCATCGCCGCATCGAGCCCGTCCGACACTCCCGAGGTGTCGCCGACCGCGAGACCCGCGATCAGGCCGCCGCCGGGATCGGGGAGCCCGGTCGTGACGGCGGTCAGTCCGTGGCGCAGGAGCGAGGCCAGAGCGGACACTCCCGTCGGTGCGGCGATCAGCGTCGGCGTCGCGGACGCATCGATGACGAGGACGGCCCGTTCGCCGGGGCCCGCGGCCCATGCCGTTCCGGTCAGGCTCACGCGGGCGCCGAGATCGAGTCCCGGCGGGACGTCGCCGGTGCGTACGAGCACCGGCACCGGTGTCGTGATCGTGGTCTCTCCGTAGGCGAGCCGCTGCAGCACGGCGTCGAATCGCCAGCCGGCCGCGCCGCGTTCGATCTTGCCGACCGCGACGACGTCGACCGTCAGCGCACGTCCCCCGGCGATCTCGGCCGCCGCAACGGCTCCGCGAGCAGGCAGCGCGGAGGCGACGTGCGAGGCGACCCCCGCCGCGACGGCCAGGACGATGGCGACCAGGGCGAGCGCAGGAGCGCTGCGTCCCGCCCGGAACGCAGCGGAGCGGCGCCGCCGGTGCACCAGCGCGAGGACGACCACGAGTGCGCTCGCCCAGAGCAGCGCGGCCGCGGATGCCGCGGCATCCGCCGTGCCGGTGAGGACCCCGGCGGTCACCCACGCACCGGCGGCGACGGGCACGAGGCGCACGTCCCGGCGTCGCAGGGATCGGCCGCCCCGGCCGGCTCGCGTCGGCTGAGGTGTCGTCGCCGCGGTGCCGGTCACACCGTCACCAGGTCGCGGAGTCCGGCGAGCATCTTCTCGCCGATGCCGGGAACCGACAGCAGATCGTCGACGCTGGTGAACCGGCCGTTCTCCTCGCGCCACGCGATGATCCGCTCTGCGATCGCGGGTCCCACGCGCGGAAGCGTGTCGAGGGCGGCGACGTCGGCGGTGTTGAGGTTCACGCGTCCGTCACCGCTGACGGGTGCGCCGGTGGACGGCGCCTCCCCGACCTCCGGCACCTGCACCTGTTCGCCGTCTACGAGAGGTCGCGCCAGATTGACCGCCGTGCGATCGGCGGTGTCCGTGAACCCGCCCGCGGCGGAGACCACATCGACGACGCGCGCTCCGCCGTCCAGGCGGTAGAGCCCGGGGCGCTCCACGGCACCCGACACGTGCACGTAGAGCGCAGCGGCCGAGATCTCGACGGGCGCCACCGCGACGCCCGTGTCGGCGGTGGCCACCGAGCGGACGAGCCCCACCGCGACCGCGATCGCCGCGGCGGCCAGCACCAGCACCAGGGCCGCACCGGTGCCGACGCGCCGCCGACGCGCGCGATGCGCGTCGGCGGCGGTGCGCGGTGGGTGATCGATGCCGGGCGGACTCACCTCCACACCGTGCCATCGGCGTACCGCCGGGATCAGCGCCCGCGCGGCATCCGTGGACGAGCGGCGGGCACCGCCCTCATGGGGAGGAGACTACGCGGTGGTGAAGCTGACGACCTTGGGAGCGCGGACGACGACGCGTGCGATCTCGCGTCCGCCGAGTGAGCGCACGACCTTCTCGTCCGCGCGCGCCAGCGCCTCCAGCTCGTCGGCCGAGATGCGCGCCGGCACCGTCAGCGTGCCGCGCACCTTGCCGTCGATCTGCACGACCGCGGTGACCGACTCCTCGACCAGCAGCGTCGGATCGGCTTGACGCCAGGTGGCGAGACCGACGAACGGCTCGTACCCGAGCTGCTCCCACATCTCCTCGGCGGTGTGCGGAGCGAACAGGTCGAGGACCATCGCGATCGCCTCGGCGGCCTCGCGGACAGCAGGATCCCCCGCCCCGGCGGGGCCGTCGATCGTCTTGCGCGTCGCGTTGACGAGCTCCATCAGACGGGCGACGACGACGTTGAACTTGGTCTGCTCGATGAGCGCCGGGGCGTCGGCCCACAGGCGATGGGTGACACGGCGAAGCGCCTGGTCTCCCTCGGCCCACACGACGTCCGGAGCGCTGGTCACCTCATGCGCGATGCGCCAGGCGCGCGCCAGGAACTTCGCGGCTCCCGTCGTCGAGACATCGCTCCAGTCCTTGTCGTCCTCCACCGGACCGGCGAAGGCGAGCGCGACCCGCAGGGCGTCGGCACCGTGGGCGTTCAGCTCGTCCTGGAAGAGCACGAGGTTGCCCTTGCTCTTGCTCATCTTGGCGCCGTCGAGGATGACCATGCCCTGGTTGATGAGGTGGGAGAACGGCTCGGTGAACTCGACGAGGCCCATGTCGAACAGCGCCTTCGTGATGAAGCGCGCGTACAGCAGGTGCAGGATGGCGTGCTCGACGCCGCCGATGTAGAAGTCCACCGGACCCCATCGGTCGGCATCCTTCGAGGAGAACGCCTTCGTCGTGTCGCCCGGTGACAGGAACCGCAGGAAGTACCAGGAGCTGTCGACGAACGTGTCCATCGTGTCGGGGTCGCGCAGGGCCGGCTCGCCCGTCTCGGGGTCGACGGTTTCGACCCATCCGGTCGCGGCGCCCAGCGGAGAAGAGCCCTTCGGCGTCAGGTCGAGGCCCTCCATGGCCGGCAGCTCGACGGGCAGCTGCTCGTCCGGCACGGGCACGATGCGCCCATCGGCGGTGTGCACCATCGGGATCGGCGTGCCCCAGTAGCGCTGGCGTGAGATGAGCCAGTCGCGCAGGCGATAGGTCTTCGCAGCGCGACCGGTTCCGGCGGCCTCGAGCTGCTCGATGGCCCGGGCGATGGCGTTGCGCTTGCTCAGCCCGTCGAGGGGGCCGGAGTTCATCATCCGGCCGTCGCCCGTGATCGCGACGCCGGTCTTGGCCGGGTCGATCTCGTCGATGCCCGGAGCACCCGGATCGATCGGCACGCCCTCGGCATCCAGTTCGATCACCGGGATCGCGCCGGTCACGGGGGCTGTCGTGTCGACGACCACCTTGACGGGCAGGTCGAACGCACGGGCGAAGTCGAGGTCGCGCTGATCGTGGGCGGGAACCGCCATGACGGCGCCGTGGCCGTAGCCGGCGAGCACGTAGTCCGCGGCCCAGATGGGCAGCCGCTCCCCCGTGACCGGGTTGACCGCGTACCGCTCCAGGAACACGCCGGTCTTCGGGCGGTCGGCGGTCTGCCGGTCGATCTCGCTCGTCTTCTGCACGGTGTCGAGGTAGTCCTGGAAGCGCATGCGCGCCTCCGGGGATGCCGAGGCCACGAGCTCCGCGGCGAGGTCGGAGTCCGGAGCGACGACCATGAACGTCGCGCCGTAAAGGGTGTCGGGGCGCGTCGAGAACACGGTGATCTTGTCGGCGCGGCCTTCGATCTCGAAGTCGATGTCGGCGCCGACCGAGCGTCCGATCCAGTTGCGCTGCATCTGCAGCACCTTGTGCGGCCAGAAGCCCTCGAGCTGGTTCAGGTCGTCGAGCAGACGGTCGGCGTACTCCGTGATGCGGAAGAACCATTGGGTCAGCTTCTTCTTGACGACCACGGCGCCGCTGCGCTCCGATGTCCCGTCGGGCAGCACCTGCTCGTTGGCGAGCACGGTCTGGTCCACCGGGTCCCAGTTGACGAGCGCATCCTTGCGGTACGCGAGGCCCTTCTCATAGAGCCGCTGGAAGAGCCACTGGTTCCAGCGGTAGTACTCCGGGTCGGAGGTGTGCAGTACGCGCGACCAGTCGAACGAGACGCCGTATTGCTGCATGCTGGAGCGCTGCTGCGCGATGTTGCCGTAGGTCCAGCCGCGCGGCTCGACGCCGCGCTTGATGGCGGCGTTCTCGGCGGGCAGGCCGAAGCTGTCCCAGCCGATCGGGTTGAGCACGTTGTACCCGCGGTGACGCCAGAAGCGCGCGACGATGTCGGAGTAGAGGTAGTTCTCCGCGTGCCCCATGTGCAGGTCGCCCGACGGGTAGGGGAACATCGCGAGCACATACTTTCGCGGGCGGGTGTCGTCTTCACCGCCGGCGCGGAACGGGTCCTTCTCGGCCCAGATGCGCTGCCACTTCTCCTGCACGGCGTGCACGTCGTACGGTCCGTTCTCGGCGGCGGTGGCGATGTCTGTGGGGCTGCTCATGGGAAGGGGAAGACCAATCTGAAAGCTCGGGAACGCACGAGAGGCGTCCTTCCAGGTTAGCGGACCCGTCCTACCATCCCGGCGGCAGATTCGCACCCAGCGCGGCGAGGGGGCCGCGGGCTTTGAGCCCGACCTCGGCGACCTCCTCTTCGGGATCGGAGAGCCAGGTGATGCCGCCGCCGGCACCGACGTATGCGCCGTGCGGTCGCAGCACGATCGATCGGATCGTCATCGCCAGGTCGGCGCGACCGTCGGTGCCGACCCAGCCGAAGCACCCCGCGTAGATGCCCCGGCCTGCCCCTTCGAGCGCGGACAGGATCGTCATCGCCGACAGCTTCGGCGCCCCCGTCATGCTCCCCGCAGGGAAGGCGGCGTCCAGCAGGTGTCCGAGGGTGGCGTCGGGCAGGAGCTGGCCCGCGACGGTGCTGACCAACTGGTGGACCGCTGTATACGACTCCACCTCGAGCAGACGTTCGGCGCGGACCGTCCCCGGCCGGCACACCCGCTGCAGGTCGTTGCGCATCAGGTCGACGATCATGACGTTCTCGGCGCGCTCCTTCACGCTGTCGACGAGCGCGCGACGCAGCGCGGCGTCATCGTCGGCGTCGCGGCCTCGCGGCCGGGTGCCTTTGATCGGGTGCGTGCGCACCACGCCGCCTGTGACCTCGAGGAAGCGCTCGGGACTCGCGCTGAGCAACGCGGTGTCGCCGCTGCGGATGATCCCACCGTGGTGTGCGGGCAGCGCGTCGCGCAGCGCGAGATAGGTGGTGACGGGATCGAATGGTGCGGATGCCGCGACCGTGAACCGCGTCGTCAGGCAGAGCTGGTAGGCGTCGCCGGCCCGGATCGCGTCTCGGCACCGCGCGATGAGCGCCCGATACTCCTCCGGCGTCTGACGGGCCGATGCGGTGGGGACCGCCTGGCGTGTGGCGGCGGGGCGGCGCGACGCCGCACGCGCAGCCGACGATCGTGCGCTTTCCACCGCGTCGGCGAGGGTCTCGCCGCGGTCGGCGGGCGCGGCGATCCACACCTCGCAGGCGGCGTGGTCGAAGACGATGAACCATTCGATCCGCAGCCACAGCTCCTGCGGCCCGTCGGCGTCGTCGACGCGCGCGGGCGCGCCGACGGCCGCGGACGCCGCATCGAACCCCCACCACCCCACCCAGCCGCCCTGCAGCGGACCCGGCACCGCGGCCGCCTGCTGAGCGTCCGCCACGAGAGGTAGGTCGCGGGGTCCTGCGCCGGGAGCGCCGACGCCCAGCCAGCTGAATCCCGTCGTCGCACCCGGCCCGGCATCCAGCCAGAACGCGTGCTCGTCGTCGCAGAGGATCGTCGCGAAGACGACGGCCGGATCGACCCAGTCGTGCCGACGGGCGACGAGGCGCGAGCTCATCGCTCCAGGCTAGCCGTGACGTTCGGTCGCCGACGGCGGATGCACAGCATGCACACACCTTCACCCGCCATAGGCTGGAGCCGTGAACGAGTTCCTCTCATGGCTGCTCGATGCCGTGCAGAGTGTGGATCCCGTCCTGCGCACGGTGCTCGCGGGCGTCGCCATCATGCTGGAGACGAGCGTTCTGGTCGGCCTGATCGTGCCCGGAGACACCGTCGTCATCGTCGCTGCCACGGCCGTCGGATCGGTCGCCGAAGCCGTCGTGCTGATTCTGGTCGTGGTCGGGGGCGCCCTGATCGGCGAGAGCGTCGGATTCTGGCTCGGTCGATGGCTCGGCCCCCGCATCCGCTTTTCGCGCCTCGGACGTCGGATCGGCGAAGACAACTGGACTCGCGCCGAGCTCTACCTGCGACGACGCGGCGGACCGGCCATCTTCCTCTCCCGCTTTCTGCCGGTTCTGCATTCCCTCGTGCCCCTGACGGTGGGGATGAGCGGGTTCTCCTATCGCCGCTTCCTCGCGTGGACCGCGCCGGCCTGCACGGTGTGGGCCGTGGCCTACGTGAGCGTGGCGGCAGCGGCGGCGGGCACCTATCGAGAGTTGGCCGACCGTCTGCACACGGCGGGGTACTTCTTCGTCGGTGCGATCATCGTCTTCCTCTTTCTCGCCTACGTCGCCAAGCGCGTGATCGTGGCACGCGAGGCACGCCATATGCGACTGGACGACGAGGCTCCCGGCACGAAGCGCACGGACGGCATGGGAGACTGAAACGATGGCCGCCGAACCCGCACCACGCGTGAAGGTGCTCTGGATCGCCCGACTGGAGTACCGGTTCCATGCGTGGCGAGAACGTCGGGCCCGCGCCCGTGGGCTGCGCGCCAGTGTGTCCGCGTACCCCGGTTACGGCGGGGAGGACTGGGTTCGTGTCCTCGGCCGTGTGCTGATCGCCCCTCCCGTCCGCGCGCGTCGTCGACGCGGCGACGACGGCGGCGTCCGTGGTTGGCGCAGCTTCGCTGCCGTTCCCGTCGGTTATGCCACCGTGACGGTGACCGTCGACGGCGTCACCCACGAAGTGATCGCCGATCGCGGTGGCGTCATCGATGCCGTGCTGCCGGCTCGACTGCAGGCGGGATGGCAGCCCCTGTCGATGGCCGTCGAGGGGTCGGAGCCGTTCGAGACGCGCGTGTTCGTGGTGGGCTCCGATGTTCGCTTCGGCATCGTCTCCGACGTCGATGACACCGTCATGGTGACGGCCCTGCCTCGGCCGCTCATCGCCGCGTGGAACTCCTTCGTCGTGAACGAGCACGCCCGCCAGCCGGTGCCGGGCATGGCCGTGCTGCTCGAGCGTCTCGTGCGCGAGCACCCGGGCGCGCCTATGGTCTACCTCTCCACCGGCGCGTGGAACGTCGCTCCGACGCTCCAGCGCTTTCTCCGTCGTCACCTCTTTCCGCCCGGAGCACTGCTGTTGACCGACTGGGGCCCCACGCACGACCGGTGGTTCCGCAGCGGCCGGGCACACAAGGAGGAGAACCTCCGACGCCTCGCGCGTGAGTTCCCCCAGGTGAGATGGGTGCTGATCGGTGACGACGGGCAGCATGACGATGCCCTGTACACCGCCTTCACGGGCGCGCACCCCGATCACGTCACGGCCGTCGCGATCCGCCGGCTCTCGCCGGCGGAGGCGGTGCTGGCCGGAGGACGCACGGCCGTGGACGATCACACCGCCGCCACGGTGCCGTGGGTGACAGGGGACGACGGCGCCGGCCTTCTCGACAGGCTGGCTGAGATCGGTGTCGTGGGCGGCACGGCCGACGGCGTCGGAGGCCCCGCGTAGGCTGGCCGCATGTGCGGTCGATTCGTCGTGGGCAGCTCCGGCTCCGAGCTCGTCGGTGTGCTGCGCGTGGATGTCGTCGGTGACGATCTGCCGCAGCCTTCGTTCAACATCGCGCCCACTGACCGTGTCGCGATCGTGCTCGACTCCGCCAAGACGGAGCCTCCGACACGTCGTCTGGAGGCCGCGCGCTGGGGTCTGATCCCCGGCTGGGCAAAGGATGTGGGCATCGGCGCGAAGGCGATCAACGCGCGCGCCGAAGAGGTCGAGAACAAGCCGATGTTCCGGCAGGCGCTGATCGCGCGGCGAGCGATCGTCCCGGCATCCGGCTACTACGAATGGAAGACGGAAGACGGCGTCAAGACGCCGTACTACATCCACCCGGCTGACGACGAGCCGCTGTTCTTCGCCGGTCTCTACGAGTGGTGGAAAGACCCCGCGAAGGCCGCGGACGACCCCTCACGATGGGTACTGAGCTTCACGATCATGACCAGGGATGCCGTGGGTCAGCTCGGCTCGATTCACGACCGCATGCCGCTGTTCATCGACGCGGATTACGCGGATGTCTGGCTCGACCCCACCACGGAGAACGTCGGCGATCTGCTGGACGCGACGATCGACGCTGCCCCGGCACTGGTGGACGGGATGCTGATGCGAGAAGTTGATCGTGCCGTCGGCAACGTGCGCAACAACGGCCCGCAGCTGATCGCGCCGCTCTCGTGACGAACGGCGGGACGGACCCGAAGGTCCGCCCCGCCGTATCCGGCAGGATCGGTCGATCCCTACGCGAACTCGATCGTCGCATCCTCGTTGTTGAGCACGATCACCGGAGTGATCGCGGAGTGCCCCGCGCGGCGGATCTTCTCCGGATCGAAGCGAAGGAGCGGCGTACCGGGCTCGACGGTGTCCCCCGCTGTCACGAGCGTCTCGAAGCCGTCGCCCTTCATGTCGACCGTGTCGATGCCGACGTGGATCAGAAGCTCCGTGCCGTCCGCGAGGGCGAGGCCGATCGCATGTCCCGTCGGGAAGACCGATGCGACGGTGCCGCCGGCCGGCGCGACGATGGTGTCTCCGGTGGGGTCGATCGCGAGGCCCGGACCCATCGTTCCTTGGGCGAACATCGCATCCGGAACCTCGGAGAGCGCGAGCACGCGGCCCGCCACCGGTTGACGAAGCTGCAGGACCGCCGGCGGTACCGACGAATCCAGCCGCTGCTCTGCGGCAGCCCCGGCGGCCATGGCGGCGCCGCCGACGCCCCCGACGAAGCCTGCCACTGCACCGGTCTGGCCGGCATCGGCACCGCGGAAAGCCTCGATGGTGCGATCGTTGAGGATGTCTTCCATCGCGTCCTTCACGAACTGGACGTTCAGGCCGTAGACCACCTGCACGGAGTGGCCGCCCGGCTTGATGGTCCCCGCGGCTCCGGCGCGCTTCAGGGCGTGCTCATCGACCTGGGACGTGTCGGCGATCTCCATCCGAAGACGCGTGGCGCAGTTGTCGACATCGATGATGTTCTCCTTGCCGCCGAGGGCCGCGATGAACTTCTCCGCCGTCCCGTGGTAGCCGGAAAGGCTCGTGCCGGCGTTGTCGGCATCCGGCTCATCGAGCTCGTCGCCCCGACCGGGCGTCTTGAGCTTGAAGCGCTTGATCAGGAAGTAGAACGTGAAGAAGTAGATGAAGAACCAGGCGACGCCGAGCAGGAGCAGCATCCACGGGTTCTCTGCCATCGGGTTCGTCCACTGCAGCACCATGTCGATGAAGCCCGCTGAGAAGCCGAAGCCGAGGCGCGTGGGCAGCATCGCGGTGATCATCACCGAGATACCCGTGAAGATCGCGTGGATGAGGTACAACCACGGCGCGACGAACATGAAGGAGAACTCCAGCGGCTCGGTGACGCCGACGAAGAACGAGGAGATCGCGCCCGAGAGCATGATGCCGTAGGTGATCTTCTTGCGACGCGTGTCGGCCGTGAGATACATCGCGAGTGCCGCGCCCGGCAGGCCGAACATCATGATCGGGAAGAAGCCGGCCATGTACTGGCCCGTCACGCCGTAGGTGCCGGTGCCGTTGAGGAAGTTGACGAGGTCGTTGATCCCCGCCACGTCGAACCAGAACACCGAGTTGAGCGCGTGATGAAGGCCGGTCGGAATCAGCAGACGATTCAGGAAGCCGTAGATCCCGGCGCCGACCGGACCCATCGTGGAGATCCACTCGCCGAAGGTCACCAGAGCGCCGAAGACGACCGGCCACACGAACATCAGGACGACGGCGACGACGAGCGACAGACCGGCCGTCACGATGGCGACGGAGCGCTTGCCCGAGAAGAACGAGAGCGCATCGGGCAGCTTCGTGTCCTTGAATCGGTTGTAGCACCACGCGCCGATGAGGCCGGCGACGATGCCGACGAAGACGTTCTGGACTTTGCCGAAGGCGGGGTTCACATCGCCCAACTCCCCCAGTCCCAGCAGCTTCTGCATCGTGGCGGGCGCAAGGAGGGTGGTGATCGTGAGCCACGATACGAGGCCCGCCAAAGCCGACGTGCCGTCGGTCTTGTTGGCCATACCGATCGACACGCCGACGGCGAACAGGAGCGGCATGTTGTCCAGGAGTGCCCCGCCGGCCGCGCCGAGGAAAGCGGAGGCGGTGTTGGCACCGCCCGCGGCGGAGCTGATCCAGTACGAGATGCCGGAGAGGATCGCCGCAACGGGCAACACAGCCACCGGCAGCATGATCGACCGACCCAAGCGTTGCAAGAACTTCATCGAGGAAACTCCGTCCAGGTGAGGCACGGGGCCACGCGAGTGCGCGGGCCACGCATGGGACGCTACCGCGCATCAGGTCAAACGCACAGCATTCACTCAGGAATCGGCGAAATCGGCGGTGAGGCGACTCTCGACCGCCCGGTCATTCGGGCCAGATGAGTCGGACACAAAGAGAAACCCCCGGGTGCGACCCGGGGGTTGTTGGTGGACCTGAGGGTGTCGGGGTTCGCGACATAGGCGACAGGTGATCGGCGACACGTGAGTCGCGTCATAGGCGACAGTGGTGGATGTCGTCGAAGCATCGTGTCGTGGTGTTGAAGATCGTCGCCGGGGAGATGTCGGTCACCGCGGCCGCGGCCGAACATGGGATGTCGCGGCAGTATCTCCATAGGCTCCTCGCCCGCTACCGGGACGAAGGTCTTGACGGGCTCGACGCGCGATCCCGGGCCCCGTTGACCAGCCCGCAGGCGGTCGCCGACCGGGTTCGTGATCGGGTCGTGCAGCTGCGGCAGGTGTTGGTCGCGGCGGGCACCGATGCCGGCCCGATCACGATCGCCTGGCATCTGCGGCAGGAAGGACTCACCGCCCCGTCGACATCCACGATCCGCCGCATCCTGCACACCGCCGGGCTGATCACTCCCGAACCCCGCAAACGCCCAAAGAGCTCCTACGTCCGGTTCGAGGCCGCGCAGCCCAACGAGACCTGGCAATCCGACTTCACCCACTGGCGCCTGGCCGACGGATCGGACGTGGAGATCCTGAACTGGCTCGATGACCACTCCCGCCTGCTGCTCAGCTGCACCGTCCACCGGCCCGTCACTGGCCGCAACGTGGTGGACACCTTCCTCACCACCATCGAGACCTACGGCCCGCCCGCGTCGACCCTGACCGACAACGGCCGCGTCTACACCGCCCGCCACGGCGGCGGACGCAACGAATTCGAGTACGTCCTCGCCGCCCTGAACATCCGGCAGAAGAATGGCGCTCCCAACCACCCGCAAACTCAAGGCAAGGTCGAGAGGTTTCACCAGACCCTGAAACGGTGGCTCGCCGCCAGACCTCGTGCCGCATCGATGCTCGAGCTGCAGACGCAGCTCGATGCGTTCCGGGAGCACTACAACACCGCCCGCCCGCACCGCGCCCGCGACGGACAGACGCCGGCCACCGCCTATGCGACATCACCGAAAACCGCCCCAGCCGGCAGCCGGCCTGATGCCGTCCACTACCGGATCCGCTACGACCACGTCGGCAGCAACGGGAAGATCAGCTTCAGAAGAGCCGCCCGCATGCACCACCTCGGCATCGGCATCGAACACCGCGGGAAACGCTGCATCCTCATCGCCGACGAACACACCGTCACCGTCATCCACCTCGACACCGGCGAAATCGTTGCGACCAACACCATCAATCCCGCCACAAGCTACTGGCGAAACAACGAAAAAGAGCCCGGCCGATGGCCGGGCTCCCTCTCATGAGTGTCACCTATGACGCGACTCAGATGTCATCTATGTCGCGACTCATCACATGGTGGACCTGAGGGGACTCGAACCCCTGACCCCCTGCATGCCATGCAGGTGCGCTACCAGCTGCGCCACAGGCCCATTTTCAGTTTGTCACCGCTCCGCGGCAACCCCTCAAGCTTACTACATTTCGAGGAGTGCAACGAACACGGCTCAGTCCGCGACGGCGGGTGCGGGCAGCTCGATCGGGATGATCGGGCAGTCCTTCCAGAGCCGCTCGAGCCCGTAGAACACACGCTCCTGCTCGTGGAAGACGTGGACGACGAGGTCGCCGAAGTCCAGGAGCACCCACCGCGACTCGTGGCGGCCTTCGCGGCGAAGACGCTTCACACCGTTCTCGAGCATCGCCTCCTCGACGGCGTCGGCGATGGCGGCGACATTGCGCTCGCTCGAACCGGTGGCGAGGAGGAAGGCATCCACGAGAGGCAGAGGCTCGGAGACGTCGAAGGCGAGAAGATCCTCGGCGCCCTTGCTCTCGGCCGCCGCCGCGGCGACGTTCACGAGGGTGCGGGTGGTGTCTGCAGTGGTCATCGAAATAATGCTCCTGTCGCAAGGGCCACGATCAGCACGCCGGTCAAGGCCAGCGCCAGCGCTCCCGCGGTGATGACGAGCGCCAGCATGAGCCGACTCCCCTTCTCCGGCGCGGGCGGTTTGATGATGTCTTCGGCACTCTTGATCGTGCTGATCGCGGAGCTGGCCGCGATCGGGGTGGGTGAGGAGGAGGCGGGAAGCTCGCCGTCGACGAGGACCGCGTCCGTCTCCTTGTTATCGGTGCGGCCGGGCATCGCGCCGGTCGATCCGAACGATTCGGGAAGAGAGAAGGTTCCGGTGATGAGGACTTCACCGGTGCCCGTGATGGGCGAGACGAGCGCACCGGTCTCCGGTGTCTGCGACAGGATCAGCGCGTTGGGCGCCGACAGCGCACCGGTGGCGGTGCTGCCGCGGGTCAGAAGCTGATCGAAGGATGCCGGGAGATCGATCTCCACACCCTCCCCGGCGAGAAGCCCCGAACCGAACGTCGGTGCGACGACGGGCCGCTCTTCATCGTCTGCAGGCTCGGGGGTCTTCTCCGGCGTGACGTCGGCCGGAGGGGCATCATCCCGCTGATCGACCGATGCGGCGGCGTCGGCCTCGTGGGTGTCCCCCGCGGCAACGTCGGCCTGCTCCTGTTCGTCCACGGGAGCGTTCGGGGCGGATTCCGCCGGGGTGGGCGTCTCGTCGGCGACCGGCACCGAGGCCGTCCGCAGTCGTTCCTGACGACGGACGGCGCGCCTCGTGAACGACGGCGCGTCGACATCGACGTCGGCGGCCGCGGGGGGTGCCTCGGCGACCTCGACGGGCGCGGCGGCCCGCGGCAGCGGAGCAACGACGGGAGGGGCCGGTTCGGCCGGGTGTGCTGCCTTCTCGGCATCTTCGGGGGTGATCACCGGCGTCGAAGCGGTGTTGCGCATCTCGCGCAACTGCCGGCGGGTCAGCTGGGGAGTATCGGGCTGGTCGGGTGTGCTCATGCCTCGCTCCGGTAAAGGTGGTGCTTCGCAATGTATTGGACGACGCCGTCGGGGACGAGGTACCACACCGGGTGGCCTCGGTTCACCCGCTCGCGACAGTCGGTGGAGGAGATCGCCAGGGCGGGGATCTCGAGTCTGCTCACGACGTCTTCGGGAAGGCCCTCGGTGGACAGGACGTGCCCCGGTCGAGACACCGCCACGAAGTGCGCCAGATCCCAGAGGCCGTCGTGGTCGCGCCATCCGAGGATCTGAGCGATGGCGTCGGCCCCCGTGATGAAGAAGAGCTCGGCGTCGGGACGAGCGTTCTTCAGGTCGCGCAGGGTGTCGATCGTGTAGGTGGGTCCGGCGCGATCGATGTCGACGCGGCTGACCGTGAACTGCGGATTGGATGCCGTCGCGATGACGGTCATCAGATACCGATGCTCACCGGCGGTGACCTTCTCCTTGTCCTTCTGCCACGGCATGCCGGTCGGAACGAAGATCACCTCGTCCAGGTCGAACGACTGAGCGACTTCGCTCGCCGCCACGAGGTGTCCGTGGTGGATCGGGTCGAAGGTTCCACCCATGACCCCGATGCGGGGGGCGCGTATCGAGGTCATGCCGGCGTCCTAGTGGTGGCCGTGTCCCACCTGCGCCTGGTCGACGGGGTGCGCCTTGGCGTACGCCTCGGCCTTGTGCGAGTGACGGTTGGCGACATTCCGGTAGGACAGCGTGACCAGTCCCAGCGCCATGAACACGATGAACGCGATCAGGCCGAAGATGAACGTCTGGGCCTGGACGTTGCCGTGAGGCTCAGCCTGCGCCGCAGCGAGGGCGAGGGTCGTGGCGAGGGTCATTCGGACTCCTTCGAAAGTCGGGTTTGTTCAGTTTAGGCGGTCAGGTGCGGATCTGCCCGGACCCACGCGCCAGCCACTTGGTGCTCGTGAGCTCGGGAAGGCCCATCGGGCCCCGGGCATGCAGCTTCTGCGTGGAGATGCCGACCTCGGCACCGAAGCCGAACTCGCCGCCGTCCGTGAAACGAGTGGACGCGTTGGCCATCACCACCGCGGAGTCCACCTCCGCGAGGAACCGCTCGGCCCGGGCCTCGTCCGCCGTCACGATCGACTCCGTGTGATGCGTCGAGTAGCGGCGGATGTGGGCCAGGGCCTCATCGAGATCGTCCACGACGCGCATCGAGAGGTCGAGGCTCATGTGTTCGGTCGCCCAGTCGGCATCCGTCGCCGCGACCGCTTCGGCAACCAGCCCGCGGACGGTCTCGTCGCCGTGGATGGTGACCCCGGCATCCTGCAGCGCGGCGGCGACCGGAGGCACCAGGCGCTCGGCCGCGTCACGCAGCACGAGGACCGTCTCCACCGCGTTGCACACGCTCGGCCGCTGGGCCTTGGCGTTCACGACGATCTGCTGGGCCCATTCGAGCGGTGCGGATGAGTCCAGGACGATGTGGACCACGCCGGCACCCGTCTCGATCACCGGCACGGCCGACTGCGTGACGACGGTCTCGATCAGCTGAGCGCTGCCGCGCGGGACGAGCACGTCCACGAGCCCGCGTGCCTGCATCAGCGCGTGGGCACCGTCGCGCCCGAAATCGTCGACGGTCTGGATGGCTTCGGGATCGATCCCCTGACCCTCCAAGGCGTCGCGCATGGCGCTGACCAGCGCAACGTTCGTCGACTGTGCGGCGGTGCCGCCGCGCAGCACGACGGCGTTCCCGGACCGCAACGCCAGCGCCGCGATGTCCACGGTGACGTTCGGGCGGGCCTCGTAGATCGAACCGACGACGCCGAACGGCACCGATACCTTCTGCAGTCGCACGCCGTTGCTCAGCGTGCGCTCGTCCAGCACGCGGCCGACCGGGTCGGGCAGCTCGGCGACGTCACGGACGGCTGCGGCGAGGGCCGCGACGCGCGCCGGGTCGAGACGGAGGCGGTCGAGCAGACCGTCGGTCAGTCCGTCGCGTTCCCCGCGCTCGAGGTCGACGGCGTTCGCCGCGACGATGTCGTCGGTCGCGGCCTCGATCGCGCCCGCGATCGCGCGCAGTGCGTCGGCCTTCTGCGAATCGGTGAGCAGGCCCACGCCGCGCGCCGCATCGTGCGCGTGGGCGATGCGCTGACGTGCGCCGGTGAGCGCGTCGACAGAGACGGTGGTCATCCGCTCATTCTACCGAGCGGCGTCACGGCATCCGCCGTGCGTGACGGCGACGCTCAGGCGGAGCCGACCGCCGGCAGCGGTGTGGTGCCCGTGCGCGGCGGTGTCTCGGGATTCGGCGCGAACCAGGTGCCGATGTCCTCGCCTGCCAGTGCCTGCTCGACGAGGTCGGCGCTGGTGACGAGCACGCCGATCCCGGATGCCGCGGCGAGGCGCGCCGCCGACGCCTTGGTGGCCGCTCCCCCGGTGCCCACACTGTTGACGACGACGGAACCGAACTCGAAACGGGTCAGGTCGTCGCCGAAGGGCACCGTGTGGATCGCTTCGGCCCCTGGCTCGGACGGCGGACGCGTGTACAGCGACGCGATGTCGCTGAGAAGGATCAGCGCATCCGCGCCGATCAGCTCCGCGACGAGGGCCGCGAGGCGATCGTTGTCGCCGAAGCGGATCTCGTGGGTGGCGACGGTGTCGTTCTCGTTGACGATGGGCAGCACACCGAGGCCCAGCAGGCGGTCGACCGCCCGGCGCGCATTGGCGCGGTGTGCCGCATTCTCGAGGTCTCCTGCCGTCAGCAGCACCTGACCGGCGAGCAGGCCATAACGCTCCAGCGTGGTCTGATAGCGCCACATGAGGACGTTCTGACCGACGGCGGCGGCCGCCTGCTGCGTCGCCAAGTCGGACGGACGACCCGCGAGATTGAGCAGCGGCAGCGCCGTCGCGATGGCACCGGAGGAGACCAGTACGACCTGCGTGCCGCGAGCGTGTGCGGCCGCGAGGGCGTCGACGATCGATTCGATGCGGTGATGATTGTCGCCGCTGATGGAGGAGGAACCCACTTTCACGACGACGCGACGCGCCCCCGCGATACCGGACCGATCGTGCACGCTCACGCTCGCTCGTCGTCCTCCCCGTCGAGGAAGGAATCCGGCGCCCCGAGGCGCTCAGCCTCGAGTTCCGCGCGGGCCTCCGCCTTGGCGTCCATCCGCTCGTGGTACCGCTCGCGACGCTGTGACGTGGTGCGGCGCGGGTTGAGGTCGAGTCGGGGATCGGTCCCGCGCGGAGCCGTCATCAGCTCGGCCGCGGAAGACAGCGACGGATGCCAGTCGAACACGATGCCGTCGCCCGGCCCGATCACGACCGTGGAGCCCGCGACGGCTCCCACGCGGAACAGCTCGTCCTCGACGCCCAGCTTCTCGAGGCGATCTGCGAGGAAGCCGACCGCCTCCTCATTCTGGAAGTCGGTCTGCTGCACCCAGCGCAGCGGCTTGTCGCCCAGAATGCGATAGACGTTGCCGTAGGTGCCGCCTTCGACGCGGATCTCGAACTCCTTCTGCGCGCCCTTGGGGCGGATGACGATGCGCTCTGCTGCGGGGGCCTCCGCCACCTGCACGCGATGCTGCGCGATGATCTCGCCCAGCGCGAACGTCAGTTGACGCAGCCCCTCGTGGCTGACCGTCGAGATCTCGAACACGCGGTAGCCGCGCTCTTCGAGATCGGCACGCACGAGATCGGCGAGATCCTTCGCCTCGGGCACGTCGACCTTGTTCAGGGCTACCAGCTGCGGGCGATCCAGCAGAGGGATCTGTCCCTCGGGAACCGGGTAGTTCGCCAGCTCTTCGCGGATCACGTCGAGATCGCTCAGCGGGTCGCGTCCAGGCTCCAGCGTCGCGCAGTCCAGGACGTGCACCAACGCGGTGCAGCGCTCGACGTGGCGGAGGAACTCGAGGCCCAGCCCCTTGCCCTCGCTGGCGCCCTCGATGAGTCCGGGAACGTCGGCGACGGTGAAGCGGATGTCGCCGGCCTGCACGACGCCGAGGTTCGGATGCAGCGTCGTGAACGGATAGTCGGCGATCTTGGGCCGCGCCGCCGAGACGGCAGCGATCAGGCTCGACTTGCCCGCGGAGGGGAAGCCGACGAGAGCGACGTCGGCCACCGTCTTCAGCTCGAGGAAGACGTCGCCCTCCCACCCGGGCGTTCCGAGCAGTGCGAAGCCCGGCGCCTTGCGCTTGGGGTTCGCGAGCGCGGCATTGCCGAGCCCGCCCTGGCCGCCGGGAGCGACGACGAAGCGCGTCCCCGGGACGATGAGGTCCGCAAGGGTTTCACCCTCGGCATCCTTCACCACGGTGCCGACCGGAACGGCGAGCTCCAGGCTTTCGCCCGCGGCGCCGGAACGGTTGTCGCCCATGCCGAATCCGCCGTTTCCGGCGGACCGGTGCGGCGAGTGGTGGTACGACAGCAGCGTCGTCACCTGCGGGTCGGCGACGAGGACGATATCGCCTCCGTGGCCTCCGTTGCCACCATCGGGGCCGGCGAGCGGCTTGAACTTCTCGCGGCGCACGGACACACAGCCGTTACCGCCTTTGCCGGCGCGCAGATGGAGCGTCACTCGATCGACGAAGGTCACCATGTCGGTCTCCTGACGGAAAGGTGGGGAAAGAGGAAAGGGGATGTAACGAAGGAGGGGCGAGCCGAAGCCCGCCCCTCACCTCATGTTCGTGGTCGAACGCGCGGTCACTCCGCCGCGGCGACGATGTTGACGACCTTGCGGCCGCCCTTGGTGCCGAACTCGACCGCACCGGCGGCGAGGGCGAACAGCGTGTCGTCTCCGCCGCGGCCGACGTTGGCGCCCGGGTGGAAGTGCGTACCGCGCTGGCGAACGAGGATCTCGCCCGCGCTGACGGCCTGGCCGCCGAAACGCTTCACGCCCAGTCGCTGGGCGTTGGAGTCACGACCGTTACGGGTAGAGCTTGCGCCCTTCTTGTGTGCCATCTCGTCTGCCTCTTCCGCTTACTTGATGCCGGTGATCTTGACGCGCGTGAGGTCCTGGCGGTGGCCCTGGCGCTTCTTGTAGCCGGTCTTGTTCTTGAACTTCTGGATCACGATCTTCGGGCCGCGCTCCTCGCCGAGGACCTCGGCGGTGACGGTGACCTTCGCGAGCTTGTCGGCGTCGGTCGTCACGGCGTCGCCATCGACGAGCAGCACCGCGGGCAGCTCGAGCTTGTCGCCGATCTTGGCCTGCTGACGGTCGAGGACGACGATCGTGCCGACCTCCACCTTCTCCTGACGGCCACCGGCGCGCACAACTGCGTAAACCACTTCACACCTGTTTTTCTTCTGCGGAGCCAACGGCCCCGGCTGTCTTCATGGGACGAGTACGTCCCCTGCGGGTGTACCCAAATATCCAGTGCGGAGGCGAAACTCGACGCACCAAGGGTCTACTTTACCGGATGCCGGGGCCATCGGCAAAAGCGACGCAAGGCGTGTCGCGCGTCGACCTAGACTGCGAGGATGGCGATCCTCATCGACGACCCGCGCTGGCCCGCCCACGGGAGGTTGTGGGCGCACCTGGTCAGCGACAGCGACCTCGATGAACTGCACGCCTTCGCGGCCGCGAACGGCATCCCGCGTCGCGGATTCGATCGCGACCACTACGACGTTCCCGAGGATGCGCTCGCGCGCCTCGTCGCCGCCGGAGCCGAGCACGTCAGCGGCCACGAACTCGTCAAGCGTCTGATCGCCTCGGGCCTGCGGATCACGGCACGCGAGCGTCGCGAGGGCTGACCGCTCCCCCGCGACGCGCGAGCATCACTCGGCAGCGGGCTCGGCCGTCGGCGTCGCCGCCACCGGGGTGCCCGTCAGCGCCGCGGTGGTGACGCGTCGGCGTCCCCGACCCTGGCCAGGAGCCTTCGGCTCCGGAAGAGCGCTCAGCACCGAATCGAGAAGGATCTCCTTCTCGCTCCGCTCGTTGGCCGAGGAGCGAGAAGCCGGCTCGCGCTTCTTGCGGGGACGCTTGGCGCGCTCGGGTGCGGCCTCAGGCTGTGCGTCGATCACTGTCACCGCCGGGACCTCGGCGGCCTCCGGTGAATCCTCGGCTGCGGTGTGGATGGTGGACGCGGCGATCTGCGCGAGCGCGGACTTCGCACTCTCGGTGATCACGTGCGTGCCGCCGCTCACGGAGCCGTTGCCGCCGGCGGCGGCGGGCGAGGAGCTCTGTCGCGACCGACGGCCGCCGGTCGACGCGGGCGCCTGCGCGCCACGGTGCTTGACGACCGGGTCGTGGTGCACTATCACGCCGCGACCGGCGCAGACCTCGCAGGCCTCGCTGAAGGTCTCCAGCAGACCGAGCCCCAGCTTCTTGCGCGTCATCTGCACGAGGCCGAGCGAGGTCACCTCGGCGACCTGGTGCTTCGTGCGATCGCGGCTGAGGCACTCGACGAGACGGCGCAGCACGAGGTCGCGGTTGGACTCCAGCACCATGTCGATGAAGTCGACGACGATGATGCCGCCGATGTCGCGCAGACGGAGCTGACGGACGATCTCCTCGGCGGCCTCCAGGTTGTTCTTGGTGACCGTCTCCTCCAAGTTGCCGCCGGAGCCGACGAACTTGCCGGTGTTGACGTCGACCACCGTCATGGCCTCGGTGCGGTCGATCACCAGCGAGCCGCCGGACGGCAGCCAGACCTTGCGGTCCAGCGCCTTCTCGATCTGCTCCGTCACGCGGAACCGGTCGAACGGGTCCTGATCGTCCTCGTACTTCTCCACGCGCTCGAGGAGGTCCGGGGCGACGCCGGCGAGATAGGCGGTGATCGTCTGGTAGGCGTCCTCGCCCTGGATGAGCATCTTGGAGAAGTCCTCGTTGAAGACGTCGCGGACGATCTTCACGAGCAGGTCGGGCTCGGAGTGCAGGAGCGCAGGAGCGCCGATCTTCTCGACCTGAGACGAGATGTGCTCCCACTGCGCGGTGAGCCGCTGCACATCGCGCGTGAGCTGGTCCTCCGTCGCGCCCTCCGCAGCCGTTCGCACGATGACACCGCTGGACTCCGGCAGCACCTCCTTGAGGATGCGCTTGAGGCGGGCGCGCTCCGTGTCGGGGAGCTTGCGGGAGATGCCGTTCATCGCACCGCCCGGCACGTACACGAGGTAGCGGCCCGGAAGCGAGATCTGGCTCGTCAGACGCGCACCCTTGTGTCCAACCGGGTCCTTGGTGACCTGGACGAGAACGCGGTCGCCGCTCTTGAGTGCCAGCTCGATGCGACGCGGCTGGTTGCCCGTCTCCACGGCATCCCAGTCGACCTCTCCCGAGTAGAGGACGGCGTTGCGTCCGCGACCGATGTCGACGAAGGCGGCCTCCATGCTCGGCAGCACATTCTGCACGCGGCCGAGGTACACGTTGCCGATGAGTGAGGACTCCTGGCTGCGCGCGACGTAGTGCTCGACCAGCACGTTGTCTTCGAGAACGGCGATCTGGATACGCCCGTTCTTCGAGCGCACGATCATGTCGCGGTCGACGGCCTCGCGCCGGGCGAGAAACTCCGCCTCGGTGACGACGGTGCGCCGGCGTCCGGCTTCGCGGCCGTCGCGGCGACGCTGCTTCTTGGCCTCGAGACGCGTTGATCCCTTGATCCGCTGCGGCTCGGTGATCAGCTCCACGGCGCGCCGACGCGGCTGGCTCTGCTCACGCGGCGCGTCATCCTCGGCGGCCGACGAGCCGGCGCCCCGGCGGCGGTTGCGCCGACGCGCGCTCGTGCCGGACTCGGAAGGCCCCTCGTCCCGATCGTCTCGCTGATCGACACGGATGCCGGGACGCGCGGGAAGCGGCACGATCTGCGGGGCGTAGAAGACCAGCTGCGTGGAGACGGCGGAGACGAACTCGGCGGGCAGGAGCCCGAGGCTCACAGCCGTGACGGGCTCCGTCGCTTCGGGTTCCGTCGCTTCGGGCTCGGTGGCGTCGGGCGCCGTGGTATCGGACTCGGTGCTCTCAGCATCCGCGGCCTCCGCCTCGCCGCCGTGCTCCTCCGCGACCGGGGCGCCGTCAATGACGGGCGCGTCCTCGGCGGCGGCGTCGCGCGTGCCAGCGTCCGCGTCGCGCGTGCCGGCGTCCGTGGGCGCACCAGCCTGCTCGACGGAGGGAAGCGACGGGGTCAGGACCTCGTCGGCAGGGATTGTGGACTGATCGTTGTTCTCATCGGCCATCTCTGGCTTACTCCTCGCCGCCGGCTCCGCGTGCCGTCGGGTGAACTCTGGCGGCGTCACCCGATAGTGGGGAACCGCATACTCACTCGGTCTGCAGCCTCACCCGCTCGTCGGCGGGACTCGTGCTGCCAAGGGCGTTCATCGCCCGAAGTCTTCGGTGATGCGTGGTGCGGCGCGGCCGCGATGCATCGGCCACCATTATCGCATCATCCGAGGAAGATTGAGCAGAGCGACGCTCGGACCGTGCTCTGACGCTCATTCGGTCTCCCAGCAGCGACCGTCCGTGTGGATGCGATAATCGCCAGCATGTCCGCGCAGACCATCGACACCCGCCCGAAGATCCTCGCCATCTGGCTGGTGATCGCGGGAGTCATCGGGTGGATCGCAGCGTTCGCCCTGATGTTGGAGAAGTTCGACAAGGCCACCGGATCGACCGCACCGGCGTCGTGCGACTTCAGCGTCGTCGTGCAGTGCAGTGCGAACCTCGACTCCGCTCAGGGCAGCGTCTTCGGCTTCCCCAACCCGATCCTGGGGCTCACCGGATGGATGGCGCCGATCGTGGTGGGGATGGCTGTTCTCGCCGGCGCCCGTTTCGCCCGCTGGTTCTGGCTCACGTTCTTCGCGGGCGTCACGTTCGCCTTCGGATTCGTGATCTGGCTGATCACCCAGAGCATCTTCTTCCTCGGAACGCTGTGTCCCTGGTGCATGGTCACGTGGCTCGTCACGATCCCGACGTTCTACGCCGTGGCGGTCCAGCTGCTGCGCTCGGGCGTGATCTCTTCCCACCCGCGTATGCGTGCCGTCGGCGCCTCTCTGGCCGCGTGGGTCCCGCTCATGGCGTTCGTGTCGTATGCGGTGGTGCTCCTGCTCGCGCAGCTGCGGCTCGACGCCATCCCGCAGCTGCTCGACGTCATCTTCTGAACCTCTGAGGCACCGAGACTCAGAGGTGCCCGAAGCCCAGACGCGCGATGCCCTTCCGCCTCAGAGGCGGAAGGGCATCGGAGCGTGCAGGCGAGCGATCAGAACCAGATCGCCAGTTCGCGCGCGGCCGACTCGGGGCTGTCGCTGCCGTGCACGAGGTTCTGCTGGACCTTCAGGCCCCAGTCGCGCCCGAAGTCGCCCCGGATCGTGCCCGGTGCTGCGGTCGTGGGATCGGTCGTGCCGGCCAGCGAGCGGAAACCCTCGATGACGCGGTTGCCCGCGAGGCGGATCGCGACCGACGGCCCCGAGAGCATGAACTCGAGAAGCGGCTCGTAGAAGGGCTTGCCCGCGTGCTCCGCGTAGTGCTGCTCGAGCACGTCGCGGTCGGGCTCGACGAGCTTGATGTCGACCAGGGCGTAACCCTTGGCCTCGATGCGCGCCAGGATCGCTCCGGTCAGGCCGCGCGCCACGCCGTCGGGCTTGACGAGGACAAGGGTCTCTTCGGTGGGCATTTCATTCTCCGTTCGTGACGTGCGGGGAAGCGTCTGCGCGGGCCGCGTTGCGACGGTCGAGCGCTCTGCCCTTGATGGTCGCATACGCGTACATGCCGCCGAAAATCACGCCGACGATGACCAGCGCGGGCACGAGCAGTCCGCCCAGTACGACGACGAGCTGCCAGAGCCAGCCGAGCAGGATGCCCACCCGGGAACGTGTCAGGCCGGTCGTGAGGATCAGGAGCGCCGCCAGCACGGAGCCGCCGACGATCCCCCACCAGGACGGGATGCCGGCGGGAAGCACGTTCAGACCGTAGACCGCCAGGCCGCCGAGGAAAACGATGATCGACTCGAACCCGAGCACGACCTGTGCGAGCGATTCCTCCGCGCCGCGTGCGCGCCGCGCGCGTGCGCTCACGCGCTCCACCCGGCCTTCCAGTCGCCGTCCGCGGCGAGTTGCAGGGCCTCGCCCGCCAGCACGACGCTGCCCGCGATGATGACCGCGCGTCGGTCCGAGCTCGCTGCCCATTCGCGCGCGGCTTCGGCCGCGTCAGCGAGGTCACGGTGCACGGTGACGGGGATTCCCGCCGCCTCGACGAGGTCGGCCAGCGCATCGGGGTCGGCGGCCCGCTCGGAGTCCGGCGCCGTCACGAACACCTGGGTCGCCGCCGGCGCGACAGTGGCGACGATCCCCGCGATGTCCTTGTCGGCGAACGCGCCGAGCACGATGCCCCATTCGTCGAAGTCGAACGAGTCGCCCAACGCGGCCACCAGGGCGCGTGCGCCGTGCGGGTTGTGCGCGCTGTCGATGAGCACGGTGGGCGCGACACCGATCAGCTGGAGACGGCCGGGCGAGGTCACCTGTGCGAGTCCGTCGGTGAGCACATCGGGTGCGATCGGCTGTCGACCGGCGCCGATGAGCGACTCGACGGCCGCGATGGCCAGGGCCGCGTTGTGCCCCTGGTGTGCGCCGTACAGCGGCAGGTAGAGATCGTCGTACGTCGCCGCGAGGCCCCGCACGCTGAGCTGCTGTCCGCCGACGGCGAGCGTCTGGCTCGTGAGGCCGAAGGCGGTCCCCTCGACCGCGAGGGACGCGCCTCGCGCGGCCGCGGCTGCGGTGAGGACGTCCAGGGCCGAGGGATCCTGCTGTGCCGACACCGCGGCGGCGTCGGTCTTGATGATCCCCGCTTTGACGGCGGCGATCTCGGCGATCGTGTGTCCGAGCTTGTCGGCGTGGTCGAGATCGATCGGTGCGATCACCGCGACGTCGCCGTCGGCCGTGTTCGTCGAGTCCCACGTGCCGCCCATCCCGACCTCGATGACGGCCACGTCCACCGGCGCGTCGGCGAAGGCCACGAAGGCGAGCACCGTGAGCAGCTCGAAGAAGGTGAGAGCGGCGTCCCCGGATGCCGCGAGCTCCGCGTCGACCAGGTCGACGATCGGGGCGATCTCGTCCCAGGCATCGGCGATGAGTGCGTCCTCGATCGGCTCACCGTCGATCATGATGCGCTCGGTGAAGCGTTCGAGATGGGGACTCGTGAACAGCCCGGTGCGCAACCCGTGGGCACGCACGATTGACTCGATGATGCGGCTGGTCGAGGTCTTGCCGTTGGTGCCGGTGACGTGCACGACGCGGTAGGTCCGTTGCGGATCGTCGAGCAGTTCCAGCGCGCGACGGGTGCGTTCGACGCGGGGCTGCACCCACTGCTCACCCTGACGGGTCAGCAGGCTCTGGTAGACGGCGTCGGCGCGCTGACGGTCGTTCACGAGGACGCTCCGATCCGGGTGACGGCGACGGTGACGTCGCCGGCGTTGGCGTAGGTACCGGCCGCGACGAGCGCCGTGTGGTCGGCGTCGATCGTTTCGGCCGCAGCCAACACCGATCCCTCCCCGACGAGCGCGGTGCCTTCGGGTGAGACGACCGCGTAATCGAGGGCGAGTGTCTCGCCCGCCACATCGGCGGTGCCGAAGGCAGACGCAACGGCCGCGGCATCCTCCGACGAGCTGAACAGCAGCTGCAGGCGGATGCGGTCGCTCACGTCGAACCCGGCGGCCTTGCGCGTGTCCTGCACGGCGCGGACGATGTCGCGGGCGAGTCCCTCGGCTTCGAGCTCCGGCGTGGTGGTCGTGTCCAGCAGCACGAAGCCGCCCTGACGCTCTCCCGACCCCGCCAGCACGGCGAGCGCCTCCCCATCGGGGCGCCCGGCCGTCTCGAGCACGAGGTCGTACTCGCCGGGCTCCAGGGCGATCCCGCCGACGACGACCGTGCCCTCGGCATCCGTCCACTCCCCCGCGCGCGCGGCGGCGATCACCTGCTGCACCTGCTTGCCCAGACGCGGGCCGGCCGCGCGAGCGTTGACCGACAGGCGGTGGGTGATGCCGTAGTCGGCTGCCGTGTCTGCCTCGAGCTCGACGAGCTCGACGGCCTTGACGTTGAGCTCGTCTCGCAGGATGTCCTCGAACTGTGCCAGCGCACGGGCATCCGCCACGACGACGGTCAGTCGGGGAAGCGGCAGACGCACGCGCTTGCCCTCCTTCTTGCGGAGGGCGTTGGCGACGCTGGAGACGTCGCGAACGGCGTCCATGGCCGTGCGGATGTCGGCCGCGGCGGGGAACGCATCGGCGTCGGGCCAGTCCTCCAGGTGCACGCTGCGGCCGCCGGTGAGCCCCTGCCAGACGCGCTCGGAGACGAGCGGGATCAGCGGCGCGGCGACGCGCGTGAGCGTCTCGAGCACCGTGTACAGGGTGTCGAAGGCTTCGGTCGACGTCTCGTCGTCGGTCACCCCGACCCAGAACCGGTCGCGCGAGCGGCGCACGTACCAGTTGGTGAGCGCCTCGGCGAAGTCGCGGAGCTTCGCCGCGGCCGTCGTCGAGTCGAGCTGTTCGAGGTCGGCGGCGACGCCGCGGACGAGGTCGCCGGTGAGGGCGAGGATGTAGCGGTCCAGAACGTTCGTCGAGTCGGTGCGCCAGCGCGCCTCGTATCCGTCGGTGGTCGCGGCGTTCGCATAGGTCGCGAAGAAGTACCACGTGTTCCACAGCGGCAGCAGGAACTCGCGCACGCCCGCGCGGATGCCCTCCTCCGTCACGATGAGGTTGCCGCCGCGCAGCACCGACGAGGCCATGAGGAACCAGCGCATCGCATCGGAGCCGTCGCGGTCGAACACCTCGCTGACGTCGGGATAGTTGCGCAGCGACTTGCTCATCTTCTGGCCGTCGCTGCCGAGCACGATGCCGTGACAGGCGACGCCCGTGAAGGCGGGCCGGTCGAACAGGGCGCCGGAGAGCACGTGCATGACGTAGAACCAGCCGCGCGTCTGGCCGATGTACTCGACGATGAAGTCGGCCGGTGCGTGCTCGTCGAACCACTCGCGGTTCTCGAACGGATAGTGCACCTGCGCGTAGGGCATCGATCCCGAGTCGAACCAGACGTCGAAGACGTCCTCGATGCGGCGCATCGTGCTCTGCCCGGTCGGATCGTCGGGGTTGGGCCGGGTCAGCTCGTCGATGTAGGGACGGTGCAGATCCACGTCGCCCGCGGCATTGCGCGGGAGGCGACCGAAGTCGCGCTCCAGATCGGCGAGCGACCCGTAGACGTCGACGCGCGGATACTCCGGGTTGTCACTGCGCCACACGGGGATCGGCGAGCCCCAGAAGCGGTTGCGGCTGACGGACCAGTCGCGGGCGCCTTCGAGCCACTTGCCGAACTGCCCGTGCTTGACGTTCTCCGGCGCCCAGGTGATCTGATCGTTGAGTTCGATCAGGCGGTCCTTGATCGCCGTGACGCGCACGAACCAGCTGGAGACGGCCTTGTAGATCAGAGGGTTGCGGCACCGCCAGCAGTGCGGGTACGAGTGCTCGTAGGAGGCCTCGCGCAGCAGGCGGCCCTCGGCGCGCAGCAGGCGGATGAGCGGACGGTTGGCGTCCATCCACAGCTCGCCCGCGACATCGCCGACCTGCGGGAGGAAGCGCCCGCCGTCGTCGAGGCTCATGATGAGCGGGATGCCTGCCGCCTCGGTGATCCGCTGGTCGTCCTCACCGAAGGCGGGTGCCTGATGCACGATGCCCGTGCCGTCGGTCGTGCTGACGTAGTCGTCCACGAGGATGCGCCAGGCGCTCTCGGTGCCCCAGACCTCGGCATCCGCGTAGTAGTCGAAGAGCCGGTCGTAGTGGACGTCCGCCAGCTCGCTGCCGAGGACGGTTCGCTCGACGGCCTCGGCCGCGTCGGTCGGGGTCTCGTAGCCGAGGTCCTTCGCGTAGCCGCCCAGCAGGTCGGAGGCGAGCAGGTAGCGGTGGGCGGCTGCGCCCTCGTCGTCGCCGGATGCCGGGACATCCGCCGCGCCGTGCGGTCCGCCCGGCACGACGACGTACTCGATGTCGGGGCCGACGGCCAGAGCGAGGTTGGTCGGCAGCGTCCACGGCGTGGTCGTCCATGCCAGGGCGCGCACGCCGGTGAGCCCCAGGCTCTGCGCCTTCACACCGACGAGCGGGAACGTGACGGTGACCGAGGGGTCCTGGCGCATCTTGTAGACGTCGTCGTCCATGCGCAGCTCGTGGTTGGACAGGGGGGTCTCGTCGCGCCAGCAGTAGGGCAGCACGCGGTGCCCCTCGTAGGCGAGGCCCTTGTCCCACAGCTCCTTGAACGCCCAGAGCACCGACTCCATGTAGCCCGTGTCGAGCGTCTTGTAGCCGCGTTCGAAGTCGACCCAGCGCGCCTGGCGGGTGACGTAGTCCTCCCACTGCTGCGTGTACTCGAGCACCGACTCGCGGGCCTTCGCGTTGAAGGCGGCGATCCCCATCTGCTCGATCTCGCTCTTCTCGGTGATCCCGAGCTGCTTCATGGCCTCGAGCTCGGCGGGAAGGCCGTGGGTGTCCCAACCGAACACGCGGTCCACCTTTTTGCCCCGCATGGTCTGAAAGCGCGGGAAGAGGTCCTTCGCGTACCCGGTGAGGAGGTGCCCGTAGTGGGGCAGTCCGTTGGCGAACGGGGGGCCGTCGTAGAACACCCACTCCTCGGCGCCGTCGCGCTGCGCGATCGACGCGCGGAAGGTGTCGTCGCGCGCCCAGAAGTCGAGCACGTCGCGCTCGATCGTGGGAAAGCGCGGGCTCGGAGACACGTCGGCGGCGGGCCCGAAGGGGCTCGTGTCGCCGGCGGCGGGGTTCGTCGAGGGACGGGGGTAGCTCATGTCACTCCAGCAGGTGCTCGTGCATCGTGGGAATCGTGCAGTCTTCCTGCGAGGACGATCGTGCGACCGCGGTACCACCCCGCTTGCCGACGCGGGGAAGCGGCGGCCACTCGTGCGACGGCTGTGACGGGCCTGCCCCGCGCGGTTCTACCGGCCCCGGACGGTTCCTGGGCGTTCTTCCGCGAGCTCCCCGGTGATGGCCGGATCAGTGCTGATCAGAACATCATACCGGGAGCGTAGGCTCGAGGGATGGCCGGCCGTCCCCCCGCTTCCTCTCGTCCGCGGGCACCGCGTGTGAGTGCGCCGGACCTTCCCGATCACCTCGATGAGGTACCGGCCCTGCGCTCCCGCGCCGACCTTCTCGGCGTCGTCGTGACGGGTGTGAGCGGGGAGGTGGATGCCGCGCACTGTCGGCTCATCGAATCTCGGGTGGCCGCGGCATCCGGAGCGGCCGCCGGCCACGTCGACGTCACGGGTGCCACCTTCGTGGACGTCGCTGTCGATGGGCTGCGCGCGATGGCTCTCGTCGCGCGGGACGCCAGCTGGCGCAACGTCACGGTCGGTGGAGGGCGGGTGGCCACGCTCGACGGGCAGCGTGCCCGCTGGGACAGCGTGGTGGTGCGCGACGTGCACATCGACTACCTCTCGCTGCCGTCCGCCGAGCTCACCGACGTGCTCTTCGTGGACTGCACCTTCGGGACGGTCGATCTCCCGGAGGCCCGGCTTGCGCGGGTCGCCTTCGAAGGATGCCGCGCCGACGAGGTCGACACCCGAGGGCTGCGATGCGACGACCTCGATCTCCGGGGGCTCGAAGCCCTCGCCTTCACCGACGTCCGTGCGCTCACGGGCGCGTGGCTCCAGCCGCGTCAGGCGGAACTGCACGCCGCCGCGTTCGCGCAGGCTCTCGGCATCCGGATCTGCGCATGACGCCCGATCCCCGCGTGCGCATCGAGACCGCACGCCTTCAGCTGAGGGAGATGACCGACGACGATCTGCCGGACCTGCGCGCGATCCTCCACGACCCGCAGGCGATGACGGCGTACAACGGCGCCTTCAGCGCCGCGGAGTCGATGGCGTGGCTGCAGCGCCAGCGCCAGCGCTACCGCGACGACGGCTTCGGGCTGTGGGCGGTCGTGCGCGGTGACACCGGGCGGATGATCGGACAGTGCGGCATCACACGCCAGCAGATCGATGGCGACCAGGTCATCGAGGTCGGTTACCTGTTCCAGCGTGCCCACTGGGGTCACGGCTACGGCGTCGAGGCGGCCGCGGCGTGCCGTGACTGGGCCTTCTCGACTCTGCCGATCGACGAGCTGTACGCCAAGATCCGCTCGACGAACATCGCCTCCATGAACCTCGCCATCCGGCTGGGCATGACGGTGCGCCGTACCTTCACGACGCACTATCGCGGCGTCGACATGCCCCACCTCGCCTTCGCGATCGACCGGGGCACGTGGGCGCGCCGCTCCGATGCGCGGCCGATCGGTTTTCGAGGAGATGTCGCGAACTGAGGATCGGATCGGGTCGGGCGCTCCTCGGCATCCGCCATCTCCTCGGAACCTACCGGCGCGCGCCCGGTAGACTGAGGCGCACATTCCACACTCAGGCACGCTCACACAGTGCCGCACATATCGCTCGAGGAGACCCATGTCCGACGCGCAGATTCCCGACAAGCCCGCCCTGGAAGGCCTCGAGCAGAAGTGGGATGCCGCGTGGAGCGCGGCAGGCACCTACCTCTTCGACCGCGACGCGGCGAAGGCCAAGGGTCGCGCTGGCGTCTTCTCCGTCGACACGCCGCCGCCGACCGCATCGGGATCGCTCCACATCGGCCACGTCTTCAGCTACACGCACACCGACGTGAAGGTGCGCTTCGAGCGCATGCGCGGCAAGACCGTTTTTTACCCCATGGGCTGGGATGACAACGGGCTTCCCACCGAGCGTCGTGTGCAGAACTATTACGGCGTGCGCTGCGACACCTCGCTGTCGTACGACCCCTCTTTCACTCCCCCGTTCCGCGGCGACGCGAAGAGCCTGAAGCCCGCGGACCAGGTGCCCATCAGCCGCCGCAACTTCATCGAGCTCTGCGAAGAGCTGACCCTGGAGGACGAGAAGGCGTTCGAGGCCGTCTTCCGCCAGCTCGGTCTGTCGGTGGACTGGACGCAGACCTACCGCACGATCTCGGACGACACCATCCGCACGAGCCAGCTCGCGTTCCTGCGCAACCTCGAGCGCGGTGAGGCGTATCAGGCGCTCGCGCCGACGCTGTGGGACATCGACTTCCGCTCCGCGATCGCCCAGGCCGAGCTCGAGGATCGAGAACAGCAGGCGTCGTATCACCGTCTCGCCTTCCACAAGAGCGACGGCTCGGGAGACATCCAGATCGAGACGACCCGCCCCGAACTGCTCGCGGCCTGCGTGGCGCTGGTCGCCAACCCCGGCGACGAGCGGTACCAGCCGTACTTCGGCCAGACGGTTCGCACGCCGATCTTCGACGTGGAGGTTCCCGTCCTCGCGCACCCGCTCGCCCAGCAGGACAAGGGTTCGGGCATCGCCATGGTGTGTACGTTCGGAGATGTCACCGACATCGTCTGGTGGCGTGAGCTCGACCTGCCCAACCGGACGATCCTCGGCCAGGACGGCCGTATCCTTCCCGACGCCCCCGATGCCGTGACCACGGATGCCGCAAAAGCCGCCTACGCCGAGCTGGCCGGGCTCACCGTCTTCAGCGCCAAGAAGAAGATGGTCGAGCTGCTGGAGGCCTCGGGCGAGCTGCTGCAGGTCTCGAAGCCGTTCAGCCACCCGGTGAAGTTCTACGAGAAGGGTGACCGTGCGCTGGAGATCGTCTCCACGCGCCAGTGGTACCTGCGCAACGGCGCCCGCGACGAGGCGTTCCGCGAGAAGCTCATCGCACTCGGTCAGGGCATGCAGTGGCATCCGGACTTCATGCGCGTGCGCTACGAGAACTGGACCAACGGCCTGACCGGTGACTGGCTCATCAGCCGCCAGCGGTTCTTCGGCGTGCCGATCCCCGTCTGGTACCCGCTGGACGAGAACGGCGAGCGGGTCGAGGGCGGTGTGATCACCGCCGAGGTCGCGAGCCTGCCGGTCGATCCGACGACCGACGTGCCGCCCGGGTTCACGGAGTCCCAGCGCGGCGTTCCCGGCGGCTTCGAGGGTGAGAAGGACATCTTCGACACCTGGGCGACCTCCTCGCTCACTCCGCAGCTGGCCGGCGGGTGGCAGCGCGACGAAGAGCTCTGGAACGTCGTCGCGCCGTTCGACCTGCGTCCCCAAGGCCAGGACATCATCCGCACCTGGCTGTTCTCTACGATGGTCCGCTCGGCCCTGGAAGACGATCGGGCGCCGTGGTCGGATGCCGCCATCAGCGGCTTCATCGTCGACCCCGATCGCAAGAAGATGTCGAAGTCCAAGGGCAACGTGGTCACCCCCGCCGACATCCTGGACCAGCACGGCACCGACGCGGTGCGGTACTGGGCCGCATCGAGCCGGCTCGGCGCCGACGCCGCGTTCGACCCCCAGAACCCGACGCAGGTGAAGATCGGGCGACGCCTGGCCATCAAGGTGCTCAATGCAGCCAAGTTCGTGCTGTCGTTCCCCGTGCCGGCGGGCGCCGAGGTGACCCACGCTCTGGATGCCGCGATGCTCGCGACTCTCGACCGTGTCGTGCGCGATGCCACGGCCGCCTTCGAGGCGTACGACCATGCCCGCGCGCTGGAGATCACCGAGGCCTTCTTCTGGACGTTCTGCGACGACTATCTCGAACTCGTCAAGGAGCGCGCCTACAACCAGACCGACGTCGGACAGGCCTCCGCCGCGCTCGCGTTGCGCACGGCGCTGTCGACGCTGCTGCGTCTGCTCGCCCCCGTGCTCGCGTTCGCGGCCGAGGAGGCCTGGTCATGGTTCGAGGACGGTTCCGTGCACACCGCGCCCTGGCCGGAGCCTCTGGGCACGGGCGCCGGTGATGGCGCCGCCGGTGACCCGGCCGTGCTCACGGCGGCCAGTGCGGCGCTCATCGGCATCCGCCGGGCGAAGACCGAGGCCAAGGCGTCGCAGAAGACGCCGGTCGCGCGTCTCGTGCTGCGCGGCGACGATGCGACGATCGCCGCGCTCCGTCTCGCGGAGGGCGACCTCAAGGCCGTCGGGCGCATCGCGCAGCTGGAGCTGGTCGGAGGCGGCGAAGGACTCGTCGTGGACGCCGTCGAGCTCGCGCCGGAGGCCTGAGATGCAACTCGGAACCCGGTGGACGAGCGGTGACGAGCCGCCCACGGCTGTTCCCGTGGTTCTGCGGGCGCAGATCCACGCCGTCGATCGTGCGCTTCCCGGCGACGACCTCGGACAGCCGCGCCCGCGGTGGACGCTCACCTTCTTGGAGGGGCGACCGATCGCCGAGCTCGACACCGGCGTGATCGTGGAGGTCGCGGCATCCGGCGAGGTGACCGTGCGTCACGACGACGAGGATGAGTTCGGCTGAGCGGGAACAGCAGCGCTAGCTGTGCTGCCCAGGGACGTTGGTTGAGGTGTGACGCGATAGACGGGTGAGGACCTCCCGGTCGAGAGTGGAGCTGTCTAGTTCCCGCACT
>NZ_RBWZ01000001.1:0-100082 GCF_003634765.1 Microbacterium sp. AG790
GGAACTCCGGCGGGTGGGCAGCAGGCATCTCACGGACTCCTTCCGAGACGATCATCGCCTCAAAGTTGGTGTCCGGAAAACCGGGTCAGGCTCCCCGACGAGTGTGGACAGCGTGAGCCAAATCCAGGCCGCACTCGCTAACGCAAACCCGACGAAGCGCAGAAGAGCCCGAAACGCCCCCTGATCGAGATGCCGACCGTATTGCGCGAGGTATATGCCAGCCCAGCTGACGACCGACCTCATCGCCACAGTGACGCCGATGGCCACCGTAACCGACGAGTGATATCCGGCAAGCTCGAGTACGTAGCCGAGCGCGATCGACGGAGTCAGTGTGGTTACACAGACGCGGAGGATGAGCTGCAGCCGCGCGTGCCCCAACGATGGCACCGGGACTCGGTTGGTGCGTTGCAGGCGGCGCTGTGCAACGTATTGCGCCGCTTCGACTGATGCCTTCTGCTGGCGCGCGTCGGTGACCCACGATGTCCCGGCGCCGAAGGCAAAAGTGACCGTGAGCCCGAGGATCGAGATGATCGCCGCTGCATCGCCGGCGTAATCGAGCCGGGTGAAGGTTGACGGCATCGCGAGCGCCGCGAATGTGACGGCCACGAGGCACGCGACCACCGCGATGGTGGAGAATCTACGCTCGTTCTGAATATGGGTGTCCACGTCGATACGTCTTCTATCCATCAACGCGTATGTGAGGCCAAGCACGAGAACGCTGCTGGCGATGAACGCCAAAGTCGGGATGCTCGTCGCTCGAAAGCTCTGGCTGACGGTGAGGAAGTTCCTCAGCGCCCCTTCCAGGTCATGTGTCTGTAGAGCAGGCGCGAAAACGAGCATCGAGCCGGCTAATGCAAATAGGAGCCCGGCCGCGAGCACTCCCATTGCCTCGCGTAGTCGGGAGGTCGCGATTCCGGGGATATAGGAAAGTGCTGATTCGCGCTGCATCCTCGCACCCTATGGGGATGCTCGGACATCGCCAGCGGCGCTGAAAGAGGCGATCGATTATTCACGGTACCGCTCCCATTGCCGTGATCACGGGGTGGGAGTACGTTCTGATCGAGCTGGGGAGAGTCGATGACGAACGTGCAACCGGGGTGGTATCCCGACCCGAACAAGGCGAACACGGTCCGGTGGTGGGACGGCACGGCGTGGACCGCGCACGTCGCCGAGAAGACCGGGGCGGCGGGATCCGCAGGCCCCGTGGCGACCGCGGCGAAGGCTCCGCGGCGCGGCCTGTCGCGCCGCACGAGCATCATCGTGGGTGCAGCGGCGGTGCTGGGGATCGCGCTGGTCGGGGGAGCGGTCAACGCGGCCACGCTCGCCGCGCGCTCTGTGGCCGAACAGAACGGTCCGGTCGCGTTCGTCGCGACGACCGGGACGGCAACGGCATCCACCCCCACCCGCACGCCCACGCCGACGCACACGCCGGTCATCACCACCCGCGACGAGGCCGTCACCGAACCCGTGCCGTTCGAGCGCACGTCGGTGGATGACTCCACGATGCCGCAGGGGCAGACGGCCGTCACGACCGCGGGACAGAACGGCGAACGCACACGCACCTACCGCGTCACCCTCACCGACGGAAAGGAGACGAAGCGCGAACTCGTCTCCGACGCCGTGACCGTGCCGCCCGTCACCGAGGTCACCTCCGTCGGCACGTACGTGGAGCCGGCCGCCCCGCCGCCTCCCGCGGCGGCGCCCGGCGACTGCGACCCGAACTACGCCGACGCCTGCGTGCCCATCGCCAGCGACGTGGACTGCGCGGGCGGCAAGGGCAACGGCCCGGCCTACTTCGACGGGGTTGCCCGCGTCGTCGGACGTGACATCTACAAGCTCGACGGCGACGGAGACGGCTGGGCCTGCAACGGCTGACGCGTCGCGCCCCTCTGGGGTGGCGCCTCCGCAGGGCTCGCGGGTGGCGATGACAGACCTCGAGTGCGGCGCTGCGCTCCCGCGCTCAGGCGCCGGCGCGCGAGGGGCGCGTATCAGGGACGGAACCTCTCGCCCCAGTCGTGGAGTACCTCTCGCATGAACGCGTCGTTGAGCGTGTAGATGCGCTCTCGCCCCTGAAGGCCGACGCTGATCAGGCCGGCTTCCTCGAGCTGGCGGAGGTGCCGGCTGGTGGTCTGCCAGCTGTTGTCCATGCGTCCGGCGATCTTGCCGGAGGTCTGCGATCCGCCGTTCGCCCGCAGAGTCACGAGAATCGCGCGGCGCGTTCGGTGCGCCAGTGCGGCGAAGACCGCGTCGAGACGGTCGAGGTCGGCCAGGCCCGGGATCTGCTCAGGCGTCTGCATGTACCGCCACCGGCACGAACTCGTCGAAAACGAGGCCACGATCCACGGTTGCGGGCGTGTGAGGCTCGACGAGCGCCGCGAGCCTCGTCCAGATCAGGATCAGGTCGGGGTGTTCGTGCGCAGGGCCCATCACCCCGGGCATCCACTTCGCAAGCTCGATGTAGCGCAGCGGCGTGGACGTGGAGCGGAACAGCTGCGGTGCTGAGGTCGTGGCATCCGCGATCTGACGTGATCCGTTGCCTCACTCGCCATTCGAACAAATGTCCGAAGGTGTCGCTACACTTGAGGCATGGAAGAGATCACGCCGATGAGCGAAGACAGCGACCAGCTGTCGGCGCTCGCGGCTCTCGTCGCCGACACCGAGACGGTGCTGGCGGCGGTCTCGGCGGCGCAGGTGGCTGAGGTGAAGCTGCTGGCGCGAGCCGCTCAACTCGCCGAGCGTCAGGCTGCCACTCAGCGGGGTTCGGTGCGCGTGCACGACATGGCCCTGCGCTCGATCGCCGCCGAACTCGGGGGAGTGATGCGAGTGACCGACCGCACCGTGCAGCAGCGCATCGGCGAGGCGCGTGAGCTCGTCGAGAGCTACCCCGCCACCCTCGACGCCTGGGAGACCGGGCGCCTCACTCGCGCTCACGTACGGGTGATCATGGATGCCGGGGCGCCCGTCCCCGCCGATCGCCGGGCCGCGTTCGAGGCGGAGGCGATCCGGCTGTGCGCCGGCGACACGCCCAACCGCGTGCGTTCTGCGGTCGAGATCCTCGCCGAACGCTGCGCCGAGCGCTCGTTCACCGAACGCCACGCAGAAGCGAGCCGCGGCCGGCGCGTGCGCGTGGTGCCGGGTGCCCAGGGCATGTCCGACCTCATCGCGACGGTCCCGACCGTCATCGCGGAGGGCGTCATGGATCGTCTCACACAGCAGGCGACGGTCATCATCGATGCGCGCACCCCCGACGACGACGACCCGCGCACGACCGATCAGGTGCGTGCCGACGTGCTCAGCGACCTGCTCCTGACGGGCGCGCCGGCGCTCGATCCGACCGCCTTCGGCGACGCGCCGGGAACGCTCGGCGCCATCCGCGCCCAGGTGCAGGTCATCGTGCCCGCCCTCACCCTGCTCGGCGCCGACGACGGCCCGGTCGACCTGGTCGGGCGCGCACCCATCGACGCCGACACCGCGCGGTGCCTCGCTGCCGAGACCCACTCCCTCGCACGCGTGCTCACCGATCCCGTCGACGGAACCGTGATCGCGGTCGACCGGTACCGCACCGCAGGGCCGCAGCGGCGATTCCTGCGCGCCCGCGACCAGCACTGCCGTTTTCCCGGATGCCGCCGCGCGGCCATTCGCTGCGAGATCGACCACACCATCGACCACGCCCAGGGCGGACCGACCGCCCTCTGGAACCTCGCCCACCTGTGCCAGCGACATCATTCGATGAAGCAGTTCACCGCCTGGACGGTGCGACAACACCCCGGGGGAGTCCTGGAGTGGACCTCGCCGACCGGTCGCCTCTACCGCGAAGACGCACCCATCCCACCGGTCACGTTCGTCATGAGTCCGGCGCCACCGCCGGCGATGGCCGATTCCGCACCGCCATTCTGATCCGCGCGCGCCTGTCCGGCGCTCCCGGCGTGAGCCGGTCGCCTCAGGAGCGCGGCCCGGCCACCTCCGACGAACCCGACGCCGTCACGCCCGGCACATCCTCGAGGGCGTAATACACCGGCAGTCCGCGCGCCTCGGCGATCGCGACATCCTGATCCGCACCGCGCGACTCTCCCGGCAGACGCAGCACCGCGTCGCAGCGCTGCAACAGCCGCTCCGCCGTCGGATACATCACCTCCGCGGCCAGCGGATCGGTCGGGCCCGTCGCCCCCGCACTCTCGAGCACCGGAAGCGCCACCCACTCGCCGATCATGGGCACATGGCCGGCCTGGAACAGCGGCCACGCCGCCGTCTCCAGCCGCTTCAGGTTCTGCGCCATCAGCGCGGGGTCGCCATCGGTGCCAGACGCGTAGGGGCCGGCGATCAAGATCATCATGGAAGTACTCATGTCGGCTACACTACGACATAACGTGCAAAAACAAGAAAGAACGTGAATGCTCGCCGCCGCTCGCAAAGACCTCCTCCTCGACCGCCTCCGCCGAGATGGCCGCATCGTCGCCAAAGAGATCGCCGCCGAACTCGGCCTGTCCGAAGACAGCATCCGTCGCGACCTCCGCGACCTCGATGCCGCCGGCCTCGCCGTGCGCGTCTACGGCGGCGCCCTGCCCGCCTCACCCGCCGTCGTCGACTACGCCGCCCGCACCGCCGTCGCCCCCGACAGCAAACGCCGTGTCGCCGCCGTCGCGGCATCGCTCATCGAGCCCGGTGCCACCGTCATCCTCGACGGCGGCACGACGAGTCTCGCCCTCGTCGACGCGCTCTCGCGCACCCAACCCGGCACGATCATCACCCACAGCCCCACGATCGCCGCCGCCCTCCTCGACCACGCCGTCGACGTCTTCCTCGTCGGCGGACAGCTCTTCAAACACTCCGCCGTCGCCTGCGGAGCCGCTGCCGTCGAAGCCGCCGGCCGCATCAGCGCCGACCTCTTCTTCTTGGGCGTCACCGGCATCCATCCCACCGCCGGCCTCACCACCGGCGACGCCGACGAAGCCGCCATGAAACGCGCGCTCGCCGCCCGCGCCGCCGACACCTACGTGCTCGGCAGCGACGAGAAGATCGGCACCGCCTCTCGTTACGGCGTGCTCGCCCTCGACGCCGTCACCGCGGTCATCGCCGACGTCGCCGATGCCGACCCGACCGCGCGCGAGCTCACCGCCCAGGGCGTCACCCTGCTTCACACGCGCTGACTCAGACGGCGATCATCACGAGGCTCGCGATCGTGCCGACCGGATGATCCGGCCGCACCGACAGCGTCGCCTGATTCGCCCGCACCGCATGGCGGGGCGCGAACGCCGGGTCTCGCGTCGTCGGGCGGTGATCGTCGGCGCCCACGAGATGCGCCAGCTGGCGCCGTCGCTCGTCGTCGCTCGTGTGCACGCCGTCGTCGGCCACCGACACCGTCGTGCGGTGATGATCGCGATGCGCCCGCACCACGATCCTGCCCGCCGTCCGGCAGCGAACGATGGCGTACGACAGCAGGTCGGCGAGCACCTGACGCAGCTCCGTCTGTTCGAAGCGCGCGCTGCCGCAGCCCTCATCGATCACCTGCAGCGTCACGCCCCGCGCCGCCGCGACGCCGAAGAACACGCCGCACACATCCGACAGCGCAGCCGACACCTCGCTCGGGGGGATCGAGCGCGCGGTGTCTTCCCGTGCCGTTCGGAACAGGTCATCGACCATGTCGACCAGCTGCTCCGTCGCCCGGCTCAGCCGTCCGCCGATCTCGCCGGCTCGGCTGTGCGATTCCAGAAGCTCGGCATAGCCCGCCACCGTCGTCAGATGCCCGCGCAGACGGTGCGCCGCATCGCGGAGGAAGTCATCACGAATCCGTGACGCCTCGAACACGGTCGTCATGTCCCGCGCCACGATCACGGCGCCGCGCCGGGCCCCGCGCCGATCCCGGAACGGGCGAGCAGTGATCGACATCGCGCGCTGCTCCACCCCCTCGCCCACCCACGTCGTGTACGGAATCGGATTGCCTTTCGACGCCACCTCACGCAGGAGCTGCGGCCCCAGCGCGATGGGCGTGACCCGATCGGCGTGGAAGAAACGCAGGTCGCGGTACTCCGCGCCGGCGCTCAGCTTCTCGGGCAGACCGGCCCGTGCGAACGCCTCGCGCGCCGGATCGTTCAGGCTCAGGGGGATGCCGCGCTCATCGGTCACGATCACCGCTTCGCCGACCATTTCGTTCAGCGTCGACAGGACGAGCGGTCCGTCCTCGCAGGCACGGCGTGAACGGCGGCCCCAGCCGCGCGCCGCCGATCCGGTTCTCCTACTCGCCATGCTCATGGGTCCTCGTTCCGTGCCCGCCACGGTGTGCTGCCCCCTCGACGGTTCTAGCAGACGGCGTCGCCGGCGCCCGAGCGCATCGGTGGCCACGGTAGGTGGAACCACCGACCCGTTGTGCGCTCCGGTGCGTGAAGTTGCCGTCTTCATCGTCATTTGCGAACGGCGAGTCTGACAAGTGCGTGAAGATAGTCGTCGGCGGGGGGCCACTCGACAGGAGAACGCACATGCCATGCCCGTGCCCCCGATCGCTCCGCGCCCACCCGACCCCGCGATCGTGACAGGGCAGCTCCCCATCCTCGACGTCATGATCGTCGAGGATCAGCCCCTCTTCCGCGAGATGCTCGCCGTGCTGCTGGCCGACCAGAACGGTTTGCGGGTCTGCGCCGTCGCCTCAACGACCGAGAGCGCCCGCAACGTCGACGTGCGCACTCTCGACGTCGCCCTGGTCGACCTTCGCCTGCCCGACGGCGACGGCATCCGGCTCGGCAGGGAACTCCGGCTGCGTCGCCCGGGTCTCGGCATCCTCGTGCTCTCCGCCTCCGACTCGATCAGCACCCTCCTCGACGTCCCCGGCAGCGAGGCCGCCGGATGGGGCTTCCTCTCCAAGAACTCCTCGCTGTCGGCATCCGCGCTCGTCTACGCCATCCGCGCCGTCGCCGCGGGGCGCACCGTCATCGACCCGGCCATCCGGGCCCAGCGCGAGATCCGCCGCAACAGCCCGTTCACCCGGCTCAGCCGGCGACAGCGCGAAGTCGTCGCTCTCGTCGCCGACGGCTTGACCAACGCGGCGATCGCCGACCGACTGGGAATCTCTCCCCGCTCCGTCGACGCGCACCTCAACGCGGCCTACGGCCTGCTGGGCATCCCGGCCAGCCGTGAGCGCAACCCGCGCGTCGAAGCCGTACGCAGCTACCTGCAGCACACCACGTCGTCCTGGACCTCGGCGGGATGACCCGGTCGCGCCCCTCGCGCGACTCCCGCGCGGATGCCGGGACCGACCATCGGATCGTGCTGGTCGCGACCGCGGCCGCCACGCTCGCGGTCACGATCTACACCAGCCTGCAGGCGTGCCTGCTCAACGGCTGCACCGCCGCCCAAGGTGTCGGTGTCGAGGTCTGGGCCGCGGTGGGCGCGGCCGTCGTCGCGCCCGTCGTCATGCTCTCCGCCGTCCACGTCCTGCGGCCCGAGCGCTACCGCTACCTCGCGCGGTTCCTGTCCGTCGTGGCGATCGCGGTCGGCGCGGCGCTCACACTCGCAGCCGCTCGAGCGGCGCTCGCGGCGCTTCTCGCCCCGGATGCCGTCGCGCCGGCCCGCATCGGCGAGTACATCAGCGCCACGGTGGCGGCGGCGTGCGCAGTGGGCCTCGGCCTCGTGCAGGTGGACGTGGCCCGCCGCATTCGCCACGCCGAACGGGAGCAGTCGATCGCCCAGGCCCGGGCCGCCGGCCTGGTCGCCGAACTGCAGGAGGAGGAACTGCGCCTGCGCTACGAGCTCGCCGAGACGATCCACGGCAGCGTGCAGGGCACCTTCGTCGTCATGGAGGCGCGACTGCGGCATCTGGCACTGTCGACGCAGCACGCCGATGCGGGCATCGCCGGCGAGCTTCACGCCGTCGCGGCGCAACTCGAACGGCTGCGCGAGAACGAACTGCGTGCCCTCAGCGGACGGCTCTACCCCGTCGACCTCGAGCGCGGGCTTGCATCGGCCGTTCGCGCGCTCGTCGTGCGCCTTCCGCCGTCGGTGGCCGTCACGGCGCCCGATGATGCCGTCTTCGCCGCTTTCGAGGGTCGCCTCTCCCACGAAGCGCGCGTTCTCGTGGTGCGTGTCATCGAGGACGCCCTCTCCAACGCACTGCGCCACGGTTCCGCCGACCACGTCATCATCACGGCGCGCGAGAGCGGCAGCACCCTGCACGTCGTGGTCAGCAACAACGGCTCAGCGCCCCCGGCGACACCGTCGCTGTCGGGGCTGGCGCGCCTCCGGCGACGCGCGCAGGTCCTCGGGGGAGAGCTGGTGCTCGAGCCGCTCCACGGGGGACGTTCGCCCACGGGAGCCCGCTTGACGCTCACCCTCCCGACGCTGAGCCTGGAAGATGCCCGGAGGGCCGCGGCATCCGCCGGCGCCACAGCAGCACCGCGCACACCGCCCCCTGCACCATGACGACGGCGCTGATCGTCGACGCGATCACCCCCGCAGACTGATCCGCCGCGGTCAGCAGATCGAAGCCGGCGTGCCAGAGCACCACGGGCACGATGCTCCACCCTGCGCCGGCCGTCATCCACGACAACACGAACGATCCGAGCACGAGGGCCAGCATCCACCCGACGATGCCCGCGCCCATCGCCTGATACGTCGGATTGAAGAAGAACGCCGGAGCGTGCCACCCTATCCAGACCGCGGCGACCAGCACCGACGCCCAGAACACCGATACGCGCTCCGCGAGCACGGGAAGCAGCCATCCGCGCCACCCGGCCTCCTCGCCGAGGCCGAACGTCGCCGCCCACACCAGCGCGACCAGCGGCCAGGGCAGGCCCGGCAGTTTGCCGGTGGTGCCGAAGGCGGCCGGGGCGGGCCAGCCGCCGGCGGCGAACGCGGCGGTGAAGAAGGCGATCAGGTAGTACAGCGCCGGCATCCCCAGGGCGGCGAACCACCAGAAGCCGCGGAACCGCAGCCGCAGGATGCGTCGTGACCACCTCGCCACGGCCGCCGGCCCCGCCGCGAACCAGGTCGCCGCTACGGCTCCGACCGCCGGTCCCGCCGACGCGACGAAGAAGGTGGCCGGCACGGTGTCGAGCGTGCCCGACGGCCCCGTGCGTGCGTCGATGAGAAGCGGCAGCCACATCGCCCAGGTGACGGCGAAGGTGACGACCAGGAACACCGCCACGGTGCCGCGCCGCGCGGGCGCCGCGATCCCCGCCGGTGCGTACGCGCTCATGCCGTCGAGTCAACTCCGCCCCCCCGCTGCGCAGCCAGCGGGGGAGGCCGTGACAATCTGCCGACGCGGGAACGCTCCCACCGCGACGGGCCGACCCTTGGTCGTCTGTCGGTCTACGTGCTTTCACGTAAAACTCTCGTGAAATCGCGGATATCGGACGATGCGCTCTTTCGTGCTGCGACACAATGATGCTGCGCCCGGTCTTGGGGCCGGCGCGACCCATCCGTTTCTGGGAACGGAGCACTTTCTGCAGCGCTGCGCCTCCCCTCACAGGATGCGCTGGGCCTGCGGTGAGCGGGGTCGGATCCTGGGGAAAGAGGAGTGACGATGAGTCGAGCCGGCGACGCTCGGATTGTGGAGATCTACGTCAACGCCCACTGGCAGCCGGCGCCTTCCCGCCGTTACCTCGACCCGCCCACGGCCCGCCAGCTGCGCGCCGAGGGCATCACGATGGTGCGCGTCGCTCCCAGCTTCTGGAGCCGCATCACCGGCCGTGCTGCCGGGCTCGCCGGCCGTGACATCTCCGTCGCCCGGTACCTCGCGACCACCACACACCGCGGCGGCGACGCCACCACCCGGGTGTGATCGAACGGCCGCGCTGCGTGCGCGTCCTCGTCGTGGAAGGGCAACCCCTCCTTCGCGATCTGCTCGCACGCCTCATCGATCAGCAGCCGGGCATGCGTGCCGTCGCACTCTGCGACTCCGCTCGCACCGCCATCGAGGCGACCGAACGCGCGATCGACGTGGCCCTCATCGGTCCGCACGTCCTCGGCGTGGGCGGCGTCCCGCTCGGTGAAGCTCTGCGTGCCCGCTCGAGCCGGCTCGGCATCGTCGTGCTGGCGGCGCCCGAGTCGCGCGATCGTCTGCGTCACGCGCCGGCGCAAGAGGTTGCAGGTTGGGCCGTGCTCTCCAAGAACCTGTCGTTGACAGCCCCCGCTCTCGTCTACGCCCTCAGGTCGGTCGCCGCCGGGCGTAGCGTGCTCGACCCCGCCATCCGAGCGGAGAGCGTCGAATGGCGCGAGAGTCCCCTCTGCCGCCTCAGCGCTCGTCAGCGAGAGGTGCTCGCCCTCGTCGCCGAGGGACTCAGCAACACGGCGATCGCCGAGCGGCTCGGCCTCTCGCCGCGCTCGGTCGAAGCGCACTTGCGGGCGGCGTACGCCGTGCTCGGCGTGGGGTCCGACTCCGCGCGCAACGCCCGCGTGGATGCCGTGCGCGCGTATCTCGCACACGGGGGATCGGAGCCCGCGATCGCGGTGGGTGAGATTCCTCTCATCTAGCCCCACGAGGCGCCTCCGGTGGTCGATGATGGGCATGCCCCATCCCCATGCGGTGACGAACCCCAGATGTCATCGCGGGAAGGCGGTCGCCCTGCCCCTGCCGGGGGGCTGGCGCGGGGCGACCGCATCCCTCCTTCGGGCAGGCGGAGCGCTTACGTCGTCGGACGGTCCGTCCGCGACCGCGCGAGCGTCTCCGCGAAGACGGCGAGCACGATGCCCAGGCAGGCGCCGGCCGTGTTCGCGATGATGTCGAGCACACTCGGTGTCCGCGCGGACAGCGCGATGGCCTGTCCGGTCTCGATCGTGACGGTCGTGAGGAATGCGATGGGCATCACGAGCCAGCGGTCGTGCGCGAGGATGAGTGTCAGGAGGAACCCCAGCGGCACGAACAGCAGGATGTTCGCCCCGAACTCGATTCGCGAGTAGGTCAGCAGGGGGAAGACCCGCGTCACCGCCCGCAGCAGCGGCCCGGCGCCGGAGTCCACGGGCACCGGCCAGAACGCGATCAGCGCGAGGGTGACCGCGTACGCTGACAACCACGCCCGGGGGCTCCGTACCAACCGCGCCACCGTCGGGCGCCACCGCTGAGCGGGAGGCGTCGACAGGAGTGGATGCCCGTGCGCTCTCGCCATGGCAGCTTCCCTTCCTTCGGGTCGCCCCTTCGCGACGAAAATCCGCGCCGGATTATAAGCAAGAACCTCTCCCCTATATGTAGACGAATGGTTACACTGACTACTACTTGGGGGTAGGAATGGTGGGGTGCAGCTGATGGCCCGCAGGGGTCTGCGCGCAGTCAACGTCGTGCCAGCGTACTGGGACACGGCGGGCAGCGGTCGCTTTTTCACGCGCTGGAGCGCCGTCGCGTCGCTTTTGGTGTCGGCACTGCTGCTCATCCCCGTCGTCCAGGGCTCCCGTGACGGCTATGTGCAAGGCATCGCCGCGGCTGTGCTCAGTTGGGTCGTGCTCGCCCTTCCCGTTCTCGTCGTGGCCGCCGCCGAGCGTCGAATGCGTGATCACCGCTCGCGTGCCATCCTCGTCACCCTCACGCTCCTCATCGTCGCGATCGTGCGTCCGATGCTCAACGAGACGTTCGTCCGTGTCCTCTACGCCGGCCGCTCCGGCGGCGTGTGGGCAGCGCGCATCGGCACCAACGTCATCGTGGCGTTCGGGCTGTTCACCCTCGTCGCGATCATCACGACCCAGTATCAGCAGACGCGTGCAACCGCCGATCGTCTCGCGCACGCCCTGGGGCGCCTGGAAGCCGCGACGGAGCAGGTCGTCACCGATGATCGCGACGCTCGGCTCGTCATTCGTGGCATCGTCGCGGAGCTCCGCGCCGAACGTGACGCGATGCTGGCGCGGGTCATCGACTTCGACGCCGTGCGTGACTTCTCCGAACGCGTACGAGCCGCGAGCCACCGCCTGGAGGAGATGGCCGCGGCCAGTGCGCCGCTTCCCGCGCTGTGGGCGCCCCTTTCCCGCCCGCCGCGACACCGTCACGGGCTCGAGCGCCTTCAGCCGACGCCACTGCTGTGGGCCGGAGCGCTCTACCTGCTCATGAGCGCGCCGTACCTGCTGACGGTGGGAGACGTCTTCGACATCGTCATCGCGGGCGTCGCCATCTTCCTGCTCGATCTCGCTGCCGGCGCCGTGCTGCGCGCGTTGCCGGGCGATGTCCGCCGTGTCCGAGGAGTGATCTTCCTGCTCGTCTGGGTGCTGGCGGGCATCACCGCCGCGGTCGTGGGGCGTCTGCTGCTGCCCGACACCGGAGCGCTGATGATCATCCCTGTGTTCGCGATGCCGCTGGCGGCCATCGTCCTCTCCCTCGCGATCGACACGTATCGCTGGGCACGCACCGACGAGGTCGACGCCACCCGCGAACTCGCCCGTGCCGCGGGCGACTTCGCCGACCGCGTGCGCCAAGCCCAGGCGCCGTTGCACCACGCGGCATCCACCCTCCACGGGCGCGTGCAGGGGCGTTGCGTCATCTTCGCCGCCCGCGTCGACGAGAACCCGCCGACGGTGGACGACATCGCGCAGTTCCGTGTCGAAACCGACCGGGCGCTCGACGAGGTGCTCATGCCCGCGCGCACCTCGGAGATCGACACCGCAGGAGCATTGCGGCGAATGCTCGCGGGGTGGGAGCCGATCATGGCGTTGGAGACCCGCATCGACGACGCGGCGGCGTCGGCCGTTGACGCCGCCGACGCCGCCCCCATCGTCTCGGAGGTCGTCAACGAGGCCCTCGTCAACGCGGTCAAGCACTCCGGTGCGCGCGCCGCGCGGATCGACATCTCCGCGGATGCCGGGGGAGACCTTCACGTGCGCGTCGCGTCGGCCGGAGAGCTGCCTCGCGCCGTCATGCCCATGCGGCCTTTTGCGGGACGCACGCTTCTCTATCAGGACGGCAAAGAGGTCGTCCTCGAGTCGACCCTGCCGGCGGCCGCGATCGCCGCGCACGCCTGAGCCGGAACGTCATCGGGGCGTCGCTCGTGCGACACGGAGCGATGCTCTGCGGGCGCTATGATCGCCACACGCGCGCGTCGCTGCACGCCTCGGAGCAGACCCCCCTTCACGCCCCGCAGGAGATCGCATGTCCCTTCGCTACAAAGCCGTCATCCCCGCTGCGGGTCTCGGCACAAGGTTCCTTCCCGCCACCAAGGCGATGCCGAAAGAGATGCTGCCCGTCGTCGACAAACCGGCGATCCAGTACGTCGTCGAAGAGGCGGTCGCCGCCGGCATCCGCGATGTCCTGATCATCGTCGGACGCAACAAGAACAACATCGCCAATCACTTCGACTCGGTGCCCGAGCTCGAGACGGCACTGACGACGAAGGGCGACACCGCCAAGCTCGGCAAGGTCGCCCACTCCTCACAGCTCGCCGACATCCACATCACCCGCCAGGGTGAGCCGCGCGGGCTCGGCCACGCCGTGTCGCGAGCGGCGTCCTACGTCGGCGACTCCTCCTTCGTCGTGATGCTCGGCGACGACCTCATCGACGAGCGCGACCCGCTTCTTCCCACCATGCTCGCGGTGCACGAGCGCACCGGCGGCGCCGTCGTCGCGCTCATGGAGGTCGATCCCGAGCAGGTCCATCTCTACGGTGTCGCCACGGTCGGAGCGCGCAGCGATGACGGATCCGTCCGCATCCTGGATCTCGTCGAGAAGCCGGCCCGCGAGGATGCCCCCTCCAACCTCGCCGTCATCGGCCGCTACGTCCTGGGCCCCGAGGTGTTCGGAGTGCTCGCGCACACCCCGCCCGGCAAGGGCGGCGAGATCCAGCTGACCGATGCGCTCCGCGAGCTCGCGGCCGATCCGGACGGACCCGGCGTGTACGGTGTCGTCTTCGGCGGGCGCCGTTACGACACCGGTGACCGTGTCGACTACATCAAGGCGATCCTGCAGCTCGCCTGCGACCGCGACGACCTCGGTCCCGAGCTGCGCCCGTGGCTCAAGCAGTTCGCCGCGGGCCTGGACTCCGTGACCGATTCTCCGGCGCAGCCTGCGGTGGAGACGGCATCCGACCGGTAGTCTGGTGACCGACAACACAGCAACAGTGGGCCTCGACTGCAGCGCCTGTCCCCCCAACCCCCGGTAGTGTCCCCACACGACCGGTTGGCGGTCGCCGACCCCCCGCGTGCGGCCGCCGCGACCGAGGAGTCGGAGTATCCCTTCGACTCCTCGGTCGCCCTTTTTCACGGCACATTGTGAACCACCCCGTCCGCGTCCTCTCGGCCGGTTTGGCTGTGATGAGCGCGTAGCGTAGACTCTCCCTTTGGTGCTCGTGCTGCCTGCGGCCGACGCCACGAACGTGAGCCCTCCACTGGCGTGTTCACCTGCCCGTATCTCGTATGCGCGCAGCGAACCACCCCGGAGCGGGATTCACGAACCTCTCCGTTCGAATCAAGAAAGCAGCACTACTGTGACGCGCACCTACACCCCCAAGGCCGGTGAAGTGACCCGCGAGTGGGTCGTCATCGACGCGACCGACGTCGTTCTCGGACGCCTCGCCTCGCACGCCGCCGCCATCCTCCGCGGCAAGCACAAGCCCACCTTCGCGAACCACATGGACACCGGTGATTTCGTCATCGTCGTCAACGCCGAGAAGGTCGCCCTCACGGGTCAGAAGCTCCAGAAGAAGATGGCCTACCGCCACTCGGGCTACCCGGGTGGGCTCACGGCCACCTCCTACGCCGAGCTCCTCGAGAAGAACCCGGTCCGCGCCGTCGAGAAGGCGATCCGCGGCATGCTCCCCAAGAACAGCCTGGGTCGCCAGCAGCTGTCGAAGCTGAAGGTCTACGTGGGCGCCGAGCACCCGCACGCGGCCCAGCAGCCCACCCCGTACACCTTCGGCCAGGTCGCTCAGTAAGCGCGCCGAGAGACATAAGGACAACTCATGGCGAAGATCGCTGACTCCATCGAAGAGAACACCCTCGACAACGCGGAGAGCTACACCACCGAGAGCGCTCCGGTCGAGGCCGCTGCCGCGCCCCGTCCGGTGCTGTCGGTTCCCGGTGCCGCCGTCGGCCGCCGCAAGCAGGCCATCGCGCGCGTCCGCCTCATCCCGGGCTCCGGCACCATCACGGTGAACGGCCGCACGCTCGAGGACTACTTCCCCAACAAGCTGCACCAGCAGCTCATCAACGACCCGTTCACGGTGCTCGACCTGGCCGGCGGCTACGACGTCATCGCGCGCATCTCCGGTGGTGGCCCCTCGGGTCAGGCCGGTGCGCTGCGCCTCGGCATCGCCCGCGCGCTGAACGAGATCGACGCCGAGAACAACCGCCCGACCCTCAAGAAGGCCGGCTTCCTCTCGCGCGACGCCCGCGTCAAGGAGCGCAAGAAGGCCGGTCTCAAGAAGGCCCGCAAGGCTCCGCAGTACTCGAAGCGCTAAAGCTTCATGGCGCTGTTCGGGACGGACGGTGTGCGGGGCCTGGCCAATGGCCCCCTCACCGCCGACCTCGCGCTCACCCTGGCCCAGGCGACTGCCGTCGTCCTGGGCCAGGGCCGTATCGCCGAGGCGCGAAAGGCCGCGGGCAAGCGGCTCACCGCCGTCATCGCCCGTGACCCCCGCGTGTCGGGACACTTCCTGTCGGCTGCGGTCGAAGCGGGTCTGGCGTCCTCCGGCGTCGATGTGCTCGACGCGGGCACCCTGCCGACGCCCGCGGCGGCCTACCTCATCGGTGACATCGACGCCGACTTCGGCGTCATGATCTCGGCATCCCACAATCCGGCGCCCGACAACGGCATCAAGATCTTCGCCCGCGGCGGCGTCAAGCTCCCCGACGAGGTCGAGCGACGCATCGAAGAGGCGATGACGGGGGAGAAGCTGCGTCCCACCGGCGGCGACGTCGGTCGCGTGGTCCGCTTCTCGGATGCCGAGGACCGCTACGCGATCCACCTGCTCGCCTCCCTGCCCCATCGCCTCGACGGGCTGCACGTCGTGCTCGACTGCGCGCACGGCGCGGCATCCGGCGTCTCTCCGGAGACCTTCCGCAACGCGGGAGCGAAGGTCACCGTCATCGGCGCCGACCCCGACGGCATCAACATCAACGACGGCTACGGATCGACGCACCTCGAGAAGCTGTCTGCGGAGGTCGTGCGCACCGGCGCCGACGTCGGCATCGCCCACGACGGCGACGCCGACCGGTGCCTGGCGGTGGATGCCGAGGGGCGCGTGATCGACGGCGACCAGATCATGGCGATTCTCGCGGTCGCGATGAAGCGCGACGGCCGGCTCAAGAACGACACGCTCGTCGCGACCGTCATGAGCAACCTCGGGCTGCACCGCGCGATGGCCGCGCAGGGCATCGCCGTGGAGCAGACCGCGGTCGGCGACCGCTACGTGCTGGAGCGGATGAACGAGGGCGGCTACTCGCTCGGCGGCGAGCAGAGCGGTCACGTCATCATGAGCCGCTACGCGACGACCGGCGACGGCGTGCTGACCGGGCTGCACCTGTGTGCCGAGGTGGCGCGCACCGGACGCTCGCTCGCCGAGCTCGCGTCGGTGATGACGATCTTCCCGCAGGTGCTGATCAACGTGCGCGGCGTCGAGCGCTCCCGCGCGACCGACGCCGATGTCCTCGCCGGAGTGCAGGTCGCCGAAGCGGCTCTCGGTGACAGCGGGCGGGTTCTGCTGCGCCCGTCGGGAACCGAGCCGATGGTGCGGGTCATGGTCGAGGCGGCGTCGCACGACGACGCGCAGCGCATCGCCGAGGAGCTTGCCGACATCGTCCGCGGTTGATGCGGAGTTCGGTACAGATTACGTGCCGGTAAAAGGTCGCCGGCGCCGTAGCGCGCCGCTCGCGCGGAGCCCTAGCCTGAGCCTGCACTCACCGCCCACCCCGAGCCCTGACCCGACAGGATCGGGGCTCCACGGGTATGACGACTGGGGTGCGCGGCCCCTCCGTCAGCGTCCCCCCGCACCCCCCGACGGAGGGGCTGCTCCCTTCTCGGCGGGCAGCGGCGGCGGTGCTCAGGCCGGCTCCTGCCAGCTCAGCGACTCGATGTAGCGCAGCAGCACGCCTTCGCGCAGCGCCCAGGGGCTCACCTCGAGCTCGTCGACATCGAGTGCCGTCATCGCCGTGTGCAGCACGACGGCGGCGGCGACGATCTGGAAGGTGCGGTCGGCCGTGATGCCCGGCAGTTCTTGGCGGGCGGATGCCGGGATGCGCGCCAACCGCGGAATCCACGAGCCGAGCGCACCGCGCGGCAGCAGCATCCGCTCGCTCCCGCTCCAGCCCGGCACGGGGTAGCCGGCGAGCTTCGCCAGCGACCGGATCGCCTTCGACGAGCCCACGACGTGGTTCGGCCGAGGCTGACCGGCCATGCGCGCGGCGACGGGCGCGAGCACACCGCGCGCGTGCTCGCGCAACACCTCCACGGCCTCCTCGCCGGGCGGGTCGTGGGGGAGGAACTCGACGGTGGTCCGTCCCGCGCCGAGCGGCACCGACGCGGCGACGTCGGGGAGCTCGTCCGCGCCGGCGGCGATCTCCAGCGATCCGCCGCCGATGTCGAACAGCAGAATCTGCCCCGCCGACCACCCGAACCAGCGGCGCACCGCGAGGAACGTGAACCGCGCCTCCGACTCGCCGCCGAGCACCTGCAGCTCCTGGCCGAGCGCGGCCTCGATGCGCGCGATCACGTCGGCGCCGTTCGCGGCCTCGCGCACCGCGCTGGTCGCCGTCGCCAGCAGCTCGACGACGTTCTCCGCCTGGGCGACGGCACGGGCCTGGGCGACGGCATCCACGAGCGCCTGAACGCCCGCCTCGCTGATCGCGCCGTCGGGTTCGAGATAGCGCATGAGACGCAGCACCGTGCGCTGGCTCGTCGTGGCCTGGGGACGTCCGCCGGGGTGGACATCGGCGACGAGCAGGTGGACGGTGTTCGAGCCGATGTCGAGGACTCCGAGACGCATGGGTTCAGAGTATCCACAGATAGAGTGGGCCCGATGTCCACCGAAGACGAGACGGCTATCGACTCGCTGTACCGCGAGATCGGGCGCGCAGAATGGGCACGCCTGGCTGCCGGCATCCCCGCCCCTCTCACCGAGACCGAGGTCGTGCAGCTGCGCGGCATCGGCGATCGGCTCGACCTCGCCGAGGTGCGCGAGGTCTATCTGCCGCTGAGCCGGCTGCTGAGCACCTACGCCGAGAACACCAAGCGGCTCGGCGCCGAGACGGCCGCCTTTCTCGGCGAACCCGACTCGACGACGCCGTTCGTCGTCGCCGTCGCCGGTTCGGTCGCGGTCGGAAAATCCACCATCGCGCGGTTGCTGCGAGAGCTGATGAGCCGGTGGCCGGGAACGCCGCGCGTGGAGCTCGTCACCACCGACGGCTTCCTCTACACGAACGCCGAGCTCGAGCGCCGCGGCCTCATGGAGCGCAAGGGCTTTCCGGAGTCGTACGACCGTCGCGCGCTGGTCAGCTTTCTCACCGAGGTCAAATCCGGCGCCGCGGAGGTGCGTGCCCCGTTCTACTCGCACGTGCGCTACGACATCGTCCCCGATGCGCACGTCACCGTCCGCCGCCCCGACGTCGTCATCGTGGAGGGGCTCAACGTGCTCTCGCCGCCGCCGACGCCCAACGACGTCGCCGTCAGCGACCTCTTCGACTTCTCGATCTATGTGGATGCCGACGAAGCCGACATCGCCCAGTGGTACGTCGACCGGTTCCTGGCCCTGCGCCGCGGCGCGTTCAGCAACCCGAGCTCGTTCTTCAAGGTCTTCGCCGAGCTCTCCGACGAGGAGGCCGTCACGACGGCCCTCGGCTACTGGAACGAGATCAACCTGCCCAATCTCCGCGAGAACGTCGCCCCCACGCGCCACCGCGCCCATCTCGTGCTGAAGAAGGCGGCGGCGCACGCGGTGGAGTCGGTGCGCCTGCGCAAACTCTGACGGGGACGTCCGCCGATTTCACGGCGTTTGTGAGGGCTCCGCGCAAATGGGCGCACCTAGCATGGAGCCCATGTGTGGAATCGTCGGATACGTGGGCCCTCGCGACAGCCAGGCCATCCTTCTCGCCGGGCTCGCCCGCCTGGAATACCGCGGCTACGACTCCGCCGGCATCGCCGTCATCGACGGTGCGGGGGAGCTGGACATGCGCAAGCGCGCCGGCAAGTTGCAGGTGCTGCGCGACGACCTCACCGCCCACCCGATGCCCGACGGCACCACCGGCATCGGTCACACGCGCTGGGCCACGCACGGCGGTCCGACCGACGCGAACGCGCACCCGCACCTTGCCGACGATGACAAGCTCGCCGTCATCCACAACGGCATCATCGAGAACTTCTCCGAGCTGAAGGCCGAGCTGCTCAGCGAGGGCTACACGTTCCGCTCCGAGACCGACACCGAGGTCGCCGCGGTGCTCCTCGGCCGCGAGTATCAGGCCTCCGGCGACCTCGTCGCCGCGTTCCGCACCGTCGTCTCGCGCCTGGACGGCGCTTTCACGCTCCTCGCGATGCATCGCGACCAGCCCGGGCTCGTCGTCGGCGCCCGCCGCAACTCGCCGCTCGTGATCGGTCTCGGTGAGGGGGAGAACTTCCTCGGGTCCGACGTCGCCGCCTTCGTCGAGCACACGCGCAACGCGCTCGCGATCGGCCAGGACGAGATCGTCGCGATCACGCCCGCCGGCGTCGAGGTCACCGACTTCTCCGGCGCCCCCGTCGAGGTCGAGCCGTTCGAGGTCGTCTGGGACGCCTCGGCGGCCGAGAAGGGCGGCTGGTCCTCGTTCATGGCCAAGGAGGTCTCCGAGGAGCCCGACGCGGTCGCGAACACCATCCGCGGGCGCCTGCGCGCCGCCGGGCCCACGGGGGCGGAGATGACGGTGGCCATTCCCGAGCTCGACGGGCTGGACGAGCTGTTCACCGGCATCCGTCGCATCGTCGTCATCGCCTGCGGCACCGCCGCCTACGCCGGTCAGACCGGCAAGTACGCGCTCGAGCAGTGGACCCGCATCCCCGTCGATGTGGAACTCGCGCACGAGTTCCGCTACCGCGACCCGGTCATCGGCGAGGACACGCTGGTCGTCTCGATCAGCCAGTCGGGCGAGACCATGGACACCCTGATGGCCGTCAAGTACGCCCGCGAGCAGGGCGCCAAGACGCTGTCGATCTGCAACACGCAGGGCGCGACGATTCCCCGCGAGTCGGATGCCGTGATCTACACGCACGCCGGACCCGAGGTGGCAGTGGCCTCCACGAAGGCCTTCGTCGCCCAGATCACCGCGCTGTACCTGCTGGCCCTGCACGTCGCGCGCCTGCGCGGCACGATCTCCGTGGCCGAGCAGGCGACGCACGTTCGCGAGCTCGAGGCGGTCCCCGCCAAGATCCAGCGGGTGCTCGACGAGGAGCAGACGCACATCGAGCAGTTCTCGCACTGGATGGCCGACACCCAGTCGGTGCTCTTCCTGGGTCGTCACGTCGGCTACCCGATCGCCCTGGAGGGTGCTCTCAAGCTCAAGGAGATCAGCTACATCCACGCGGAGGGCTTCGCCGCCGGCGAGCTCAAGCACGGTCCCATCGCGCTGATCGAACCCGGTCAGCCGGTGTTCGTCATCGTGCCCTCTCCCCGCGAGTCGGCCGAGCTGCACAAGAAGGTCGTCTCCAACATCCAGGAGATCCGCGCCCGCGGCGCGCGCGTCATCGCCGTCGCCGAAGAGGGCGATGCCGCCGTGCTGCCGTTCGCCGACGAGGTGTTGCGCATCCCGCTGGCCGGCCCCCTGTTCGAGCCGCTGCTCGCGGTCGTGCCGCTGCACATCTTCGCCATGGGCCTCGCAACCGCGAAGGGCCTGGACGTCGACCAGCCGCGCAACCTCGCGAAGTCCGTCACCGTCGAGTAGCCCCGCGCCGCCCACGGCGGGCCGCGCCGCGAGACGCATCTTGCGTGCCGAGAAACCGCTCCGTGCCGGGTTTCTCGGAACGGGGATGGTTTCTCGCGTGGGGGATCGCGGGCAGGCGGGCCACGGTGATCGGAGTGGGGCGCCGGTAGGCTGACGGGGGCGCGGGCGACGCGGCGTCGACCACGCCGTCGTCGAGCAGAACAGGGGGGTGGATGCCGTGATCATCGGAATCGGCGTCGATCTCGTCGACATTCCGCGCTTCGAGCGTTCGCTGCAGCGCACGCCTCGGCTGATCGAGCGTCTGTTCGCGCCGGCGGAGCGCGGCCTCAGGCCGCACTCCTTGGCCGCCCGCTACGCCGCCAAGGAGGCGCTGATCAAGGCGCTCGGCGGCTCGGACGGCGTGCACTGGACCGACATCGAGGTGGCGAGCGAGCCGTCGGGCCGGCCCGTCTTCGCGCTCACCGGCGAGACGGCGGCGACCGTCGCCGCGCGCGGCATCGGCGCCCTGCACCTGTCCCTCAGTCATGACGCGGGCCTGGCGACCGCGTACGTCATCGCCGAATCGCAGGAGAGCGCATGAGCAGACTTCCCGAAGGCGTGCTGCGCGAAGCCGTCATCGACACCTCCGCGATCACGGCGAACGTGCGGCATCTGCGACAGCTGACGGCATCCGAGATCATCGCCGTCGTCAAGGCCGACGGCTACGGTCACGGCGCCGTGCGTTCGGCCCGCGCGGCGCTCGAGGGGGGTGCCCGCCGCATCGGCGTCTCCGACATCGACGAGGCGCTGGCCCTGCGCCGCGCGGGCATCGACGCCCCCATCGTCGCCTGGCTCCACGCGCCCGGCGCCCGCTTCGCCGAGGCCGCCGCCCGCGGCATCGAGCTCGGCGTCTCCCGCCTCGATCAGCTGCAGGCCGCCGCGGCGGCGGCGTCGGCCGATCGCCCCGTGGGCGTGCACCTGAAGATCGAGACGGGCCTCGGCCGCAACGGGCTCGCCCCCGCCGACTACGCTGTCGCCTTCGCCGAGGCCGCCCGTCTGGAGCGCATCGGGCGCCTGCGGGTCGTGGGCATCTTCAGCCATCTGTCCAACACGTCCGCCGCCGATGACCGCGCGGCGATCGAGTGCTTCACCGACGGCCTCGCCCTCGCGGCATCCCACGGCCTCGCCCCGCAGCTGCGGCACATCGCCGCTTCGCACGCGGCCATCGCCCTGCCCGAATCGCGCTTCGGGTGCGTGCGTCTCGGCATCGCGACCTACGGCCTGTCGCCGTTCGCCGACCGCTCCTCGGCCGATCTGGGCCTGCGACCGGCGATGACGCTTCGCGCCGCCGTCGCCGCGGTCCGGCGCGTGCCGGCCGGCCAGGGCGTCTCCTACGGCTACGGCTACCGCACGACGCAGGCGACCACGCTCGCGCTGATCCCCGCGGGCTACGCCGACGGTGTGCCGCGCGCAGCATCCGGGGGCGCCGCCGTCCGCATCGGCGGGGAGGTCTTCCCCGTCGCCGGTCGCATCGCGATGGACCAGTTCGTCGTCGACGTGGGCGAGCATCCGGTTGCGGTGGGCGACGAGGCCGTCCTGTTCGGCGACCCGACGCTGGGGGCGCCGCCGGTGGAGGTGTGGGCGGATGCCGCGGGCACCATCAACTACGAGATCGTCACCCGCATCGGTGCGCGTGTGCCGCGGCGCGAGGGCGCGGCGTGAGTTCACCGGTGCGCGCTGCGCACCCCGCCCGCGGGAATCCGCGACCCGTCCGCGGCGTTGCAGCGGGCGGAGAGAAGACGAAACGGTGATCGCATGAGCGGATTGGATGAGTTCGTCGGGCAGCGCGAGATCGCCTCGCCCGCAGAGATGGAAGAGCTCGGCCGGGCTTTCGGCCGCGCGCTGGGCGCCGGTGATCTCGTCGTGCTCACGGGGCCCCTCGGCGCGGGCAAGACGACGTTGACGCGCGGCATCGCCGCCGAACTCGGGGTGCGCGGCCGCGTGCAGAGCCCGACCTTCGTCATCGCCCGCACCCACCCCTCGCTCGCCGACGGTCCCGCCCTCGTGCACGTCGACGCCTACCGGCTCGGAACCGACGGAGAGCTCGACGACCTCGACATCGATTTCGCCCATGCGGTCGTCGTCGCCGAGTGGGCGGCGCCGTTCGCGGATGCCGTCGCCGACCGCTGGTGGGAGGTCGAGATCGACCGGGGCTGGAGCGGCACCGGTGTCGACAACGCCTGCGGCACCGCCGGCCCCCACATGGCCGCGATGGAGGACGCCGCACCGCGGCGCGTCCGCATCACCCGGCACGGGTGAGCGCTCCGGCGGGCGCTGAGCGCGATTACCCTGGAAACGTGATCCTCGGCATCGACACCTCGCTCGGCACCGCCGTCGGCATCGTCGATCCCGACGGCGCGGTTCGCGCCGACCGCACCAGCGACAACCCGCTCGGTCACGCCGAAGTGATCGGCGACCTCCTGCGCGACGCGCTCGCCGACGCCGCCCGCGGTCCGATCGGACAGACCGGGGCGCCAGAGCCGGTCGCCCTCACGCACGTCGCGGCCGGGATGGGCCCGGGCCCCTTCACGGGGCTGCGCGTGGGCATCGCGGCGGCACGCGCCTTCGCCCTCGCCCGGAGCCTCCCCGTCGTCGCGGTGCCCAGTCATGACGCGGCGGCCCTCGCGGTCCTCCTCGACGATGCGCTGGCCGATCCGTACGCCGACTCGCGCCGGTTCGCCGTCGTGACCGATGCCCGGCGGCGTGAGGTCGCGTACTCGGTGTACGAGGGCATGGATGCCGACGGCCTCCCGATCCGTGCGACGGGACCCGCCCTCGCCCTGCGCACCGACATCGACGCGGTGCTGTCCGCGCAGGAGGCGGAGCGCGTCGATGTGACCGCGATCAGCGCGGCCATGCTCGCGGTCGTCGCGGCGCGTGCCGTCGCCGCCGGACGCGAACTCACCGGTGCGGAGCCGCTGTACCTGCGTGCTCCCGACGTGACGCTGCCGAAGAGCATCACCCGTCCGGGTGCCGGGGGCCGCGCATGACGCTGCGCACGGCCACGGTCTCCGACCTCGCCGACATCATGGACCTCGAGCGCACGTCGTTTCCGACCGACGCGTGGAGCGAGCCCATGATGCGCGAGGAGCTCCTCTCGCCGCACGCGCACTACCTCGTCGACGTCGAGGCGGGTCGCCTGCTCGGATACGGCGGGGTCCGCGCCGTCGCCCGCGCCGCAGACGCCGACATCCAGACGATCACGGTCGCCGCCTCCGCCCGGGGGCGGGGCCGCGGGCGGACGCTGCTGCGGGCACTCCTCGAGGCGGCGCGGCACCGCGGGGCGCGCGAAGTGTTCCTCGAGGTGCGTGCCGACAATCCGACCGCGTCCGCGCTGTACGTCTCGGAGGGATTCCTCGAGATCGCGCGTCGCCCCCGCTACTACCAGCCCGATGACGTGGATGCCGTCGTCATGAAGCTCGATCTCGTCGCCTGGGTCGCCGGCCACGGCGCGCAGACGCAGACCGGGGGAGTGTGCTCATGACCGCCAGCGAACCGCTCGTGCTCGGCATCGAGACCAGCTGCGACGAGACCGGCATCGGCATCGTCCGAGGCCGCACCCTCCTCAGCAACACCATCTCCAGCTCCATGGACGAGCACGCCCGCTTCGGCGGCGTCGTGCCCGAAGTCGCCGCCCGCGCGCACCTGGAGGCGCTGCAGCCGGCGATCGCCGCCGCCGTGGCCGAGGCCGGCATCGCCCTCGCCGACGTGGATGCCGTCGCCGTCACGAGCGGGCCGGGGCTCGCCGGTGCGCTCATGGTCGGCATCGGCGCCGCCAAGGCGCTTGCGGTCGGTCTCGACAAGCCGCTGTACGCCGTCAACCATCTCGTCGGACACATCGCCGCCGACCTGCTCACCGGCGAGGACGTCGAGTACCCGACGGTCGCGCTGCTGGTCAGCGGCGGACACACTTCGCTGCTGCTCGTGCGTGACCTCGTCAGCGACGTGGAGCTTCTCGGCGAGACCCTCGATGACGCCGCCGGAGAGGCCTTCGACAAGATCGCGCGCATCCTCGGGCTGCCCTACCCCGGCGGGCCGGAGATCGACCGCGCCGCCGCCGGCGGCGACCCGTCGGCCATCCGCTTCCCGCGCGGGCTGTCCCGCGCGTCCGACATGGCGGCGCACCGCTACGATTTCTCCTTCTCCGGCCTGAAGACAGCCGTCGCTCGCTGGGTCGAGCAGGCCGACGCGTCGGGGCAGCAGGTCGCCGTGGCGGATGTCGCGGCATCCTTCCGCGAAGCGGTCGTCGATGTGCTCGTCACGAAGGCGCTCGACGCCTGCGCGCACCACGGCGTGCCGCGGCTGCTGCTCGGCGGCGGCGTCATCGCCAATCGTCGCCTGCGCGAGGTCGCGCTCGCGCGCGCGGCCGAGGCGGGTGTCGCCGTGCGCATCCCGCCGCTGAGTCTGTGCACCGACAACGGGGCCATGATCGCCGCGCTCGCGTCCGAGCTCATCGCGAGCGGACGCCAGCCCTCGACCCTCGCGTTCGGCGCGGATTCGACGTTGCCGGTGACGCAGATCCAGGTCGCCGGGGAGGCCGTGGGATGAGTGATGACCGCCCCGGCCCCGCGCCCGACGTGCCCGACGTGCCCCTCCCGCGTGTCGAGACGCGGCTGGAAGCACCGTCGACCGACGTCGCCCCCGCCGACAGCGCTGCCCTCCCCGGGGCGCACCGCGGCGGCTTCCAGCGCGAGTTCACCGAGCCGGTACCCGTGGCGGCGCCGGTGAATGCGGATGCCGCGGCCGCTGCGTCGTGGACGCCCGAACCCGACGTGCGCTGGGCGCCGGCGCCGCCGGTGCTGCCCCGCAGCGCCCCGTGGGCCCTCACGTTCGCCGTCGTCGGACTGATCGTGTCGCTCGTGGTCGGCTGGGGCTTTCTCATCGGCATCGTGGGAGCGGTCTTCGCCGTCGTCGCACTGCGCCGCCCGTGGGAGAGCCGCGCCGTCGCGGTCTGGGCGCTGTGCCTGAGCCTGCTGTCGCTCGCCTACAGCGCCGGCTGGCTGTGGTGGGCGTCGACCCAGGGGCCGCTCTTCGGCTGAGCAGGCGCGCCGCGCCGACGTGATGCGCGTCAGCCGGTGACGCGCTCGGCGAGCAGGGCGATGCGCGAGGTTCCCCCACGCGTGAGGATGAGCGTCGCGGTGCGCGGACCCTTCAGCTTCAGTTGGGTGCGGAAGGTCGCGGGGTCGACATCGACGCCGCGCTTCTTGATCTCCAGCGTGCCGATCTCCCGCTCCCGGAGCGCCTGCCGGAGCGCCTTCAGATCGGTGGGCAGCTCCTCGAGGACGCGGAAGGACTGCACGAAGGGGCTCGTGATCTCGGCATCGGAGGTCAGGTAGGCGATGCCGGGGGCGAGCATTCCGGCGTCGAGGCGGCGGGCCACCTCGCCGATCAGGCGTGCGCGGATGACGGCGCCCTCCGGCTCGTGGACGAAAGCGCCCAAGGGTCGGACCTCGGCATCCTCGGCGTCGGAGGACGCCGTCAGTTCGGCCGCGCGGTCGGAGCGGACGACGAGCGCCGAGCGGCGCACACCGGCGCGGGCGAGCTTTCCGGTCCAGACGACGAGCTCGATGGTCGACCCGTCGACGCTGATCCACTGCGCCTCCGCAGTCTCGGGGATCCGCGCCCGGTCGAACGCCGGTCCAAGCTTGATGCCCGCGGGCATCCGCTCCGCCAGAGCGAAGACCCACTCCAGCGACGGCGACCAGTCGCCGGCGGCGACCCGCGCGGTCTCGGTGTGGCCGGCCGTGCGACGCGCCGGATCGAGCCACACCGCGTCGACGCCGTCGAGTGCGACGTCCTCGGCACGGGCATGGCGCACCGTCGCGGTGTCGCCGAACGCGGCGAGGTTGTACGCGGCGAGGGCCGCCGTGGTCTCGTCGGCGTCGACGGCCAGCACGTCGAGGCCGATCCCGGCGAACGCGAGCGCATCGCCGCCGATCCCGCAGCCGAGGTCGGCGACGCCGTGCACGCCGGCGTCGCGGAACCGGCCCGCGTGGCGCGCGCCCACCGACAGGCGCGTGGCCTGTTCGAGGCCCGCGCGCGTGAAGAGCATCCGGTCGGCGAAGTCGCCGAACTTCGCGCGTGCGCGCGTCCGCAGCCGCGCCTGGCCCACGGCGGCGGAGACGAGGTCGGGCGACAGACCCTGCGCCCGCAATCGCGACACGGTGCGGGCAACCTCATCGGAGGAGTCGATCGCGCCGAGCTCATCGACCAGCCGCAGCCCTTCGGGGGTGAGCAGGGCGGTGAGCTCGGCGCGTTCCATCCGGCCAGCCTATGCGGGGCGGCTCAGCACCCGCTCACCTTCGTCCATCGCGTCGCCGACGTCTGCTGCAGGCTTGTCACCGTCGCATCCCCCTGCCCGAGGTAGTCGAGACTGCCCACCGCGTAGTAGGGGTTGTAGGGGTTGACGCCGTAGCTGGTCGCCCGGCCCGCCGCCGCGTGGGCGGCATTGCTCGCCGTGACGCACGTCGCGCCGGGTGCGGTCGGCGTCGGGGTGGGGCTCGGTGTCGGGCTAGCAGTAGGTGTCGGGCTCGGGCTCGGGCTCGCCGAGCGGTCGACGCGCCGGTTGTGCGCGAAGAAGAAGCCCGTCACGTACGCGGGGTAGTCGATGCTGTTCGTCGACACGTACGAGCCGCCCGGTCCGCCCCCGGCCGGCCAGTTGTGCCCGAGGCCGGTGTTCTGGATGAGCGAGACGCGCGGGCCCGCGGCATCCGCGTAGAGCATGCCCGACCCCGCCGTGTTGGTGCCGGCCAGCCCTGCCAGCGAGAACGTCGACGTCGCCCCGGCGCCGTAGATGCCCGCCATGATCTGAGCGTTGAGGGTGTTGTAGCCCGTCGCCACCGTCGTGTCGTTGGATCCGTAGATCACCGAGGTGAGCTGGCTCGACAACGACGCGGATGCCGAGCCGGCGAAGCTCCGGCAGGTCGCCGTGCCCTGGGCCTGCGAGACGGCGACGCTGCCGATCTGTCCCGACGTGGTGCCGACGGTGGGTCCGGCGTTGATGCCGATGCCCGCGAACACGTCGGGGGCGAGGCACCCCATCACCATGGTCTCGCCGCCGCCGGAGGACAGGCCCGAGAGGTACACCTGCGTCGGATCGATGCCGAGTGACGTACGGCCGGTGAGCGCCGACACCAGCGCGAGCAGGTTGTCGTCGTGGCGTGCGGGGGAGGTGCGCGAGTGGTTGCTGTCGTAGTAGTCCCAGCAGCCGAGCACCACACCGCCGCCGGGAGCGTCGGGGAGGGCGACGACCATGCCGTACTCCTCCGCCGTCGCGGCCCAGTTTCCGGCGGTCTTCAGCGTCGACGCCGTCTGCACGCACCCGTGCAGGCTGACCATCAGTGCGCGGCCGGTGCCCAGCGTCGCGGCGCGGGCCGGGGTGTACAGCCGCACGCTCATGCCGGCGATCGATTCGGTCGTCCACGACCCTGTCGCCGCCGCGGCGGGGCGACGGCCGGTGCGGCCAGGAGGGCGCCGACGGCGAGGGCTGCCGCGGTCAGGGCGGCGGTGAGCGCGCGTCGGCGCCGAGACCGGCCGGCCAGAGGGCGGAGATGTGTCGTGAGGTCGCGGATGGTCATCGGTCGACTCCGATCCCGCTCCCGCCATCGTCCGAGCACCGTTGCTCGGTCGTCCCGGTCGAGGAGCGCAGGTCCGATGTTAGGTGAAAGACGATTCACATGACAGGTGTCCCTCTGTGTCGCAGAGCTGGCACTCGCGTTGCACGAGTGCCAGCCGCGCTCTAGACTTCTGTTAGCACTCCACCCCTGTGGGTGCTAACGAGTCTTGAAGCATCACGCCCAGCAAGAAAGAGGTAGACCGTGTCGGTTTCCATCAAGCCGCTCGAGGACCGCATCGTCATCAAGCAGGTCGAGGCTGAGCAGGTCACGTCCAGTGGCCTCGTCATCCCTGACACCGCCAAGGAGAAGCCCCAGGAGGGCGAGGTCGTGGCCGTGGGCCCCGGCCGCATCGACGACAACGGCAACCGTGTGCCGCTCGACGTCGCCGTCGGCGACCGCGTCATCTACAGCAAGTACGGCGGCACCGAGGTGAAGTTCGGCGGCGACGAGTTCCTCGTCCTGTCGGCCCGCGACGTTCTGGCGGTCGTCGTCCGCTGACGATCGCATTCGACGATGGCCCCCGGGATATCCCGGGGGCCATCGTCGTTAACCGGATTGGCGGAACAGCGACCAGCAATGGCAGGATGCCGCGGCATCCGTCGCCCCACGCATGTCACGACCGTCGTAGGCTTTGTCTCATGACACCCGCCGAGTCCGCCCGCGACGAACGGCGCGGTGGGATCTACGCCTTCGCGGCGTACTTCCTCTGGGGCTTCATGCCCCTCTACTTCCTGCTGCTGGCTCCCATCGGGCCGTGGGAGATCGTCGTCTGGCGCATCCTCTTCTCCCTCGCCTTCTGCGCGATCCTGCTCACCGTCACCCGCACGTGGGGCAAGCTCTTCGCGATCCTGCGCGATCGGCGGCTCGTGTTCTGGACGATCGTCGCGGGCCTGCTGATCTACGTGAACTGGCAGGTGTTCCTCATCGGAATCCTGACCGGTCACGTCATCGAGGGTAGCCTCGGCTACTTCATCAACCCGATCGTGACCGTGCTGCTGGGTGTGATCGTGCTGAAGGAGCGCCTCCGGCTGGCACAGTGGATCGCGATCGGCTTCGCGGGCCTGGCCGTGATCGTCATCATCGTGGCCTACGGATCCTTCCCCTGGATCGCACTGACCCTGGCGGCGAGCTTCGGCACCTACGGACTCGTGAAGAAGCAGATCGGTCCTCGGGTCGACGCCATCAGCGGCCTCACTCTCGAATCGCTGTGGCTGACCCCCATCGCCCTGATCCAGCTCGTCGTGGTCGCCACCACCACCGGCCTCGTCTTCGGTACCCAGGGCGTCGGGCACACCGTGCTGGTCACCCTCGCGGGCGTCGTCACCGCTGTTCCGCTGCTGCTGTTCGCCGCGGGTGCGCGCCGGGCGCCGCTCACCGTGATCGGCCTGCTGCAGTTCGTCGCCCCGATCTTGCAGTTCATCACCGGGGCGTGGATCCTGCACGAGCCGATGCCGCTCGAACGCTGGATCGGGTTCGCGCTCGTGTGGGTCGCGCTGGTCGTGCTGAGCGTCGATTCCGTGGTGTCGTCGCGGCGGTCCCGGAGCATCTCCGACGTCGCCGATCTGGTCTGAGACCGTCCCGGCGGTGCTCCCGCGCGCACGGCGAGGTTCATAACGATTGCGTCGCGGTGCTTTCCTTCGATGCGTGCGCGAAACATCCTGGTGACACAGCAGGTTTAGCGTTCAAGCCAGACCGCGGAGCCCGTGCGCCGCACGATGTCATCGAAGAAAGGGAAGAACCCATGGTTCATCGCAACAAGGCGATCATCGCCGCGTTTGCGCTCGCGGGCGCCGCGTCGCTCGCCCTCGCAGGGTGTTCGAGCTCGGGCGGGGGCGCTGCCACGACGGCTCCGAGCGCCACGTCCACGGGCTCGGCCGACCCGGCCGCCGCGTGCGCGCCCGGCACGCCCTCGACCGGACCGTTCACGCTCGCGACGATCCTGCCGCAGACCGGTTCGCTGGCGTACCTCAACCCGCCCGCCGAGGCCGGCTACGGCCTGGCCGTCGAAGACATCGACGCCGCCGGCGGCGTGCTCGGTCAGCCCATCAAGGTCGCCCCGATCACCGACTCCGGCGCCTCGTCCGACCTGTCGGTCTCCACCGCCTCCGCCGCGCAGATCGCCTCCTCCGACGCGCAGGTCGTGCTCGGTGCCGAGTCCTCGAGCGTCAGCCTCAACTTCGTCGACACCATCGTCTCGAAGTGCAAGGTGCAGATCTCGCCCGCCAACACCGCGACCGAGCTGTCCGGTTACTCCAGCTACTACTTCCGCACCGCTCCGCCGGACACGGTGCAGGGCTCGGCGCTGGGCAACCTCGTCATCGGTGACGGCGTCCAGAAGGTCGCTTTCATCGTCTTCAACGACGCCTACGGCACCGGCCTGCGCGATGTCGTCGAAGAGACCGTCACCAAGGCGGGCGGCGAAGTCGTCTACGGCGCCAAGGGCAAGGGCCAGGAGTTCGCTCCCGGTCAGAAGACGTTCTCGTCCGAGGTGTCGGCTGCTCTGGCTGCCAAGCCCGACGCGATCGTGATCCTCGCTTTCGACGAGACCAAGCAGATCGTCCCCGAGCTCAAGGCTCAGGGCTTCGACCTGTCGAAGACCTACCTCGTCGACGGCAACACGGCCGATTACAGCAAGGACTTCGAGGCGGGCACGCTCAACGGCGCCCAGGGCACCATTCCCGGCGCCCAGCCCGACCCCGAGTTCAAGCAGCGCCTCGTGGACTTCTACAAGAAGAGCGCGAACGCCGACCTGAAGGACTTCTCCTACGCTCCCGAGTCCTACGACGCCATCGTGCTCGCCGCGCTGGCTGCCGAGAAGGGCAAGGGCACCGACGGTCCGACGATCCAGGCGAACCTCGCCGCGGTCTCGGGCACCACCAACGGTGAAAAGTGCTCCGACTACGCCTCGTGCCTCGCGCTCATCAAGAGCGGCAAGGACATCACGTACACGGGCAAGGCGGGCATCGGTCCCTTCAACTCCCAGAACGACCCGTCGAGCGCCTACATCGGCATCTACAAGTTCGACGCGAACAACACTCCCGTCTTCCAGAAGTCCATCCAGGGCTCCGTGAACTGACACCCGCACGAAACAAGGGGCGGATGCCGCGGCATCCGCCCCTTCTTTCGTGCCGTCGCGCGCTTGCGCGCCGCTTGAGCCCGTAACCTCGCCCTCAACGGATGCGGATAGGGACAACGGATGCGGATGCCGCGCCGCCCCCGCATCCGCATCCGTTGCGCTCCTCCGCATCAGCTCTCGACCCGCGGGTCGGGCTGCCGCGCGCTGCGCACCCACGCGCAGCGCACCCACGCAGAAGGGCCCCGCCGTGACGGCGAGGCCCTTCTTTCCCTTGAGCGGTCAGTCCGAGTGCGACGCCTCGACATCCGCGGCGAGCGTGCCGAGGTACAGCTCGATGACCTTCGGGTCCTTCGCGAGTTCGCGCCCCGCGCCCTCGTAGGCGTTGCGGCCTTGGTCGAGGACGTACGCGCGGTCGCAGATCTGCAGGCAGCGGCGGGCGTTCTGCTCCACCATGATGATGGTCACGCCGGTCTTGTTGATCTCCCGCGTGCGGATGAACGTCTCGTCCTGCCGAACGGGCGACAGGCCGGCGCTCGGCTCGTCCAGCAGCAGCACCTTCGGCTTCATCATGAGGGCACGCGCCATGGCGACCGACTGGCGCTCGCCGCCGGAGAGCGAGCCGGCACGCTGCTTGCGACGCTCGCCCAGCACGGGGAACAGCTCCCAGATCTCGGCGACGCGGCTCTGGAACTCCTTGGGCCGCAGGAACATGCCCATCTGCATGTTCTCCTCGATCGTCAGGGAGGGAAACACGTTGTTCGTCTGCGGGACGAAGCCGATTCCGGCCTGCACGAGCTGGTTGGCCTTCTGGTTGGTGATGTCCTCGCCCTCCAGCGTGACGGCGCCGGAGCGGACGTTCACGAGTCCGAAGAGAGCCTTCAGCAGCGTCGACTTGCCGGCACCGTTGGGACCGATGATCCCGACGAGCTCACCGGGAAACGCCTCCAGCGTGCAGTCGTTGAGGATGTTGACGCCCGGCAGGTACCCGGCGACGAGGCTGTCGGCTTTGACGACGGGCGTCGCCGTCGGCGCCTCGGGCGCCGCAGCGGCGGATGGCATGCTCATTTGTGGTCGTCCTCCTGCTCGGCCTCGGCTTCGACCTCGGCCTCGATCTGGGTGATGAGGCCCGTGTTGACGGCGGCATCGTCGCCGAGATCGGTGTCGTGATACGCGCCCAGGTAGGCGTCGATCACGGCCGGGTTCTTCATGACGCGCTCCGGATCGCCCTCGGCGACCACCTCGCCCTGGGCCATGACGACGACCCAGTCGGAGATGTGGCGCACCATGTGCATGTCGTGCTCGACGAACAGCACCGTCGTCCCGTCGTTGCGCAGCGCCTGGATGTGCTCGAGCAGGCTCTGCGTCAGCGCGGGGTTGACGCCGGCCATGGGCTCGTCGAGCATGATCATCTTCGGATCGCTCATGAGGGCCCGCGCCATCTCGAGGAGCTTCTTCTGCCCGCCCGAGAGGCTTCCGGCCATGTCGTCGCGCTTGGTGTCGAGCTTGAAGCGCTGCAGCAGCTCCTCGGCCTTGGCGATGTTGGCCTTCTCGGCGCCGCCCCACAGCGGCTTGATGAGGCCGACCGCCAGGTTCTCGCCGGGGTTGTCCTTCGCGCCGATCAGCATGTTGTCCAGCACCGTCATGCGCGACAGCGCCTTCGTCAGCTGGAACGTGCGCACCATGCCGGCGCGGGCCACCTTGGATGCCGCGGTGTTGCCGAGCGTGCGCCCGTCGAACGACCACTTGGCAGCCTCGGCGGACGAGGGCCCCCCGAAGAGCTTCTTCGCCGACGACGGCTTGTCGAAGCCGGTGATCAGGTTGAAGAACGTCGTCTTGCCGGCGCCGTTCGGACCGATCAGCGCGGTGATCGCGCCGCGCTGCACCTCGAGGTGATCGACGTTGACGGCTGTCATCCCGCCGAAGCGGCGCACGATGTTGTCGACCACGAGGATGGGGTCGGGCTTGGCCGAGCCGGGGGTCTCCGCGACGTTCAGCAGCGTGGAGCGGATGGCCTGCGTGATCGCACCGGGCTCCTGCGAGACCGGAACGGCGCGGTCGGCGGTCTGGTCAGGCATTGAAGCTCAACTCCTTCTTATTGCCGAGGATGCCCTGTGGTCGGAAGATCACCAGCAGCATGAGGGCGACGCCGATCAGCACCCACGACAGCCACTGTGTCTGCTGCGTGTTCAGGATCGAGGACGGAATGTACTCGCCGGCGATCTGCACGATGGCGATGCGCACGACGAAGAAGATGATCGAGCCCAGCAGGGGGCCGAAGATCGTGGCGGCGCCGCCCAGCAGCATGATCGTCCACAGGTTGAACGTCAGCGGACGCCCGAAGCCGTCGGGCTGGACCGATGCCGGCAGCACCACCAGGATGCCGGCGATGCCGCCGAGCACGCCGCCGATGATGAGCGCCTGCATCTTGTAGGAGTACGAGCTCTTGCCGAGGCTGCGCACCGCATCCTCGTCCTCGCGGATGCCCTTGAGCACCCGGCCCCAGGGGCTGCGCATCGCGAGCCAGGTGAACAGCAGCGCGATGGCGACGAGGCCCCACGCCACCAGGCGCGTCCACCAGTCGTTGCCCGAACCCGGGTCGGTGTTGGGGTAGGAGAACCACAGGATCTGCGTGGTTCCCGGAGGCAGGATCGACAGGCTCGTGAACGCCCCGCGGTATTCGGGTCCGACAAGGCCCGTCGATCCGCCGGTCACATCGGCGAGGGCGGACAGGCGTCCGACCATGCGCACGATCTCCGCCGCACAGATCGTGACGATCGCGAGGTAGTCGCCGCGCAGGCGCAGGGTCGGGATGCCGAGCACGAACGCGAACACGACGCAGGCCACGATCGCGACGAGAACGCCGAGCCAGAAGCCGCCGCCGTTGATGACGGTGATCGCGAACCCGTAGGCGCCGAGGAGCATGAAGCCCGCCTGCCCCATGTTCATGAGGCCCGTGTATCCGAAGTGGATGTTCAGGCCGATCGCCGCGATGACGTACGCGGCGGTGATCGGTGCGATCGCGGTCTCGGTGAGCTGCTGCAGCAGCGTGATCCAGAAGTCCATGGCCCTCTCCTTAGCCGACTCGCTCGGCGCGGCCGAAGATGCCCTGCGGCCGGAACAGCAGGATGACGATGAGCAGTGCGAGCGCCGTGGCGTACTTCAGATCGCCCGGCAGCCAGATGTTCGTGAGTTCGACGATGAGGCCGATGACCATCGCGCCGGCGAACGCGCCGAACGCGGTGCCGAGCCCGCCGAGGGTGACGGCGGCGAACAGCAGCAGCAGCAGTTGGCCGCCGGTCTCCCAGCCGATGCCGTTGAGCACGAGGCCGAGCAGCACGCCGGCGAGACCCGCGAGGCCCGAGGCGAGGATCCAGACGCCGCGGATGACCTTGTCGACGTCGATGCCGGATGCCGAGGCCAGCGCGGGGTTGTCGGAGACCGCGCGGGTGGCGCGACCGAAGCGCGTGTACATCAGGCCGAGCCCGACGGCCGCGATCGCGACGATCGCGATCCCCATCGCGACGTAGGACTGGATGGTCAAGGTGACGCCGAAGATGGTCACGGTGGTCGGGTTCGACTTGTCGATGCGTACCGTTCCCGCGCCGATCCACAGCTGCACGACGTACTGCAGGGCGATCGACAGACCGATCGACACGATCATCATCTGGGTCAGACTCAGCCGGCGTCGGCGCAGCGGCTTCCACAGCCCGGCATCCTGGACCCATCCCAGTGCCGCCATGACGACGACGGCGAGGCCGCCACCGAGCCAGAGGTTGCCGGTGAGCGAGGTGAGGAACCAGGCGAGCACGCCGCCGATGGTGACGAGCTCGCCGTGGGCGAAGTTGCTGAGGCCCGTCGTGCCGAAGATGAGCGACAGCCCGAGCGAGGCGAGGGCCAGGAGCAGGCCGAGACGGATGCCCTGCACCGCCTGCTGCCAGAACCTCGGCCAGTCGAACGCGCTCGCGCTGGCGGCGGCGCCGTCGGGGCTGTTGGAGAGCTTGAAGATCGCGGAGACGTCGGAGTGCAGCGTCACGCTGACCTCGCGGGAGTCGGCGCCGTCGAGGTACTGGCCCTGGGCGAGGGTCGCGGCATCCACCTTCACGGTGTAGGTGCCGTCCTTCGTCACGGCGAACACCCACCGCCCGGCGCTGTCGGTCGTCGTGGTCGGGCTGGTGCCGACGCCGGGACCCGAGATCGTCAATCCCACGCCGACCGCCGGAGAACCGTCGCTCTGGCGGATCGTGCCCTGCACGCACGCGGTCGACGCGTCGGCCGAGCACGAGGGCGAGGCGGCCGCGGCGGGTTGCGCCGGCAGGAGCACCGCCAGCAGCGTGATCGCGGCGAACACAAGGGAGACGAGGAGGGCGACGCGTCGTCGCGGATGGACCTCGAGTCTCGCTGAGCACACGAGCATGGCACTCCACTCTGAAATCGACGGCGGCCATCCGGACGGTCGCTCGTTGGTGGGTCGAGGCTACGACCCGGATGTGTCGCGCGTGTTTCGCACAAGAACGTCGTTTCTCCGTCGTTGGAGCCCCGTCGGGGTGCGCATCGTCGCGTGGAGAAACGCTCCCTCAGATGCCGCCCCGCGTCAAGAGGCGAAACGTTCACGTGCACGTATCGAGATGTGGCGTGCACGGCGGAACCGGATGAGCCGGGAGTATCGGCGGAATGCGCGCAGGCCGCCGCGACTTACAATCGGTACACCCGCCTTTCGCGCGCGCGAGACACACGCGAGCCGCGCGCGACGCACATGCCAGACACAGGAGAGCACGTGGAGCACAACGACCCGTTCGGTTTCGTCGGATTGACCTATGACGACGTGCTGCTGCTGCCCGGGCACACCGACGTCATCCCCTCCGAGGCCGACACGTCGTCGCGTGTCACCCGCCGCATCACGGTCGCGACCCCGCTGCTGTCGGCGGCGATGGACACCGTCAGCGAGGCGCGGATGGCCATCGCGATGGCCCGCGAGGGCGGACTCGGCATCCTGCACCGCAACCTCGCCATCGCCGAGCAGGCCGCCATGGTCGACCAGGTCAAGCGCAGCGAGTCGGGCATGATCACCGACCCGATCACGACGACCCCCGACGCGACGATCGAAGAGGTCGACACCCTGTGCGGCCAGTACCGCATCTCGGGTCTCCCCGTCATCGACGACGAGGGGCGCCTCCTCGGCATCATCACCAACCGCGACATGCGCTTCGTCTCGGGCTTCGAGCGCCAGACGACGAAGGTCCGCGACGTCATGACGAGCGAGGGCCTCGTGACCGGGCGCGTCGGCATCGGCGCCAACGAGGTCATCGCCCTGTTCGCGCAGCACCGCGTCGAGAAGCTCCCGCTCATCGACGACGACGGCAAGCTCGCCGGTCTCATCACGATCAAGGACTTCGACAAGAGCGAGAAGTACCCCCTCGCCACGAAGGACGACCAGGGGCGTCTGCGCGTCGGTGCGGCGATCGGCTTCTTCGGCGACGCCTGGGAGCGCGCCGAGGCCCTCCGCGACGCGGGTGTCGACGTCATCGTCGTCGACACCGCCAACGGGCAGTCCCAGGGCGTCATCGACATGGTCCGTCGCCTGAAGGCCGACGAGTCGTTCGCGCACATCGACGTCATCGGCGGCAACGTCGCCACCCGCGAGGGTGCGCAGGCGCTCATCGACGCCGGGGTGGATGCCGTCAAGGTCGGCGTCGGCCCGGGCTCGATCTGCACGACGCGCATCGTCGCGGGCGTGGGCGTTCCCCAGGTGACCGCGATCTGGGAGGCCTACCAGGCCGCGCGCGAGGCCGGCATCCCCGTCATCGCCGACGGCGGCCTGCAGTACTCCGGCGACATCGCGAAGGCTCTCGTCGCCGGCGCAGACACCGTCATGCTGGGATCGCTCCTGGCCGGCACCGACGAGTCGCCGGGCGAGATCGTCTTCCAGGGCGGCAAGCAGTTCAAGCTCTACCGCGGCATGGGCTCGCTCGGGGCGATGCAGACGCGCGGCAAGAAGACCTCGTACTCGAAGGACCGCTACTTCCAGGCCGACATCCCCAGCGACGACAAGCTGATCCCCGAGGGCATCGAGGGCCAGGTCGCGTACCGCGGTCCCGTCTCGGCGGTGGCCTACCAGCTCGTCGGCGGCCTGCGCCAGTCGATGTTCTACGTCGGTGCGCGCACGATCGAGGAACTCAAGGCTCGCGGCAAGTTCGTCCGCATCACGGCGGCCGGGCTCAAGGAGAGCCACCCCCACGACGTGCAGATCGTCGTCGAGGCCCCCAACTACAAGAAGTAACCGGGGTCGCCGCGGCCCGCGGCATCCGTCTCCGCGGCATGCGTGTCCGCGGCATCCGTGCCGTGACGAACTCCGCAGATTCGCACGAACTCCGCATCGATCCGGGTGATCGGGTGCGGAGTTCGTCACTTTTTGCGGAGTTCGTGAACTCCTCCCCAGCCGCCGTCGTGAGGCATGTCCCCGCAGATGGAGGCCTAGGCGCCCGGGCCGGCCCCGAGAGGCGGTCAGGATGCCGGTATGCAGCTCGTGCCTGTCTCGGACCGTCTTCACGGCATGGCGGTGCACCGTCAGCAGCTGCGGGGCGAGGGCTACAGTGCCGAGCAGCTCCGCGCGGCGGTGCGGTCGGGAGCGGTCGAGCTCTATCGTCGCGCGTGGTTCGTCGGGCGCGACGCGGCCGACGACCTGCGCGAGGCGGCGCGGTGGGGCGGGCGGGTGACCTGCACCACGTTCGCGCGCCGGCGAGGGTGGTGGATGCCCGAGGGCGTGGAGGAGGAGGTGCACCTGCACTTTCCGCCCGGATCGACGGGACCCCGCGCCCCCTGGGGCGGTGTCGCGCACTGGGCGCAGCCGATCGCGCCGCTCGGACGCTCGCTCGTGGCGACCGTCGAGGACGCGCTCGCACACATCGCCGTCTGCCTACCGCCGGAGCAGGCGCTCGTGCTCTGGGAGTCGGCCGCCGGTCTCGAACGCCTGGCGCCGGAGGCGCTCCGCGCGATCCGCTGGCCGTCGCGTGCGGCGGCGCTCGCCGCGGAGGTCACGGGGCTGGCCGACTCTGGTCTCGAGGTGCTGGTGTGTCGTCCCCTGCGCCGGCTGCGCGTTCGCGTGCGTCAACAGGTCTATCTGGCGGGAAGGCCCGTCGACGTCCTCGTCGGCGAGTGGCTCGTGATCCAGATCGACGGCTGGGCGCACCACTCATCGTCCACGCAGCGGTCCAAGGACATCTCGCACGATGCCGAACTGCGGCTGCGCGGCTACACCGTGCTGCGATTCTCCTACGCGCAGGTCGTGCACGATGCCGCCGGCGTCGAGCGCGCGATCCGCCGGGCGCTCGCCGCGGGACTGCACGACGTGCCCGCTCGCTGACGCACCCGCGACATCACGTCGCCCGCGGCATCCGTGCCCGCGGCGTCCCCGCCACCACGAACTCCGCAGATTCTTACGAAATCCGCATCCATCCGCGCGATCGGGTGCGGAGTTGGCGAGATCCTGCGGAGTTCGTGGGCCGGGCTCGCGCCGGACCCGGTGTGCGCGGTTCGCGCGAAGGGGCGCAGACCGGTTAGGCTGGTCGGCTCTGCGCCCGCACCGCGGCGGGGGCGGAAGGACCTGCTGTGGGCTACATCGACATCGCCGCCGTCTCGTTCGTGCTGCCCGACGGGCGGCCCCTGCTCGACGAGGTCACGTTCCGGGTCGCCGACGGCAAGACGACAGCGCTCATCGGTCCGAACGGGGCCGGCAAGACCACGCTCCTGCGTCTCATCCGCGGTGAGCTCGCCCCGCATTCCGGCGTCGTCACGATCGACGGCGGGCTCGGCGTCATGGATCAGTTCGTCGGCCACGGCACGGCGGAGCAGTCCATCCACGACCTGCTCGTCTCGGTGGCCCCGGCGCGCGTCGGTGCCGCCGCACGCGAGCTCGAGGATGCCGAGGCCGCCATCATCGACCGCGACGATCTCGACACGCAGATGCGCTACGCGAGCGCGCTGGCGGACTACGCCGAAGCGGGCGGCTACGAGTACGAGACCGTCTGGGACACCTGCACGATCGCGGCTCTCGGCATCCCCTTCGCCCGTGCCCGCTTCCGCGCGCTGACCAGCCTCTCGGGCGGCGAGCAGAAGCGTCTCGCGCTCGAAGCGCTGCTGCGCGGCCCGGACGAGGTGCTGCTGCTCGACGAGCCCGACAACTATCTCGACGTGCCCGGCAAACGCTGGCTCGAGGAGCGTCTGCGCGAGACCCCGAAGACCGTGCTGCTCGTCTCCCACGACCGCGAGTTGCTCGCCCGCGCCGCAGACCGCATCGTGACGCTCGAGCCGGGCGGCGCCGGCAGCAGCGCCTGGGTGCACGGCGGCGGCTTCGACGGCTACCACGCCGCGCGCGAAGACCGGATGGCCCGACTCGACGAGCTGCGCCGCCGCTGGGACGAGCAGCACCTCAAACTGCAGCGGTTCGTCGCGGACATGAAGGCGAAGGCGGCCGCCAGCGACGAGTTCGCCTCGCGTTACCGCGCCGCCCAGACGCGGCTCCGACGCTTCGAAGACGCCGGTCCGCCCGAGGAACGTCCCCCCGCGCAGAACCTCGACCTGCGCCTGCGCGGCGCGCGCACCGGCAAGCGCGCCGTCGTCGCGGAACGCCTGGAGCTGACCGGCCTGATGAAGCCGTTCGATCTGGAGGTCTGGTTCGGCGATCGCATCGCCGTGCTGGGCTCGAACGGATCGGGCAAGTCGCACTTCCTGCGACTGCTGGCCCGGGGCGGCACAGACCCCGACGCCCTCCTCGGGCACGTCACCGAGATCGGCGCCGCGCTCGAGCCGGTCGCCCACAGCGGGCGCGCCGTGCTCGGCGCCCGTGTGCGGCCCGGGTGGTTCGCCCAGACGCACCGCCACCCCGAGTACGCCGGACGTTCTCTGCTCGACATCCTCCATCGCGGCGACGACCGCAGAGCCGGGATGCCGAGGGATGCCGCAAGCTCCGCGCTCGACCGCTACGGCCTGGTCCGTCAGGCCGAGCAGAGCTTCGACAGCCTGTCGGGCGGGCAGCAGGCGCGCTTCCAGGTGCTGCTGCTGGAGCTGTCGGGCGCGACGCTGCTGCTGCTGGATGAGCCGACCGACAACCTCGACCTCGTCTCGGCGGAGGCCCTCGAAGAAGCCCTCGGACGATTCGAGGGCACGGTGCTGGCGGTCACGCACGACCGCTGGTTCGCGCGCTCCTTCGACCGCTTTCTGGTCTTCGGCGCCGACGGCCGGGTCGTGGAGTCCGATGAGCCGGTCTGGGACGAGGCGCGGGTGGCGCGGGCGCGATAGCGCCGCACCCGAGCTCCGCACCCGCGCGGCCGGTCACCCGCGCGGCAGGCGGAACGGCTCCGCGGCGCGGGCGTCGGCATCGAGCACCAGATCGGCGAGGGTGGCGCCCACGCCCGGGGCGAACTTGAAGCCCTGCCCCGAGAACCCGGCGCCCACCACGAGCGGTCCGACCCGGTCGAGCACGAACGCCTCGGTCGGCGTCGTCGTGTAGGTGCAGGAGATCGGGACGGCCGTGTCGGCGTCGAGGCCGGGAAACCACTCCCGCACGTAGTCGCGCAGCTCACGCTGGAGCACCGGGAGGTGCGGGCGCCGGTCGGGATCGATCTCGTCGCCGATGCCGTGGAAGCCGACCTTCACGCCCTCGCCCGGTGTCGGCATGCCGTAGACGTTCGCCGGCTGCGAGCCCGGAGCGACGAAGTGGTTGAACGATGGCCAGGGGCCTGCGATGGTCGCCGTGAAATGCGCCGGGGTCTCCTCCGTCACCCGCAGCGGCGGCAGAGGGATGCCGAGGTCCGCGAGCAGTCCGGAGGTCCAGGCGCCGACGGTCACGACGACCGCGTCGGCGCGAAGCGTCTCGGCATCCGTCACCACGCGCGCACCGTCGGCATCAGCTGCGACCGCACGCACACGCGTGTTCCACCGCACCTCGCCGCCCCCGCCGGCGATGCGACGCCCGAGCTCGCGCAGGGTCGCCGCCGCCCGGGCGACGCCGGCGTCGGGGGAGAACAGGACGGTCTCCTCGAAGCGCATCCCCGGCCAGCGCCGGCCGGCCGCGGCGCCGTCGAGGACCTCCGCCGGGATGCCGCGGGCACCCAGCTCGCCCGCGATCGCCGGGAGGTCGAGCGTCGTCGCGCTCCCGAGCGCGACGCCCGAGCCGTGGGAGACGAGGCCATGCAACCGCAGCAGAGGTTCGCCCTCCACCTCGCCGAGCGCATCCCAGCCTTCGCGCGCGCGGACCAGCAGGTCGAGGTAGTGGGCGTCGCCGTACGCATTGTTGAAGTTGCGGGTCTCGCCGTGCGAGGCGCCCTCGTGGTGGCCGCGGGCGAACCGCTCCAGCACGATCGGGCGCTCGCCGCGGCGCACGAGCTGCCACGCCGTCGCGAGCCCCATGACCCCGCCGCCCACGACGATGATGCGTTCCGACATGGCATCCCTTCTCCCGATGCTCCCATCCTGCCGTGTGGGCGTCGCGGGGGGAGGGCGGACACCGCGAGTAGGCTGAGGGGGTGACCATGGAGATCGAGCTCGGCCGCGCCAAGCGCGCCCGCCGTGCCTACGCGTTCGACGACATCGCGGTCGTGCCTTCGCGGCGCACCCGCAACCCCGAAGACGTGTCGACCGCCTGGTCGATCGATGCCTTCGGCTTCGAGATCCCGGTGCTGGGCGCGCCGATGGACTCCGTCATGAGTCCGCGCACCGCCATCATGCTCGGCCAGCTCGGCGGGCTGGGCGTGCTCGACCTCGAGGGCGTGTGGACCCGCTACGACGACCCCGAGCCGCTGCTCGCCGAGATCGCGTCGCTGCCGGCATCCGAGGCGACGCGCCGCATGCAGGAGCTGTACACCGAGCCGATCAAGCCCGAGCTGGTGCGCGACCGCCTCGCCGAGATCCGCGAGGCGGGCGTGACGGTCGCCGGATCGCTCACCCCGCAGCGCACGCAGGAGCTGTACGAGACCGTCGTCGCCGCCGGTGTCGACCTCTTCGTCATCCGCGGGACCACGGTGTCGGCCGAGCACGTCTCCAGCGTCGATGCGCCCCTGAATCTCAAGAAGTTCATCTACGACCTTGACGTGCCCGTCATCGTCGGCGGCGCGTCCACCTACACCGCGGCACTGCACCTCATGCGCACCGGAGCGGCCGGTGTGCTCGTCGGCTTCGGCGGGGGAGCGGCCTCGACCACCCGCGCGACCCTCGGCATCCACGCGCCGATGGCGACGGCCGTCGCCGATGTCGCCGGCGCGCGCCGCGACTACCTCGACGAGTCGGGCGGCCGCTACGTGCACGTCATCGCCGACGGCGGTGTCGGCACGTCGGGCGACATCGTCAAGGCGCTGGCGATGGGCGCGGATGCCGTCATGCTCGGCGTCGCGCTCGCGCGCGCGACCGACGCGCCCGGCCGGGGCTACCACTGGGGTCCCGAGGCGCACCACCCGAAGCTCCCGCGCGGCAAGCGCGTCGAGGTCGGACAGGTCGCCCCGCTGGAGGAGATCCTCTACGGCCCCGCTCCCGTCGCCGACGGCACCGCGAACCTCATCGGCGCGCTGAAGAAGTCGATGGCCACGACCGGCTACTCCGACCTCAAGGAGTTCCAGCGCGTCGAGGTCGTCGTCGCGCCCTACATGGCAGGTCGATGACCGCGGAGCCGTTCCCGCCCACGCTGCGCGAAGTCATGCTGCGCCCCTGGTGGCTCGGCATGCTCGTGTTCGCCCTCGTCGTCGCGGCGGTGTTCGCCTGGCTCGGCCAGTGGCAGCTGGGCCGCGCCATCGACACCTCGCCGCAGGCGCCCGGCGCCACCGAACAGGTGCGCCCGATCGCCGACGTGACCGCTCCCGGCGCCTACCTGCCCGAGCCGCTCGTCGGCCAGCGGGTGGAGGTGTCGGGCTCGTTCGTCGCCGACGACTTCCTCGTGGTCTCGTCGCGGTACAACGACGCCCAGCAGGGGTACTGGGTCACCGGGCAGTTCCGCACCGACGCGGCGACCCCCACCTCCCTGGCGGTCGCGGTCGGCTGGAGCGCCGACCGTGCGGTCGCGGATGCCGCGGCATCCACCCTCAACGCCGACCCGGGCGGCGCGCTCACCCTCACGGGGCGGCTCATCGCCGACGAGGGGCCCGTCGCGCCCCCGCGCGGGGCCGCGGCCACCGAGATGACGCGGATGTCGCCGGCCGCGCTGCTGAGCTGGTGGCACGACACCGACGAGCTTTCGGTGTACCGTTCCTACCTCGTCGCCGACGCCGGCGAACCCCTCGTCGGCGGGCTCGTCGCGATCGACTCTCCCGCGCCGGCGGAGGGCTCCAGCGTCAACTGGCTGAACATCTTCTACGCCGTCGAATGGGCCATCTTCGCGGGCTTCGCGTTCTACATGTGGTACCGGCTCGCACGCGACGCGTGGGAGAAGGAGGTCGAGGCGCTGGAGGAGGCGCAGGCCGCCGGAGCGGCCGCCCACGCCGACTAGACTTGACGGCATGCCTCAGCCCAAACTCGCCAGTTTTCCGGCGATCCGCGGGGCGCTCAGGTTCTACCAGATCGCCTCGGTGATCACGGGTGTGATGCTCCTGTCGCTGTGCGCCGAGATGATCGTCAAGTACGCGTTCGGCTACGAGCTGTTCGCGGGCGGCTCCGGGGGAGCGCTGTGGCTCCATCCCGTCGCCCTCGACGGGGGCGCTGACCTCACCGGCGGAGCGATCAACCTCTCCACCGGCATCCTCATCGCGCACGGCTGGTTCTACGTCGTCTATCTCTTCGCGTGCTTCCGCGTCTGGAGCCTCATGCGCTGGGGCTTCGTGCGCTTCATCGTGCTCGCGCTCGGCGGCATCGTGCCGCTGCTGTCGTTCTTCATGGAGGCGCGCGTCGCGCGCGAGGTGCGGGCCTACCTCGCCCAGCGCGAAGCCGACGAGTCCTCCGCCCCGATCCCCGCCACGGAAGGCAGCCGGTGACCACCCAGACCGAGACCGCTCAGCGTCCCGTCCTCGTCGTCGACTTCGGAGCCCAGTACGCGCAGCTCATCGCGCGTCGGGTGCGCGAGGCGGGTGTGTACAGCGAGCTCGTGCCGCACACCGTCACCGCGGCCGAGGTCGAGGCCAAGAACCCCGTCGCGATCATCCTCTCCGGCGGTCCGTCGTCGGTCTACGAGCCCGGGGCGCCTTCCCTCGACCCCGACGTGCTGCAGCTCGGCGTGCCGACGCTCGGCATCTGCTACGGCTTCCAGGTGATGGCTCAGCAGCTCGGCGGCGAGGTCGCCAACACGGGCCTGCGCGAGTACGGAGCGACGGATGCCGTCATCGTGAACGACGGCGGCGTGCTCCTCGGCGGTCAGCCGGCCGAGCAGAACGTCTGGATGAGCCACGGCGACCAGGTTGCCACGGCGCCGGCCGGCTTCGAGGTGCTCGCCTCGACGGCAGCGACACCGGTGGCGGCGTTCGGCAACGCCGAGAAGTGCTTCTACGGTGTGCAGTGGCACCCCGAGGTCAAGCACTCCGACTACGGCCAGGACGTCCTGACCAACTTCCTCCACAAGGCGGCGGGGCTTGCCGCCGACTGGAACAGCGGCAACGTCATCGCCGAGCAGATCGATCGCATCCGCGCGCAGGTCGGCTCCGGCCGCGTGCTGTCCGCGCTGTCGGGCGGGGTCGACTCGGCCGTGTCGACGGCGCTCGTGCACAAGGCCGTCGGCGACCAGCTCGTCGCCGTGTTCGTCGATCACGGCCTGCTGCGCAAGGGTGAGCGTGAGCAGGTCGAGAACGACTACGTCGCCTCCACGGGCGTGCGACTGATCACCGTCGATGCGCGCGAGACGTTCCTGAACGCGCTGGCCGGTGTCAGCGACCCCGAGCAGAAGCGCAAGATCATCGGCCGCGAGTTCATCCGCGCCTTCGAGAAGGTGCAGGCAGACCTGGTCGCCGAAGCGGCGGCTGAGGGCGAGCCCATCCGCTTCCTCGTGCAGGGCACCCTCTACCCCGACGTGGTCGAGTCCGGCGGCGGAGCCGGCACCGCGAACATCAAGAGCCACCACAACGTCGGCGGCCTGCCGGAGGACCTGCAGTTCGAGCTCGTCGAGCCGTTGCGTACCCTCTTCAAGGACGAGGTGCGTGCCATCGGCCGCGAGCTCGGGCTTCCCGAAGCGATCGTGGGACGTCAGCCCTTTCCGGGGCCCGGCCTCGGCATCCGCATCGTGGGCGAGGTCACCGCTGACCGTCTCGAGATCCTGCGTGACGCCGACGCCATCGCCCGTGAGGAGCTGACCAAGGCGGGCCTGGACGGCGAGATCTGGCAGTGCCCGGTCGTGCTCCTGGCCGACGTGCGCTCGGTGGGCGTGCAGGGCGACGGCCGCACCTACGGGCACCCGATCGTGCTGCGCCCCGTCTCCAGCGAAGACGCCATGACCGCCGACTGGACGCGCCTGCCCTACGACGTGCTGTCCAAGATCAGCAACCGCATCACCAACGAGGTCCGCGAGGTCAACCGGGTCGTGCTCGACGTCACGTCGAAGCCCCCGGGGACCATCGAGTGGGAGTGATCTGACCGGATGCCGGGATCGCGGGGGTTGCCCCGGGTCCCGGCATCCGTCGTTGCGGGGGGCGTCGCCGGCCCATGACGCCGGGGCGCGATGTTCCGTATTCAGTCTCGGCGGAGTTTCTGCGACACCGCTCCCGGGTGGTGGCGCGGCCGACACCGGGATGCCGCCGCGCGCAGACTGAGTACGCAACGGCCGGGGGCGGGGTCGGGAAGCCGGGCCCGTGGGGATGCCGAGGCATGCGAAAGGCCCGCCCGGCGGGAGCCGGACGGGCCTTCGTGCGCGGATGCGTCGCGCGCTAGTTGTTGCCGCGGAGGATCGCGATCATGCGGAGGATCTCGACGTAGAGCCAGACGACCGTGACCATGATGCCGAAGCCGCCGAGCCAGCCGAACTCGCGGGGAGCGCCGTTGCGCACGCCCTGCTGGATCTGATCGAAGTCGAGCACCAGCGAGTAGGCGGCCATGATGACCACCAGCACGCCGATGATCAGGCCGAGCGGGATGCCGGCGATCTTGACGTTGCTGTAGAGGCCGAACGCGCCGCCGGTGCCGGCTGCGCCGAACATCATGAGCACGACGTTCAGCAGGCCGAAGACCAGGTAGCCGATCATCGCGACCATGAAGATCTTCGTGGCGCGGGCGCTCGCGCGCACCTTGCCGCTCGCGAACAGCGCCAGCGTGACGCCCACGACCGACAGCGTGGCGAGGGTCGCCTGCATGACGATGCCGGGCCAGATGAACTCGAAGTAGGCGGAGATGCCGCCGACGAACAGGCCCTCGAAGGCCGCGTAGCCGAAGATCAGCGCGGGGCGGATCTTCTTGCGCGACGTGAACGAGACGACCATCGCCAGCACGAAGCCGCCGAGCATGCCGATGATCCACGGCACGATCGTGATCTGCGAGGAACGTGCGACGTCGGTGGGCGAGAAGGCGCCGCCCAGCGTCCACACCCAGCCGATGACGGCCGTGACGAGGAGGATCGCGAACAGGCCCACCGTCTTGGCGACGGTGTCCTCGACGGTCATGCGGCCGGTCTGGTGCGACGCGGCGGCGGGGGCGGCGAAAGCGCCCTCGAGCTGGGCGTTCACCGCGGCATCCGTCACCTGGTGCGACGTCGCGGCGTAGGCGGTCGAGGCGCCGGGCTGCGGCGCGGCGGGCGGCGTGAGGCCGGGGCGCTGCTCTTGGAAGGCGGGGTTGTTGAAGGCGAAGTTGCCGGAGGCCATGGTCTCTTTCCACTCCCTAGGGTGCACCGGTCGGGTGCACAGCGAGGTGCTGTGGATAACAGGCTATCGGACGGTCGGGCCGCATCGTCGGGCGCCGGCTGTGTCGCTGCTGTGAAGCCGCTCAGACGAGCCTCGATCGGTAGCCTGGGGCCATGCCTCGTGCCCGCCCGTTGGTGATCGGTCACCGTGGTGCCCCCGGATACCGCCCCGAGCACACCCGCTCCTCCTACGAGCTGGCGCTGGCGATGGGAGTGGATGCCGTCGAACCGGATGTCGTCTTCACGAAGGACGCGGTGGCCGTCGTCCGGCATGAGAACGAGATCTCGGGGACGACCGACGTCGCAGACCGCCCCGAGTTCGCGGACCGCCGCACGACGAAGCCGGTCGACGGTGTGCCGCAGACGGGCTGGTTCACGGAGGACTTCACCTGGGCGGAGCTGTCGACGCTGCGCTGTCGCGAACGGCTGCCGCACCTGCGTCCCGGCAGCGCGGCCTTCGACGACACGGAGCCGCCGCTGCGCCTGCGCGACCTGCTCGATCTCGTCGCGGCGGCCTCACGTCAGCAGGGGCGCGACATCGGCGTCGTCCTGGAGATCAAGCACGCCACCTCGTTCGGCGCCCTCGGCTTCGCCGTGGCCGACCTGATCGCCGCGGAGCTGCGCGCCGCGGGGTGGGCGGAGGGAGCGCGCTCGCTGTTCGTCGAATCGTTCGAGCTCGCCGTGTTGCGCGAACTGCGTGCGCGCGGCATCCCCGCAACGTACGTCTACCTCGTCGAGGCCGACGGCGCGCCGTTCGATCTCGTCGCGGCCCACGGCGCGGCGGCGACCCCGTATCGCGCGCAGGTCAGCGCCGACGGGCTGGCGCGGCTGGCGGACGAGGTGGACGGCATCAGCGTCGACAAAGCGATGCTCCTGAGTCCGTCGGCGCGGGGGGCCGAACTGGTCGCCGACGCCCACGCGGAGGGGCTCGCGGTGTTCACGTGGACGTGTCGTCCCGAGAACGCGTTCGTGGCGCCCGCGTTTCGCCGCGGAGATGACGATGCCGCGTTCGGCGACTACGCCGCCGAGTGGGGCGTGATCCGGGATGCCGGCCTCGACGGCGTCTTCGTCGATCACGCCGATCTCGGGGTGGCGTTCTTCCGCTGACCGGCCCTCACCACGGCCGCTGAGTGTTCACCGTGCGCTTCGCAGCCCCGGCACAGCTCTCGCATAGGGTGAGGGCATGACCCTCCCCGGCATCGTCGTCACCGGAGTGCGCCGCTCGTTCGGACACGTGCATGCCGTGCGCGATGTCTCATTGGAGGCGCGGGCGGGCGCCGTCACCGGCCTCGTCGGCCCGAACGGCTCGGGCAAGACCACGCTCATGCTCATGCTGGCCTCGCTCCTCGCCCCCGACGCGGGCACCATCCGCATCGGCGGCGTCGACCCCCTCGCCGAGCCCGCCGCCGCCCGCGCGCTGCTCGGCTGGATGCCCGACGCCCTCGGCGCATGGCCGACCCTCACCGCCCGCGAGACGCTCGTCATGACCGGCCGCCTCTACGGCTTGGATGCCGAGGCCGCCCGGGCGGGCGCCGCACGGCTGCTCGACGAGGTGGGGCTCGGGATGCTGTCGGACGCGCCGGCGCGCGTGCTGTCGCGGGGGCAGAAGCAGCGCCTCGGCCTCGCGCGCGCCCTCGTGCACGATCCCCGCGTGCTGCTGCTGGATGAGCCGGCCTCGGGCCTGGATCCGCAGGCGCGCATCGACCTGCGCGTGCTGGTGCGCCGCCTCGCCGCACAGGGGCGCACCATCCTCATCTCCAGCCACATCCTCTCCGAGCTCGAGGAAGTCGTCGATGAGGCGGTGTTCCTCGTCGACGGCGCCACGGTGAGCAGTGAGCGGGTCGCGGCGGCGGCGACACGCCTGCGGACGTGGCGCATCCGCCTCGCCGACCGTGATGCGACGGCGGCGGTGCTGCCGGTCGCCCAGACACTGGGCCTGGACGCCGCCCTCGTCCCGATCGATCGGCGCGACCTGCTGGTCTCGTTCGCGAGCGATGACGACGCGGCATCCGCTCTCGCCGCCCTCATCCGGGCCGGCCTGCCGGTGGCGGAGTTCGCGGCGGCGACGGGACTTCTGGAACACACGTTCCTCGACCTCGGGGGAGAACGCTCATGAACGCCGCGCGTCTGTGGACGATCGCCCGCCTCGAGCTGCTCCAGCGGGTGCGCACCGTGTCGTGGTACGTGCTGCTCGGCGTGTTCGCGCTGCTGCTCGTCGGTGTCACCGCTCTGGCCTACCTGGCCTACGGCGGCTGGGGGCAGAGCGGCCCCGGCATCTACTCCGTCGTCGTCTGCGTCACGCTGCTGCTCGTGCTGCTGGTCTCACCCACCCTCAGTGGCAACAGCATCAACGGCGACCGGGATGCCGCGACACTCGCACCCGTGCAGGTGACGCTCGTGACGACGGGCGAGATCCTCCTCGGCAAGTTCGTCGCCGGCTGGATCACCGGACTGGCCTTCGCCGCCGTGGCGGCGCCGTTCCTGGTGATCGCCACCTTCGCGGGCGGCGTCGATCCGCTCACCGTGGTCATCTCGCTCGTCGTGCTCGTGGTCGAGACCGGTGTCGTCGCCGCGATCGGCGTGGCGCTGTCGGGCCTGCTCGCGCGTCCGCTGTTCTCGGTCGCCACGACCTACCTCGTCGTCGCGGCGCTCACCGTCGGAACGCCGCTGGGTTTCGGGCTGATCGGCGCCGCGGTCTCCAGCGAAGGCACCTCGATCACCCGCTCCTACGAATCCGGTCCCGATGGGGCGCCGCTGTGCCAGGACGGTGCCCGCTTCTGCGGCGATGCGCCGGAGAAGTTCGTCTGCGGCGAGTGGCAGACCGGCACCTACCGGGTGCCGCGCTTCGACTACGTATGGTGGCTGCTGTCGGCCAACCCCTTCGTGATCCTCGGCGACGCCACGCCCACCCGGTTCAGCGAGTACGGCTACCCCGACGATCTCTTCGGCTCGCTGAAGCTGTCGGTTCGTTCGGCGCAGCTGCCTCCGTCGCTCGAACAACGGTGGGACGACTGCGCGCCGGGAGTGCACCTCGACTCGACGCAGCCCACCCCGCGCGAGATCATCGACGAGACCGTCCCGAGCTGGTTCGTGGGCCTCGCCGTCCAGGTGCTGCTGGCGGGCCTGCTGCTGTGGGGTGCGTGGGCCCGCACCCGCACGCCGGCGCGTTCGCTGCCCCCGGGAACACGCATCGCATAGACCTTCGGATGAACTCGGATGAGGATCCTCTCATCCGCCTTTCGCCTCGTGCAGGGGATGCATAGCCTCCATACAGCCATGTCCTACCCCGATGTGGCACACCCCCCTGCACGAAAGGCGGTCTTCCCTTGCAACCACCACGGCAACGACGCATCCTCGCCACGGCAGGTGCGATAGCACTGCTGCTTCCCTCCACGGCCGCGTTCGCCGCGAATCCCGACGACCTCGACCCGTCGTCACGGTTCCTCGCCGCGGCATCCGCCGGAAAGATCTCGACGGCGTTCACGTCGGCGGCCATCGACGCCGACGGACTCGTGAGCGTCGTGGTCGAGATGACGGGCGACCCCGTCGCCGTCGTCGAAGCCGAGCAGGGCCGCGAGCTCAGTGAGGGCGAGCGGGGAGACGTGAAGAGCCGTCTCAAGGATGCGCAGGAGCCGGTGACCTCGGCGATCGAGGACAAGGGCGGCTCGGTGCAGGCCGAGATGCAGTCGGCCTACAACGGTGTGCAGGCGAAGGTGCCGGCTGCCGAGCTCGACACGATCGCCGCGCTGCCGAACGTCGTCGCCATCCATCCCGTGCGCAAGTACACCGTCGACAACGCCGTCTCGGTTCCCTTCCTCGGCGTCCCCCAGGTGTGGGAGAGCACCGGTTACACGGGGCAGAACGTCAAGGTCGCCATCATCGACACCGGCATCGACTACACCCACGCCACCTTCGGCGGACCGGGCACCGTGGCGGCGTTCGATGCCGCGAAGGCGAGTTCCGCCCAGCCCGCCGACCCGACGATGTACGGCCCCGACGCTCCGCGCGTCAAGGGCGGCATCGATCTCGTCGGCGACGACTACAACGCCGACCCGAACAGCGCCTCCTACCAGCCGGTCCCGCACCCCGACGACAACCCGCTCGACTGCAACGGCCACGGCTCGCACGTCGCCGGCACCGCGGGCGGTTCGGGTGTGCTCGCCGACGGCACCACCTACCGCGGTCCGTACGACTCGACGACGCCGTCGAACCCGTTCCGCGTCGGCCCGGGCGTCGCCCCGCAGGTCGACCTGTACGCCGTGCGGGTCTTCGGGTGCGAAGGTTCGACCGATGTGGTCGTGCCCGCCCTGGACTGGGCCGTCGATCACGGCATGGACGTCGTGAACATGTCGCTCGGCTCGTCGTTCGGACGCGCTGACGACCCGGATGCCGTGGCCGCCGCCAACGCGGTCGGTGCCGGCGTCGTCGTGGTCGCCTCGTCCGGCAACGCGGGCCACAACCCGTACCTCACCGGCTCGCCGGGAACCGGCGACGGTGTGATCTCCGTGTCGGCCGTCGACAGCGCCGAGGGGTTCCCGGGCGCGACGATCACGGTCGGCGGCACCCCCGTCGAGGCGATCAACGCGAACGGCGCCTCCCTCGACGGGATCGGCGATCTGACGGTCGTGCGCCTCACCGGCGACAACGCGCTCGGATGCTCGCCGGCGGCGTTCACTGCCGCGGGAGTCGTGCCCGGCGGCAACCAGATCGCGGTCGTCGACCGCGGGTCGTGCGCCCGCGTCGCCAAGGCCATCTACGGCCAGCAGGCGGGAGCGGCGGCGGTGGTCATGGTGAACAACACCGATGACCTGCCCCCGTTCGAAGGCGTCGTGACGGCCAACGCCGACACCGGTGAGCCGTTCAACCTGACGATCCCGTTCCTCGGCGTGCGCTCCTCGAGCGGCCCCGCGTTCGCCGCCGGCGCCACGGCGAGCCTCGTTCCCACGCAGATCGCCAACCCGGGCTTCCGCGGCTACGCGTCGTTCAGCTCGTCGGGTCCGCGCTCGGGAGACAGTGCCATCAGCCCGGACGTCGCCGCCCCCGGCGTGTCGATCTCGTCGGCCGCGGTGGGCTCGGGCAACGGTGCGGCGATCCTGTCGGGCACCTCGATGGCCGCTCCGCACGTGGCGGGTGTGGCGGCGCTGTCCGCCGAGGCGCACCCATCGTGGACGGCTCCGCAGATCGCGGCATCCGTGGTGTCCACTGCCGACCCCGACAAGGTCGCCGGCCAGAGCCTGACGCTCGGCGGCGTGGGTCTCGTCGACGCTGCGCAGGCGGTGGCGACGACGGTGACCGCGACGGGCGACGCGTTCCGCACCGAGAGCGGCTGGGCGCGCGAGTCGGCGCTCAGCTTCGGCTTCCAGGAGTCGGCGCTCGGCTTCGGTGGCGTGAAGACCGTGACGGTGCGCAACGACGGGCCGACCGCGGTGCGCTACGACGTGTCGACGACCCCGTCGGCGCAGTCGAAGAAGGCGCGCATCCTGCTCTCGAACCGTTCCATCACCGTGCCGGCGGGTGGCTCGGCGAAGGTGCTGCTCATCGTCGCCGCCGCGGCGAAGGACGTGCCGAGCTCGGTGGGCGCCGACGACCAGTTCGCGTTCTCCGAGATCTCCGGTGACATCGTGCTCACGTCGTCCGACTCCACGCTGCGCGTGCCCTACCTGCTCGTGCCGCGCGCCGACAGCACGGTGCGCGCGACGATGAACGGCCCGTGGTTCAGCGGCAAGCAGAAGGTCGCCGACGGCACCAAGAAGCTGACGCTGCGCAACCTCGCCGGCGCCCTGCCGGCCGGTGCCGACGTGTACACGTGGGGTCTGTCCGACCCGCAGGACGCCAGCAAGACGTTGGCCGACACCGGGTACGACATCCGTGCGGTCGGGGTGCAGTCCTTCCCCGACGGCGACGACACGCTGATGGTGTTCGCGATGAACATGCACCACCGCTGGTCGAACGCGGCCGCGAACGAGTACGACATTGTGATCGACAGCGATCGCGACGGCACCCCCGACTGGATCGTCCTGTCAGCCGACTCGGGCGGGGTCCGCAACGGCGACACCAACGGCCTGTCCGAGGTGTTCATCGTCAACGCCAAGACGAAGGAGACGGCCGCGGCGGGCTTCCTCACGCAGGCGCCGACCGACAGCAGCACACTGCTGATGCCGGTGCGGGCGAGCGATCTGGGCATCACCGGGGCGTTCTCGTACACGGCCCAGACCTTCGCGTCCAACGACGCGTCGGACGCGGTGGACGGGTGGGCGACGTATGACCCGACCGCGCCGGCGATCACCAACGGTCAGTTCGTCACGGTGCCGCAGCGCGGTTCGGCGAGCGTCGAGGTCGGCTTCAACGCGAAGCAGATCGAGGCGCAGAAGCCGCTCGGCTCGATGGTGGTCGTGATGGACAACGCGTCCGGCGCCGATGAGGCGCTGCTGCTGCCGCTGAAGAAGTAGCCCCGGCGAGACGGAGGAGGGGGTGGATGCCGCGGCATCCACCCCCTCCTCCTGTGTTTGCGCTGTCGCGCGGGCGGCGCGGGTCAGGCGCCGCAGAGCTTCGGTTCGGCGCCCTGACCGAACCGGTAGTCGTAGGTCTTGCCGTCGACCGAGACGACGACGCGCATGCCGTCGATCTGCGCCTGCGTGTAGCTCTGGCCTGGCGACGGGCACCCGAGCGAGCCGTCGTTGAACGTCACCGCCTCGGAGGATACGAGCTGCGGGGTGCCCGTCACGCCCCGCTTCGTGAGGTCGGCGACGAGGGCGTCCCACCGGCTCTGGGGTACGGCGATCGCCGGTCCGCTCGGGCCGATGGGGCCAGGCGTCGTCGTCTGCAGCGGCGGGCGGGTGGATGGGGAGACGCCCGACATTTCGGGTGCGGGATCGGTGCTGCCGGAGCTGCACGAGGTGAGCGCGAGCGCCGCCAGGGCGATCGCAGTCAGGATCGGGGTTCTGCGCATGGGGGCCTCCTCGCGCCGACGGATGCGGTGTGCCGGATGAAGCGAGGGTAGGCCCCGTGCCTGCGAATGCGCGGGGAGAACGGGGACTCGGCTGGCTCGAGTGGCTCGGCGGGCTCGGGTAGCGGCGGCGGCAGCCGACATCAACGGAAGTCGGGGAGGTCGGGAGCTCGGGGGTGGCGAGGCCCCTGCTCCAGCAGCGCCTCCACGATGGCGTACACATTCGGGGGTAAGCCATCTCCGGGGAAGTACTGTTCCACGATCTCTTCCGCCGCATCGGCACTCGCGACACCGGTAGCGGAGAGGAGGACGGCGACATCGTCGGCATCACGCCGCGGCCGTGCCGCGAGCGCGACCAGCTTCATGGCGAGCAGCATGCGGGGGTCGCCCGCCTGAAGAACGACGCCGTTCTCGTCGTGGAGCGTAACCCACTCGGGACCGCGCCCGAACTGATGGGGAAGGAAGATGGCGGCCCCCTCGTCAAGCCACCCATCCGGCCACCCGCGCGCTGCGCCCACCTTGGCGGCGATCGCCCTGAACTGCTCGGGCGGGGTCACGATCGCATCGATATCGCGGGTCGCCGGTCGGTCGGCATCTACCGTGAGCGCGATGGCGACCCCGCCGACGAGTTGGATCGTGGCGGGTTGGTCAGCGTTCTCGAGGACGCGGATGATGTCGCGGAGGCCTTCGATCAGGTCTACGCGGTTGAGACCCTTCGCGCTCATGCGCTCTGCAGCTCGTTCTTCTCGATCAGCACGCCACGTCGCAAGAACGGCTCGGCGACGGCGCTGATGTCTACCGGAAAGGGCAACGGGAGTGCCGCGCGACGCGGCTCCCACGGTTCGTCCGCCGACCCCTGACGATCGATGACCCACTGAGGGACGGGTGCGCCCGCTTCGGAGAGTCGAAACTCGACGAGTGCGGCGATGGCGTCATCCCACCTCGTCTCGGTGCGCACCGGTTCCTCCACCGCGAGAAGCACTCTGGTTACGCCGTCGACGCTGGCCAGATCGTCCGCCAACTGGATGAACTCACGGTACGAAAGCCGATCATCGCCGGCCGCTTCGGCCCGTGCGACCGCATCACTCGTGGCCGCCGCAGAGGTGCGTCCGCGCACGAAAACGGGGACGAACGTGAGTCCGAGCGCATCCGCGATTCGCTGGGCCGTCGCCGTCGTGGGGTCGCGGCGTGCATTCTCGATGGCCGAAAGATTGGTGAGCCCGATCCCGGACCTGTCGGCCACGGTGCGAAGGCTGAGTCGCTCCCGGCGCCGTGCGCGGCGGAGGGAATCCACGATCGTCACGACGGCCACCCTCCACTTATCGACTTAGATAAGTCTACATCTCATTGCTCGCGAGTGGGGGCCGGAATGAGACGCGACGGCGGGAGTCGAACCCGCAACGCATCCGGTTATGAGCCGGTGCCCGGGTCCGCCCGGATCGCCGCGATGCCCCGGTGAGGGGACGCCCCCACGCTAACCCGCAGCGACCGCGGGGGACAGGTGTGTGACCTGTGGTTGCGATATGTGTCCGCGCGTGACACGGGCCAGCGTCGGGGTCACAGCGTCCGATCGAACGCGCCCTGGCGCGTGGAGACGATGTCTTTGCCGAGCGGCATGAGAGAGATCGGGATCATCTTGAAGTCGGCGATCGCCATCGGGATGCCGATGATCGTGATGCACAGCGCGATGCCGCTGACGAGGTGGCCGAGCGCGAGCCACCAGCCGGCGAGGATCACCCAGACGACGTTGCCGAGGAACGAGCCCACGCCCGCCGTCGGCTTCGGCACGATCGTGCGCCCGAACGGCCAGATGACGTAGCCGGCGGTGCGGAACGAGGCGATCGCCCACGGAATCGTGATGATCGGGATGCACAGCACGACACCTGCGACCACGTAGCCGACGAACAGCCAGAACCCGGCGAAGATGATCCAGACGATGTTGAGGATCGTGCGCATGGGTCCATTCTCCCGGCTGCGCAGGGCTACGCGCGACGCCGAGCCGCCGCGCTCTGCGCGTGACGCAGCAGCCCTACCAGTCCGCAGATCAACGCGACTGCGCCGAGCGTCATGAGCGTGGCGGCCGCCAGCGTCGTTCCGGTCAGCTGAGGGACGATCGTCGCGAGGTCGTCGAGCGCGCGAGGCGTCCACGTCAGTGCGGCGCCGACCGCGGCGGCTGCGGCGAAGACGAGCCCCCAGACGATCCCCGCCCAACGGATGCGCGGGCCCGGCCGGGCCTCGGGCGCGTCGGGCGCGAGAGCGTCGGCAGCGGATGCCGGGAACACGTCAGAGCCTGTTGCGGAATCGCTCATCGGGAGCCTCCTGTCGTCGTTGCGGGTGATGACTGCATGACAGAGATGAAGCCGCTGTCCTGCTCGATGACGATGCGGTGGTGAGTGCGGGCGTTCGCGCCGCCCACCGTCGTCGTCAGGCGGATCCGCCCGTCAGCGAGACGGGTGCTCGTGACGTCGGGGTCGTCGGAGAGGCGCGCGTACGACGTGCCGTCGGCATCCGTGAGGCGGACCCGATCGACCGCGGCGTCTCGCGTGGTGATCTCGATGTCCATTCGGACGGATCCGTCAAGCGGCTCCGCCATGATCTGCGTGTTGCCCGACGTCTTCTCCACGTAGACCGAACCGTCCACACCGTTGTCTGGAGCGACGATGACGAGGTCGCCCCACGTCTGGACGAAGGGGTCTGATGCGGAGGTGTCCGGCTGCGACGCATCGCCCACGGCGATCCAATAGCTCCCGATGTGAAGCGTCTGAGCGATCGGTATCGCCGTCGCCGCGCCCGCGCCGAGCAGCGTCACGACGGTGACGAACGCGAGGAAGCCGCTGCGACGGCGCAGCACACCGGCCACCACCATCGACAGGCCGAGCGCGACGGCCGCGACGAACAGTCCGCGCGCCGCGCCGAGGGCGTCGCGCTGTGCGATCGCGGTGGCGGTCCCCGCGATCACGGCGACTCCGACGGCGACGCCGACGAAGGCCAGCGGCGTGCGCGGAGAACTCAGGCGCCGCAGTCTACGGCGCTCGGCGGCTTCGGCGGCGAACGCGGTGGCGCGCTCCTGCCGCTCGCGGCGAGCCTGCTCGCGGACGGCGCGATCGGCATCCTGCTGCTGCCGGCGCCAGGCGTCGTCCTGCACTTTCCACGCGGCGTGCTGCTCGCGCCACGCGGCGTAGGCGTCCTCGTCCGAGGAGAGGGCAGGGGCGGATGCCGCGAAGCCGGCGGCATCCGTCCCCTGCGGGTCCGCGGGGGCGACCGGACCCGAACCGGTCGCCGCGGCGGACGCATCCGGCGACGCGTCCGCAGCGGAAGCCCTCTGCTGCGGCGGTGCCGGAGACGCGGAGCGCGCGGAGTGGCGCGCGGCGCGCACGATGATGAACAGGAGAGCTCCGGTGATGACGAGGCCGACGGTCACCAGGAGAGCGGACAGGGCAGACCATCCCCCGAGCCCGGGGCTCAGCATCCATCGCGGGATCCCGCCGACGAAGACGACTCCCGGTCCGAGCGGAATGAGCCCGAGGATCAGCAGCCCGAGGATCCCGACCTGAGCCGGCTCGAACCGACGACGCAGAGCGTCGCGCAGCAGAATCCGACCGTCGAGGTCGGGCAGGAGCGCCCAGGCGAGCGCGTAGAGGAAGATCACCGGGAACCCGAAGAGAGCGACCACGACCAGGATGCCGCGGACGATCAGCGGGTCGATCCGCAGGCGCGCTGCGATTCCCGCCGCGACCCCGCCGATCCACCCGTCGCTGCGGGCCAGCCCCAGCCCCGCGGTCCACGAGAAGAAGCGGTCGCCGGCAGTCCGGCTGTCGGCGGCGGCGTGGCTTCCGGCGGGAGGGGGCGGCGTCGTCGTCGTGGTCTGCGGCGGTTCCACGGGTGGGGTGGTCATGCATCGATCTTCGCGGCGCGGCAGCGGCGCCGACTATGGGGGGAACCCCTGAGACGGCCCTGATCTGCGCCGCCGGAGTGACGACGGCCGTGGCCGCGGGTGGTTTGATGGGCCGTATGACGCCCGCCGCCGCCCCGGATGCCGCGCGCACCGCGCCCGCGGCGCGTCCGGTGCCGCCGGCCCGGCCCCCGCTCGTGCGTCCTCGCGAGGGCGTCGTCGCCGGCGTCGCCGCGGGCCTCGCCCAGCACCTCGGTGCCCCGGTGAGCGCCGTGCGCGCGCTGTTCGTCACCCTCGCGCTGTGCGGAGGTGCCGGCATCCTCTTCTACGCCTGGTGCTGGGCCTTCGCGCCCCGCGCCACCGGAGACGCGCCGACCACGAGCTCGGCGCCGATCGCCTGGATCCTCACGTGCGGCGCCGCGATCGTCGTGCTGCCGCTGACCGCGCTCGCCGTCATCGGCTCGCGGGCGAGCTCCGACCTCGCCGTCGCCGTCGTCGCCGCATCGGCGGCAGCGGCGGCCGCGGGGTCATGGGCGACGCTGATCGACCGCCGCGACCCCCTCCGCGGACCGGGGCACGCGGTGATCGTCCGAACCGCTGTCGTGATCATCCTGCTCGCCGTGTGCGCGCTGACAATCCTCGCCCTCCGCGACGGCGCGGCGGCGGATGCTCTGCTGATCGTGGTGCCCCTGGTCGCGCTCGCCGCGGTACTGTCGTCGACCCTCGTCGAGAAGTGGCGCGAGCTGACCGGTGAGCGCGACCGACGCATCCGCGAGGAGCAGCGCGCCGCGATGGCCGCGCACCTGCACGATTCCGTCCTGCAGACCCTCGCCCTGATCCAGAACCGGGGCGGCGCATCGAGCGATGTCGCGCGGCTCGCCCGCGCACAGGAACGGGAGCTGCGGGCCTGGCTGTACGACGGCGATCAGCCGGCCGACAGCGACCTGGCGACGGACCTCCGCGACTACGCCGCGGCGCTCGAGCTCGACTACCCGGTGCGTATCGACGTCGTCGCCGTCGGGGTCTCGAGCGAGCGCGCCAGCGGCGAGATCGCGGCCGCCGCTCGAGAAGCCATGCTGAATGCGGCACGCCATGCCGGCGGCGACGTCTCGGTGTACATCGAAGGGCGAGCCGACGGCGTCGACGTCTTCGTCCGCGACCGAGGACCGGGTTTCGCCCTCGACGAGGTCGCCGACGACCGGCTCGGCGTGCGGCAGTCGATCATCGGGAGGATGCGGCGCCTCGGGGGCACCGCGACGGTGACGTCGGGACCGGAGGGCAGCGACGTGCAGCTGCGGTCGGCGAGCGCCGAGGGGAACGGTCGTGGCTGACGGCATCCGCGTGGTCATCGTCGACGACCATTCGATCTTCCGCTCGGGTCTGCGCAGCGACCTCGACGACACCGTCGTGGTCGTCGGGGAGGCAGCTGATGTGCCCACCGCGATCGTCGTCATTGCCCAGACGCGGCCGGACGTGGTTCTGCTCGACGTGCATCTGCCGGGCGGGCAGGGCGACGATGCCACCGGCGGCGAAGAGGTCATCCGCGCCGCCACCGGTGTGCCGACCCGGTTCCTGGCGCTGAGCGTGTCGGACGCGGCCGAGGACGTCGTGCGCGTGATCCGCGCGGGCGCCCGCGGCTACATCACGAAGGGTTCGTCGGGCGCGGAAGTGAGCCGCGCCGCCCATGCCGTCGCCGAGGGGGATGCCGTGTTCTCGCCGCGCCTGGCGGGGTTCGTCCTCGACGCGTTCGGCGCGGTCGCCGGTGAGACCGCCGCCGTCGACGACGAGCTCGATCGCCTGTCGGCCCGCGAACAGGAGGTGATGCGCCTCATCGCCCGCGGCTACGCGTACAAGGAAGTCGCGAGCGCGCTGTTCATCTCGATCAAGACGGTCGAGACGCACGTCTCGGCGGTGCTGCGAAAGCTCCAGCTGTCGTCACGGCACGAGCTGACGGTGTGGGCCTCGCAGCGGCGCCTGCTCTGAGCAGGTCGCCGCGGCATCCCGTCGGCGGTGTCAGAGCCGCGACCTAGACTTGACGGGTTATGAGCGACCCGATCAAACCCGTCATCGTCGGCATGCCCACGGACGCCGCGCGCGGTGCGGGAGGCCGGGTCGACGAGGATCTCCTGGTGGGCCTCAACCCGCAGCAGCGCGAAGCCGTCACCTATCGCGGACAGGCGCTGCTCATCGTGGCCGGCGCGGGCTCGGGAAAGACGAGCGTGCTCACGCGCCGCATCGCGTCGCTGCTGCGGGGACGTGAGGCCTGGCCGAGCCAGATCCTCGCCATCACCTTCACCAACAAGGCCGCCGGCGAGATGCGCGAGCGCGTGCAGCAGCTCATCGGCGACACCGCCCAGGGCATGTGGATCTCCACGTTCCACTCGGCGTGCGTGCGCATCCTCCGCCGCGAGGCCGACCAGTTCGGCTTCACCAAGAGCTTCACGATCTACGACTCCGGCGACTCGCGCGCGCTCATCAAGCGACTCGTCAAGCAGTACGAGGCCGACGCGTTCGGGTTGACCCCGGCATCCGTGCAGGGGCGCATCTCGAAGCTCAAGAACGAGCTCGCGGATGCCGAGTCGTTCGCGCGCACGGCCAACATGAGCGACCCCGCCGAACGCCTGTTCGCGGAGATCTTCGCCGACTATCAGCGTTCGCTGCAGCGCGCGAACGCGTTCGACTTCGACGACCTCATCGCCCAGACCGTGTATCTGTTCCGTGCGTTCCCGCACGTCGCCGACACCTACCGCCGCCGGTTCCGACACATCCTCGTCGACGAGTACCAGGACACCAACCACGCCCAATACGCGCTCATCCACGAGCTCACCCGGCCCATCGAAGACGTCGGCGCGCTGCTGGACGAGACCGACGGGGCGTCGCTGACCGTCGTCGGCGACTCCGACCAGTCGATCTACGCCTTCCGCGGCGCCGACATCCGCAACATCACCGAGTTCGAGCGCGACTACCCGGGCGCCAAGGTCGTACTGCTCGAGCAGAACTACCGCTCGACGCAGAACATCCTGACCGCGGCCAACGCCGTCATCAGCAACAACTTCGACCGCAAAGACAAGAAGCTCTGGACCGATGTCGGCGCCGGAGACAAGATCGTCGGTTTCACCGGGTACTCGCAGCACGACGAGGCCCAGTTCGTCGCCGACGAGGTCGAGGCGCTGCACCGCGCCGGTCTGCCCTACGGCGAGATGGCCGTGTTCTACCGCACCAACTCGCAGTCCCGTGCGCTGGAAGAGATCTTCATCCGCGCCGCCGTTCCCTACAAGATCATGGGCGGCACCAAGTTCTACGACCGTGCCGAGATCAAAGATGCGATGGCCTACCTCATCGCCGTCGCCAACCCCGCCGACGAGCTGAGCGTCCGCCGCATCCTGAACAAGCCCCGCCGCGGCATCGGCGACGTCACCGAGACCTCCATCGCCCGCTACGCCGCCGATCAGGACATCACCTTCCGCGACGCGCTCGCCAACGCGTCGGCGCTGGGCGTCGGCCCCAAGATCCAGGCCGCGATCGCCCAGCTCGACGCCGTCCTCGTCGAGGCGACGGCCATCATGCTGCCCGCCTCGGGCGAGGCGCCGCCCTCGACCGCGGTCGCCGAGGGACTCACCCTTCTGCTCAACAAGAGCGGCTACCTGGATGCCCTCCGCATGTCGAAGGACCCACAGGACGAGGCGCGCGTCGAGAACCTCGACGAGCTCGTGGCCGTCACCCGCGAGTTCGCCCGGAACAACCCTGACGGCACCCTCCTCGACTTCCTCACCGAGGTCGCGTTGGTCTCGGATGCCGATGACCTCGCCGACGCATCCGGCACCGTCTCGCTCATGACCATGCACACGGCCAAGGGCCTCGAGTACGACGCCGTTTTCGTCACGGGCGTCGAGGAGGATCTCATCCCGCACCGCATCTCCGCGGGGGAGCCGGGCGGTCCGCAGGAGGAACGGCGTCTGTTCTATGTCGCGCTCACGCGCGCCCGAAAGCGCTTGCACCTCTCGCTGGCGATGACGCGCGCCCAGTTCGGCGAGGTGTCGGTCGCGATGCCGAGCCGGTTCCTCCAGGAGATCCCGCACGACCTCATCGACTGGCGCCAGTCACCCGGTGACATCAACTCCCGTGGCCAGGGAGGCTCGCGCGCGGTGAACGGGCGCAGACCGGGCGGGTTCGGAGGATCGGGCGGCTCGCGCTACGGTGACGATCTCGTCCCGCTGCCCCGGCGGGACAAGCCCGCGGGCGACCTCGCGAAGTTCGCCAACCGCATCCCCGCGAAGGTGCGCGACAACGGCGAGATGGAGCTGGCGCCCGGTGACCGCATCCGCCACGAGGACTTCGGGGAAGGCCGCGTCGATCAGGTGACCGGTGAGGGTGCGAAGCGCGTGGCCCACGTCCGCTTCGACCGCGCCGGACAGAAGAAGCTCCTCATCAAGATCGCCCCGATCGAGAAGCTGTAGCCCGCGCTCCTGAGGGGAGCACGCATCAGAGGTCCGCGGCGACCTCTGCGACGAGCTCCACCTCCACCGGCGCGTTCATCGGCAGCGCGAACACGCCGATCGCCGATCGCGCGTGCGCGCCGGCCGCGCCGAAGACCTCGCGCACCAGCCCGCTCGCCCCGTTGATCACGAGCGACTGGCCCACGAACCCGGGTGCCGAGGCGACGAAGCCGGTGAGCTTGACGATGCGTACGACGGCGTCCAGGCCGACCAGCTCGTCGATGGCCGCCAGTGCGTTCAGCGCGCACAGCCGGGCGAGGGCGGCCGCGGCATCCGTCGAGACCTCCCCGCCGACGCTGCCGGTGGCGACGATCGTGCCGTCGCGGAGGGGCAGCTGGCCCGACGTGTAGACGAAGCCGCCCGCACGGACCGCGGGGACGTAGTCGGCGGCGGGGACGGGGACGGGGGGCAGAGCGAGGCCGAGCTCGGCGAGGCGCGCCCGGGGGGTAAGCAGTTCTGACGTCATGACACCTTTCCGGTGTGAGAGCTTCCGGCGACGACGCCGGAGAGCGGGTGGTGCGGGCGAGCGCTGCGCTCCGGCGGGTTGGTGGGGGGACGACACCCGCCGGAGCGGAGCGGGCTCAGGAGTGGTCGCCGGCGGCGTGCGGCATGACGTACGCCATCCCGTGGTACATCGCCGCACCGGCGCGCAGCGCCGCGGCCACGTGAACCGTCTCGGCGAGCTCCGCCTGCGACGCGCCCGCAGCGATCGCGGCCGCGGTGTGCTGGCTCAGGCATCCGGGGCACTGCGTGGTGAGGGCGACGGCGACCGCCATCAGCTCCTTGTACTTCTTCGGCAGCGCGGTGTCTGTGCCGAGCACGGTCTGGTCGAACGCCACCAGTGCGCGGAACATGTCCTTCGCGCCCGCGGCGAGGTTCTTCTGGCCGGCGATCACGGTCTGCTGGTCGGTCATGGGTGGTTCCTTATCTCTTCAACCCACCGCGGTTCGCGGTGGGGGTCTGGGGGAGGAGGGACGGAGGCCGCGACGGCGCCGCCCGCTCTCACACGGCGATCCGTTCCGCGAAGAAGCACTCCGCGAGGTGGCCGGGTGCGACCTCGATGAGCGGTGGCGCCTCTTCGGCGCATTCCGCTGTGGCGAGGGGGCAGCGCGTGCGGAACCGGCATCCGCTGGGCAGCGACAGCGGGCTGGGCGGCTCGCCCTTGAGCATGATGCGCTCGCGCCTGACGGTCGGGTCGGGGACGGGGGACGCCGCCATGAGCGCGCGTGTGTAGGGGTGGGCGGGCGCCGCGAACACGTCGTCGATCGGCCCGCTCTCGACGATGCGACCCATGTACATCACCCCGACGCGTTGGGAGATCTGCCGCACGATCGGCAGTCCGTGCCCGATGAAGAGGTAGGTCAGTCCCAGTCGTTCCCTCAGCTCGACGAGCAGGTTGGCGATCTGCGCCTGCACCGAGACGTCCAGCGCTGACACCGCCTCGTCGGCGAGGATCAGCTTGGGGTTCAGCGCGATCGCCCGCGCGATACCGACCCGCTGGCGCTGACCTCCCGACAGCGCTCGCGGCCGGGCACTGGCGCGCGACGGGTCGAGACCGACGGCGGTCATCAGCTCGGCGACGCGGTCGGAGAGCTCGGCGCCCCGCAGATGCTCGAACACACGCAGCGGCTCGCCGATGATCTGGCCGACCTTCATGCGCGGGTTGAGCGAGCCGAGCGGATCCTGGAACACCATCTGCATGTCGCGGCGCAGCGCGCGCAGCCGTGATGCACCGGCGGCGGTGATGTCCTCGCCGTCGAACTCGACACTGCCGGAGGTCGGCTCGATGAGCCGCAACGCGAGCCGGCCCAGGGTCGACTTGCCCGAGCCGGACTCGCCGACGAGGGCGAAGGTCTCGGCGGGCTGGATGTCGATGGAGACGTCGTCCACGGCCCGCAGCATGCTCGGCCGCTGCAGCGGGTTGCTGCTGGTGCGCACGGTGTAGTGCTTGGAGACGGAGCGCATGCGCAGCAGCGGTGTCGTGGCCGTGGTCGCGGCGTCGTCGGTCAGTCCCGGGGTGAGCGCGGTCATGCGGGAACCCCCTGTGAGGCGAGACGCGAGTGCGTGGCGCTGGTCGGATGCCAGCAGGCGGCACGTCCGCCGCCGATCTTCTCCAGTGGGGGATCCTGCGCGGCGCACTGCGCACTCGCACGGGCGCACCGCGGCTCGAATGCGCAGCCGGACGGCAGCCGGGACGGGTCGGGCACGCTCCCCGCAATGGCGGGAAGGGTGTGCGGTCGCGGCCCCGTCAGCAACGGGATGCACGCCAGCAGCCCGGCGGTGTAGGGATGCTCTGCGCGCGCGAACACCGCCGCCGGCGGAGAGTCTTCGACCACGCGACCGGCATACATGACGGCCACCCGGTCGGCGAGATCGGCGGCGACGCCCATGTCGTGGGTGACGAGCAGCACCGCCATGCCGGTCTCTCGGCGCAGGCCGTCGATCAGCTCCAGGATCTGCGCCTGGATCGTGACGTCGAGCGCCGTGGTCGGCTCATCGGCGATGAGCAGACGCGGGCGCGCGGCGAGCGCCATGGCGATCATCACCCGCTGGCACATGCCGCCGGACAGCTGGTGCGGATAGCTGCCGATCACTCGCGCGCCGTCGCGGATGCCGACCTCGGCGAGCAGCTCGACCATGCGCGCCCGTTCGGCGCGTGCCGAGAGCTTCTCGCGACGGCGCAGAGCCTGCTGCAGCTGCGAGCCGATCGTGAAGACGGGGTCGAGTGAGGACAGCGGCTCTTGGAACACCATCGCGAGCTCGCGTCCGCGCAGTTTCCGGGAGTGCTCCGCCCCGGCGGTGACCAGGTCGGTCCCCTCGAACTCGATGCGTCCGCTGACCTCGATCCGCGGATCGAGCTGCATGAGTCCCATGATCGAGCGGGCGGTCACGGACTTGCCGCTTCCCGATTCGCCCACCAGGCAGACGATCTCGTGGGAGCGGACTTCGAGGCTCGCGTCGCGCACGAGGGGAACGCTGCGGTCCGGGCGGCGCAGGCTCACCGCGAGCTTGTCGAGTCGGAGGACGGTGGCGCGTTCGGAGATATCGGTAGGCATGGGCAGACTCCTAGTCCGTGTCGAGGCTGTCGCGCAGCCCGTCGCCGAGCAGGCTGATGGAGATGACGGTGAGGGTGATGGTCAGTCCCGGGAAGGTGGAGATCCACCAGGCGCTGGACAGGTAGGGCTGTCCGGAGGCCAGCAGCTGTCCCCAGTCGGGGACCGCCGACTGGGGACCGAGTCCCAGGAAGCTCAGGGATGCCGCGACGACGATGGCCGTTCCGACCGACACCGTCGCCAGCACCACGATCGGGGCGATGGAGTTCGGAAGGACGTGCCGCGCGAGGATGCGCAGTCGCGAGAACCCGACGGAGTGGGCGGCCTCCACGTACAGGCGGCTGCGCACCGACATCACCTGCCCCCGCATCACGCGGGAGAAGGCGGGCAGCGAGCCGACCCCGACCGCGAGGATCAGGTTGGCCGTGGTCGGGCCGAGCGCGGTCGCGATGATGAGCGCGAGCAGCACGCCGGGAAAGCACATCAGGACGTCGATGAGGCGGCCGATGATCATGTCGGTGACGCCGCCGAGGTAGCCGCCGAGCAGACCGAGGCCGCCGCCGAGCACGACGGCGATGAGCGTGGCCGCGAGCCCGATGACGATCGACGACTGCGCGCCGTGCACGATCAGTCCGGCGATGCTGCGCCCGTACTGATCGGTGCCCATGAGGGTCTCGCCGGGCGGCTGGAGGGCGCGGGTGGCGATCACCAGGGAGGGATCCTCGGGCGAGATCAGCGACGGGAAGACCGCGGCGGCGAGCACCAGCAGCATCCAGAGCACGGCGAGGACGGTGAGGACGGATTCGGCGCGCAGGGGGCGGCGCGAGCCGGCATCCTTCGTGGCCGCCGTGACGGTGGCGGGGGCGGCGTGGATCGTCATCGGGACTCCTCGTGCGCGTGTCCAGGGTGGGCCGCGGCGCTCGCGGCGCCATCGGAGAACATCGCGCGCAGGGGCGCAAAGCGGTCGGGCGTGAACTCCTCGCCGCGCGCCAGGATGAGGATCGGCTGCCGCAGCGCCGTCAGCGAGGTGTCCAGGTCTGCCTCGACGGCCAGGATGTCCGCGGCCAGCCCGGGACGCAGACGGCCGGTGATGTGGGCGATCCCCAGCGCGTCGGCCGCGATGCTCGTGGCGGAGGCGAGGACGTCCCGTGCCGGCATCCCGAGGCCGTTCATCACCTCGAGGGCGCCGACATAGCCGTAGTGCGGCACCTCGTCGATCCCCGAGTCGGTGCTCACGATGATCTTCGCCCCGCGAGCGACGAGGTCCATGAGGGGCGGCCGGTAGATCCCGCCACTGCGCTCGATGTATTCGGCGACGCGGAAGTTCAACGTCGGCGAGACGTAGGAGTCGGATGCCGCGATGCGATCGGCGAGCTCGGGCACGACGGCGTGCGAGCCGTCGGGATGCACGAACGAGCAATGCTCCAGGGTGTCCACCCCGGCGCGCACCGCCCGGTCGATCCCCTCGACCCCGTGGGCGTGCGCCGCCACCTTCTTGCCGACGCGATGCGCCTCCTCGACCGCGGCGCGCAGGACCAGCTCGTCGTACTGCGCGTACCAGGGGGCGGAGCCGGCGGTCATGAAGCCGCCGGTGGACATGACCTTGATACCGTCCACACCCGCGCGATGATGGCGCCGCACGAGCTTTCTCACTTCGAGTTCACCGTCGGCCTCGCCGCCCATGAACCAGCAGTGACCGCCGGTGACGGTGATCGGTGAGCCGGAGGTGAGGATGCGTGGTCCGCGGGCGGTGCCGTCGGCGATCGCATCGCGGACGACGACATCGAGGTAGCTGCGTGCTCCGAGGTCCCGGGCCGTGGTCACCCCCACACTCAGCAGCTCTCGGGCGCTGCGGAGCATGAGGGCGACCTGCTGGGGGTCGGACTCGGCCATCATCCGCTCGACCGGCGCCGGGCCGCCGTCGAACGCGAGGTGCACGTGCGCGTCGATCAGCCCCGGCAGCAGCGTGGCGGCGCCGAGGTCGATGCGCTCGAGGTCGTGCGCGTAGTCGGCGGACGGGAAGTCCGCCGCTCGGCCGACCCACTCGATGACGCCGTCGTGCACGAGGACGGCTGCGCCGTCCTCGATGTCGCCGACGTCGTCCTGGGTGAGCGCCCGCCGAGCCGTGTAGAGGATCATGTCGGTAGCCCTTCTCATCGCTTCACCGCGTCGCGCACCCGAGGGTCGATGTACGCGTAGGAGATGTCGACGATGATGTTGATGAGGATGTAGAGGGCGGCGATGACGAAGACGACCGCTTGGATCACGGGGTAGTCCTTCGCCGCGATCGCCTGGACGAGCATCTGGCCGAGCCCCTGCCGGGCGAAGACCGCCTCGACGATGACGGCCCCGGCGATGAGAGCTCCGAGCTGCAGACCGACGATCGTGACGGTCGGGATGATGGCGTTTCGCAGCACGTGCCGCATGATCACGACATTGCGGCGCAGCCCCTTGGCGTACAGCGCCATCACGAAGTTCTCTCCCATGACCTCGATGACGCTGTTGCGCACCAGTCGGGTCACCGTGCCGGCCGCGGCCAGACCCAGCGTGATCGCCGGGAGCACCAGGGCACCGGGAGCCTGGTTGCCCGTCGCCGGGAACCACCGAAGGGTGAAGGAGAACAGCATGATGAGCAGGATTCCGACCCAGAAGGACGGCATCGAGGTGTTCACGAGGCTCACGACGCGGATGAGGCTGTCCGGCCACCGGTTGCGGTAGATCGCGGCGATCGATCCGAGCAGGATGCCGACGAGCGCCGAGACCGCGGCCGCGGCCAGCGCGAGCTGCAGGGTGGGCCAGATCTGCTGACCGATCATCGTCGCCACGGGCTGACGCGTGACGTAGGAGTTGCCGAACTGGAACCCGACCGCGTGGGTCAGGAACGTCCAGTACTGCGCCGGCAGCGACTCGTCGAGCCCGAACTGCACGCGCAGGGCGTCGACGGTCTCGGGCGTGGCGGGAGCGCCTGCCAGAAGCACCGAGATGGGGTCGCCGGGGAGCACCCGCAGTGTCAGGAACAGGATGATCGTCACGCCGATCAGCGTCGGGATGCCGACGGCCACCCGCTTCAGGATCACGAATCCCATGTCTCAGCCCTCCTTTCTTGGTCCCGCCACGCCCGATCACTCATTGCGCGAGGTACACGTCGTAGAACACCGGGTAGCCCTCGGAGTCGAACCGCATGCCGTCGATCCCGTGCGTGGCGACCGTGTAGGTGGGCACGTAGATCGGAACGCCGTAGGCCTTCTGGACGATGACCTGCTGGATCTTCGCGTACTGCTGTGCGCGCTGCGCGGTGTCACCGCTCTGCTGTGCCGTCACGAGCATCTCGGTCAGTGCGGGATCGTCGACGCGGCCGTAGTTCAGCCCGATGCGGCCCGGCTGCGAGCGGAACTGCGGCGAGTACAGCGAGGCCAGCACGTTCGGATCCGGGCTGACCAGGCTGACGCCGGCGAGGTCGTAGTTGCCCTGCTGGAGCGCTGAGACGTAGCCGGCGCCCTGCTGGATGTCCACGTTCACCTCGACGCCCACCTTCGCCAGGTCGCTCTTGACGAACTGTGCGATGTCCTGGCGCTTCTCGCGGTTGGGGGCGAGCTCCAGATAGTGCAGTGTCAGCCGCTGGCCGTCCTTGACCCGGACGCCGTCCGCGCCGGCCTTCCAGCCCGCGGCGTCCAGGGCCGAGGCAGCCTTCGTCGCATCGAATCCGTAGCTGTTCTCGACCGCAGCGTCGTAGTCGAGGGTCGTCGGCGACAGGGGGCCCCAGGCCCGCGGGTACACCCCGAGGTACAGCGCCTGTACCGCCGCGTCGACGTCGATGCCCGAGCGGATCGCCGCGCGCACCGCGGGATCGTCGAAGGGCTTGTGCTCCGTGTTGAATCCGAGCTGGAAGGGTGAGCCGGACTGCGACTGGGCGAAGAAGGTGAGCGACGGGTCTGCCTTGATCGCGGTGACCTCGGTCTCGGGCACGTTGCCGATGCCCTGGATGGCGCCGCTGCGCAGCGAGCCGAGGCGCACCGTGGGGTCGGGGATGATCTGGAAGGTCAGCGAGTTCACCCAGGGGGCGCCGCTGTGCTTCGCCGTCGGCGGTGCCCAGTTGTAGGCGGCGTTCGCCTTCAGGATGATGCGGTCGTTGGGCGTGTACGAGCCGAAGGTGAACGGGCCCGAGCCGACCGGGTGGATCGCGAAGTCGGCGGGCGCGGCGGCCTTCGCCGCCGTGGGTGAGACCATCCCCAGGAACGGGGAGCTCAGATTCTGCAAGAACGGCGCGTATGCCGTCGCGAGGGTGACCACCGCCGTCTTCGCATCGGGAGCGGCGCACGACTGGTACGGGCCGATCAGTCCGATCGCGTACATCGAGGCCGTCGCGGGGTTCTTGATGCGGTCGAGGTTGAAGCACACCGCGGCGGCGTCGAACGGGGTGCCGTCGTGGAAGGTGACGTCGGAGCGGACCGTGAAGGTGTAGGTCTTGCCGTCGGCGCTCACCTCCCACGCGCTGGCGAGCCACGGCTTGGGCTCGCCGTTGTCGAGCACCGTGAGCGAGTCGTAGAGCTGGCGAAGAACGCGGGCGTCCTGCGCGGCGGAGGTGACGTTCGGGTCGAAAGATCCGAAAGCGGTGTCGACGGCGTAGACGACATCACCGCCTGAGGTGGGCGTGGAACTGGGGGTGGCCGAGCCGCCGCCGGCGCACCCTGCGAGAGCAAGGGCGGAGGCGGTGAGGACGGCGGCCACGGCGGCGCGTGCGCGTGCGGGCATGGAAGCTCCTGGGCTTCGTCGAGAGGACTTCGTGCTGCTGTCACGTCCTCGGCTGGTGTGGGTGCTGTCAAGTTAGAACCTCCTGTTGAAGCCGTCAAGCAAATGAGGAAGAAATCTCCACGTTCGTAACATCCCTTTAACATCATGTTGACTACTCGGGTTGGCGGTGCGCCCGGCATTCTCATAATCTGGGTGGCACGAGGCCCCCGGGCGGTGCAGCCCGGACAGCGGAGGACAAGCGTGAGCAAAACAAGCGATAGTCAGGGAATCGACGACCTTCAACGTCGCGTGGAACGCATGCGCCCGCAGAAGAGCATCGACGGTGAGCGACTCATCGCCGTCTTCTCCGACCTGGTCGCGCCTCTCGGAAAAGCGCTGCCCGCATCGAGCGAGGTCGTTCTGCACGATCTCAGCCGGCTTCCCAACTCGATCGTCGCGATCTACGGCGATGTCACCGGTCGCCGTGTCGGCGACCCGGCGACGGATCTTCTGCTGCAGCTCACCATCGCGGGGGACTTCGACCACCAGGACGCCTACGAGACCGTGCTTCCCGACAAGCGGCGCATGCGCTCGACGACGATGATCATCCGCGATGTCGCGGGCAACCCCGCGGCGGCGCTGTGCATCAACACGGACCTCTCCTCCTGGATCGCCGTCCACGACATCGCCCGTGCGATGCTCGGTGCGGTCGCGGAGCGGCCGGAGAAGTCGATCCCGGATGCCGCGGCGCCGGTGACGGAGACGTTCGTCCGCGACGTGGAGGAGCTGGCTCAGCAGCTTCTGAGCACCGCGCTGGCAGACGCCGGCGTGCCCGTCGAGCTGATGCAGAAGCGCCACAAGATCGCCGTCGTGCGCGATCTGCGGGCGCGCGGGATGTTCCTGCTCCGCGACGCCGTCGAGACCGTCGCGACCGCCCTCAACGTGACCCGGTTCACCATCTACAACTACCTCAACGAGCTCGGCGAGGACGACGACGCCCCCGGGGATGCCGCGCTTCCCCACCCGAAGGGGTGATCCGCGCGCGCGGCGCCCGCGGCTAGGCTCGGACGCATGGCACTGTTCTCGCGTCGCGGCCGATCCGACAGCACCGACGAGGCCGCGGCATCCGCCGCGGAGCCCGTCGCACCCGCCGCGGACATCGACGACCTCGCGACCGAGGACGTTCCCCAGGTCGGGATCTCGGTCTCCACGTTCGGGGCCGACCCCGCGGGCGCCTCGCCCGTCGTCGCGGCGCGCCCGCCCGCGACAGCGCCGGCTCCGCGCGAGATCGTGCCCGGCCTCGTCGACAACGCCCTGCTGCAGGCGGCGCTGTCGGCGCTGTCGGCCCAGCCGCAGAACACCGAGATCATGAACGTGATGCGTCAGGCGCTGCAGGGCCAGCTTTTCCTGCGGGCGCAGGGCGACGTGCAGGCGCTGATCGCTGCGGGCCAGCAGATCAACCTCGCGATCGCGTCGCTGGAGGGCAAGCGCTTCCTGCTCGCCTTCAGCGGCGGCGCGGCGCTGCAGGCCAGCGTCGACTCCGAAGGCGGAGCGGCCACGTCGGTCATCGGACAGCCCGCGGTCGAGGTTCTGCGCAACGCGGTCTCCGGTGCATACGACGGCGTCTACCTCGATCACGCCACCGCGGGTGCCCGCGTCATCCTGCCGAAGGAGCTCATCGCCCGAGCCGTCGAGGAGAGCGAGCCGACCTTCGAGATCAAGACCCTGCTTTCGGGACCGCGCGATGAGAGCACGGCGGCACGCGTCGCCGATGCCCTCTCACGGCTGCCCGTCTGGGTGGCCGGAAACAGCGACGCCGAGGGACGCATGGGCCTCGCCGAGGCGCGCACTCCCGACGGTCAGCGCCGCATGGAGGTGTTCTCGCACCCGTTGGAGGTCGTCGCGCTCGGCCGCGGCGACAGCCCCCTGCCGGTGCAGCCCGAGCAGCTGGGGCGCGCGTTGGCATCCGAGCCCGGCCTCACCGGCGTCGTCGTCGACCCGGGTGGCCCGTGGATCGAACTCGACCGCGACGCGCTCGCGGGCGTCATGGCCCTCGCCGAGTCCTGACCCGCGGCGCACTCGTGCGCGCAGAATCGGACGACGGCACCGGATTCGGCTGCCGCGCGGCATCCCTTCCGTATCCGTTGCCGATCTCCGCATCCGTTGACATGGCGGGCATCCGACAGTCGTGCGCGCCGCGGACCTCCCCCTGTCGCGCCCGGCGCCCGGCCCGTAGGGTCGGGGCATGGCCTCGGAGCGCATCACCCTGGACGTTGCGGGCAGGGATGTCTCGCTGTCCAGCCCGCACCGCGTCATCTGGCCGCAGCTCGGTATCACGAAGCAGGAACTCGCCGAGTACGTGATCGCGGTGTCAGAGCCGTTCCTGCGCGCGAACGGCCACCGTCCGGTCTCGCTCGAGCGGTTCCCCGACACGGTCGACGGGGAGCGCTTCTTCTCGAAGAACCCGCCGCGCGGCGCGCCGGAGTACGTCCACGACGTGATGTGCACCTACAACAGCGGGCGGCGGCATCCGCAGGTCGTCCTCGACGAGGCCGCGGCGATCGTCTGGGCGGTGCAGATGAACACCGTCGTCTTCCATCCGTGGGCCTCGCTCGCCGCCGACACCGACAATCCCGTCGAACTGCGCATCGATCTCGACCCGCAGCCGGGAACCGACTTCGCCGATGCCGCGGCCGTCGCCCCGGTGCTGCGCGACGTGCTGCGCGAGGCCGGCCTCGAGCCGTGGCTGAAGACCAGCGGCAACCGCGGCATCCACGTGTTCTGCCCCATCGAGCCGACGCACGAGTTCCTCGACGTCCGCCACGCCGTCATCGCGGCCGGGCGAGAGCTCGCGCGACGGATGCCGGATGCCGTGACGGTCGACTGGTGGAAGGAGGAGCGCGGACGGCGCATCTTCGTCGACTTCAACCAGGCCAACCGCGACCGCACCATGGCCGGTGCCTACAGCCCGCGCGCCCTGCCGTCGGCGACCGTCGCGACGCCCATCACCTGGGCGGAGCTGGCCGACGGCGTCGACCCCGCCGCGTTCACCGTGCGCGCGGTGCCGCCACGACTCGCCGCGGTGGGCGATCCGTGGGAGGGTCTGCAGGAGAACCCCGGTCGCATCGATGTGCTGCTCGAGTGGTGGCGACGCGACCTCGAGGCGGGCCTGGGGGAGCTGCCGTTCCCGCCCGAGTTCCCCAAGATGCCGGGGGAGCCGCCGCGCGTCCAACCCAGTCGGGCGAAGAAGGACTGAGCGGGTTCACCGCCCGGTCGCCTGACGGCATCCCCTCCGTCACCGGCGCCTCTTAGGCTCGGCACTCGTCGCCGGCCGGGTGACGGACAGGAGAGCATCGGCATGCGCACGAGGACCTTCGCACGCGTCGCCGCCGGTGTGTGCTTCACTGCCGCGACGGCTCTCGGCCCCGTCGGCGTCGCCGAAGCCGCTTCCGCGACCGCGCCCGACGACGGCTCCTCGGCCGGGCCGCAGGCAACCTCGCAGATGGTCATCCAGGTCGTCGTCCCGCCGCACGAGCGCGGACCCGCGAGTCCCCGTCCCCACCCCTCCGCCGTTCCGGGGCTCTCGAACGCACGCCCCGTCGATGGGGGTGCGCTCGACGGTCGGCTTGCTCCGACGGGAGACCAGCTCACCGGAGCGCTCGTGTTCACCGCCGCCGCTGCCGCCCTGCTCGGCGCGGGGGCCCTTCTTCGCCGCCGCGCCGCACGGCACTGAATCGCGTACGGCGCCCTCCCGCCTCAGCGGCGCTCGTCGGTGACCGTGCGGATGGTCGACGTGCCCGGCGTCGCACTCCCGACCGCGTCGGCAGTGTCGTCCGGGGCGGACGGCTGGGCCTGCGCCAGGGCGTCGGCGACGGCGCGCGCGACCCGTTCGTCCTCCTTCTGCCTGCGGGCCGCGCCGGCGCGGCGGCGCCACCACAGTGCCGCCACGACGAGCGCGATCGCGAGCAGTCCGATGATCAGCAGCAGCCACGGCACGGCCGGACCCACCGCCTGCGTCGTGACCGGGGTGAGTCCCGTGGTCGAACCCGACGCGTCCACCACGATGGGGGTCACCGTCGCCGAGCCGAGCAGGACGAGCATGCCGGCCACAGCGGGCACCGTGACCTGCACGTCGCGCGTCTCGCCGGGAAGGATCTGCACCTCGGGGGCGACGTCCCCGGCATCGGCGGGGAACCAGCCGAACGGCCCTGCGATCGTCGCGCTCTGCTGAGCGCCCATCGTCGTGTTTCCGGTGTTGTGCAGGGTGTAGCTGAGCGTCGCGGTGCCCGTGCCGAGCGCCCACGTGCCGCCCCACGTCACCTGCGGGTTCTCGATCGCGAGCGACGGCGCGAGGGCGCCCGAGACGCGCAGGCCGATGCGGATGCCGAGTCGGCGGTCGACCGAGATGCCCTGGTCCGCCGAGGATCCCAGCGAGGTCACGATGCCCCCGACATAGTCGCCGGGGGTCGCCGTGGCGGGAACGGACAGCACGAAGGGCACCGTCGTGGACGCGTCGGGCCCGACCGTGACGGTCGCCGCCGACGCACGTGTCCAGGCGCCGACGGCGTTCGAGCTCTCCGCCGGCGTGAGCAGGTCGAGCTGCCCGCCGGCGCCGGTGTAGCCGTCGGCGGCGTACACCGCGAGCTGCAGCGCCGCGGAGCCGTGGTTGGTGATCACGAGCGCATCGCTGACGCTCTGGCCGGGGTCCACCGCGTACGTGTAGGAGGTGCGCTCTTTGCCGAAGCCGTTCGAGTCCGTGCGCACCGACCACGTCACGTCGTCCGCGCCTGCGGCGTCGTCAGCGGCACGAGCGGATGCCGCGGGAAGCGCGGCCGACGACAGCAGCGCCACGGCAGCGAGGACGACGGCGGTCAACGCGGTGCCGCGCGGGAGTCGGAGAAAGCGGAGCATCGGGTTCCTTCGAAGGACGGCGAACGGGCAGGGCGGGAAACGGGTGCGTCCCGGGACGCACCGACCGGGCTGGTCGGCGCGCCCCGGGCCGCGGGGCGAACTGTTCAGTTGTCGATGGCGCTCAGTTGCTGATGGCGGTGAGGGTGAGGGTGCCGCGGTAGCTGCCCTTGTCGACCTCGACCGGGATCTTCAGGTCCAGGTCGGAGCCGAGCACGGCGGCGCCGCGGTCATGGCCCTGTGCCGCCGATCCGAGCGCCCGCGAGTCGGACAGACCGGTGCCCCCGTCGTAGCCGGAGCCGATCGCGGCGCCCGCGACCGCACCGCCGCCGGCGGTGACGACCTTCGGGCTCCAGCCGAGGTACTTTCCGGAGAACGACTTGCTGCCGTCGGTGAAGTCGCCGACCTTGGCGGCGATCGACCAGGGGGCTACGGCGCGGCGGGTGTCGGTCACCGTGATCGGGTTGATCTGACCGGTCGCCTCGAAGTAGGCGTTGTTCTTCTCGGTGGCCGTACCGAGGTCGACGAGGCCGTTGTGGCCGTTGATCGTCCAGCCGAACTCGCCGGGGGCGGCGTCGGGCACGTCGACCTGGATGTCCTGCCCGTCGCCGTGGTTGGGGTGGATCGTCACCTCGTCCTGCACCGAGCCGACGGGCTCGGCCGCCTGGGTGCCGTTGGCCGGGCCGCACCAGAGCACGCGTCCCACCTCGACGGCCGCGTTGGGCGCCGCGCAGGTGCCGGAGCGGACGTTCTGGACGACGAGGGCGTCCTTCTGCACCTGCACCTTGACGAACGTGCGCACGTGCTCCTGGTTCTCGACCGAGTTGTACCAGTAGTTCGACGGGTTCAGCGGGTCGGCGCCGTTGCCTGCGCCAGAGGTGGCGTCGCCGGGCTTGGGTGTGGTGAGGTCGTAGTACTTCGAGCCGGATGCCGAGTTCGCCGTGACGTAGACGACGCCCCCGGGACCTTCGAAGACCTCGTTCTGGCCGGGCTTCTCGTCGGCCTTGGCCTTCTCGCCGTTCTTGATCTCGTACGAGCGCGAGTAGCTGTGGTCGTGGCCCTGGAGGACGAGGTCGACGCCGAGCTTCGAGAAGGTGGTCGGGAAGTCGACGCGACGCGTCTTGTTGTCGGTGTCCTGCGCGTGGTCGGCGGGGGAGTAGATGGCGTGGTGGTAGACGAGCACCGTGTACTTCGCCTGGGCGCCGTGGGCGTTGATGACGTCGGTCACGTACTGGATGTGCGCCGCGTCGCCGCCACCGCCGGACGAGGTCTTGTAGCTGTTCGAGTTGAGGTCGATGAACAGCACGTCCTTGTGGATGAACCAGTAGTCGCCGCCCGACGAGTTGGAGCTCGGGTCGCCGTTGACGTAGTACTGACCCGAGCGGTCGGTGTTCGGCGTGTAGAAGTGCTGCTCGTAGGCCTTGCCGCCCACGTCGTGGTTGCCGATCGTGGCGACCCAGGGGTAGTTGCGCAGCTGCGCGGGGGCGAGGAAGCCGTCCCACTGCGCCTCGGTGTTGGCCTTGTCGACCTGGTCGCCGCCCGACACGAGCAGCTCGGCGTTCGGGTTGGACTGCAGTGAGACGTTGACGGTGTCCACCCAGCCGGCGGTGTCCTTCGCGACGTCGCCCGACGAGCCGATCTGCGGGTCGCCGTAGAAGAGGAAGTCGAAGTCGCCCTCGAAGGAGCGCGTCTGGAACGTCGTCGTGCTCGACCAGGCGCCGTCGGATCCGACGCGGTAGGAGTACTGCGTGTCCTCCTGCAGGCCCGTGATCGTGGCGTGACGGTTGAAGCCGCCGCTGGTGGAGATGTTGGCGGTGCCGGCGGCGGCGAAGGTGACGGCCGATGCCGGGAAGGCGTCGCCCACGAGCGAGGCGGTGGGGGCGACCTGAACGACCTGAGCGGTGTCGGCGGAGGAGTACCAGCTCACGATGCGCTGGGTCTCGTCGGCGCCGACGCCGAGGATCACGCCGGTCAGCGTGGTCGGGGTGTCGGCGAGGGCGGGAGTCGCGACGACTCCCGCGAAGGCCGTCGCGCACAGCGTGGCGGCGGTGATCCAGGCGATCGTCCGGCGCGCGGGGCGCGGCGCTCGCGGTTCAGCGGAGTGCGGCATGATCTGTCCGTTCGTGGGTGAGGGATGCGCGGCACAGGGCCGGTCGCAGGCGCCGCGGGCGGCGTCATCTGGACGATCCGCCTCCGCGGTGACAGGGCGGTGAACATCACGCCCAGGAGCGGTGACGTCCCGGCGAAACTCTGAGGGTTCGCCCAGAGCCGGATCAGTCCCAGCCGAAGACGCGCTGGACGAACCAGATGAGCCCCGCGAGGGTCACCGCCACGGCGAGGGCGCCGCTGGCCCACATCGCGACCCGGGGTGCGCGGCGGCGCAGCAGCACCAGGATGGGGAAGACGATCGCGATCAGCCCGATCTGCACCGCCTCGATGCCGAGGTTGAACACGAGCAGCGACCACAGCAGCGTCCACGACCAGGGCTCGTCGATGCCGAGAGCGGACGCGAAGCCGAGGCCGTGGATGAGTCCGAAGCAGAACACCACGAGCAGGCGCAGCCAGCCCGCGCGGTCGAGTCCGAGCGGGCCGGCGTCACGGGTCAGCTCGGTGGCCGCCTCGCCCTTGCGCCACAGACGGAACAGATACCAGGCGGCGACGACCGAGATCGACAAGGCGATCGCGGGCTCGATGACGATGCTCGGAAGGCTCACCACCTTCGTGGCGGCCAGGATGAAGGTCACCGAATGCGCGAGCGTGAACACGGTCGCCGCCAGGACGATCTCGCGGAGCTTTCGCGAGCCGGCGATGAGGGCGAGCAGGAACAGGATGTGGTCGATGCCGGTCAGCAGGTGCTCCGCGCCCAGGCGGAAGAACTCGACGAACCGGTCCCAGGTGCTCTGCGCGGTGGAGAACTCGGGAGCGGAGGCATCCAGCGCCGCCGACCCGGCGTGCAGGTCGATGTCGTAGGTGAGGATTGTCTTCGTCCCAGTGACGTAGCCCTCCTCGTCGGGGAAGAGGGTGCTGCGCACGATGTGCGCCTCGCCGGCCGGGCAGGTGAGGGTGCGCGCGATGACGACGTAGGGCACGCCCTCCTGCACCGTCATCGACACGGCATCCAGGGGGCTGAGCGTGCATCCGGCGGCATCGCCGCCGCTCGTGCGGATCGTGAATCGCTCGTCGAGGTAGCGGGCGACCGTGTCGCGATGCTCATCGACGGCCTGGGCCATCGCGGCGTCGTCGCGGGCGTCGAAGGCGGCGGTCCCTTCGCGGAAGAGGGCATCGTCGTGCTGGGTGTCGGCCGCCGAGACGACGAGGAGGTCGTACTCGAGCTGCAGGGTCGCCACCGTTCGTCCCTCCTCGTCGCGCGAGAGGTCGGCGAACACCACCGAGCTGAAGCCGTGCGCGAGGGCGGCGGATGCCGTGAACAGCGGCGAGGCGACGGCGGTCGCGACCGCGAGCAGGATCAGGGCGAGGAGGGGATAGCGGCGCAGGGTCACGGCGTGAGCGTGCGCGTCGCCGGTGAACGGAGGTTGGCCCGCGCGTCAATCTTCGAGGAACGACGACTGCTGCGCGCCGCGCCGGTCGGCCCCTGACGCGATGCTGGACAGGTGCGTGTCGCCCGCTCCCGTCTCACCGCCGCTGCCGCGGCCTCCGCGGTGCTGATCGCTGCGGCATCCCTCGCCGGATGCGCCGCGGACTGGACCACACCCCACCCTGCGCCCACCCTGATCGCTGCCGCGGATGCCGGCTTCCTTCCGGCTACTCCGCTGGCGCCGGCGGCGACGATGACCCCGAGTCCGGGCTCGTGGGCCGGCGCGCGCCCGGCGGCGGGACTGCGGGTCGTCCTGCTGACGATGGGCGAGGAGGCGTCGACCGAGACGATGACCGACGCGGTGCGCATCTGGGCACGCGAGGTGGGTGCCGACCTGCGCGAGGTCAGGGCCGGGGCCGACCCCATTCCCGCGATCACCCAGGCCATCGACATGCACGCCGATGTCATCATGTCCGCCGGCGACGGACTCGTGGATCCCCTCGCGATCGTCACCGCGAGTCACCTCGACCAACCCTTCCTCGTCCTGGGCGGCGAACTGGCCGAGCCGACGCAGAATGTGCTCGCCGTCGACTGGGCCGGAGCCGGCTTCCGCGGCGAGGATCTCGGTCAGGCCGCCCACCACGACCCGGCGAGCTTCACGCCCGAGCGCTGCCGCGACGCCGTGGCGGCAGGCGTCGCGGCGCTGCTCAGCGGACAGAACGGCGTCGTGGTCTGGATCCCCTGACGCCGCCGCGGGTCAGTCGGTGCGGGCGATCGCCTCGCGGCGATGCGGGCGTGCCCACCGCGCCGGGGTGTGCGGGCCGTCCCACACCTGCACGATCCCCCACACCACCGCGGTGATCGGCACGGCGAGCACGGCCCCGACGATGCCGCCCAGCACGGTGCCCGCGGTCAGAGCGATGAGGATCACGAAGGCGTGCAGCTGCATGGAGCGTCCCATCAGCACGGGCTGCAGCAGGTTGCCCTCCAGCTGATTGACGAGCACAACCACGCCCACCACGAGCAGGGCCACGACCCAGCCGTTGGCCACGAGGGCCACCAGCGCAGCGAGGATGCCGGCGAGGGTCGCACCGACGATCGGGATGAACGCCAGCAGGAACACCAGCACCGCCAGCGGCAGGGCCAACGGCACCTGCAGGATCAGCAGCCCGATCAGGATGCCGACGGCATCGACCGCGGCGACGGTCGCCGTGCCGCGCACGTACGAACCGAGCACCGTCACGGTCTTGTCGCCGACCCGCAGCGCGCGCTGGTACGGCTCGCCGCGGAACGGCCGCAGCAGGAAGGCCCACATCTGCGGACCGTCCTTGAGGAAGAAGAACAGCATCACGACCATCAGCACGAGGCCGGTGATGAAGTTCGCCACGGCGCTGACGCCGGCGAGGGCGCCGCTGCCGAACTGCGCGCTCGTCACGAAGTCGGTGAGGGTCTTCAGCCACTCGTCGATCTGGGCATGATCGATCTGGAACGGCAGGGTGCCCGCCCACGCCATCAGATCGGTGAAGCCGCCCTGCGCCTGTGTCGCCAGCTCATCCCACTGGTCGCGCACGGCCCAGACGATCAGCCAGCCGACGGCGGTGAGGACGAGGGCGATGGTGAACAGGGTGATCAGCGTCGCGACGAGAGAGGGGATGCCGCGCCCGCGCAGCCAGCCCATGAGCGGCGCGAATGCGGAGGCCAGGATGAGCGCGATCACGAGTGGGATCGTCACGACGGTCAGCTGGCGGATCCCCCAGATGAGCCCCGCGGCGAGCACGACGACGACGATGATCTGCACCGCGCGGATCGCGAGGGCGCCGAAGGCATCCGCCCAGAGGCTCCACGGTCTGCCCACCGGGCGCACGTGGACCCCGTCCGTGCCGTGCTGGTCGATGCGGACGGTGCGGTCGCGGAACAGTCCCATGCCTCGACCGTAGACGACCCGTCGCCTCCGATCCGGTCACCGGGCCGGAAGCGACCACTCCCGCTCGGTGAGCACCCGTGCCACGGTGAGGCCGATCGCGAGGGCCACGACGACGAACACCGCGGTCGTCGCGTTCTGGATCGCCGCGACCGTGTCGCCGCCGATGACACCCGCGATCGAGCGGTAGGCGGCGGCTCCGGGCACCATGATCAGCACGGCCGGCACGGTCAGGGTCACGCGTGCGGCGCGCAGCCGATCGCCGAAGAGGTAGGCGCCGAGTCCCACGGCCAGGGCGGCGGCAGCGGCGGCGACGGCGGGATTGACGTGGGCGTCGACGAGCGCCAACCGCCCGACGTTCGCGACGGCGCCGAGACTCGATGCCGTCAGAGCGATCGCCCAGGGCGTGCCGAACAGCAGGGCGAAACCGAGTACTCCGACGAAGCCGGCGGCGAGCCGGACGAGCGACAGGAACGGCTCGGCGAACTCGGGGGCGGCGACCTGCGTGACGGTCGCGTCGAAGACGGTCGCGACTCCCCAGACGGCGGTGCCGGTGGCCAGCAGCACCAGGACGGCGTAGGTGACCCGGGCGATGCCGGCGTTGAGATCCAGTCGGGCGAGGTCGAGGGCGCCGGTCACGAGCGGGAAGCCGGGAACGAGATAGAGCACCGCGCTGGTCAGTGCCGCGTCGTGCTGTCCGCCGGGAACGCCGAGGGCGACGAACACCTGCGCGGCGGCCAGGTACACCAGCAGGGCCGTCATCGCCGAGGCGAACACGAGCAGGAACTCGTTCGTGCGGAGGCGGTGGATGAGCATCCGCACCCACTGGCCCGCCGCCGCCGCGATCCCGACGGCGACGAACTCCTGCCACCCACCGTTGTTCAGCAGCGCGAAGGCCGCACACGCCAGCGCGGCCGCCAGCACGCGCGTCAGATCGGAGTAGCGCCGCGGCATCCGCTCGATCTCGCGCAGCTCGCCCTGCAGGTGGGCCGGCGTCGTGCCCGGCTGCAGACGCGCCGTCAGACGTTTCAGGGCCGTCATGCGGTCGGCGTCGACGGTCGGACGAGGAACTTCCGCCACGCGTGTGCGGAACATCTGACCTCGCCCGGCGGTGAGCACGATGTCGGTCATGCCGACGCGGCAGTGCACGTCGTCGATGCCCACCGCTTCCGCGGCCCGCACCATGCTGTCGCGCACCCGCGCGGAGGAGGCACCCGCCCCCAGCATGAGCGATCCCAGGCGCAGCACCGCGTCCGTGCGGGCGATGAACTGCACCGGCTCGAGGGCGAGTTCTTGCGTGAGCGTCGGCTCCGAGGACTCGGCTGACGCACGGGGCGGCTCGTCGGGCGGGGCGGGGGCCATGGTCCGATCCTCGCACCGCCACGCCGCGAGGGCGAGCGGCGCGAGCCGGAAGAACGGATGCCGATATTCACGGTCACCGCCCGATGAGCATCGTTCCCGGCGCGCGTAGGGTCGGGATCACGGAGGAGGGGAGAGCGCCCCTCACCATCCGCACCACGGATCGCATGTCCGGCCGCCGGGACCCGGCGCCGATGCGAGCGCGGGGCGGGAGAGCCGGATCCGGCCCGTGCGGTGCTGCGCGGGTCGGATCCGTGCGCCACCGCGGCGGGCTCAGGCCAGGACATCCGCCAGATCGTACGAGCGCACCTGTTCCAGCTGCCCGAAGGTGCACGAGCGCGGATCGCGGTCGGGCCGCCACCGGTCGAACTGCACCGTGTGGCGAAAACGCGCTCCTTCGAGATGGTCGTAGCGCACCTGCAGCACGCGCTCCGGCCGCAGTCGGACGAACGACGTGTCCTTCGAGGCCGAGAAGCGCGAGCGGTCGGTCTGCCCGGTGACGGCCGCGCCCTCGGCATCCGTGACGACGAGAGGCGCCAGCTCATCGACGAGCTCACGTCTGCGCACATCGGTGAACGCCGATGCCCCGCCGACGTTGCGGAGATCACCGTGCTCGTCGTACAGCCCCAGCAGCAGCGAGCCGATCCCGTGGCCGCTCTTGTGCACGCGGTAGCCGAGAAGCACGACATCGGCCGTGCGCGCGTGCGTGATCTTGAACATCGTGCGCTTCCCGGGCGCATAGGGCAGGGCGAGGGGTTTGGCGATCACCCCGTCCAGCCCGGCCCCTTCGAAGCGGGCGAGCCACTGCGTCGCCAGGTCGTGGTCGCTCGTGGTGCGCGTGATGTGCACGGGTGCGGGCACCTCGCGCAGCAGGTCTTCGAGTTCTGCACGTCGCGTCGAGAACGGCTCCTCTTGCAGGTTGCGCCCGCCGCGGGCGAGCAGGTCGAACGCGATGAACATCGCGGGCGTCTCGGTGCTCAGCAGGGCGACGCGGGAGGCGGCGGGATGGATGCGCTGTGACAGTGCGTCCCAGGACAGGCGCCGCCGCCCGTCGGATCCGTCGAGCGCGACGACGATCTCCCCGTCGAGCAGACACGGCTCGGGCAGCAGCGCCGCACACGCGGCGACGAGCTCGGGGAAGTAGCGGGTGAGCGGCTTCGCGCCGCGCGAGCCGATCTCCACGTCGGCGCCGTCCCACGACAACAGGGCGCGAAACCCGTCCCACTTGGGTTCGAACGCAAGCCCGCCGGGAGTGCGGGCCGGGTCGGGAACGACAGCGACGGCCTTCGCCAACATCGGTGCGGGGATCTCGTACGGCATGGCTCTCATCCTGGCGGCGCAGACGCGCGTGCGACAGGGGAGTCCTCGCGAGACTCGCGGTGAGACTCAGTATCACTTATGATGGTCCGCAGTCTCAATTCTCGTCTCCGTTGTGACCGATCACCGAGACGCCGCGCGCACCCGAGGAGTCCCCATGGCCGCTGACTACCAGGCACCCACCGCCGACTACGCCTTCCTGTTCGGCGAGGCGTTCGGTCTCGACATCGTCGCCCGCGCGACCGGCGGCGAGCTCACCGCCGCCGACGGCGCGGATGTGATCGCCGGGGCCGGCGAGTTCGCGGCATCCGTCCTCGCGCCGCTGCAGAGCATCGGCGATCGGGAGGGCGCGCGCCTCGTCGACGGCCAGGTGCATCTGCCCGACGGCTTCGCCGACGCGTACGCCGCCTTCGTCGACGCGGGATGGATCAGCGCGGAGGCGCCGACCTCCGCGGGCGGCGACGGGCTTCCCGGGGCGATCCGAGCGGGCCTCGGCGAGATCTGGAACGCATCGAACGCCGCGTTCGCGCTGTGCTGGCTGCTCACCGCCGGACAGATCCATGCGCTGGATGCCGCGGCATCCGATCAGATCCGCGAGACGTACCTGACGAAGCTGGTCTCGGGCCAGTGGACGGGCACGATGAACCTCACCGAGCCGGCGGCGGGCACCGACCTCGGCGCCATCCGCACGATCGCCACACCCCGCGGGGACGGCACGTACGCGATCCGCGGGCAGAAGATCTTCATCACCTGGGGCGATCACGACGTCGCCGAGAACATCGTTCACCTCGTCCTCGCACGCACGCCCGGCGCCCCCGACGGGGCCAAGGGGCTGTCGCTGTTCGTCGCGCCCAAGTACCTCGTCAACACGGACGGCTCGCTCGGCGATCGCAATGCCGTCACGACCGTCGCCGTCGAGCACAAGCTCGGCATCCACGGCAGCCCCACCTGTGTGCTCTCCTACGAGGACGCCACCGGCTACCTCGTCGGCGAGGTCGGCGGAGGACTGGCGGGCATGTTCGTCATGATGAACTCCGCCCGTATCGCGATGGGCTTCCAGGCGACCGGCATCGCCGACCGCGCGCTGCAGCAGGCCTCGGCCTATGCCGCCGATCGGGTGCAGGGACGTGTGCTCGGTCGTGAGGGGACGGCGCCGATCGCGGAGCACCCCGACGTGCGCCGGCTGCTGCTGTCGATGCGCAGCGAGGTCTTCGCGATGCGCGCGCTGGGTGTCTACGTCGCCGACCTGTTCGACCGGGCCGAGCAGACCGACGATGCCGCCGTGCTCGCGATGGCCGAGTTCTTCGTGCCGATTCTGAAGGGCTGGTCGACGGAGGATGCCGTGGCGCTGACGAGCGACGCCATCCAGGTGCACGGGGGCATGGGCTTCATCGAGGAGACCGGCGCGGCCCAGCACTACCGCGACGCCCGCATCATGCCGATCTACGAAGGCACCACCGCGATCCAGTCCAACGACCTCATCGGACGCAAGGTCATCCGAAACCAGGGGGCGACCGCCGAGGCGCTCTTCGCCGACATCACCGGCACCGTCGCGGCATTGCGCGCGGCGGGCGGCGACGTCGCGGCGCGCACGGCCGCACGCCTCGAGCGGGCCGTGGATGCCGCGCGTCGCGCAACCGCCGATCTCATCGGCTTCGCCGACGCGCCGCGGGATGCGCACGCCGTCAGCGTGCCCTATCTGATGCTCCTCGGCGTCCTTGCCGGCGGTTGGATGCACGCGCTGGCGGTCGTCGCGGTCGCGGCCCACGCCGCCCCGGAGGAGGCCGACGCGCAGCGGCTGACCGCGGCGGACTTCTACGGCGCGCACCACCTGCCGCGCGTGCACGCGCTCGCCGAGACCGTCGCCTCGGGGGAGACGGTCTGAGGGCGGACCGCCGCCCTGCCGGGCCGCCGCCGCCCCCGGCGTCCCGCGCCGCAACTGCAAGGCCCGTCGGGCGACACGCCGCACGGGATGCCGTGATCCCGGCGTGCCGTCCGCGAAACCTTGCAGTTCGGCTGGGCAGCGCGCGCTCAGAGCTCGTCGCGCAGGCGCCGCACGACCTCGGCCATCGGCATCCGACGGGGGAAGGTCGCCACGACGACGTCGTCGTTCTGCGCCTGCTCGCCGTCCGGGTGCACGCCGAAGCGGTGCATGAGCTCGTCGTAGGCGTCGGTCAGCACCGACTCGGGGATGTCCTCGGTGCCGCGCAGCAGGCGGCGCAGGACGTGGTTGTGCACCGCGGTGACGGCAGCAGAGAACGCCACGGCGTCGATCGGGTCGAGGCCCGGGAGCGCGGAGCGCAGGTAGTCGTCGAAGAGCCGCTCGTACTGGAAGACGGTCACGATCTCGCGGTCGCGCAGCGCCGGCACCTGGCGCACCACCGCGTAGCGGCGGCGGGCGAGTTCGGGCTCGGCGGCGAAGTGGCGGAAGACGTCGACCGATGCCGCGCACGCCGCGGCCCACGGGTTCTGTCCGGCGCTCTCGCCGCCGGCCGTCAGCTTCTGGCGCAGGTGCGCGAGGAGCACGTCGTGGTCGCTGAACACGACGTCGTCCTTGCCGCCGAACTGACGGAAGAAGGTCGACCGGGAGACCCCGGCGGCCTGCGCGATCTGCTCCACCGAGGTCGCTTCGAACCCCTGCGCGGCGAAGAGGTCCAGCGCAGCGGCGACGACGGCGTTGCGGGAGGAGGTGGGAGACGCTTCGGCCATGCCCGTGAGCCTAACGCGACCCGGGCGCCCGTGCCGCTGCGCGGGGCGGGCGACGGTCGGAGCGTTGCGGTGCGTCTACTAAGCTGGGGGATCGGTCGATCTCTCGATATCGAGATTGTTTGAGCACTTTTGTTCCGATACCGAGAACCCTTCGGCACGACACCCACTGACGCCCAGCGAAGGATTGCACGTGGATCTGTACGAGTACCAGGCACGAGACCTGTTCGAGAAGTACGAGGTGCCGGTGCTCCCCGGCATCATCGCCGACACTCCTGAGGAGGCGAAGGCGGCGGCCGAGAAGCTTGGCGGCGTCGTCGTCGTCAAAGCCCAGGTCAAGACCGGAGGTCGCGGCAAGGCCGGCGGCGTCAAGGTCGCCAAGACCCCCGATGACGCCTATGAGGCGGCGAAGGCCATCCTGGGCCTGGACATCAAGGGGCACGTCGTCAAGCGCGTCATGGTCGCGGCGGGCGCCCAGATCGAGAAGGAGTTCTACTTCTCGGTGCTGCTGGACCGCGCCAACCGCTCGTACCTGAGCCTGTGCTCGGTCGAGGGTGGCATGGAGATCGAGCAGCTCGCCGTCGAGAAGCCCGAGGCCCTCGCCAAGGTCGAGGTCGACCCGCTGACCGGCATCGACGCCGCCAAGGCGCTCGAGATCGCCAAGGCCGGTGGCTTCGACGACGAGCTGGCCCCCAAGGTCGCCGACGTCTTCGTCAAGCTCTACAACGTCTACACCGGTGAGGGCGCCACCCTCGTCGAGGTGAACCCCCTCATCCAGGATGCCGCGGGCAACATCATCGCCCTCGACGGCAAGGTGTCGCTCGACGACAACGCCACCGAGGTGCGCCACCCCGAGCACGAGGAGCTCGAGGACAAGGACGCCGCCGACCCGCTCGAGGCGAAGGCCAAGGCATCCGGCCTGAACTACGTCAAGCTCGACGGCCAGGTCGGCATCATCGGCAACGGCGCGGGTCTGGTCATGTCGACCCTCGACGTCGTCGCCTACGCCGGTGAGAACCACGGCGGCGTCAAGCCCGCCAACTTCCTCGACATCGGCGGCGGCGCTTCGGCGACCGTCATGGCCGCGGGGCTGGACGTCATCCTCGGCGACCCGCAGGTGAAGTCGGTGTTCGTCAACGTCTTCGGCGGCATCACGTCGTGCGTCGCCGTCGCGGAGGGCATCGTCAAGGCGCTCGAGATCCTCGGCGACGCCGCCACCAAGCCGCTCGTGGTCCGCCTCGATGGCAACCAGGTCGAAGAGGGCCGCGCCATCCTCGCCGCCGCCAACAACCCGCTCGTCACCCTCGCTGCCGGCATGGACGAGGGCGCCGACAAGGCCGCCGAGCTGGCGAACGCCTGAGCCGCGGCATCGGAACAAGGAACTAGGACTATGTCGATCTACCTCAACAAGGACTCCAAGGTCATCGTCCAGGGCATCACCGGCGGCGAGGGCACCAAGCACACCGCGCTCATGCTCAAGGCGGGTACGAACGTCGTCGGCGGCGTCAACGCGCGCAAGGCCGGCACGACCGTGTCGCACGTCGACAAGGACGGCAACCCCCTCGAGCTGCCCGTCTTCGCCTCGGTCGCCGAGGCCATCGCCGCTACCGGCGCCGACGTGTCGATCGCGTTCGTGCCCCCGGCGTTCACGAAGGACGCGATGGTCGAGGCCATCGACACCGAGATCCCGCTCCTCGTCGTCATCACCGAGGGCGTCCCCGTCGGCGACACGGCCGAGGCGTGGGCGTACGCGAAGAGCAAGGGCAACAAGACCCGCATCATCGGGCCGAACTGCCCCGGCATCATCACGCCCGGTGAGGCGCTCGTGGGCATCACTCCCGCGAACATCACCGGCAAGGGACCGATCGGCCTCGTGTCGAAGTCGGGCACCCTGACCTACCAGATGATGTTCGAGCTGCGCGACCTCGGCTTCTCGACGGCCATCGGCATCGGCGGCGACCCCATCATCGGGACGACGCACATCGACGCCCTCGCCGCGTTCGAGGCCGACCCCGAGACCAAGGCGATCGTGATGATCGGCGAGATCGGCGGCGACGCCGAGGAGCGTGCGGCCGAGTTCATCAAGGCGAACGTCACGAAGCCCGTCGTCGGCTACGTCGCGGGCTTCACTGCACCCGAGGGCAAGACGATGGGCCACGCCGGCGCCATCGTGTCCGGCTCGGCGGGCACCGCGCAGGCCAAGAAGGAGGCCCTCGAGGCCGCCGGTGTCAAGGTCGGCAAGACGCCGTCCGAGACGGCTGCCCTCATGCGGGAGATCATCGAGACGCTCTGACGCTCGACGCGAGAGAGGGGGTGGATGCCGCGGCATCCACCCCCTCTCTTCATCTGCCCCCTGCCGAGCCGGAGGGGGAGGGGGTCAGGCTCCCAGCAGGGATTGGATGGGGCCGCGGGCGAAGTAGATCAGGAAGCCGGCGGCGACCACCCACAGCAGGGGGCTGATCTGCCGCGCCTTGCCGGAGAGCGAACGCACGACCACCCAGCTGATGAAGCCCGCGCCGATGCCGTTGGCGATCGAGTACGTCATCGGCATGACCGACACCGTCAGGAACACCGGCAGCAGCACGCTGAAGTCGCTGAGGTCGATGTGCTTGACCTGCGCCATCATCATCGCGCCGACGATCACGAGGGCCGCGGCGGCGACCTCGGTCGGCACGATCGAGGTGAGGGGCGTGAAGAACATCGCCAGCAGGAACACGAGCCCGGTGACGACGTTGGCGAGGCCCGTGCGGGCGCCCTCGCCGATGCCGGACCCCGACTCGATGAACACCGTGGCCGACGATGAGGAGGTCGCGCCTCCCACGACGGCGCCGACGCCTTCGACGACGAGCGCGGACTTGATGCGGGGGGAAGTCGCCCTTCTCGTCGGCGAGCCCGGCCTCTTTGGCGAGTCCGGTCATCGTGCCCATCGCGTCGAAGAAGTTCGAGAACACCAGCGTGAACACGAGCATGACGAGGGCCACGAAGCCGACCTTGCCGACGTCGAATCCGAAGTCGACCGCACCCAGGAGGCTCAGATCGGGAACGCTCACCGGCGATCCGGTCAGCGCCGGGATCGTCAGGCCCCAGCCGCCGGGGTGATCCGTCGCCGAGCCGAGGTGCCAGATCGCCTCGATGATCACCGAGACGACCGTCCCGCCCACGAGGCCGATCAGCATCCCGCCCTTGACCTTGCGGGCCACCAGCACGCCGGTGGCCAGCAGCGTCAGCACGAACATCAGCGTCGGCACCGACGCGACCGAGCCGCCGATGCCGAGTCCGACGGGCGGGGAGTTCGAGCCCGTCGCCGTGACGAAGCCCGAGTTGACGAACCCGATGAACGCGATGAACAGGCCGATCGCGACCGTGATCGCGAGCTTCAGCTGCACCGGGACAGCGTCGAAGATGAGCTTTCGCAGCCCCGTGGCGGCCAGCAGCACGATGATGACGCCGTTGATCATCACGAGGGCCATCGCCTCGGGCCACGTCACCTCGTGGATGACGCTGAAGGCGAGGAACGCGTTGATGCCGAGCCCGGCCGCGAACGCGAACGGCAGCCGGGTGATGAGGCCGAAGAGGATCGTCATGACGCCGGCGGTCAGCGCCGTGGCGGCCCCCACGGCGGAGAAGGCGAGCTCGTTGCCGGCGATGTCGGCCTTGCCCGACAGGATGATCGGATTCAGGATGACGATGTACGCCATCGTCACGAAGGTGACCAGTCCGCCGCGGATCTCACCGCCGATCGTGGAGCCTCGTCGGGTGATCTCGAAGAAGCGGTCGAGTGCGCCGATGGGCTCGGCGGGGGTGGGGCGGGCGGCGGACGAGGGTGTAGCGGGCATGGATCCTCCATCCAGAACCGTAGTGGATGCCGTCGCCCCGGCATCCCGCGCGTCCACCCGACGCACATGGTCGGGGTGGGTAGGGTCGAACGCGCATGAACCGCCTGCTCGTCCTCCTCCTCTCCGCCGTCGATGCCCTCATCGCGGCGGCCGTCGGCGTCGCCGTCGTCTTGGCGCCCCTCACCGTCTTCTGGGTCGTTGGGCTCGGCGGGACGGCGGACTGGGGCGCGCTGTGGCCCGCGGCCGTGCGCATCTGGCAGCTGGGCCACTTCGTTCCGCTGCACGTCGTGCTGGGAGACGAGTACCTCGTCGCGGCCGGCATCCCCGCCCAGGCGGCGACCTTCGTCGTCTCCCTCGCCCCGCTCGCGCTCGCGACCTTCACCGCCGTGTTCGCGGCGCGCTCGGGCATCCGGGCGGCGCGCTCCGGGTCGTGGCCCGTCGGCGTCGCCGCGGGATCGGGGGTCACCCTGCTGCTGGCGGCCGCGCTGTGGGCGACCTCGCGCACCCCGGTCGCGGCGGTCTACGGCTGGCAGGCGCTCCTGCTGCCGACGCTGGTCTTCGCCGTCCCCGCACTGCTCGGCGCCCTCGTCGAGGCGTGGCGCGGCGGCGACGACGGACTCGTGGATGCCGTGCGGGACCGGATCGACGGCGCCGACCCGCGCCGGGGCCATCCGTGGGTCGCCGCCGTCGCGGCATCCGCCCGCGGCACCGGCATCGCGGTGACGGGACTCGTCGCCGTCGGCGCGCTGCTGGTCGCCGTCGCGGCGATCGCGCGCGGCGGTCAGGTCGTCTCGCTGTTCGAGGCGGCACACGTCGACGCGGTCGGCGGCGGCGTGCTCGCCCTGGGGCAGCTGGCCTATCTGCCTACGCTGATCGTCTGGGGCGCCGCGTTCGCGGCCGGTCCGGGCTTCGCCGTCGGTGCGGGCACCGCGGTCTCGCCGGCCGGCACGACACTGGGCGTGGTGCCCGGCCTGCCCGTGCTGGGTCTGGTCCCGGAGGGCTCGACGCCGTGGCTGTTCGCCCTCGTGCTCCTCGTCGTCGGCATCGGGTTCGTGGCCGGCGCGGCGGCGCGGGCGCGCCTCGCCGCCGACGGGGTCGCCGCCTCCGGCTCCGACTCCGCACCGGTGCGGCTGGCGGTGCTGGTCGCCGTGGTCGTCCTCGCCGCCGCCGCAGCGGCCCTGCTCGCGGCCTGCGCGTCGGGGGCGATCGGCCCCGGACGCCTCGACGAGGTCGGTCCCGCGGCCGGCCCGTTCGCGTTCACGGTGGGCGTCGAAGTCGCGGTCGGCGCCGCGATCGCGCTGTTCTCTCCGGCGCGCACCAGAGAGCCCGCCGCTGCGCCGGTAGACTGACCGGGTGCTGACGGTCGCCGTTCTCATCTCGGGCACCGGCTCCAATCTCCGGGCCCTCCTCGAGGCCGCCGCCGACCCCGATTTCCCCGCGCGCGTCGTCGTCGTCGGGGCGGACCGCCAGGCCGACGGCTTCGCCCACGCGGAGGCTTTCGGCATCCCCACCTTCCTCGTGCCCTTCCGCGAGTTCGAGACCCGCGAGCACTGGGGGGAGGAGCTCGATCGTCAGCTCCGCGTCTGGAACCCCGACCTCGTGGTGCTCAGCGGACTGATGCGGCTGCTTCCGGCCGCCGTCGTCGACGCGTGGTCGCCGCGGCTCATCAACACGCATCCCGCCTTCCTGCCGGAGTTCCCGGGGGCACACGGCGTGCGCGACGCGCTCGCGGCCGGCGTCGCGCAGACCGGCGCCAGCGTCATCGTCGTCGACAACGGCGTGGACACGGGCCCGATCCTCGCGCAGGAGCGCGTCGCCGTCCTGCCCGACGACACCGAGCACACGCTCCACGAGCGCATCAAGCCGGTCGAGCGGCGGCTGCTCATCGATGTCGTCCGCGCCATCGCCCGCGGGGAGCTCGAGCTCTCCGCGGTCCCCTCGTCCTGACAGATCCGAACCCGATCCACACCGAACCCTGGAGCCCTGCATGGCCGGTCCTGCCGTCGATCCCGCCCTCTACCGATCCCGTGACCTCGTCCCCGTGCGGCGCGCGCTCATCTCCGTGAGCGACAAGACCGGTCTGCTGTCGCTGGCCCAGGCGCTGGATGCCGCCGGCGTCGAGATCGTGTCGACCGGCGGATCGGCCGCGCTGCTGCGCGACGCCGGCATCGCGGTCACGGACGTGGCGGAGGTCACCGGGTTCCCGGAGTCGCTCGGCGGCCGCGTGAAGACGCTCCACCCGAGCGTGCACGCGGGGCTGCTGGCCGACCTCCGCCTCGAAGACCACGAGGAGCAGCTGGGAGCCCTCGGCATCCTGCCCTTCGAGCTCGTCGTCGTGAACCTCTACCCGTTCGTGGAGACGGTCGCCTCGGGCGCCGTGGGCGACGTCGTCGTCGAGCAGATCGACATCGGCGGCCCGGCGATGGTGCGCGCCTCGGCCAAGAACTTCGCCAACGTCGCGATCGCCGTCTCGCCCGAGTCGTATCCCGCGATCGTCGAGGCGCTGGATGCCGGCGGCACCTCGCTCGCGCAGCGGCGGGAGCTCGCCGCGCGCGCGTTCGCCCACACGGCGGCCTACGACCGGGCGGTGGCGACGTGGTTCGCCGAGGAGACCCTCGAGGCCGAGGGCGAGCTGCCGCAGCACCTGACCATCAAGGCCGAGCGCCTGGCGACCCTGCGCTACGGGGAGAACTCGCACCAGCGCGCCGCGATCTACACGCGTGCCGGTGCCCACGGCATCGCGCAGGCGGAGCAGCTGCAGGGCAAGGAGATGTCGTACAACAACTACGTCGACGCCGATGCGGCGCTGCGTGCCGCGTTCGACATGGTCAAGCCCGCCGTCGCGATCATCAAGCACGCCAACCCGTGCGGCATCGCGGTGGCGGCGCCCAACGCGCTGGATCCCATCGCGTCGGCGCACCTGCGCGCCCACGAGTGCGACCCGGTCTCGGCGTTCGGTGGCGTCATCGCGGCCAACCGCACGGTCACGCTGAAGATGGCGGAGAACCTGCGCGACATCTTCACCGAGGTGATCGTCGCCCCCGACTTCGAGCCCGAGGCGCTGGAGGTCTTCAAGCTCAAGAAGAACCTGCGCGTGCTGCGCCTGCCGGCCGACTGGCGCCAGGAGCCCATGGACGTCCGGCTGCTGTCGGGCGGACTGCTGCTGCAGGACGCGGACCGCTTCCCCGACGACATCGAGTCGGTCGCGAAGAACTGGGAGCTCGTCTCCGGTGAGCGTCCCGACAGCCCCGAGGAGATGGAGAACCTCATCTTCGCGTGGAAGGCCTGCCGCGCCGTGAAGTCGAACGCCATCGTGCTCGCCCAGGGCCTCGCGACGGTCGGCATCGGCATGGGCCAGGTCAACCGGGTCGACTCGTGCCGCCTGGCCGTCGAGCGCGCCGGCGACCGCGCGGCCGGCTCGGTCGCCGCATCCGACGCGTTCTTCCCGTTCGCCGACGGTCCGCAGGTGCTCATCGACGCCGGCATCCGCACCATCGTGCAGCCGGGCGGCTCGGTGCGCGACCAGGAAGTGGTCGACGCGGCCCGGGCGGCCGGGGTGACGATGTTCTTCACGGGGGAGCGCCACTTCTTCCACTGAGCGGCGCCATCGGCTCACCCGCGCCGGGGCAGGCGTCGGTCGGCGACGATCAGGACGAGCACGACGACCCCGGCGGCGACGATGGTCCAGCCGATCGCGTGGATGCCCGCATCCGTCGCCGTCGCCGGAAACGCGAGGGCGATCAGCGCGGACGCGAAGATCGCGCCCAGGTAGCCCGCGGTGCGCAGGAGACCGGAGGCGACGGCGATCTCCGCCGCGGTGGTCTGGGTGTAGAGGGCTGCTTGGTTGCTGGTGGTGGTCATGCCGAGCACGATGCCGAAGACGACGCTGAGGGCGACCAGGGCGACCATGCCGGTGGAGCTGCTCACAAACGCGGCCCCGGCTCCTCCCGCGAGCATCGCGACGGCGCCGGCGATCAGCGGGCCGCGGATGAGCGCCCGTCTCGCGATGAGCGCCGCCACCGTCGCCGCGACCGCACTCATCGGCAGCATGATCAGTCCGCTGACGGACGCGTCGACCCCGCGGCTCTGCTGGAGCCATTGCACGTACCCGTACAGCATGGCGTAGGCGCCCATCAGGGCGAGCGCCTGACGAAGGTAGGTGCGCACCAGGGCGCCGTTGCGAACCAGCGCGCGCACGTCGAGGAACGGGGAGCGGGCGCGCAGCTCCCACAGCACGAGTGCGGCGGCCGACAGGAGGAACACCCCGGCCAGCAGCCACGACGGGTGTCGCACGTCGGAGAGCACGGCGATGAGGGCGACGATCGTCGTGGTGAACAGCGCGATGCCTGCGGGGTCGAGTGCTGAGACGACGTCTCGCCCCGTCGTCTTCGGGCGTGGCGGATCGGCGGGAAGCCACCGCAGCGCGAGCGCGGCGCCGATCAGTCCGAGGGGGATGTTCGCCGCGAACACGGCGGGCCATCCCCACAGTACGGTGAGTGCTCCGCCCAGCGGCAGGCCGAGGGCGGCGGTCACCTGGCTGGCGATCGAGATTCCGCCGAGAACGCGTCCCGGGATGCCGGTGCCGCGGGCATCCGCCTGCGTGCGGATGATCGCCATCGCGGACGGATATCCGGCAGACGTGCCGATGCCCACGAGAGCTCGGGAGGCGACGAGCCATCCGAAGCTCGCAGCGACGGCGCCGACGACGCCGGCCAGGGTGACGATCCCGAGGCCGACGACCAGCATGCGGCGCGCACCGAACTGCGCGGCCAGCGTGCCCATGGCGGGTTGGGCCACCGCGCTGGAGATGTAGACGGCCGCCACCAGTGTCGCCGTCTGACCGGCGCCTACGTGGAAGCTCGTGGCGATCGCGACGAGCGAGGTCGCGATGATCGACGAGTTCAACGGGTTGAGGGAGGTCGCCCACAGCAGGGCGGTCACGAGCGGTGCCGGGAACGGACGTTCGGCGGACGCGATCTTGCGGTGCACGGTTCTCCATCCTGCCGGTGCGGAGGCGATGCCAGGCAGAGTCTAGGAGGCGCAACCGCCCGCCCGCGTGCCCCAGCTCGCACCGTCCACTTTCGTGGCAGGGATTTTCGTAGCGATGGGTATCGCCGCGCCGCGTCGGGCACGATGGTGTCATGTCGGACGTCGACCGTTCCCCGCATGACGGGAACGCCCCCTCCGCGCGCGAGGCGGGGCGGGTGCTCGCGACGGTGTGCGGCGCCCTCGCGCTCATCTCGATCGATGTCACCGTGCTGCACGTGGCCGCTCCGACGATCGCACAGCAGCTGCACGCGGACGACGCGCAGCTGCTGTGGATCATCGACGTCTTTCCGTTCGTCATCGCGCCCCTGCTGCTGTCGGCCGGCGTGCTCAGCGACCGGTACGGGCGCCGGCTGTTCCTGATGGCGGGAATGGGCGTGTTCGTCGCCGGCTCCGCGTTCGCGGCGTTCGCGTCCACCCCCGCGGCGCTCATCGCCGCGCGCGTGGTCATGGCGGTCGGCGCCGCCGCGGTGCTGCCTCCCACGATGTCGCTCCTGCGCGTCGCCTACCCGGATCGCGCTCGACGAGTGCGGGCCGTGGCGATCTGGTCGATGTCGTCGGCGGCCGCGGCTGCCGCAGGGCCGGTCATCGGCGGGATCATCGTCGAGCACAGCTGGTGGGGCGGGGTGTTCCTCATCAACGTGCCACTGGGTGCGCTGGTGCTGCTCGCGGCCGCGTTCTGGGTGTCGGAGTCCCGATCCGACCGGCCGGGAAGCACCGACCTGCGCAGTCAGGGCCTCGCGATCGTCGCGGTGCTGACGGCCGCCGTCGCTGCCAACAGCCTCGCCGAGCACCATCTCGATGTCTTCGTCGTGGGCATGGTCGTGGCGGTCGCGTCGGGATGGGTCTTCGTCGACCGCCAGCAACGTCTCCGTCGCCGCGGCGAGCAGCCCACGCTCGACGTCGCCCTGTTTCGCAACGCGACATTCTCGGCGGGACTGGCCGCGGTCGCCGTCGCGATGTTCGCCATCGTCGGGCTGGAGTTGCAGTTCGCCCGCTACCTCCAACTCGAGCGCGGGCTCACCCCCCTGCATGCCGCCATCGCTCTCGTGCCGCTCGCGGTGGCGACCATCGCGGGAGCCTTCGTTTCGCCGCGGGTGCTGCGGCGGTGGGGACACCGCAGCACCGTCACCGGCACCTTCGTTCTCGCGGGCCTGGCGCTCGCGGGGCTGGCGTTCTCGCGCGAACCGGTCGATCTCGCCGTGTTCGCGGCGGCCACGGCGCTGGCGGGGCTCAGTATCGAGATCTCCGCCGTCGCCGCCAACGACCTCATCATCTCCTCCGCCGGTGTCCACGAGGTCGGGGGCGCTGCCGCGCTGGAGGAGATCTCCTACGATCTCGGCGGGGGCTTCGGGACCGCCGTTCTCGGCGCCGTGGCTGTCACCGCATCCGACGGCTTCCACGCTGCGGTCATGACCTCTGCGGTGCTCCTGGTCGGGGCAGGGGTCGGTGCCGCGTGGTTGCTGCGCCCACGGGGCGCGGCGCCCGGCGCGCGGGGCTGAGAGTCAGCGAGCCGATCGCGGGGGGCGCCGCGCCGAGGCCTCAGCTGAGGTTCAGGTCGCGCTCCAGGGCCGGCAGGTAGCCGAAGAGGTGACCGTCGGCGTTGGGGTGGAAGGAAATGTGGCTGTCGACCTCGTCCACACCGTTCATGTAGTTCGTCTGTGCCGACGAGGCTCCGTGGCCGGCGAAGTCGGTGCGAGGGTCGACGAAGTCGAAACCCTTCGAGGCGGCGACACGGGCGATGGTCTCGTCCAGTGCGTCCATCGTGCGGTTGAAGGCCTCGCGCGACGCCGGGCCGATCGCGCGGGTGCTGGTGAAGGAGTTCACCTGCTGCCCGCCGTACGGGACGATCTGGTAGACGTCCGGATATCCCATCACGACGACGTGCGCGTTCGGTGCCTTGGCGCGGATGTCGTCGTAGGTCTTCGCGAGCTCCTCCGACATCGTGTTGCCGGTCTGCGGGAGCGGCGCCTTGTCCTGGGCCATGTCGGTCAGGTGCTGGATGCGACGCAGGCACTCGTCGTCGTCTCCGCCGAACAGTTCGTTCTCGGCGCAATAGGTGCCGACCTCGTTCGCCTCCAGGTCGTTGCCGCCGATCGAGATCGTGACGAGGTCGGTGTCGGCGGAGAGGTGCTGGTCTTGCGTGACCGTCTCGTGCTGCGGCGTCTGAGCATCCTGGAAGATGTTCAGCGTCGTCGCCCCCTGGCAGGCGGCGAAGTCGAAGTCGCTGATCGAGTACTTCGCAGCGAACAGTGACGGATAGGCGGCGTCGGTGCGCGAGCACTTCTTCATGTCGGGGTGCGCCTCGGTGCCGTGACCCGCGGAATAGCTGTCGCCGAGGGCGACGTAGTGCTGGGGGACAGGCGAGGAGGCCGCGTCCGCGGCGTGAGCGACCACGGGAGTGGTGACGAGGATGCTGGCCATAACAGTTGTGGCGAGGGCTCTCTTGATCATGAGAGAAGCCTGCTCTCGTGCCCGCTGGGACGCGGCGAAGCGGAGAGAAGCGTCAACTTAAGAAGACGGTGGTCTTCGCTCGTCGGTAGATCAGGCGAAGTCTCGTGGACGGACCACCGAACGCGCAGGCAGAGCGCGGGCTCCTCCTGCAGGGGGGGGCAAAGGTTCACCGAGCCCGCATCCGCTTCGGCGCCACGAGCGCAGCGATCCGGTGCGTTCATCAACCTTGGTTGACATCCCTCGTGCGCGGCCGCGCTCATGGGATGCAGGTGAAGGAAGGTGGGGGAGATTTCAACAACCGAGTGTAAGAGAAACCGGAATGACTACCCAACCCACCGTTCCTGCCCAAACGATGAAGCGCGCGATTGCCGCGATTCTCGCCGCCATCATCGCCGGCACACTGCTGGTGTTCACCCCCCAGTCGGCATCAGCGGAGGTGGCACTCTCTAGCACAGTGAGCGCGACAACGACAGCCGGCCAATGGTTGTATGTCGCCTACGAGGTGGGCGGGTATTCCGGTCTCGCCGTCCTCGACAACTCTGATCCCAGTCATCCCGTACAGGTCGCCCTCCTTCCACGCGGTGCGACGACCGTGGGTGAAGGTGGGTTCACTAAAGAGCAGGGCGTGGTTCAGGTCCTGCGCGCCAGGGGAGGCTACGTTTACGCGCTCAGTGATGAGTACGTGGGCTACGGCAAGGCCAAATGGTTGACCGTCATCGACGTAAGGGATCCGTACCATCCGCGGGTGGTGAGCGCATTGCGGGATGCTGACACTGGTTCGACTGCTGGGAACCTATTCCTCAAGGGCGACTTTCTCATCATGACTTCGGCGGGCGCGACAATGTCGAGGCTCCGAATGGTGAGCATTCAGAACCCGGCGAGCCCGGTCGTTGTCTCCACGTACACCGGCGACGCTACTTCCGGGACCAGTCCGAGCGTAGCGTTCTACGGCGAGACCGTCTATTTCGCGAAGCTCCTCGCGGCGGCTGATCCCAAAACGAACAAGAGACCTTTTCGTGTCGAGAGCGTCGATGTGAGCAATCCGAACGCACCGTTTCGCAGCGGCATGTTCGACGGAAAAGACCGAGACGACGAGAGGAATGTCGTATCCATCGTGGCGAAGGACGGGTATCTCTATCTTGGGGACACGTGGGCGATCAGGACCTACGACCTCCGCGACCCCGCAAACCCACATCGTTCAAGCGTCACGACACTGCCAGAAGAATACGGCACCATCAACCTGCAGGAATTCAGGGGAAACTACCTCGTCGGCGTCGGGAGTGGCGATCCGATAACTAGAAACCACTGGTTTCTAACCTGGGATCTTTCCGACCCGGGCAGTCCCCGTGCCGCAGGTCATGCGAGTACTTCTGCCGGCACAGCGCGGGGTGCGTCTGTTTCGGAGGACGGATACGCCTACGAACTTTATGGAAACGGCGATTACAGCCATGTACGCCTCATCGATGCCCGCGAGCCATCTGACCCCAAGTTGGTGCGAGAGTTCGTCGTGCCTGCTGAGGCCTCGGTTTCGTTCAACCCGAATGGGGGCGGAGGGCAGATGGACGAACAGACCTCGCTGTTCCCGGGTCAGCTGGAGCGCAATAAGTTCACCCGCGCTGGATACACGTTCACGGGGTGGAACACGGCTGCGGATGGGTCGGGGACCGGGTTCGCTGATCGGGCGGAGTATGGGTTCAGCTCGTCGGTGACGTTGTTCGCGCAGTGGAAGCGGGTTGAGTACACGGTCACCTTTGATGCGAATGGTGGGGCGGGTTCGATGGCTGCGCAGGTCGGTTATGAGCCGACGTCGTTGACGGCGAATGTGTTCGCGCGTGCGGGGTATCGCTTCGCGGGGTGGAACACGGCCGCGGATGGGTCGGGCACCAGTTACGCCGATCGGGCGCAGTTCCCGTTCTCCTCCTCGGGGACGCTGTATGCGCAGTGGTCGGCGGAGCACACTGTCACGTTCGATGCGAACGGTGGTGTCGGGTCGATGTCGGGTCAGGTTGAGGCCTTCCCGGCTCCGTTGAGTGCGAATGTGTTCACGCGTGAGGGGTATGAGTTCACGGGGTGGAACACCGCCGCCGACGGGCGCGGTACGGCTTATGCCGATCGGGCGCAGTTCCGGTTCTCTTCGTCGGTGACGTTGTTCGCGCAGTGGAAGCGGGTTGAGTACACGGTCACCTTTGATGCGAATGGTGGGGCGGGTTCGATGGCTGCGCAGGTCGGTTATGAGCCGACGTCGTTGACGGCGAATGTGTTCGCGCGTGCGGGGTATCGCTTCGCGGGGTGGAACACGGCTGCGGATGGGTCGGGCACCAGTTACGCCGATCGGGCGCAGTTCCCGTTCTCCTCCTCGGGGACGCTGTATGCGCAGTGGTCGGCGGAGCACACTGTCACGTTCGATGCGAACGGTGGTATCGGGTCGATGTCGGGTCAGGTTGAGGCCTTCCCGGCTCCGTTGAGCGCGAATGTGTTCACGCGTGAGGGGTATGAGTTCACGGGGTGGAACACGGCTGCGGATGGGTCGGGGACCGGGTTCGCTGATCGGGCGGAGTATGG
>NZ_RBWZ01000002.1:0-23216 GCF_003634765.1 Microbacterium sp. AG790
TGCAGGGGGGACCCTGTGGGAGAGTAGGACACCGCCGGACTTCTTTTCAGGAAATGGCCACCCAACGCTGGGTGGCCATTTCCCGTTAACACGACCCGAAGCATCGCCATGAACGATGCCGGCAGCTTTCGCTGTCGCCGCGGTCGTGTCGGCGTCGGCGACTATCGTGGAGGGTATGTCCATGAACGCCGACGACTCGCACGCTCGCCGCGAGGACCTGCTGTCCGCGCTCGAGGTGATCGAGGAGCAGCCGCTCGCTGAACGTGCGGCCGCCTATGTCGCGTTGCACGACGATCTCGCGCGCCGGCTCGAGTCCGGTCCGCGCGACGGCGCGCAGTGACGGCTCGACTCGACGCGGCGTTGGCCTCTCGCGGGCTGTCCCGGTCGCGCACGCAGGCGGCCCGCGACATCGAGGCGGGTCTGGTCACCGTCGATGGTGTCTACGTGCTCAAGCCGTCGACGCCCGTGTCGGATGACGCTGTGCTCGTCGTCGACGGCGCCGATCACTACGTGAGCCGGGCTGCGCACAAGCTCCTGGCAGCCCTCGACGCCTTCGACGTGGAGGTTGCGGGCCGCGAAGCGCTCGACCTCGGGGCGTCGACGGGCGGTTTCACTCAGGTACTGCGCGAGCGTGGAGCGAGTCGGGTCGTCGCGGTCGACGTCGGCCACGACCAGTTGGCTCCCTCGATCCGAGGCGATGCGGGCGTCTGCGTCGTGGAGGGGTTCAATGTCCGGTACATGACGGCGGCGTCGGTGTCCGACGCGGCCGGCTTTCCCGTCCACCCCGATGTGATCGTTGCGGACTTGTCGTTCATTTCGCTCACGCTGGTGATGCCGGCCATCGCGGCTGTCGCGCGGGCGCACAGCGACATCATCCTGCTGATCAAGCCGCAGTTCGAGGTGGGGCGCACCGGTGTGCGTGAGGGCCTGGTCACGGATGCCGCGGCTCGCGCCGACGCTGCGGCCGGGGTGCTGTGGGCTGCGTGGGATGCGGGGCTGGCGACGGCGGGATTCATCTCTTCGCCCCTCGCCGGCACGCACGGCAATCACGAGTACCTCGTCCACCTGCGCCCGCGCGATCAGCGTCCACCGGCTGATGGTGACGCGCTGGCCTCCCGTGGCAATCCGACAGAATGGCTGAGGACGATCGACGAAGCGACGGGAGCGGTATGACAGATCCGAAAACGCCGCGCTCCATCCTCGTCGTGGCGCACGCGCGCCGCGACGACACGGTGGCAGCGGCTCGGCGCGTGATCGCCGCGCTCATCGCCGCCGATGCTCGTCCGGTGCTCGCGGTGGACGATCCGCAGCTGGTGGATGCGCTGTCGGATCTCGGCCCCCTCGCCGCCCTGGGGACCGACGTCGCGGTCACCGACATCGAGCTGGCGGTGGTGTTGGGTGGCGATGGCACGATTCTGCGCGCCGCCGAGCTCGTGCGCGACGGTGCCGCCCCGATCCTCGGCATCAACATGGGGCACGTCGGCTTCCTCGCCGAGATCGATCCGGACGACATTGACGACGCGATGCGTCGCATCATCGCCTGCGACTATCAGGTCGAGGAGCGGATGACGCTCTCCGTGCGCGTCAAGGATGCGGGCGGAGACGTCATCTACGAGACCTGGGCCCTCAACGAGGCCACCGTCGAGAAGGCGGCGCGGGAGCGGATGATGGAGGTCGTCATGGAGATCGACCGCCGACCGCTGTCGAGTTTCGGTTGCGACGGCGTCGTGATCGCCACCCCGACCGGCTCCACCGCCTACAACTTCTCTGCCGGCGGCCCGGTGATCTGGCCCACTGTCGACGCGATCGCCGTCGTTCCGCTGTCGGCTCACGCGCTGTTCGCGCGCCCGCTGGTGGTGGGACCAGAAGCCACTGTTGCGATCGAGGTGCTCGCGCGCACGGACGGCACGGGAATCATGTGGTGCGACGGCAGACGCTCGCACGACCTGCCGCCCGGGGCTCGCGTCGTCGTCCGCAAGTCCTCGCAGCCCGTGCGCCTTGCGCGCCTGCATCCGGCTCCGTTCACCGACCGGCTGGTGCGGAAGTTCCAGCTGCCGGTGACCGGATGGCGCGGTCCCGATGAGACCTCAGCATCACGGCCGATGGGCGCGGAGGGGCGCGCGTGATCGAGCAGATGACGCTTCGGGACCTCGGTGTCATCGCTCACGCGACGCTTCCGATGGGTCCCGGCTTCACCGCCATCACCGGAGAGACCGGAGCCGGAAAGACGATGGTCGTCACCGGGCTCGGCCTCCTTCTCGGCGCGCGCGCCGACTCGGGCGTCGTCCGCGCCGGCGCGGCCCAGGCGGCCGTCGAGGGCGTGTGGCTGGTCCCCGAGTCGGGCGCCGTGGCTGACCGCGTGGCGGATGCCGGGGGAGAGGTCGAACCGATCGGTGACGGGCGCGCCGAGCTGTACCTGGGCCGCACGGTCACCGCGGAGGGACGCAGCCGCGCGAGCGTCGGCGGTCGCGCCGCGCCCGCGGGCGTGCTCGCCGATCTCGCCGAGCAGCTCGTCGTCGTCCACGGCCAGTCCGACCAGCTCCGGTTGCGTTCGGGCGGAGCCCAGCGCGATGCGCTCGACCGCTTCGGCGCCGCGGAGATCGCGCCGGTCCTGGAGCAGTACCGGCAGGCCTACGCCGCGCAGCGTGAGCTCGCCGCCCAGATCGCGGAGATCACCGGCAACGCCGAGGCGCGCGCTGCCGAAGCCGAACAGCTGCGTGCTGCTCTTGCCGAGATTGAGCAGGTCGATCCGCAGCCGGGCGAAGACGTCGAGCTCGCCCAACGTGCCGAACGACTGTCGAACGTCGAGGAACTGCGCCAGGCGGCCGCCATCGCCCACGATGCGCTGTCGGGAGGCGGTGACGTCCCCGATGTGGGACTGCTCGTCGCCGAGGCCCGTCGCGCGCTGGAGAGGGTGGTCCGCGCCGACACCGTGCTGGCCGCCCACGCAGCGATCCTCGACGACATCTCGTATCGGGTCGCTGATCTCGCCACCGAGCTGAGCGCGTACCTGGCGGATCTGGACGATGCCGGCCCCCACGAACTCGCCGCGGTCGAGGAGCGCCGGGCCGCCGTGACGAGCATCGTGCGTGCCCACGGCAGCCTGGAAGCCGCACTCGAGCTGGCTCGATCGGGCGCCTTCCGTCTCGCCGAGCTCGACGACGACGGAGAGCGCATCGCGCGTCTGCGCGGCGACGAGCGCGACGCCGCGGCCGTCCTGGACGCGGCCGCCGAACGACTCACGGCCGCTCGTCGCGCGGCGGCGGAGCGGCTCGCGACCGCCGTCACCGAGGAGCTGCACGCGCTCGCGCTGCCCGACGCGCGCGTCGTCGTCGCCGTCGAGGAGGGCGGGGCGTCGGCGTCCGGCCGGGACGAGGTGACGATTCTGCTGGCGCCGCATCCGGGCGCCGAGCCCCGCCCGGTCGCCAAGAGTGCGTCCGGGGGCGAGCTCAGCCGCGTCATGCTCGCGATCGAGGTGGTCATCGCGGGCACCGGCGGCGTGCCCACCTTCGTGTTCGACGAAGTGGATGCCGGGATCGGCGGCGCCGCCGCGATCGAGGTGGGTCGCCGCCTGGCACGCCTCGCGGAGACGAGTCAGGTGATCGTCGTCACCCATCTCGCCCAGGTGGCGGCCTTCGCCTCGAACCACCTCAGCGTGGTCAAAGCCGGCGACGGCTCGGTCACCGCCTCGAGCGTGCGCGCGCTCACCGGCGCCGACCGCGAGGCCGAGATGGCGCGACTGCTGTCGGGGCTGGCCGATTCGACGACCGCACTCGAGCACGCCCGGGAGCTTCTGAGCCTCGGCCACTCCGGACTGATAGGATGAAAGCCCGTGACGGACACTCATTCAGCAGGTAAGACGGCGGGCAAGACTTCAAGCGACACCACCAAGCACATCTTCGTGACGGGCGGTGTCGTTTCGTCTTTGGGGAAGGGCCTGACCGCCGCGTCTCTGGGCAATCTGCTGACGGCGCGCGGACTGCGCGTGGTGATGCAGAAGCTCGACCCGTACCTGAACGTCGACCCGGGCACGATGAACCCGTTCCAGCACGGCGAGGTGTTCGTCACCGACGACGGTGCGGAGACCGACCTCGACATCGGGCACTACGAGCGCTTTCTCGACATCGAGCTGAGCCAGGCCGCCAACGTGACCACGGGACAGATCTACTCCCAGGTGATCGCGCGCGAGCGCCGCGGCGAATACCTCGGCGACACGGTGCAGGTCATCCCGCACATCACCGACGAGATCAAGCGCCGCATGCGCCTGCAGGCCGACGAGACGCCCAAGCCCGACGTGATCATCACCGAGATCGGCGGCACCGTCGGCGACATCGAGTCGCAGCCGTTCATCGAATCGGCGCGTCAGATCCGCCATGAGCTCGGACGCAAGAACGTGTTCTTCGTACACGTTTCGCTCGTGCCGTTCATGGGCGCGTCGGGCGAGCAGAAGACCAAGCCCACCCAGCACTCCGTGGCGGCCCTGCGTTCGATCGGCATCCAGCCCGACGCTCTCGTGCTGCGCAGCGACCGCCCCGTCACCGAGTCGAACAAGCGCAAGATCGCGCTGATGTGCGACGTGGACGAGGATGCCGTGGTCAACGCGATCGACGTGCCCTCCATCTACGACATTCCCACGATGCTCAACGAGCAGGGCCTCGACAGCTACATCGTCGATGCGCTCGGTCTCGGCGCCAAGGCGGCCGAGGTCGACTGGACGCGCTGGAGCAAGGTCCTCAACGCCGTGCACAACCCCAAGCACGAGGTGACGATCGGTCTCGTCGGCAAGTACATCGACCTGCCCGACGCCTACCTGTCGGTCACCGAGGCGCTCAAGGCCGGTGGTTTCGCGCAGGAGACCAAGGTGCAGGTCCAGTGGATCGCCTCCGACCTCTGCGAGACGCCCGAGGGCGCGGAGAAGGCGCTCGGCGCGCTCGACGGCATCGTCGTTCCCGGTGGCTTCGGCATCCGCGGCATCGAGGGAAAGCTCGGCGCCCTGCGCTTCGCCCGCGAGCAGGGCATCCCGACCCTCGGCATCTGCCTGGGACTGCAGTGCATGGTCATCGAGTACGCGCGCAACGTCGCCGGCATCGAGGGAGCCTCCTCCAGCGAGTTCGATCCCGACACCACGCACCCGGTGATCGCGACGATGGCCGAGCAGGTCGACATCATCGACCACGGCGACATGGGCGGCACGATGCGGCTCGGGCTCTACGAGGCCGAACTGGCCGCGGGGTCGCTGGCGGCCGAGGTGTACGGCGCCGAGCGCGCCAGCGAGCGTCACCGCCACCGCTACGAGGTCAACAACCGTTACCGCGATCGGATCGCCGACGCCGGCATGTGGTTCTCGGGTCTGTCGCCCGACCACGGGCTCGTCGAGTACGTCGAGCTGCCGCGCGACGTGCACCCGTACTACATCGCCACGCAGGCACACCCCGAGCTGCGTTCGCGGCCGACCGAGGCGAACCCTCTGTTCCGCGGGCTCATCGCCGCGGCACTGGACCGGCACCGCTCGAGCGAGCTCTTCGAGGTCGAGGGTGACTGACCCGACGGCGGCGGGGCCACTGACCGACGAGGCGGTCGAGGTCGAGGTCGTCCGCAGCGAGACGCCGTTCGTCGGACGGGTGTGGAACATCCGTCGCGACGAGCTCGCCTACAACGGGGCGTCCATCGTCCGGGAGTACATGGATCACACCGGCGCGGTGGCGGTGTTCGCGCTCGATGAGAAAGATCGGGTGCTGCTCATCAAGCAGTACCGCCACCCGGTGCGGCTGCGTGACTGGGAGATCCCGGCGGGGTTGCTCGACATCGGCGGTGAGTCGCCGCTCGTGGCGGCTCAGCGCGAGCTGGCCGAAGAAGCGGACCTCGTCGCGGCATCCTGGCACGTGCTGGGGGAGTTCATGACCTCGCCCGGCGGCAGCGACGAGACGATCCGCATCTACCTCGCACGCGAGCTGCGCCCGGCGGAGGAGACGTTCGCCCGGGAGGCGGAAGAAGCCGACATCGAGGTGCGGTGGGTGCCGCTGGACGAGGTCGTCGACGCCGTGCTCGCGCGCCGTGTGCAGAATCCGTCACTGGTCGTCGGGGCGCTCGCCGCCCACGCGTCCCGCGCGCGGGACTGGGCGACGCTGGCTCCGGGCGACGCCCCCTGGCCGCGGCGGTCACGGAGCATCGGCGAGGACGGATCCGGCCACGCGCGGTGACGGGCATCGGTGAGCGTGCGTCGGAGCGGATGATGCGGTGAAGCTCGAGCGTGCGATCGACGCGTATCTGCGTCACATCACGATCGAGCGCGGCCTTTCGGAGCACACGGTCGCGGCCTACCGGCGCGACCTCGGAGGCTATGGCGAGTGGCTCGTCGCCGCCGGTGTCGAGGACACATCCGACATCACCCCGGCTGTCGTCGCGCAGTTCGCCGCCGAGCGCGCCGCCGCCGATCCGCCGCCGGCGGCGACGTCTCTGGCGCGGTTGCAATCGTCGGTGCGCGGCTTGCACCGCTTCCTCGTGCGGGAGGGGATCGAGCTCTCCGACGCGAGCGATCACCTGACCCCGCCGAAGACGCCCCAACGCCTTCCGAAAGCGTTGACGATCGATCAGATCGCGGCGCTTCTGGATGCCGCCGGCCCCGCACCCGGGGCCGCGACCGAGACCGATGTGATCCGCCTTCGCGACCGCGCTCTGCTCGAACTGCTCTACGCCACCGGCGCGCGCGTCTCGGAGCTGATGCAGCTCGACGTCGACGACATCGCGGGCGACACCGAACTGCTGCGCGTGCGCGGAAAGGGGCAGAAGGAGCGCATCGTCCCGGTCGGCTCGTACGCCCGCGCCGCCGTCGACGCCTATCTGGCCCGCTCTCGCCCGGAGCTCTCACGTCGCGGGCGCGCGACCCCGCGCCTGTTCCTCGGCGCGCGGGGGGCGCCGCTGTCGCGCCAGGGCGCGTGGCTGATCATCCAGGCGGCGGCCGAGCGCGCCGGCCTGCAGGCGCACGTGTCGCCGCACACCTTCCGGCACTCGTTCGCGACGCACCTCCTCCAGGGTGGGGCCGATGTGCGCGTCGTACAGGAGCTGCTCGGTCACGCCTCCGTCGCGACGACGCAGATCTACACGCACGTGACCGTCGACGCCCTGCGTGACGTGTACCTCACGTCGCACCCGCGGGCGCGCTGACTCGCCCACGGCCGCAATCGGGCCATGTCGGCGGGATAAATCCGGCGCATCCAGACCGCACGGCGACCCGCGGCGAGAGACGATGGCGCCATGATCGTTGCGCCTTCTCCCCTCGCGACCGCTCCCGCGGCGCCTCGCCTCCACCGTCCGCGGCGGGGCCTGGCGATCTGGTGGATCGTCGCCGGAGCACTCGGCGGTATCGTCGCGTTCCTGCTGTACCTCGAGTACATCGGCCAGTTGACGGGCGGGACGCCGCTCATCAGCTGCAGCATCAGCCCGATCGTGACGTGCGGCCCGAACCTGCTGTCACCGGGGGGCAACCTGCTGGGATTCAGCAACGCGATCATCGGCATCATGCTGTTCTTCGGGCCCATCTACGCGGGCGTCTCGGCACTGGCCGCCCCCGCGGGGCTGCGCACCTGGTTCTGGCGGGTGTATGCGATCTTCGTCGCGGGCGCGTTCGTGTTCGTGCACGTGCTCGCGTACCGCAGCGTCTTCGAGTACGGGTCGCTCTGCCCCTGGTGCATGGTGATCTGGCTCGTGACGATCCCGCTGTTCTGGACGGTGCTGGGCTGGACTCTCGCCGACGGCGTCTGGGGCGGCGCGGACGTCGCGCGGCGCATCGGCGCCGTCGTGCTGTCGTGGCTGCCTCTGGTCGTCGTGCTGGACTACCTCGTGATCGCGGTGGCGGCCCAGCTGCGGCTGGACGTCATCGGCAGCCTCATCTGAGCCTCGGCGGCGTCCGGATCTTTCACGGCCGGAGCGCCGCCGCGGGAAGGGGAGGTCCGACCACAATGGCGGCATGGATGCCGCGCGCCGCCCGACCCGACGAGGGCTCTTCGGTCGGCGCGCCGAGGAAGCGCCCGTCATCCGCGTTGCCGAGGCGAGGTCCGCGAACCGTCCGGGTTTCGACTATCTGGCCAGCGACGAGGCCTACCTCGACTCCGCCTGCCAGACGCTGCGACCCCAGCCCGTGATCGACGCCGTCCAGGACTACTACCTGCACCTCTACGCCTGCGGCGGGCGTGTGCGCTATGACGCGGGGCGGCGGGTGGATGCCGAGGTGGCACGGGTGCGAGAACGGGCGCTCGCCGCCCTGGGACTGTCACCTCGCCACTACTCGTGCGCCTTCACGCTGAACACCACCTACGGACTCAACCTGCTCCTGTCGGCGCTGGCGCCCGGGCGCTTCGCCCGCATCGTCACCACCGTCACCGAGCACAACGCGGTGTTCCTCTCGACGATCGCGGCCGCGCGGCGTGCCGGCATCCCTCGCGTCGTCGTGGAGCGGGACGACGATGCACGCGTGCTCGTCGATGCGGAGACGATGCGCGACGCGGTCGTGGTCGTGTCGGCGATGGACAACGTGATCGGTGCGGTGACGCCGGACCTCCGCGAACTCATCACCAGCGTGCACCGCGTCGGCGGCATCGTGATCGTCGACGCCGCGCAGGCGGCCGGTCACGCCCTGGAGTCTCTGCGCGGTCTCGACGCCGACGCGATCTGCTTCTCAGCGCACAAGATGTACGGACCGTCGCTCGGCGTCGTCGTCGCCACCCGTGAGCTGCTGCTCTCGCTCGAGCCCGTCATGGTCGGCGGCGGCCAAGTGAGTGCCGTGACCGCCGACGACTTCGCACTGCTGCCCGATCCGCACACCCGGCTCGAACCGGGGCTGCAGGCATGGGCGGAGATCATCGGCTTCGGCGCCGCCCTGGAGTGGATCGGCGCTTTTCGCAGCGGCGCGGGAGAGACGCTCGCCGCCCACGAGGCGCGACTCGGTGCCCGGTTGCACGCGGGGCTCGCCGCGCTCCCGCGCCTGCAGATGATCGGTGACGCGTCGCCCGTGATCTCGGTGCTGCCCGAGCGCGTCGACGGGCACCGGCTCGCCGCCTTCCTCGCGCACGGCGGCATCGCCGTCCGCAGCGGCGCGTTCTGCGCGCACTACTGGACTCTGGAGCGACGCGGCCTCGGCCCGCTCGTGCGCTTCAGCGTCGGCGCGCACAACACCGACGCCGACATCGACCGCACCCTCGAGGTCATGACCGCGATGATGAAGGGACTGTGACGTGGTCTGCATCGTCGCGTTCTTCGTCGTGCTCGTGCTCTCTGCCGTATCGGCGAAGTATCGCAAGCTCCTCGGGAAGGCGTGGGGGTGCGCGTGGCGCCGGGTGACGCTGCGACCGTGCGACACGACCTTCCGCGACGACGTCAAGAACTCGCTCCTGGCGCCCCTGGCGGTGCGCGCGCCCCGCCTCGTACGGCCGGCCAGCATCGCGATCGAGGTCATCGCCTGGCTCATGGTGCTGAGCCTCATCGTCAGCCTCTATCTCGTCGGGCGCAGCGGCCTGAACCTCCTCGTCTACGGCACGTGCGACAAGCAGAACGCGCAGGCCTGCTCCCTCGCCGCGCAGGCGTGCTCGATCGACGCCATCCAGCCCGGGTTCTGGGAGTCGATCGGAGAGGGCGACGTGCTCGGCGCCTTCGGCCGCGAGTTCGCGTCGGTGGGCGACACGATCGCGACGGTCCCCGGTCGACTGCGCACCTGGGATGCCGCGGACTTCGCCCCCGCCGATGCCACCTACCTCGGCGGGTACACCGCCGGACGTCCCACGGCGCTGGAGGTGCTCGATCCCGGCTGCCACTACTGCGCGCAGCTGTTCCGCAACATGCGCGAGGCCGGCTTCGATCAGACGCACAACGTGACCTACCTCGCCTATCCGATCCGCGCCGGCGTCGGCGACAAGTTCGCCAACTCGCAGCTGATCGCCACCTACCTCACCGCGATCCGTGCGTTCGAGGCCGAACGCGCGCCGGCCGGCTCGACGAACGCCGCCGCCGAGACCGGTGACTGGTTCATCCTCGAGCAGCTGTTCACGACGCAGGCGGCTGACGGCACCACGACCCAGGAGTGGATGAACCGTGCGAGCGCCGCCGATGCCACCCTGCGTCTGCAGCAGTGGCTGAGCGACGACGGCTACACCGCGGACGACATCGCGCGGATCGTCGAGCTCACCGGGTCACCGGAGGTCGCGGCATCCCTCCAGCATGCGCGCACTGTCGTCGAGAACGAGATCCGCACCGTGTCGATCCCGTCGTTGATCGGCGGCGGGCGGCTGCACGCCGGACTCGTGGACGTCGACACCCTGCGGGGCCTCGGCTGAGCCGCCGCCACCCTGTGCGAGAATCGAGGGGCACGGCGGCGCAGGTCCGCCAGGCCCTGGGAAGGGCATCAGCGAGCAGGAGTGTCGGTGGCGGATAAGACGCGGGGGACGAAGAAGGCCCTCTCGGAGGACGTTCCGATGGGACCCACCGGTCGGCCTTATCACGGCTTCGCGACCCCGCCGACGCTGTCCGCGCACGGCCCCGCGCGCATCATCGCCCTCTGCAACCAGAAGGGCGGCGTCGGCAAGACGACCACCACCATCAACCTCGCCGCCTCGCTCGCCCAGTACGGGCGCCGCGTGCTCGCGATCGACTTCGATCCGCAGGGCGCCCTGTCGGCGGGCCTCGGCATCCAGACCCACGACATCCCGACGATCTACGACCTGCTGCTGGACACCAAGCGCGACCCGCACGAGACGATCGTGCACACCTCGGTGGACGGGTTGGATGTCATCCCGGCCAACATCGACCTGTCGGCGGCGGAGGTGCACCTCGTCAACGAGGTCGCCCGCGAGACGATCCTCGCGCGCGTGCTGCGCAAGGTTGCGGGGGAGTACGACGTCATCCTCATCGACTGCCAGCCGTCGCTGGGACTGCTCACGGTCAACGCCCTCACGGCGAGCCACGGTGTGCTCATCCCGCTGGAGTGCGAGTTCTTCGCCCTGCGCGGCGTCGCGCTGCTCATCGAGACGATCGACAAGGTGCGCGACCGGCTCAACCCGGCGATCGAGCTGGACGGTGTGCTCGCGACGATGTACGACCCGCGGACGCTCCACTCGCGCGAGGTGCTCGAGCGGGTCGTGGAAGCGTTCGGCGACGACGTCCTGGAGACGGTGATCGGGCGCACGGTGAAGTTCCCGGACGCGTCGGTGTCGGGCGTTCCCATCACCACGTTCGCCCCGGAGCACGCCGCCGCCCAGGCCTACCTGCGCCTCGCGCGGGAGCTGGTGGCTCGTGGCGCCGTCGCCTGAGGACCCCGAGGTCATCACCGCCGAGACTCCGACCGCCCCGGAGGGCGAGCCGGCCGGGTTCCGGGTCTCGCTGGGCAACTTCGACGGTCCGTTCGATCTGCTGCTGACGCTGCTCGGCAAGCACGAGTTGGACATCACCGAGATCTCGCTCAGCAAAGTCACCGACGAGTTCATCTCGTACCTGAAGGGCCTCGAATCCGACGACGAGCTCGACCAGGCATCCGAGTTCCTCGTCGTCGCCGCGACCCTGCTGGACATGAAGGTCGCGGGCCTGCTGCCGCAGGGTGAGCTGGTGGATGCCGAGTCCGTCGCCCTGCTGGAGGCGCGCGACCTGCTGTTCGCGCGGCTGCTGCAGTATCGGGCGTTCAAAGAGGTGTCGGCCTGGTTCGAACGGAGCCTGCGTCGCGAAGACCGGCGGCACGTGCGTGCGGTGCGCCTCGACGAGAAGTACCGTCGTGCCGTTCCGGAGCTCGTCTGGACGCTGTCCAAGGAGGATTTTGCGGCCCTCGCGATGCTCGCCTTCGCACCGAAGGAGATCCCGCACGTCGGACTCGACCACCTCCACGCGCCGCTCGTGTCCATCCGCGAGCAGGCCGCGATCGTCGTGACGCTGCTGCGCGACGCGGGAACCCTCAACTTCCGGGAGCTCGTCGCCGGGGTCGCACAGACCGGCGTCGTCGTCGCCCGCTTCCTCGCGGTGCTCGAGCTCTACCGCCACGCCGCCCTCTCGTTCGAGCAGCTCGAGCCGCTCGGCGAGCTCACCCTGCGTTGGACCGCCGAGCGGTGGTCCGAAGAGAACCTCGCCACCTTGGGAGCCGACTATGACCACTGAGATCGACACCGACGACGCCCCACCGGTGCGCTCGCAGGAGCCCGCCGATGTCGCCCGCCGCATCGAGGCCATTCTGCTGATCGTCGACGAGCCGCAGAGCCTCGTCGCCCTCGCCGCCGCCGTCGGCGCCCCGGTGCCGACCGTGCGTCAGGCCGTCGAGGGACTCGTCGCCGACTACGACGGCGAGACGGGCGGTCCTCGCCGCGGCTTCGAGCTTCGCGAGGTGGGCGGCGGCTGGCGGCTCTACGTGCGCGATGAGCACGACGACCTCATCGCCGAGTATGTCGGCGGACAGGCCCCGTCGCGCCTGTCGCAGGCGGCGCTGGAGACACTCGCGGTGATCGCGTACAAGCAGCCGGTGACCCGCAGCCAGGTCGCCTCGATCCGCGCCGTGAACGTCGACTCGGTGGTGCGCACGCTGCTTGCGCGCGGTCTCATCACCGAGCTGTTCACCGACCCCGAGACCGGAGCGATCAACTACGGCACGACCGATGCGCTGCTGGTGAACCTGGGCATCAACTCCCTCGACGAGCTGCCGCACATCTCGCCGCTGCTCGACGACGGCTCCGACGGTTTCGACGCGGAGGTGCTGCGATGACGAACACAGCGGATGCCGAGGGCGTGCGCCTGCAGAAGGTGCTCGCCAATGCGGGGGTGGCCTCACGCCGCGTCTGCGAGCAGTACATCGTCGAGGGTCGCATCCGTGTCAACGGCCACGTGGTCACCGAGCTCGGGCGCCGCATCGACCCGGCATCCGACCTCGTCGACGTGGACGGCACGGCGATCCAGCTCGACACCACCAAGCGCTACGTCATGCTCAACAAGCCGACCGGCGTCGTCTCGTCGATGAAGGACGAGCAGGGCCGTCCCGACCTGCGCCGTTTCACGAAGGAGTGGGACGAGCGGCTCTACAACGTCGGCCGGCTGGATGCCGAGACCTCGGGGCTGCTCGTGCTGACCAACGACGGCGAGCTCGCCCATGTGCTGGCCCACCCCTCCTTCGGCGTCACCAAGGTCTACATCGCGAAGGTCACCGGTCGCGTGACGGCCCAGACGATCGCGCAGCTGACCGCGGGCGTCGACCTGGAGGACGGACCCATCGCCGCCGACAAGGCGCGCCTGCTCGACACCTCCGGCGACACCTCTCTGGTGGAGCTCACGTTGCACTCCGGGCGCAACCGCATCGTGCGGCGCATGATGGCAGCCGTCGGCCACCCCGTCGTCGACCTCGTGCGACGTCAGTTCGGGCCGCTCCACCTGGGAACCCTCCCGGCGGGGCGGGCCCGCGAGTTGACTACAGTGGAACGCGGCGCACTGCTCACCGTGGCGCGCCAGGCGGCGCCCACGCCGCCCGGGGACAGCTGAGGCGGAGAACAGTGACCGAACAGGCCGTTGCCGATCTGCGCACCCGCGCGGCCCGCACCTCCGGCACGGTCCGGATCGTCGGTGCCGGGCTGCTCGGTGCCAGCATCGGCCATGCGTTGCGCGCGCTCGGCGTCGACGTCGCGCTCGCCGACGCATCGCCCGCCCAGTTGCGCCTGGCGATCGACTACGGTGCCGGTCGCGCTGCGCATGACGACGACCGTCCGCTGCTGGTCGTCGTCGCGGTGCCTCCGGACGTGACGGCCGACGTCGTCGCGCGGGAGCTGGCCGCCTTCCCGGATGCCGTCGTCACCGATGTCGCCAGCGTCAAGCTCGACCCCCTGCACGAGCTGCGGGGCCGCGGCGTCGACCTCACCCACTACATCGGCTCGCACCCGATGGCCGGCCGCGAGCGCGGCGGGGCCATCTCGGCGCGCGCGGACATCTTCGTGGGTCGTCCGTGGGTCGTGTGCCGTGATGTCGAGACCCCGGCATCCGATCTCGCCCTCGTCGAGGGTCTCGCCCTCGACCTCGGTGCGACGCCCATCGAGATGACGCCCGAAGAGCACGACCGCGCCGTCGCGCTCGTGTCGCACGTGCCGCAGCTGGTGGCATCGCTGCTCGCTGGACGGTTCATCGACGCTCCCGACGGCTCGTTGCGTCTGGCCGGTCAAGGCGTGCGCGACACGACGCGCATCGCCGCCTCGGCGCCCGAGCTGTGGGTGCAGATCCTCGGCGCGAACGCGGCCCCGGTCGTCGACGTGCTCGACGCGCTCTCCGACGATCTGCGCGCCGTCGCCGACGCGTTGCGCGCCCCCGACGCTCCCGGTGCACGGCGTGCCGTCGCCGACACGATCCGGCGTGGCAACGACGGCGTGGAGCGTCTTCCCGGCAAGCACGGGCAGAACCGCCGGTACGAGAGCCTCGTCGTCATGGTCGACGACACGCCGGGTCAGCTCGGCCGCCTGTTCGGCGAGCTCGGCGAGCTCGGCGTCAACGTCGAGGACCTGCGCCTGGAGCACTCGCCCGGCGCACAGTTCGGCCTGGCCGAGATCAGCGTCGACCCGACGATCGTCCGTCATGCCGAGGACGGCCTGACCGCGCGCGGCTGGAAGATCGCGAGTCTGCCCTCATGACCGTCACGATCGCCATCGACGGGCCCGCCGGCTCGGGCAAGTCCAGCGTCTCCAAGCAGGTCGCACGCGCCCTCGGCTACGGCTACCTCGACACCGGCGCCGCCTACCGCGCGCTCGCGTGGCACGTGCTGGCGCGGGGCACCGGTGCCGCGTCGGACACGGCGGACGAGGCGGTCGTGGTGGCTGCGGCATCCGACTTCCCCTACGCCATCTCGCTCGACCCCGACGACTACTGGGTGCGGGTGGGGCAGGCCGACGTGACCGCCGCCATTCGTGAGCCGCGGGTGACCGCCGCCGTCAGCGGTGTCGCCCGCGTTCCCGCCGTCCGCGCGCAGGTCAACGAGTTGTTCCGCCGGCTCGTCCGCGACTCGGGCCGGCCCGGTGTCGTCGTGGAAGGCCGCGACATCACGACCGTGGTCGCCCCCGATGCGGCGGTGCGGATCCTCCTCACCGCCGCACCCGAGGTGCGCGCCGCCCGGCGCAGCGCCGAGCTGTCCGGTGAGGATGCCGATGCCGTCGCCGCGGCACTTCACCGTCGGGACGCCGCCGACAGCACCGTCGTCGACTTCCTCACCGCCGCCGACGGCGTCACGGTCGTCGATTCGACCGAACTCGATTTCGCTCAGACCGTGGAGGCCGTCCTCGACGTGATCTCTGCGACTGACCCCACCCCACAGGAGAACCACGATGGCCGCTGAAGACGAGTACGAGGCCGGTCCCGACCAGATCGAGGAGAAGCTCGCGAACCTCGACGAGGAACTCGCGGAACAGCGGGCGGCGGCGCTGCGCGCCTCGCTCGCCGACTACGACCTGGACGATGAGGACGACGACCTGCTCGCGGGCTTCACCGCCGGCGGCGAAGTCGTCGAGATGCTGCCCGCGCTGCCCGTCGTCGCGATCGTCGGACGGCCGAACGTCGGCAAGTCGGCGCTCGTGAACCGCATCCTCGGACGCCGCGAAGCGGTCGTCGAGGACACCCCGGGCGTGACGCGGGACCGCGTCACCTACAAGGCCGAGTGGATGGACCGCCGTTTCTCGCTCGTCGACACCGGCGGGTGGGAGCCCGACGCCCGCGGCATCGACCGCTCCGTCGCCGCGCAGGCAGAGGTCGCCATCGACCTCTGCGACGTCGTGCTGTTCGTCGTCGACGCCATGGTCGGCGCCACGGCGACCGACGAGGCCGTCGTGAAGCTGCTGCGCACGACCAAGAAGCCCGTCTTCCTCGTTGCCAACAAGATCGACGATGCCCGCCAGGAGCCCGAGGCCGCGGCGCTGTGGAACCTGGGCCTCGGCGAGCCGCACCCCGTGTCGGCCATCCACGGTCGCGGAGTCGCCGACCTGCTCGACGAGGTCATGAAGGTGCTGCCCGAGGTCTCGGCCGTCGCCAAGGGCGAGCTCGGGGGCCCGCGTCGCGTCGCGATCCTCGGCCGCCCCAACGTCGGCAAGTCGTCACTGCTGAACAAGGCCGCCGGTGAGGAGCGCGTCGTCGTCAACGAGCTCGCCGGCACGACGCGCGACCCGGTGGACGAGATCGTCGAGCTCGGCGGCAAGCTGTGGCGCTTCGTCGACACCGCCGGCATCCGCCGCCGCGTGCACCTGCAGCAGGGGGCCGACTTCTACGCGTCGCTGCGCACCTCCGCCGCGCTCGAGAAGGCCGAAGTGGCCGTCGTCGTGCTCGATGTCTCGCAGTCGATCAGCGTGCAGGACCTCAACATCATCGACTTGGTGCTCGAGTCGGGCCGCGCGCTCGTGCTCGCCTTCAACAAGTGGGACCGCCTGAACGACGACGACATGGAGAACTCCGACCGGCGCCGCTACCTCGAGCGCGAGATCGAGCAGGACCTCGCGCACGTCGCGTGGGCTCCGCGTGTGAACATCTCCGCGCGCACCGGCCGTCACCTCGACAAGCTCGTCCCGGCGTTGGAGACGGCGCTGGAGTCGTGGGATCAGCGCATTCCGACCGGGAAGTTCAACGCCTTCCTCGCCGAGCTCATCGCCGAGCACCCGCATCCGCTGCGCGGCGGCAAGCAGCCGCGCATCCTGTTCGGCACGCAGGCGGGCACACGTCCGCCGACGTTCGTGCTGTTCACGACCGGATTCCTCGACCCGGGCTACCGCCGGTTCATCCAGCGGCGCCTGCGCGAGATCTTCGGTTTCGAGGGCACGCCGATCGTCGTCAACATGCGGGTGCGCGAGCGTCGCCAGCGCTGATCGCGCTGGCGCCGTGGCTGGCCGTCTGTGGTGCCGGAGCGGGCTGTGGCGGCGGTGCGCCGCTGACCGAACTGCAAGGCCTCTGCGCCGACACGCGGTGTGATGCGCGGATGCCGCGGCGTGTCGCCCCGCATCCCTTGCAGTTCGGGCGGGTGGGCGGCCGGGCCGCGCGCCGAGCGGGCTCGGTCGAGCCGGCTGGTCTGTCGGCTCGCGGGGGTTGGTCACGCCAGGTGCTTCGTCCCGGTCGTCGAGCGAACGGCGCCGGCCGGTGTCACCCGAACTGCAAGGCCTCAGCGCCGACACGCGGTGTGGTGCACGGATGCCGCGGCGTGTCGCCACGCATCCCTTGCACTTCGGGTGGGTGGGCGGCCGGGCGGAGGGCTTGCAGTTCGGGCGGATGGCACTGCCACTGCCCGGGCGCGCCGGCGCGCGCCCGGGCCCGGCCAGCGCGACGGCGCCGCGCGCGCTCGCCCCGGTCCCGGTCGTTGAGCGAGCGGCGCAGCCGCGAGTCGAAACGCGCCCCGTCAGCGGACGACCAGCGACCGGAACCGTTCCACCGGCAGGTCGTCTAAGCGGAGCGCCGGTGCCTCGGCATCCGTCGCGCGGGGAAGCGGCTGGCGCGTGCCCGTCTCACGGAACCGTTGCACGGCCCACGTGTCCACGCCCGCGTCGGCCAGACGGCATCCGAGCTCGCGGAGCCCCGCGTCGTCGAACGCGGCCGGGTGCACGGTGGTGCGCACCTCGTAGTCGAGCGGGTGATCCGACCCCGCGCGCAGCAGCCGGTTGCCGAGCACGAGCTCCAACGATCGCCACGCGTGCATGCCGCTGGGCGCGCGCCCGGTGACGGTGGCGTAGTCGTCGGGCGCGGCTTTGATGTCCAGTCCCACCCAGTCGACGTAGGGGAGCGCGCGGGCGAGCAGCCCCGGGTAGGCGCCCGCGGTGTGCAGGCCCACGCGGAAGCCGAGCGTGCGCACCATCTGCATCGCCGGGACCAGCGCGTGCTGCAGTGTGGGCTCGCCGCCGGAAAACACGACGCCGTCGAGCAGCCCCATCCGGTCGCACAGCAGGTCGGTGACGTCGGCCCACGACACCGCGCCCTCGGCCCGCGGATCGATGAGCGCCGGATTGTGGCAGTAGAAGCAGTTCCACGGGCAGCCCTGCAGGAAGACCGTCGCGGTCATCATGTCAGGCCAGTCCACGGTCGAGAACGGCGTGACCCCCGCGATGTTCAGTTCACAGGCTGCAGCGGTGCGGACCATGTCGCCTCCTCGGCGGGAAGAGCAGCGGAGAAGTACTCTCGCTCCTCAGCTTCGCCCTTCTTGCCGACGTTGAAACTGGCGATCGGCCGGAAGTAACCCATCACGCGGGTCCACACTTCGCACTCCGCGCCGCAGTCGGGGCACTGCTCGTGGTGGCCGGACCGGTAGCCGTGGCGGGGGCAGATCGAGAAAGTGGGCGTGACCGTGATGTACGGCAGTCGGAACCGCGACAGCGAGCGGCGGACGAGTTCGCGGCAGGCCTCGGCGGACGGCATCGCTTCGCCCATGTAGAGGTGCAGCACCGTTCCGCCGGTGTACTTCGCCTGCAGCGGCTCCTGCATCTGCATCGCCAGGAAGGGATCGCTCGTGTACCCCACCGGCAGCTGCGACGAGTTCGTGTAGTACGGGTTGTCGGCGGTGCCGGCGTGGCGGATGCCGGGAAGTCGCGCGATGTCCTCCTTTGCGAACCGGTAGGTCGTTCCTTCGGCGGGCGTCGCCTCGAGGTTGAACATGTGCCCCGTCTGTTCCTGGAACTCGACCATGCGTTCGCGGACGTGGTCGAGCAGGCGCGTCGCCAGGTTCATGCCGTGCGCGGTGGTGATGTCGTCGCTATCGCGCGTGAAGTTGCGGACGTACTCATTGAGGCCGTTGACGCCGATCGTCGAGAAGTGGTTGTCGAGCGTGCCGAGGTAGCGCTGCGTGTACGGGAAGAGACCGCCGTCGAGGTGGTGGGCGATGATGGCGCGTTTGGCGACGAGGCTGTCGCGGGCGATGTCGAGCAGTTCGTCGAGGCGGGCGATGACGGCATCCTCATCACCGGAGTGCACGAACCCGAGGCGTGCGCAGTTGATGGTCACGACGCCGATCGACCCGGTCTGCTCGGCCGAGCCGAACAGCCCGTTGCCACGCTTGAGTAGTTCGGTGAGGTCGAGCTGCAGGCGGCAGCACATCGAGCGGATCATGTGCGGGTCGAGGTCGGAGGTCACGAAGTTCTGGAAGTAGGGCAGGCCGTACTTCGCGGTCATCGTGAAGAGGGCGTCGGTGTTGGGGCCGTGCCAGTCGAAGTCCTTCGTGATGTTGTAGGTCGGGATGGGAAACGTGAAGGCGCGCCCGTCCTGGTCGCCGCCCGTCATCACGTCGATGAAGGCGCGGTTGATCACGGCCATCTCCTCGGCCAGGTCGCCGTACGCGAACGCCTGCACCTGACCGCCGACGAGGGGGTGCTGATCGGCGAGGTCGTCGGGGCAGACCCAGTCGAAGGTGAGGTTGGTGAACGGGGTCTGCGTGCCCCAGCGCGAGGGGACGTTGAGGTTGAAGATGAACTCCTGCATCGCCTGGCGCACCTCGTCGTAGGTCAGGTCGTCGATGCGCACGTAGGGGGCGAGGTAGGTGTCGAACGAGCTGAACGCCTGCGCGCCGGCCCACTCGTTCTGCAGTGTGCCCAGGAAGTTGACGAGCTGGCCGAGCGCGCTGGAGAAGTGGCGGGGAGGTGCAGAGGCGATCCTTCCGGGCACCCCGTTGAAGCCCTGTTCGAGAACCATCCGCAGTGACCATCCGGCGCAGTAGCCGGCGAAGACGTCGAGGTCGTGGATGTGCAGGTCGCCCTCGCGGTGGGCCGTCCCGGCGGCGGGGGCGTAGACCTCGTCGAGCCAGTAGTTGGCGACCAGCTTTCCGGCGGAGTTGAGGATCATGCCGCCCAGCGAGTAGCCCTGGTTGGCGTTCGCGTTGATGCGCCAGTCGGAGCGGGCGAGATACTCGTCGATCGTGGCGCGGGCCGAGACGACGGTGTCGCTGGGGGAGGAGGACATGGGGATCCTGCTTTCGATATCTGGTGGTGCGGACTTGGTCTGACCACAATATGTGGGGTTCGCGGGGGCTGTCGCGCCCAGATGTGGGCGTGTCGAAGAGTCATGTGCCGTGCAAAATCTCGTCACGCGGAGGCGGTGGGGCGCCGCGGGTGTGAAAGGCTGAGCGGGTGACGATCGTGCCGTCTGCTCCCGGCGAGCCGCGCCGCCCCGACGGGCCGCGCGACCCCGGTGACGCGTGGGTCATCGCCGGTGACGGCACGCGGTACTGGGGGCGGTTCGGGGCGGCGGGTCTGCTCGCGGTCGATCCCGAGCGCGGGGTCTTGCTGCAGCATCGGGTCGCCTGGAGCCACTTCGGCGACACCTGGGGGCTGCCGGGCGGTGCGCGGCACGAAGGTGAGTCGGCGTGCGACGGGGCGCTGCGTGAGTCGGCGGAGGAAGCCGGGGTTCCTGCCTCGGCCGTCCGGCCGCGGCTGATCAGCGTGTACGACGTGGGCGTGTGGACGTACGCGACGGTGGTCGCCGACGTCGTCGAGCCTTTCGCGCCGGTGATCAGCGATCCCGAGAGCCGCGAGCTTGCGTGGGTGCCGGTGGATGCCGTGGACGCGTACCCCTTGCACCCGGGGTTCGCCGCCTCGTGGCCGATGCTGCGCGGTCTGCTCGATGTGCGCCCGGCCGTGGTCGTGGATGCCGCGAACGTGGTGGGCTCCGTGCCCGACGGCTGGTGGAAGGATCGGGCGGGGGCGACGGGGCGACTCCTCGAAAGGTTGCGTCCGCTGGTGGAGCAGGGGATGGATGCCGCGCGGCTGGAGCTGCCGGGGGACGTCTGGTTCCCCGAGGTGCGCGTCGTGGTGGAGGGTCAGGCGCGTGCCGTCGATGACGTTCCCGGCATCGCGGTGGTGCGTGCGGCCGGAGAGGGCGACGACGCGATCCTCGCCGAGGCGGCAGCGCTCGCCGCGGCGGGACGGTCGGTCGTCGTGGTGACGAGCGACCGGGAGCTGCGCGAGCGCGTGGCCTCGCATGGCGCCGTCAGTCGGGGGCCGTCGTGGCTGGACGCCGCCGGACCGGGCTCTGCGTGACGCGCGCGGCGGTCAGGAGCCGCTCTCGTCGCCGAGGCCGCTGAGTGCGTCGCGCCCGCGGAGGCGATCGATCTCGCGGCGTTCGCGCTTGGTGGGGCGACCGGCGCCGCGGTCGCGGACGGCGAGCTGGGCGACGGGCTCGCGCGGCGGTGTGCGGTCTTCGGCGGCGAGCGCCGCGACGGGCGCCCCGACGCGCTTGGTGAGCAGCTGACGCACCACGAGGATGCGGTCGAATCCCGCGATCCGCACGCGCAACTCGTCTCCGACGCGCACGGCTTGCGCGGCTTTGGCCTTCTCGCAGCCGATCCGGACGTGGCCGGCGCGGCAGGCGGTCGTGGCGGCGGAGCGGGTCTTGTAGACGCGGACCGCCCAGAGCCACGAGTCGACACGGACGGACGGTTCGCTCACCTGTTGATTCTGCCGTGTCGAAGCCGCGGCGTCACGCCACCGTCAGCGAGACGATGGGGCGCGCCGGTTTCGGGCGGGCGACTTCGACGAACCCGGCATCCACGAAGCTCGAGAGGGCACCGTGGAAGAGGTCGTTGGACGAGGTCTTGCCGACGGCGGTGTCGAGCGGGTAGCCCTCGATGACGCGAGCACCGTGCGCACGCGCGTGGTCGACGGCCGCGTCGAGCAGGCGTTTAGCGAGGCCGTCGCCGCGGAACTCGCGGCGGACGACGAAGCATGTGATGGCCCAGACGGAGGCGTCGTCGAAGGGCTCCGGCGATTGCTGAAAGGCGCGGGTCGCGGAGAGGCGGGGCTGCGCCGGGCGCGGCGACACCTTGACCCATCCGGCCGCCTCGCCGTCGACGTAGGCGATGAGCGCGGAGGCGGGCGTGTCGGCGAGGTCGCCTCGCAGCAGCTCGCGCCGTTCGGTCGACGTCGTGGGCGAGAAGTCCTTGTTGCGCAGCATCCACCACTGGCACCAGCAGGAGGCGCCGTCGCCTCCGCCGGTGAGGGCATGCTCCACATCGGCGAAGCGATCGGCGGATGCCGGAACGATCTCGATCTGGCTCATGACCAGACCGTACTCCCCGCCACCGACACGCGTTCGCGAGCACTCCGGGAAACCGGTAGGATAGGGGAGTTGTCCGCGAGCGGGCAGCAGACCGGGATGTGGCGCAGCTTGGTAGCGCACTTGACTGGGGGTCAAGGGGTCGCAGGTTCAAATCCTGTCATCCCGACGGTCTGAAGCCCTGATGAGAAGTTCTTCTCGTCAGGGCTTCGTCGTTGGTGGCGGAGGGGCCAGGTAAGAGAGGGTGCAGGCAAGAGCCGTCCGGGAAGACGGGTCGACCCCCCACGTACGCGCGGAAGAGCTGGCCACACGCGTCGTGCGGATGGCTCCCAGCGATCGCGCGCCCGGAGGGCTCGATCGGTTCGACAGATCGGTAAGGGGTGACATCGCGCGCGGCCAGGACGCGGCCTCGTCGGTCGGCCGCGGCTCCGTGACGCGTCCCTCCCCACGCAGTGCGTCCTCGCGCGCAGCTCACGTGTTGTGTCCTCGATAGCCCGGCGAGGGTCCGTTCACCGCAGAAAGCGCGTGGCCATCTCGCTCAGCTCTGACGGCGTCGGTGTTCGCCCCTCGATGAGCACGGCGTACAGCAGCGGTCCGACGAGCTCGGCGGTACGTGCGGAGCCGTTCGTGCTCTCCGCGCGCGGATCTGTCGCCCGTGTTCTCTCGAGGATGACGTGTGCGGCCGTACCGAGAACGTCGGTGCCCTTCAGCAGTTCGGCGACGGCGCGGTCGTGCTGAGCCTCGCCGAGCAACGCTCGATACGCGAGTCCGGCATCCGATGTCGTCAGAAAGGCCGTGAGTGCGGCGAGGAACGCAGTGATCTCCACGGCGGGATCCGCGTGGGCCGGCACATCGAGTTCGCGAGCGGCGTCGCCCGCGCTGGCCTCGAGCAGGATCTCCGCTTTCGACGACCACCAGCGGTACACGGTCTGGCGTCCGACCTTCGCCCGTTCCGCGATGCCCTTCATCGTCATGGCCGCATAGCCCACGTCGACGAGCATGTCGTCGACCGCGCGGAGCACGGCGGAGCGCGCACTCTCGCTCCGTGGGCGTCCTGCGCTGCGCGGAATGTCGGTCATGCTCCGACTCTACCCTTTTCGAGACTTGCTGATCCGAAATTCGCGCGCTAGCTGTGCTGCCCAGGGACGTTGGTTGAGGTGTGACGCGATAGACGGGTGAGGACCTCCCGGTCGAGAGTGGAGCTGTCTAGTTCCCGCACT
>NZ_RBWZ01000003.1:0-5701 GCF_003634765.1 Microbacterium sp. AG790
CCCTCAAGTGGAGAACGAAATCCCGTCCCGAACCTCTCGGTAGAGAGAAGAGGACTTCTGGTCTAGGATGGGTATTCTCTCGTAGCTGTTGTCGCCGGTTGCCACTGTGGATCTGAGATCCCGAAGCGCGGATTTGACATGCGGAGCGAGATGGATAAGATTGTGAAGTTGCCCTGCGGGCGAGGCTGGAAGGCTGAGCTGCGGGAGCGTCCGATCCTTGAGAACTCAACAGCGTGCACTTGTCAAATGCCAAATTACCTCGTCCCTGCCTTTTGGTGGGGTGAGATTCCTTTGGATCAAGTCCGGCACTTTGGTGTCGGCATTATGGATTGTCAGTGATGGCATCCTTTTGGTCAGTTCAAACTCGCTGCATTGTCGTTTTCCCGATGGTGTATGCATTTTTTCTTTTTGGAGAGTTTGATCCTGGCTCAGGATGAACGCTGGCGGCGTGCTTAACACATGCAAGTCGAACGGTGAAGCCCAGCTTGCTGGGTGGATCAGTGGCGAACGGGTGAGTAACACGTGAGCAATCTGCCCCTGACTCTGGGATAAGCGCTGGAAACGGCGTCTAATACTGGATACGAACCGTGGAGGCATCTTCAACGGTTGGAAAGATTTTTTGGTCAGGGATGAGCTCGCGGCCTATCAGCTTGTTGGTGAGGTAATGGCTCACCAAGGCGTCGACGGGTAGCCGGCCTGAGAGGGTGACCGGCCACACTGGGACTGAGACACGGCCCAGACTCCTACGGGAGGCAGCAGTGGGGAATATTGCACAATGGGCGCAAGCCTGATGCAGCAACGCCGCGTGAGGGATGACGGCCTTCGGGTTGTAAACCTCTTTTAGCAGGGAAGAAGCGAAAGTGACGGTACCTGCAGAAAAAGCGCCGGCTAACTACGTGCCAGCAGCCGCGGTAATACGTAGGGCGCAAGCGTTATCCGGAATTATTGGGCGTAAAGAGCTCGTAGGCGGTTTGTCGCGTCTGCTGTGAAATCCCGAGGCTCAACCTCGGGTCTGCAGTGGGTACGGGCAGACTAGAGTGCGGTAGGGGAGATTGGAATTCCTGGTGTAGCGGTGGAATGCGCAGATATCAGGAGGAACACCGATGGCGAAGGCAGATCTCTGGGCCGTAACTGACGCTGAGGAGCGAAAGGGTGGGGAGCAAACAGGCTTAGATACCCTGGTAGTCCACCCCGTAAACGTTGGGAACTAGTTGTGGGGTCCATTCCACGGATTCCGTGACGCAGCTAACGCATTAAGTTCCCCGCCTGGGGAGTACGGCCGCAAGGCTAAAACTCAAAGGAATTGACGGGGACCCGCACAAGCGGCGGAGCATGCGGATTAATTCGATGCAACGCGAAGAACCTTACCAAGGCTTGACATATACGAGAACGCTGCAGAAATGTAGAACTCTTTGGACACTCGTAAACAGGTGGTGCATGGTTGTCGTCAGCTCGTGTCGTGAGATGTTGGGTTAAGTCCCGCAACGAGCGCAACCCTCGTTCTATGTTGCCAGCACGTAATGGTGGGAACTCATGGGATACTGCCGGGGTCAACTCGGAGGAAGGTGGGGATGACGTCAAATCATCATGCCCCTTATGTCTTGGGCTTCACGCATGCTACAATGGCCGGTACAAAGGGCTGCAATACCGTAAGGTGGAGCGAATCCCAAAAAGCCGGTCCCAGTTCGGATTGAGGTCTGCAACTCGACCTCATGAAGTCGGAGTCGCTAGTAATCGCAGATCAGCAACGCTGCGGTGAATACGTTCCCGGGTCTTGTACACACCGCCCGTCAAGTCATGAAAGTCGGTAACACCTGAAGCCGGTGGCCCAACCCTTGTGGAGGGAGCCGTCGAAGGTGGGATCGGTAATTAGGACTAAGTCGTAACAAGGTAGCCGTACCGGAAGGTGCGGCTGGATCACCTCCTTTCTAAGGAGCACTGCGCTCTTCGGAGTGACAGAGCCCTGATCAGAGCGAATGTCTCTGCAGGGAGCTCATGGGTGGAACATTTGATGGGGTGTCGGGGATTGAGTCTCTGGTGAGTACGGCCTTCGGGTTGGGAAAGCTGGGGGTGATTGAGTCGGCACATGCACGCTGTTGGGTCCTGAGGGACCGGATGCGCTCTCATCTTCGGATGGGGAGCAGACGAACCTCAGGACTCTTTCTGTTGCCGGCTGGTGCTGGTGCGGGGAGGGTACCGCCCGTACTTTGAGAACTACACAGTGGACGCGAGCATCTTCGAGATGATTTTTCATCTCGTGAAGATGATCTTAAAGATCATTAGTCAATTTTTTTGACGATTCAAACTCATGTGATTTCAAGTCTTTAAGAGCAAACGGTGGATGCCTTGGCATCTGGAGCCGAAGAAGGACGTAGCAATCTGCGATAAGCCTCGGGGAACTGATAAGCAAGTTTTGATCCGAGGGTGTCCGAATGGGGAAACCCCGCCAGGGCGCGTGCGTACCTGGTGACTCCCGCCTGAATATATAGGGCGGGTAGAGGGAACGTGGGGAAGTGAAACATCTCAGTACCCACAGGAAGAGAAAGCAACCGCGATTCCGTTAGTAGTGGCGAGCGAAACCGGAACAGGCTAAACCTAGCGTGTGTGATAGCCGGCAGGCGTTGCACGTTGGGGGTTGTGGGACTTTTCAGACATGTCTGCCGATGTGTCGGCGTTACAAGAAGGTATAGACGAACCGCATTGAAAGGCGGGTCATAGAGGGTGCGAACCCCGTAGTCGAAATGCTTCTCTTGGCGCGAAGAGTATCCCAAGTAGCACGGGGCCCGAGAAATCCCGTGTGAATCTGTCAGGACCACCTGATAAGCCTAAATACTCCCAGATGACCGATAGCGGACAAGTACCGTGAGGGAAAGGTGAAAAGTACCCCGGGAGGGGAGTGAAATAGTACCTGAAACCGTTTGCTTACAAACCGTTGGAGCCTCCTTAGTAGGGGTGACAGCGTGCCTTTTGAAGAATGAGCCTGCGAGTTAGCGATACGTGGCGAGGTTAACCCGTGTGGGGTAGCCGTAGCGAAAGCGAGTCTGAATAGGGCGATTCAGTCGCGTGTCCTAGACCCGAAGCGAAGTGATCTATCCATGGCCAGGCTGAAGCGACGGTAAGACGTCGTGGAGGGCCGAACCCACTTAGGTTGAAAACTGAGGGGATGAGCTGTGGATAGGGGTGAAAGGCCAATCAAACTTCGTGATAGCTGGTTCTCTCCGAAATGCATTTAGGTGCAGCGTTGCGTGTTTCTTGCCGGAGGTAGAGCTACTGGATGGCCGATGGGCCCTACAAGGTTACTGACGTCAGCCAAACTCCGAATGCCGGTAAGTGAGAGCGCAGCAGTGAGACTGTGGGGGATAAGCTTCATAGTCGAGAGGGAAACAACCCAGACCACCAACTAAGGTCCCAAAGCGCGTGCTAAGTGGGAAAGGATGTGGAGTTGCCTTGACAACCAGGAGGTTGGCTTAGAAGCAGCCACCCTTGAAAGAGTGCGTAATAGCTCACTGGTCAAGTGATTCCGCGCCGACAATGTAACGGGGCTCAAGCACGCCACCGAAGTTGTGGCATTGACATTTTTGGTAGGCCTTCGTGGTCCAGCCGTGTTGATGGGTAGGAGAGCGTCGTGTGGCCAGCGAAGCGGCGGTGTGAACCAGCCGTGGAGGCTACACGAGTGAGAATGCAGGCATGAGTAGCGAAAGACGTGTGAGAAACACGTCCTCCGAAAGACCAAGGGTTCCAGGGTCAAGCTAATCTTCCCTGGGTAAGTCGGGACCTAAGGCGAGGCCGACAGGCGTAGTCGATGGACAACGGGTTGATATTCCCGTACCGGCGAAGAACCGCCCAAGCTAATCCAGTGGTGCTAAGTGCCCGAATCCTGTCGTATCGATCCCTTCGGGGTGAGAGCTTCAGGGCTAGCGCACGACCCCATGCTGGTGCGGTTAGCGTATTAACAGGTGTGACGCAGGAAGGTAGCCCAAGCCAGGCGATGGTTGTCCTGGTGCAAGTGCGTAGGCCGAGTCATAGGCAAATCCGTGACTCGTTAAGGCTGAGACACGATGCGGATAAAAAGTGGGTGATCCTATGCTGCCAAGAAAAGCATCGACGCGAGGTTCTAGCTGCCCGTACCCCAAACCGACTCAGGTGGTCAGGTAGAGAATACCAAGGAGATCGAGAGAATCGTGGTTAAGGAACTCGGCAAAATGCCCCCGTAACTTCGGGAGAAGGGGGGCCATCCGCTTATATGAGCTTGCCTCAAAAAGGGTGTGGTGGCCGCAGAGACTAGTGGGTAGCGACTGTTTATTAAAAACACAGGTCCGTGCCAAGTCGCAAGACGATGTATACGGACTGACGCCTGCCCGGTGCTGGAAGGTTAAGAGGACCGGTTAGCCGCAAGGCGAAGCTGAGAATTTAAGCCCCAGTAAACGGCGGTGGTAACTATAACCATCCTAAGGTAGCGAAATTCCTTGTCGGGTAAGTTCCGACCTGCACGAATGGCGTAACGACTTCCCAACTGTCTCAACCGCGAACTCGGCGAAATTGCACTACGAGTAAAGATGCTCGTTACGCGCAGCAGGACGGAAAGACCCCGTGACCTTTACTACAGCTTGGTATTGGTGTTCGGTGTGGCTTGTGTAGGATAGGTGGGAGACTGTGAAGCGGTGACGCTAGTTACCGTGGAGTCATTGTTGAAATACCACTCTGGTCACTCTGGATATCTAACTTCGAACCGTAATCCGGTTCAGGGACAGTGCCTGGTGGGTAGTTTAACTGGGGCGGTTGCCTCCCAAAAAGTAACGGAGGCGCCCAAAGGTTCCCTCAACCTGGTTGGCAATCAGGTGGCGAGTGTAAGTGCACAAGGGAGCTTGACTGTGAGACTGACAGGTCGAGCAGGGACGAAAGTCGGGACTAGTGATCCGGCAGTGGCTTGTGGAAGCGCTGTCGCTCAACGGATAAAAGGTACCTCGGGGATAACAGGCTGATCTTGCCCAAGAGTCCATATCGACGGCATGGTTTGGCACCTCGATGTCGGCTCGTCGCATCCTGGGGCTGGAGTAGGTCCCAAGGGTTGGGCTGTTCGCCCATTAAAGCGGTACGCGAGCTGGGTTTAGAACGTCGTGAGACAGTTCGGTCCCTATCCGCTGCGCGCGTAGGAAATTTGAGAGGATCTGACCCTAGTACGAGAGGACCGGGTTGGACGAACCTCTGGTGTGCCAGTTGTTCCGCCAGGAGCACCGCTGGTTAGCTACGTTCGGGATGGATAACCGCTGAAAGCATCTAAGCGGGAAGCCGGCCTCAAGATGAGATTTCCATACCTTCGGGTGAGAGGCTCCCAGCCAGACTACTGGGTTGATAGGCCGGATGTGGAAGCGTGGCAACACGTGAAGCTGACCGGTACTAATAGGCCGATGACTTGATAACACACCGTTTTGGTGCTTGCGTCCACTGAGTGGTTCTCGATGTACGGTCGAGAACACACACAAACATCATTCGTTGATTGTTGTGTGCTTGATGAAACATCAATAGTGTTTCGGCGGCCATAGCGTGAGGGAAACGCCCGGTTACATTCCGAACCCGGAAGCTAAGCCTCACAGCGCCGATGGTACTGCAGGGGGGACCCTGTGGGAGAGTAGGACACCGCCGGACTTCTTTTCAGGAAATGGCCACCCAACGCTGGGTGGCCATTTCCCGTTAACACGAC
>NZ_RBWZ01000004.1:0-1264 GCF_003634765.1 Microbacterium sp. AG790
GGAGCCTGACCCGCTTTTCCGGACGGGTTGTTTGTGTTGATCATGCCGCGGTTGCGGCGGGGATGTGAAGTCGTTCGAACTCCACGGGGCTGAGGTTGCCGAGGGCAGTGTGCCGACGGGTCGGGTTGTAGAAGCCCTCGATCCACTCGAACATCGCCGACGACAGCTCTGCTTTTGAGGTCCAGTTCGACCGATCGAGAAGCTCGCGCTGCATCGTCGACCAGAACGACTCGATGAGCGCGTTATCGACGCTGGAGGCGACCCGGCCCATCGAGCCGAGCAGACCGGCTTGCCTGAGCCGGTGACCGAAGAGCCAGGAGGTGTATTGCGCTCCTCGATCGGCGTGGACCACGGTTCCAGGCTCGGGTCGTCGTCGCCAGCGAGCCATCTCGAGGGCATCGACGACGATCTCCGCGGTGATCCGGTCCGAGATCGACCAACCCACCACTCGGCGGCTGAACGCGTCGATGACGGCCGCGCAATAGACCCATCCGTCTTTCGCGCGATGCTGCGTGATGTCGCAGAACCAGAGCCTGTTCGGCTCAGACGCGCGGAACTGTCGCTTCACCAGATCCTCGTGCGTCGCTGTGTCTGGTTTCCAACCTCGCCGTTTGCGTCGATGAGACACCCCGGAGAGGCCGTCAAGGCGCATGAGCCGGGCGACGCGCTTCTTGCCGACGTGAACGCCGAGCCCGAGCCGCAGCTCGGCCAGCACCCGCGGGGCCCCATAGGTGCCTCGCGAGTCGCGATGCACCTTCCGAATCGTCGTCGTGAGCGCTGCATCCGCGACCGCGCGCAGCGACGGTGGGCGGGAAGCCCATTCGTAATAGCCGGACGTTGAGACGTTGAGCAACCGGCAGGCCACCGCGACGGGGATCCCGTCCGCGGCGAGCTCCTGGACCAGCCGGAACCCTATTTTGGGAGCACGTTCTCCCTGGCGAAATAGGCCGAAGCGCGCTTGAGGATCTCGATCTCCATCTCCAGCACACGGTTCCGGCGCCTCAGCTCCACGAGCTCCTTGTGCTCGTCGCTCGTGACGCCGGCCTTGCGGCCCGAGTCGATCGCGTCGCGGTTCATCCAGTTCCGAAGGCACGATTCGCTGATCCCGAGATCACGCGCGGTCTGACCGACAGGGTTGCCCTGGGCGACGAGATCGAGGGCTCGACGCCGGAACTCCGGCGGGTGGGCAGCAGGCATCTCACGGACTCCTTCCGAGACGATCATCGCCTCAAAGTTGGTGTCCGGAAAACCGGGTCAGGCTCCC
>NZ_RBWZ01000005.1:0-1115 GCF_003634765.1 Microbacterium sp. AG790
GCTAGCTGTGCTGCCCAGGGACGTTGGTCAATCTGCTGATGGGTGGGTGGCCGCCGATCGCGGTGTGGGGCCTGTGGTGATTGTAGGAGTGCAGCCAGGTCGGGAGCGCGTTGCGGCGGGCTGATTCGGAGTTGTAGTGCCGTGAGTAGGCCCAGCCGTCGGCGAGGGTGCGGTGGAATCGCTCGATCTTCCCGTTCGTTTGCGGCCGGTAGGGGCGTGTGCGTTTCGGTCGGATGCTGAGTTCGGCGCAGGCGTCGCGCCAGGCGAAGGACCGGTAGGCGGAGCCGTTGTCGGAGAGGACGCGTTCGACGGTGACGCCGCGGGCGGCGAACCAGCCGACTGCGCGTCGCAGAACGGCGACGGCTGTGGCTGCGGTTTCGTCGTCGTGGATCTCGGCGTAGGCGACGCGGGAGTGGTCGTCGATGACGGTGTGGATGAACGCTGTCCCGGTGACCATGTCGCCGGCGATGCCACGTCTTCCGGTCCGTTTGGCGGTGACCGCTCGGTTGCGGTCGCCTTGGAACCGGCCGACGTAGCGCCAGCCGCCGCCGTCGGGGATGTTGCCGAGCTTCTTCACATCGACGTGGATCATCGAGCCGGGATATTCGTGCTCGTATCGTCGAGCGGGCTCCCCGGTGCGAACATCGACATGGCTGAGGCGGTTGATCCGGCACCGTGTGAGGATCGCATGGACGGTCGAAGCAGGCATCCCCAGCTGAGCGCCGATTCCGACCGGACCGAGCCGCTTCTTCCACCGCAGATGCACGACCTTCCGCACCACCGGTCGGGGAGTCCTGTTCGGACTCGAGTGCGGCCGGGAGGAGCGGTCCTGCATCCCCGCCTCACCCATCTCGACATAGCGGCGCGCCCACCGTTCCGCGGTCCGCCACGACACCCGGAAGTAGCTCGCAGCCGCAGCGACGGACCAGCCGTCATCGACGACCTGCCGGGCGAGCCGGAGGCGTTGGCGAGGCGTCAGAGCAGCGTTAGCGTGGGTCACGAGGACCTCCTTGGTCATCGAGTGCGGGAACTAGACAGCTCCACTCTCGACCGGGAGGTCCTCACCCGTCTATCGCGTCACACCTCAACCAACGTCCCTGGGCAGCACAGCTAGC